>JAUNBA010000020.1 GCA_030527325.1 Slackia sp.
AGGCTTCGGCATCCGCGTTCGCGGGTGATAGCCATGAAGGGCGGTCGGGCGAATCCGGCCGCCCTTTTGCGTTGTGCGCCGTACTTTTCCGCCTTTGTGCCGTGCTTATGAAGAAGCGCGATGCGATGCCGCATCGATCCATGCGCCGCATGCCTTGCTCGTACAACCTGTATAATGCACGCATGGAACGCGATACCTGCATAACGTTTCCCGTAAGCGTCGGCGTCGATATGGCCGCCTTGCTCGGCGTGTCCGATTGCGTCTTGCGCGCGGTTCGGGAGTCTTTTTCGGCCTGCATCACGGTGGGCGACCGCGTCCTTTCGTTCGAAGGGGATGAAGCGGAGGTCCAGGCGTTGGCGCTGGTGTTCGGCGATCTGGTGAAGATGGTCGAACAAGGAGGGCATCCGAATGCCGACGACGCGCGCCGCGCCGTCGAGGCGGCACGCGAGGGGCAGTATGCGCCCGCGGCGTTGCGCGACGATGTCCTGCTCAGCTGCCACGGCCGTGTCATACGGCCGAAGACGGCAGGTCAAAAACGCTATATCGATGCCATCCGATCGCATTCCGTCACGTTCGGCATAGGCCCCGCGGGCACAGGCAAGACCTATTTGGCGATGGCGGCGGCCGTGGCCGCCTTGAAGCGCAGGGACGTAGGCCGCATCGTTTTGACGCGTCCGGTGGTCGAAGCGGGGGAGAACCTTGGCTTTCTGCCCGGCACGCTCACCGAGAAGGTCGATCCGTATATCAGACCTCTGTACGATGCGTTGTTCGATATGCTCGATCCGTCCCGGTGCTCGGAGCTCATCGAAGGCGGCGTCGTAGAAATCGCTCCGCTCGCGTTCATGCGCGGCCGTACGTTCAATGATAGCTTCGTCATTTTGGACGAGGCCCAGAATACGACGCCTGAGCAGATGAAGATGTTTCTCACGCGTCTGGGCTTCAATTCGAAGATGGTCGTCACGGGCGATGCGAGCCAGAGCGATCTTGCACAAGGGGTATCCGGGCTGAAAAGCGCGCAACAGGTGCTCGAAGGGCTCGACGATATCGCGTTTTGCCGCTTGGGGGGTCGCGATGTCGTGCGTTGCGGCCTGGTGGCACGGATCGTGGAGGCTTATGAACGCGCGAACCGCGCGTCCGAGCATTCCGATAGGCGACGCCGTGCGTGCGAAGACGGCGCTGTTTTTGCACCGCAGTAGCGGGGCTCGTGGCGCGCAGGCGCGCATGACAGTGCGTTCGCGGCGCGGTTTCATGATGGTAAGACGCGGGCCTGCGGCCCGTCGATGGTACGAAGGAGTTCGTCGTATGGCAGATAATTCGTTCAAAAGCGGCTTTGTCACGCTGGTCGGTCGCCCGAACGCGGGAAAGTCCACCTTGGTTAATGCGGTGGTCGGTCATAAGGTGGCGATCACATCCAACACGGCCCAGACCACGCGCCATCGTTTCCGCGCGATTGTGACCAGGGATGACATGCAGATCATCATGGTCGATACCCCCGGCTTGCACAAGCCTCACGACGCCTTGGGCGAAGAGCTCAACACCAGCGCCATCAAGGCCATGGAGGATGTCGACGTCGTCGCATTCCTTATCGATGCGAGCAAACCGATCGGCCGCGGCGACGAATGGGTGGCCGCGCAGGTGCGCGCCGTGCGCCATGCCCGCAAGATCTTGGTCATCACCAAGGCCGATCTCGTGGGCAAAGACGTGATCATCGAGCAGCTCGAAGCCGCGCGTGCGTTGGGCCGATGGGATGACGAGGTGGTTCTTTCTTCGAAATCGGGATTCAACGTGGACGGTTTCGAATCCGCGGTCGCGCGCTGGCTTCCCGAAGGTCCGCAGTGGTTTCCCGCCGATATGGACACCGACCAGCCCTTCGAGGTGCTCGTCGCGGAGTTCATCCGCGAGAAGATCCTTCGCAGCTACCGCGATGAGGTTCCCCATTCGATCGGCGTCGTTGCCGAGCAGATAGAATACGAGCGCCGTAAGGATATGTACCGCATCTACGCTACGGTATACGTCGAGCGCGATAGCCAGAAGGGCATCATCATCGGGCGCGGCGGCGAGGCCGTCAAGCGCGTCGGCATCGAGGCGCGCCGCGACCTCGAACAGCTTTTGGGATGCAAGGTGTTTTTGGATTTGCAGGTCAAGGTGAAGAAGAACTGGCGGCGCGATCTGAATCAGATCCGTCGTTTCGGATACGGAGAGGGCATCTGATCTATGGCCAAATTCTGCACATGGTGCGGCGCGCCGTTGGAGCCGGGCGCGCGCTTTTGCGGCGAATGCGGCGGCCGTATCCTCGAAACCGTGATGGTGGATGGGTCGCGCGAGCGCACCGACGATCTGCGCGGTTTCGACATCGTCGACGGGAGGTCTCTTCCCGCCGATGCCACGTTGCGCATGGACCGCGATGCGGTCGTGGTGCCGAGCGATACCAAGGCGAAGCGTTTTTCGTTGGATAGCGCCAAGAAAGGCCCCAACAAGCTGCTCGTGGCGCTCGGGGTCGTGGCGGCGCTTGTCGTACTGGTCGTCGCGGCGGCTGTGTTCGCATACGCCACGGGAGCCGTGCCGCTTCGAGGGTCCGATTCCGATCAGGGCGTTTCTGCGTCCGAGTCCGCAGCCGAAGCCGCGCATGACGAAGCGGCGCAGTCTCCTGCGCCCGCCGTCGCCCCCGTCGAAGACAAGCCTGCCGACGTGCCGCGCGAGACTGAGATTTTCGAATCCCTGGCGGCGGCGTATGACAAGCTCGCCGCGTACGACGAGCGCATCGGCGGCGATGGGGGCTGCGTCGAGGAATTCAACGCGTCGTTTCTGGCGCGTTCGATGGATGCCCGCCTGAAGGCGAAACAGACGGTCGATACGCTCCTCGCCGAGCTTCAGGCCGACGTCGACGGCTTGAAGGGCATGGCCATTCCTTCCACGTCGGCGTATGCTGCGCAGGCCGCCGACGTCATCGAGCTTTACGAATGCCAGATCGGCCGCGTTCAGGCGTTGGCCGAAGCCTGGGCGGTCGATGTGGGCTACGAGATTCCGTCCGAGCATAAAGATGAGATACTGGCAGCGTATTCGAAGAGCAGCGCAGGGAGCACGAGCAAGCATCTTGCTCGCTACGACGAGCTCTATCCCAAGGCTAAGCCCCATGAGGTCTCGTAGCTGCGCGGTCTTGTTTGCGCGGTTTTCGTTTCGGGTCGCCGGCTTTTTTCAAAAAAGTTGAAAAAAGTGCTTGCAAAATGAATGGCTTGTGCGTAATATACTGTCCTGCGCTTGGAGCTAAGGTTTCAACCGAAGCGAAAAGGGCATATGGAATGGGCGTTTGGCTCAGGGGGAGAGCACTTCCTTCACACGGAAGGGGTCACAAGTTCAAATCTTGTAACGCCCACCATTTCATTCCTCGGTAGCTCAACGGCAGAGCACTCGGCTGTTAACCGATAGGTTGTAGGTTCGAATCCTACCCGGGGAGCCACTTGCAATGATCAAGACCCGCTGCGGCGGGTCTTGTGTTCTCCATATGACATTCCTCGGTAGCTCAACGGCAGAGCACTCGGCTGTTAACCGATAGGTTGTAGGTTCGAATCCTACCCGGGGAGCCACTTGTAATTCGAACGAGCCCGCATAGCGAACATGCGGGCTCGTTTTTCATAGGCGTCCTGTATCGGCGATACGGTCGGGCGCCGTTTATCGACATAGCATGAAAGCTTGCTTATGAGCGCCGCCTGCGCGAACTCCATCTGCAGGCGGCTGTTATACTTTTCTCGTCTTTGGAAATCTGCCTCTCGGGCGTTATGGGAAATATAGAGGTGGCACGTGAGCGCTCAGCATGACAAATACGATCGGAACGGTTCTCGGGATCATTCCGACGCGCAAGGAAAAACAGACGGGGTCCGTGTATCCTCGATCGATTTAGCCGAGGCGATACCCGCTATCGAGCCGTCTGAAACAGGCGTCTTCGGACAGTCGTCCGCTTCGATACAGGAATCGGCGATGCTTCCGACGTCTGCGCATGATGCCGCGCAGGGCGCAAGGCGCGGGCCGCGCATGGGAAGGGGCAAGGTCGTCGCTATCACGCTCGGTGCGGCGTTGGTGTTCCTCGTCGGCGTCTACGTCGCCGGCGCGATCGTATTCACGAGTCGTTTTTACCCCCATACCGTTTTGGGACAGCTTGACGTGTCGTTCAAGACCGCAGATGAAGCAGCCTCTTTGCTCTCCGAGGTCGAGCGCGATTACGTTTTGCATGTGAAAGCTCCCGGGGTCGATTTCTCCATCTCGTCGAAAGAGGCGGGTGTAGGCGTCGATGCGCACGCTATCGTGCGCGAAGCCTTGGCCGACGCCGATCCGTGGGCCTGGCCGCTGCGTATAGCGGGCGTGCATGACGAAACGGAGCGCCTGGCGGCGACAAGCGATACGGACTCCTTGAGCGAAGCGGTGCATGCCGCGCTCGATCCGTTCAACGCCTCGGCCCGTCCGAGCGAGGACGCCGCTGTGGTTTTCGACGGCTCCGAAGGTGCGTATACGGTGAAAGCCGAGGTGTACGGCACGCAGATCGACGTAGACAAGGTGGTCGAGCAGGCCGCCGCCGCCATGGCCGATATGCAGGCGGAACTTAATCTGGAATCCGACGTGCTCATCCGTCCTTCGGTGCTTTCCGACGACCCCCGTTTGGCCGCCGCCGCCGACAAGGCGAATACGATGGTCGCCTGCGACGTCGTGCTGAAGGCCTCGAATACGGGCATTAAAGTGGGCGAGCTGGACGGGTCGGTGATATCGCAGTGGGTATCCTTCGGCGACGATCTCGAACCCGTGCTCGACGAATCCGCCATGAAAGCATGGGCCGACGATTTGGCTTCATCGCTGAATACGGTGCGCTCCGTGCGTTCGTACACCCGCCCCGACGGCAAAAAGGTCGAGATCAACGGAGGCGATTACGGCTGGGCGGTCGATTCCGACACGCTTGCCGCGTCGCTGAAAGAGGCCGTCTACAACGGCACCGTCGGAGAAGTGGGCATTCCCTTTGCGGCGACGGGCAACGGCTATACGGCGCCGGGGCAGGACTGGGGGGCCTACTGCGACGTCGATCTATCCGAACAGCATGCGTATTACTATGACGCGTCGGGCAACCTTTTGTGGGACGCGGGTATCGTCTCGGGCAAGCCTGACGGGCAAAACGATACGCCGACGGGCGTGTATTACTTGAAGAATCTCCAACAGCATGTTTCCTTGAAAGGGCCGGTCGATCCCGAGACCAATAAGCCCGAATGGGATTCGCCCGTCGATTATTGGATGCCCTTCGTCGGCAATATGGTAGGCTTGCATGATGCCCCCTGGCAGGCGGCGTCGGTATTCGGCGATGCCTCGGCCTATAAAACGGTGGGAAGCCATGGCTGCGTCAACCTGTCGGCCGATAAAGCGGCCGCGCTTTTCGGCATCATCCAGATAGGCGATCCGGTGATCGTGCATTGGTGATGCGGTCTGAAGCGGCCGATTGCGAGTTTTCGAATGCGACCTGTCCTTATGGGCAGGTCGCTTGTACGGATGGGTGAATTCTTATGATCATGCAGGTCGAGCATATTGCTAAAAGTTTCGGCGGGCGCGTGTTGTTCTCCGACGTCTGCTTTCGTCTTGAAGCGCACGACAGGCTTGCTCTCGTCGGTCCTAACGGCGCGGGCAAAACGACGCTGCTCAACATCATTACGGGCCATGAAGACGCCGACGAGGGGACGATCGTGTTCGCTCGCGGCGCTCAAATCGGATACCTCGAACAGGAAGCGATCGAAATGGAGGACCGCTCCATTTTCGAAGAGGTCATATCGAGCCAATCCGAGGTCCTCGAAGCGGAGCGGCGTTTGCAGGAACTCGAAGAGGGCTTGGGCGACCATCCTACTCCCGAGCAGCTGAAGGCGTGCGGCCGCGCGCGCGACGTCTACGAATCCTTGGGCGGCTATGCGCTCGAGTCGCAGGTGAGAAGCGTCATGTTCGGCCTCGGTTTCAAAGAGGGCGATATGGTGCGCTCGACGAGCGAGTTTTCGGGCGGCTGGCAGATGCGCATCGCGCTTGCCAAGCTGCTGATCCGTAAGCCCGACGTCTTGCTGCTCGACGAGCCGACCAACCATCTCGACCTTGAAAGCGTCAAATGGCTCGAGGGGTTTTTGCGCGGTTACGAAGGCGCCGTGGTCGTGGTGTCGCATGACCGCGCCTTCATGGACAACATGGTCGATCGCGTGGCCGAAATCGATGCTGGACGCATGCAGCTGTACAAGGGCAACTATTCATCGTATCTTCGTCAGCGCGAAGAGCATATCGAACGCTTGCGCCAAGAGGCCGAAAAGCAGGCCGAGGAAATCGCCCATATGCGCGCCTTCATCGAGAAGTTCCGCTACAAGCCGACGAAGGCCAAGCAGGTCCAGGACCGCGTGAAAAAACTCGAGCGGATGCAGATCGTCGAGGTGCCCCAGGAGAAGAAGACGGTTCATTTCAACTTCGTCCAGCCGCCGCGCACTGGCGATATGGTGGTGCGCATGAACGGCGTGACGAAGCATTTCGGCGAAAAGCACGTGTACGACGGGCTCGATCTGTCCATTTACCGAGGCGATAAGGTGGCGCTTGTCGGACCTAACGGCGCGGGCAAGTCGACCTTGCTCAAGATGGCGGCGGGGGCGATCGCGCCCGATGAGGGTTCTATCGAGTACGGCGTCCATGTAAGCAAGACGTATTTCGCCCAGCATCAGCTCGAAGAGCTGTACGCGGGCAACACCGTTTTCGAAGAGCTCGACCATGCCGCTCCCGGCTGGACCATCAGCCAGGTCCGTAGCCTGCTCGGCGCGTTTTTATTCCAAGGGGATGCGGTCGAGAAAAAGGTCGGCGTGCTCTCGGGCGGAGAGAAATGCCGCCTTGCATTGGCCAAAATGCTGGTGGCGCCCGCGCCGCTGCTCTGCCTCGACGAGCCGACCAACCACCTCGATATCGCGAGCGCCGACATTCTCGAGCAGGCCCTCAATCGCTTCGAGGGCACGATCCTGCTCATCACGCACGATCGCCATCTCATACGCAGCGTGGCGAACAAGATCATCGAGGTTGTTCCCGGCAAGCTGACGGTGTACGACGGCGATTACGATTACTATCTGTTCAAATCGGGGCAGCTCGAAGCGGGCGGCGATTTGTCGGCGGCATCGCTCGACGAATTCCTCGATCAGCCCGAAGGGGAGGTGCGCTCACGCGCCCGCCGCGGCGCTGCGAAAGAGAAGCGCTCCAAGGCGACGAAGGTCTCTGCGCCCGCTCAAAGCGGCGCTTCCAAGCCGATCGAGCTTACGGCCCCGCGCGCAAGCGCGCCGAAGAGCAAGGAGCAGAAGCGTCGGGAAGCAGAGGCGCGCAACAGGGCTTATGCGGCGCTGAAGCATCATCGAAAGCGCATCGCCGAGCTTGACGCTCAGATGGAGCGCGATAATGCGCGCATGACCGAGCTTCTCTCCTTGATGGCCGACCCCGATTTCTACATCAACGAATCGGCAAGCTCCGATGCGGTGGCCGAGCATGCATCGTTGAAAAAACGGCTCGCGGCCGCCGAAGAGGAATGGTTCGAGCTGACCGAGGAACTCGAAGCCGAGATGGCGCGTCAACAGCAGGCATAAACGCATCGGTTTTCGCGTCGGCGCCGTTGTCGCGCGGGCCGCGCCATCGAGAAGGGAGCGTGCTACGGACGGGAGGAATCAGGCGATGGAGCCGTTGAATATCGTATTGGTCGAGCCCGAAATACCCCAGAATACGGGCAATATCGCACGGACGTGCGCGTGCATAGGCGCGCGTTTGCACCTGGTGGAGCCGATGGGGTTTCGCCTGACAGACCGCGCCATCAAGCGTGCCGGATGCGATTACTGGGATAAGGTCGAAATCGTGCGTTGGCCGTGCGCCGACGCGTTTTTCGACGCCCATGCCGGCGACGATCTGCATCTTTTCACGGGGCACGCGCGCGTTTCGTATGCCGACGCCGCATACCGCCCCGGTTCGTATTTGGTATTCGGCCGCGAAAGCCGCGGGCTCGATCCGTGCTACATGGAGCGTTTTTCGTCCTCGTGCGTGCGCATCCCCATGCGCGACGAGCTGCGAAGCCTGAATGTGAGCAACGCAGTCGCCATCGGAGCGTATGAGGCCATGCGCCAGATCGGCTTCGAGGGCCTTCGCTAGCGTCGCTGTTTCGCCCCCCCTTGTCCGTAGTTCGTCACGATAGATTGCGTAGTTATGGTTTCTCTTCCTTATGTCATATGCTCGGTGCTCAGCTTCGTTCCCGCCATCGTTTTTCACGAGGTGGCTCACGGTTTCGCAGCGGCGAAGCTGGGAGATCCGACGGCTCGTCGCCATGGGCGTTTGAGCTTGAACCCGCTTAAGCACATCGATCCTTTCGGCACGGTCATCATGCCGTTTCTGCTTTTGGCGCTCGGCGGCCCGGTGTTCGGCTATGCCAAGCCCGTGCCGTATAATCCTGCATATTTCAAGAACAGAAGAACGGGGGAGGCCGTCGTCGGGTTGGCGGGTCCGGCCGCCAACCTGATCATGGCTTTGCTGGCGGGCGTCGTGGCGTGGCTTTTGTGGCCGCATGCTCCCGAGCTTGCTGCCGAAAGCCAGATGTTCGTGTACTTCTATCTGATGTTTTTGCCTATGTTCGCATTGGTGAATCTATATTTGATGTTCTTCAACCTGATACCGCTGCCGCCGCTCGACGGCTCGAGCGTCATCGCGCTGTTTTTGAGCGATCGCGCGCTGGCGCGGTATTATCGCGTTCAGCGTTACGCGATGCCGGTGTTCATCGCTGTCGTTATCTTTTTGCCGTACTTTTTGCACATCAATCCTGTGGGCATGTATCTCGATGCGACGGCCGGATCCGTCGTCAGGCTGCTGTTCCCGTTCGCGCTTTAGGATGCGAGCATGGCGTATCGCGTCCGCATAGACGGCTTCGACGGGCCGTTCGACCTTTTGCTGCGGCTGGTAAGCAGGCGCGCGATCGATATCGGCTCGATTTCCGTCGCGGCCGTCGCCGATCAATACCTCGCCTTTATGGAAGGCATGGACGAACTCGATTTAGAGGTGGCGAGCGATTTCTTGCTGGTCGCGTCGACCTTGCTTGAAATCAAGGCGGCATCGCTCGTTTCCCTTGAAAGCGACGACGATGTGCGCGAAGAGCTGGAGACGCTGTCCGCAAGCGAGGCGCGCGAGGCGCTGATCGGCCGCCTGCTCGTGTACAAACAGTTCAAAAACGCCGCCGCGTTTTTCGAGCGGCGTTTCGAGCAATGCGGTCGACGGCATGCGCGCACGTGCGGTCCGGGGGAAGAGTTTCGCGATGTCGAGCCCGCGGTCTTGCGCGATGTGTCTGCCGACGATCTGGGCGGTATCGCGGCTTTGGTCGCGGGCCGTCCCCGTATCGCTTTGCTGGAAAGCGAACACGTGGCCGAAAAAACCATCGCCGTAGCGGATTGCGCGCGTCGCATTCACCGCCGCGTTCGGGAATGCGGGCATGTCATGTTCAGCGATATCGCTCCCGCATGCGCTCCGACCGACGTTCGCGTGGCAGATTTTCTCGCTGTGCTCGAACTGTACAAGCAGGCTACGGTCGATTTGGCGCAAAGCGGCCCGTTCGCCGATATCGCGATCGATTTCGTCGAGGGCAGCGTCGAGCCGGTTTTGGGAGATGAAAACGAGGAGGTCGCATGACGTCGCAAGAACCGGGGATTTACGACGAGGCGTGCGCGGCGCTGGAGGCGATGCTGTTCGTAAGCGACGCCCCCGTGCCTTGCGCCGCCTTGGCCGCCGCGCTCGATTCGGATGCGCGTGCCGTGCGCGCGGCGTTGCACTGCCTTCGGGAGCGCTTGGATGAGCGCGGATCGGGGCTCGTTTTGTGCGAAACGGCCGGCGGTTGGAGTTTGCGCACGCATCCGCGCCATCATGCGGCTCTCGAGCGTTTCGTCGGTTCGGGCGACGCGCGGCGTTTGTCGCGCGCCGCGCTCGAGACGTTGGCGGCGGTGGCGTATCTCCAGCCGGCGACGCGTGCCCGCGTGGCGCATGTGCGCGGCGTCAATTCCGATAGCGCTTTGCGCTCGCTTGTCGACAAGGGCCTCGTGCGCGAAGCAGGCAAAGACGAGCGCGCTCCCGGGCAGCCGATGCTGTACGCCACGACGAGGGAATTCCTCGAGCAGCTCGGGCTGAAGTCGCTCGAGGAGCTGCCCGATCCCGTTTCGTTTGCGCCCGATGCGGCGACCGAGGCCTTGATACGAGAGCGTCTCGGCTCGCCGCGCCCCGCGTCCGATGCCGCGATGCACACCCCTGACGGAGAGGAGTCGTATTCCCATGACGGATAACAAGGAATCGGTCGACGCAAACGCCTGCGGGCAGCGCGTCGTCGTCATGCGCTTGCAGAAATTCCTGGCGCGCGCAGGCGTTGCGAGCAGGCGCGGCAGCGAAAATCTCATGACCGACGGTCGCGTGCGCGTCAACGGCGAGGTGAAAACCGAGCTCGGCACCAAGGTCGATCCCCGCATCGATACGGTGACCGTCGACGGCCGCGAAGTCCGCCTGGCCGACGGCGCGGTGACCATCATGCTGCATAAGCCCGCGGGATACCTCACCACGATGTCCGATCCTTACGGACGGCCTACGGTGGCCGATCTGGTGCCGCGCGATCGATATCCAGGGTTGTTTCCCGTCGGACGTCTCGACTACGATACGACGGGCCTGCTGCTGTTTTCCACCGACGGGGAGCTGGGCAACGGCCTTCTGCATCCGCGCAAGCACGTGGATAAGACCTACGAGGCGCTCGTGGACGGTCGTGTTTCGGAAGACGAACTGCAGCTTCTGCGCGACGGCGTCCTGCTCGACGACGGCATCACGCTTCCTGCGGAAGCGCAGCTCGTCAAGGCATCGCGCAGCGATTCGACGGTGCTCATCACCATTCACGAGGGCCGTAAGCGCCAGGTGCGACGCATGTGCGGATTCATCGGTCATCCCGTCATCGATCTGCATAGGAGAAGCTTCGGCCCTCTCGATTTGGGGAATCTGCCCGAAGGGGCATGGCGCATGCTCGACCAGGAGGAAGAATGCGCGTTGCGCAAGGCGGCGGGCATTGCGTAGGAATGCCGCGTTCTCGAAACGGAGGTGCTTATGAATGCCGCCGCGCCGATAAGGCCGTTGCGCGGTCCTCTTGTCGGAACCGTGCACGTTCGGGGCGATAAAAGCATTTCGCATCGCGCGGTGCTTATGGCCGCCATGGCGCAGGGGACGAGCGTTCTTTCGGGCGTGCTCGATTCCGACGACGTGCGCGCTTCGATGCGCGCCGCAGCTTGCTTAGGCGCGCGCGTCGCGTTGGCCGTGCAGCCCGATGCGAGCCTGGCGGGCACGATAGAGGGTTTCGGCGATGCGGGCCCGAAAGAGCCCGCATCGCCGATCGATTGCGGCAATTCGGGAACGACGGCCCGTCTGCTTTTGGGTATCGCGGCCGGCGTCGGCATCCGGGTTTCGTTGACCGGCGATGAATCGCTGCGCCGGCGGCCCATGCGTCGCGTGAGCGACCCTCTCGAACGCATGGGCGCGCGCATCGATCTGCAAGACGGTTCCGTGCTGCCTGCCGTCGTGCATCCGACTTTGTCGCTGCACGGTATCGATTTCGAGAGCCGGATTGCGTCTGCCCAGGTAAAAACGGCGGTGCTGCTGGCGGGTTTGAACGCTGCGGGAACGACGCGCGTGCGCGAGCCGTTTCCATCGCGCAACCATACCGAGCTGATGTTTCCTCGTTTCGGCGTCGATGTGCTCGACGACGGATGCGGCGTATCCGTCACGGGTCCTGTCGTACCGAGAGCGTGCGCGTTGCGCGTGCCGGGCGATCCGTCTTCGGCCGCCTTTCTTGCCTGTGCTGCGGCGCTGGTGCCGGGCAGTTCGGTGTGCATCGAAGGGGTGTCGCTCAATCCCGGTAGGACGGGCTTTGCGCGGGTACTGGCATCTATGGGCGCCGCGGTCGAGCAATCCCGCTTCGACGACGGGGAAGGCGAGCCTGCGGGCGCCGTACGCGTGTCGTATGCCGGGCCGCTTCACGCGTGCGAGGTGCCTGCCTGCAGCATCGCGACGCTTATCGACGAGATTCCCGTTTTGGCGCTTGTCGCGGCGCAGGCGCGCGGCACCACGGTGTTTCGCGGAGTGGCGGAGTTGCGCGTGAAGGAGAGCGACCGCATCGCGGGCATCGTCGATGGTTTGGCGCTTTTAGGCGTGCGCGCTTGGAGCGAAGGCGACGACCTCTATGTCGAGGGCCGCGGCGGCGCGGCATCGCCGAGCGCGGTCGTCCTCGATGCGCGAGGCGATCACCGTTTCGCGATGACCTGGGCCGTTGCGGGCATGACGGGCATGGCGCCCGTCGCAGTGCGCGGCCTTGGGTCGGTTTCGGTGAGCTACCCCGGGTTTTTCGAGGACATGCGCGCGCTCGAGCATCCCTTGTAGTTTTCGGCCGGTGCCGCGACGCCTCGCTTCCCGTCGTGCCGTTTGGCTTTATACTGATGCGTTTGTGATACGAACATGGTCTGAGAAGAAAGGCGTTTCATGATCATAGCCATCGACGGCCCTTCGGGCGCGGGCAAATCGACGGTCGCCAAGGCCGTCGCGCAAAAGCTCGGCTTCAATTGCCTCGATACCGGCGCGATGTATCGCTCCATCGCATGGTATGCCCTCGAAAACGGCGTCGGTCTCGACGATTCCGCCGCGCTGGGCCGTATCGCCCGCGAAAAGCAGATCGCGTTCGGCCATGTGGAAGGCGACCCCGTTCCGCGCCGCGTGTTCATCGACGGCGTCGAGGTGACCGATGCCATTCGCACGGCGCGTATCGACAGGTCGGTCAGCGTCGTGTCGGCCCACCCCGAAGTGCGCGCGGCGCTCGTCGACCAGCAGCGCAGGCTCGGCCATGCGGGCGATTTCGTCATCGAGGGGCGCGATATCGGGACCGTGGTGTTTCCCGGCGCCGAGGTCAAAGTGTTCTTGACGGCGAGCAATGAGGAACGCGCCCGCCGTCGTGTGCTCCAAAACGAGAGCCGCGGCATCGGGTCGACCGACTTCGACGAAGTGCTTGCCGATATCGTGCGCCGCGACGAGCTCGATTCGAGCCGCGCGACGGCGCCGTTGGCGGCGGCTCCCGATGCGGTGGGTCTCGATTCCACGGGACGTTCCATCGAGGCGGTCATCGACGATATCTGCGCCCGCGCCCGCGCGGCCCGCGTCGTTCGGGGGTAAGGCGATGATCGCGTACGAAGATATGTGGGATATGGCGATAGACCGCGAGAGCGCGCGCCGCGCCGGCGACGGCATGCGCGCCATTCCCCACTGCGTGGGCAATGCGGTATACGGCGTGCTGGGCGCGGCGTTCAAACTGGCGTTTCGCTATCGCGTGGAAGGGCTCGAGCATCTCGCTGCGTTTCGCGACGGCCGCGGCTGCGTCGTGGCGGGAAATCACGTCTCCTACCTCGATCCGGTGTTTCTCTGGCTCGCCGCGCGTCCCGATAGGTGGATCCGCTTCATGGCGCGCGACAATATGTTCGCGAATGCCGCAGGCCTTGCCGGCCAGGTGATATCGCGTGTCGGGGCGTTTCCCGTCAAACGCTCGAGCGCCGATCGCGGGGCCATCAAGCGCGCCGCCGCCATGCTCAAGCGCGGCGAGACCGTGGGCATCTTTCCCGAGGGAACGCGTCGCGGCCGCGGCACGGCGAAGCCCGACCTGCATGCGGGGGTCGCTTTCATCGCCCGCATGGGCAAGGCTCCCATCGTGCCTTCGTCGGTGCGCAATGTGGCCGATATCAAGCCGAAAGGCAGCAAAACGGTGCATTTCCCCAAAATCACGGTGGTGTTCGGCGCGCCTGTTTTCTTGGAGGATTTCGCCTTTCTCCCGAAGGAAGACCGCCTCGATGCCGCATCGTGGTATGTGATGAGGGAATGCTACGCATTGTCGCGCGGCGTCGAGCGCGAGCAGGTCGACATGCGCGAGCTGTTCCCCGATGCGAAAGATTTCTCCGTCGCGTTCTCGGGGCGCGATATGTCACGGAAGGAAGCGTGATCATGCGCGTTATTCGTGCCAAACATGCAGGCGTATGCTACGGCGTCGAGCGTGCGCTCGATATGGCCGTGGCTGCGATGATGGACGAGGACGATACGTATACCCTCGGTCCCTTGATTCACAACCCCACGGTCGTCGAACAGCTCGAACAGCGCGGCGTCATGGCGGTCGAAAGCATCGACGACATCGAGCGCGGCATCGTGGTCATTCGAAGCCACGGCGTCGAGCCCCAGGTCATGGATGCTTTGAAGGAAAAGGGCTTGACGGTCATCGATGCCACGTGCCCGCATGTGGCCAAGGCCCAGCGCGCCGCCGACGAGCTGCGCGATGCGGGCGGCACCGTGCTCGTCATCGGGCGATGCGAGCATCCCGAGGTCAAGGGTCTGTGCGGCCACGCGGGCGCGCGCGCCGCGGTGGTGGCCGATGTCGACGAGCTGCCCGATGAGCTCGTCGAGCCGGTGGGCATCGTGGTGCAGACCACCGAAAGCAAGGAGAAACTCGACGCCGTGGTGGCCGAGCTGCGCGCCCGCGGCATCGAGCCCGTCGTCAAGAACACCATCTGTTTCGCCACGCGCCAGCGTCAGAACTCCGCAGCGGAGCTGGCAGACGAGGTGGACGCTATCGTGGTCATCGGCGGGAAGAACTCGTCGAACACCACGCATCTCTACGAGATTTGCAAAAGCCACTGCGCGCGTTCGTTTTTCGTCGAAAGCGTCGACGAGTTGCAGGATTCGTGGTTCGAAGGCTGCCTGACCGTTGGCGTGACGGCCGGCGCCTCGACCCCCGACGACCAGATATGCGCCGTGGTCGATTATCTGGAAACCTTGTAAAAGAAGCATGGAGGCCTCGGCGCGCGCCTATTATCGAGATGCAGGAAGCAAACGGTAAGAAGCGGCGCCAGGGCCGGTGCGATGCTCGATACGATCAGGAGCAGTTCTTTATGACCGAAACGAATTCTTCTCAGTTGCGCGGATGGACGCGCCGCAATTTCCTCAAAGCGGCCGGCGCCGCAGGCGCCATGATGCTGTTCCCGTGGCTTGCGTACGCCGCCGAATCCGACGAACTCGACGCCAAGGCCGACGAGCTGGCGGCGTCCGCCGCCGAAAAGCAGGCGCAGGCCGATGAAATGGCGGCGAAGCTCGAAACGCTGCAGCAGCAGTTCAATGACGCGCTGGCGCGCTACAACGCCGCCAACGACGCGCACGACGCCGCCGTCGCCGCCATGGAAGAGGCTCAGGTCCGCATCGACGAGGCTACGGTGCGTATCGGCGAGCTGCAGGTCAAGCTGGGCAATCGCGCATCGGCCATCTATCGCGAGGGTCAGCCGTCCTTCATCGACGTGCTTTTCGGTTCCGAATCGTTCGAGGATTTCGTCACGAATTGGGACGCTATGGAAAAAATAGGCGAGCAGGACGCCCGTCTGGTCCAGGAAAGCAAGGATGCCAAAGCCGAGGCCGAGGCGGCGCGCGAGGAATATGCCAAGCAAGAGCGCATCGCCGCCGACGAGCTCGAAAACGCCCGCGTCGCCAAAGAGGAGCTGGAAACCGCCCAGGCTTCGCTGCAGACCGAATACGATCGCATGAACGAGGACATCCTGGCTATTCAGGCCGAAATCGAGCAGGTGCGCATGGATGCCGATACGGCGCGTCAGAAAGAAGAGGCCGCGCGCAAGGCCGCCGAGGAAGCGCTGGCCAAGCAACAAGCCGCCGCCGCGCCGTCCGTGCCCGCTCCCGCGCCCGGCCAATCGGGCGGCGGGTCGGTTTCCTCGACGCCTTCGACGAGCGTTTCGGGATGGGTGAATCCGGCGCCGGGCAAGTTCGTGACGAGTCCGTTCGGATGGCGTCCCTCGATCGGCGATTTCCATCAGGGCGTTGATTTGAGCTGCCGCTACGAGCCGGTGTATTGCATGGCCGACGGAACGGTCACGACGGCGGGCTGGTTCGGCACGGGCGGCCAGGCCGTCACCGTGAACCATGGCGGCGGCATCGTGAGCTGGTATTTGCACGGAAGCCAGATTCTGGTGGGCGTGGGGCAGCGGGTCTCTGCCGGTCAGCAGATCATGGTGTCGGGCAATACGGGCTTTTCCACCGGCGCCCATCTGCATTTCCAGATCAACGTGAACTCGCCGAACGGCGTTTCCGGCACGGCGGTGAATCCGGCGGCGTATTTCGGCTGGTGATGTATCGTATAGGTGGAAGGCGGCCTTATGCGGCCGCCTTTTTTCTACAGGAGCGACATGGATTGCAAAGAGTGCGCGGCGACGCGCGAATACCCCGGAAACCAGGTGCGCAGCGAGGCGGTCATCCTCGAGGTCGAGAAGGATTCTCCCGCCTACGATGCGGGCTTCGAGCCGGGATGCAAGATATGCGCGGTCGACGGCCATCCGCTGCGCGATGTGCTCGACTGGCGCTGGTATACCGCCGATGACGAGATCGAATTGTCCTACATAGATCTCGACGGCGAAAGCGGCACCGTCGTCTTGTACCGCGACGAAGGGGAGAGCTGGGGCATCACGTTCGACGGCGCGGTGTTCGACGGCATACGCACATGCCGCAACGCCTGCGTGTTCTGCTTCATGCGCCAGCTTCCCGAGGAAGCGCGCGGCACGTTGGTCTTGCGCGACGACGATTGGCGCTTGAGCTTTCTGCAGGGAAACTTCGTCACCTTGACCAATTTGAGCGAAGAAGACGCCGAGACGATCATCGGGCGGCAGATATCGCCCTTGCGCGTATCGCTGCACGCCATAACGCCCGAGCTGCGCAAGAAAATGATCGGCAAGCATGCGCCGCACGGCGTGGCCATGCTCGAGCGGCTCGTGGCGGGCGGCATCCGCGTGCACGCCCAGATCGTGCTGGTGCCGGGCATCAACGACGGCGACGAGCTGAAAAAGACGCTCGCTTGGGCCTATACGCACGAAGGCATCGAGAACGTGGGCATCGTTCCGCTCGGCTTCACGAAGCATCAGACGCGCTTCGAGAAAAGCTTCGACGATCCCGAGGACGCGCGCGCGGTGATCGAGGCGGTCGAGCCGTTTCAGCGCTACGCCATCGAGCATCGCGGCCATCCTTGGGTGCATCTTGCCGACGAGTTCTATTGCAACGCCTATCCTGGCGACCTGCTCGCCCATATTCCGCCCGCGCGGTATTACGGCGATTTCTCCATGTTCGAGGACGGCATCGGCATCATACGCAGCCAGATGGAGGAATGGAACGAGGCCGATGAGCAGGTGCGCCGCCTCGCGCGCATCCTCGACGAGGAAAACGCGCGCGTGTATTACGTGTTCGGCGAGGCCCAGCGCGACGGCATGGCGGCGATGATGGGGGCGAGCCCTCTTGCGGGACGTCTCGTTCCCTTGCTGGTGAAAAACGAGTATTTCGGCGGCAACGTCGACGTGACCGGGCTTTTGTGCGGCTGCGATGTGGCGCGCGCCATCCGGGGCGTGCCGGCGCGCGATTACGTGGTGCTTCCGCGCATCATGTTCAACGCCGACGGCTACACGCTCGATGATATGACGGTGGACGACATCCGCGATACCGCGGGCATTCCCGTTACCGTGGTATCCTGTAGCGTACCCGAATACCTCGCGCAGATCGAAGAGCTGGTCGCGGGTTAGGACACGGCATTCATGCGGCGTTCGCGCCGCCCAATCGTTAAAGGATCTAACATGGCACTACCTATCGTGGCCGTCGTCGGACGGCCGAACGTGGGCAAATCCACGTTCGTCAACCGTATCGCAGGGGCGCAAGACGCCATCGTGCATGAAATGCGCGGCGTCACACGCGACCGTTCGTATCACGAAGCCGAATGGAACGGCGTTCGCTTCACGCTTATCGATACCGGCGGTATCGAGATGGGCAACGAGGATGCATTCCAGAAATCCATTCGCAATCAGGCCATCATGGCCACCGAAGAGGCCGACGTCGTCGTGTTCTTGGTCGACGGCCGCACCGGCGCCTCGCCCGACGATCTCGAGGTCGCCCGCATCCTCAAGCGCAGCGGCAAGCCTGTGCTGCTCGCGGTGAACAAGATGGACAACCCCGACAACGAAGAGGCGCTGTGGGAGTTCTACAGCCTCGGCCTGGGCGATCCGTGGCCCATTTCCTCGGTGCACGGCCACGGCACGGGCGACCTGCTCGACGAAGTGGTCGGCTTCATCCGCGATATCCCGGTGGTCGAAGAGGAAAAGCCCGAATCCATTAACATCGCCATCATCGGCCGTCCGAACGCGGGGAAAAGCTCGCTGACCAACAAGCTGATCGGACGCGAGCGCGCCATCGTCAGCGATGTCGCGGGCACGACGCGCGACGCGGTCGACACCACGGTCGAGCATGACGGCAAGCTGTACACCATCGTCGATACGGCGGGGTTGCGTAAGAAAAGCAAGATCGACGAAGACGTGGAGTATTACAGCTTCGTTCGCGCGATGCGCGCCATCGACCGCGCCGACGTGGCGATCCTCGTCATCGACGCGACGCTCGGCCTGACCGACCAGGACCAGCGTTGCGCGAGCTTTGCCGCCGAGCGCGGATGCGCCATGGTGGTGCTCATGAACAAGCGCGACATCGTCGAAAGCGGCGACGTGCTCGATGAACTGCGCGAAACCATCGGCGACCGTTTGATGTTCGTGGGCTATGCGCCGGTCATCAGCATCTCGGCGTTGACCGGCAAAGGCGTTTCGCGCATTTGGGATGCGGTCGATAATGCGTACGACCATTTCTCTTCCCAGGTGTCGACGAGCAAGCTCAACGTGTGGCTGCAGCGCATCCGCGAATTCGGCCACACGGTATCCCAGGGCAAAAAGGTGCTGAAGATGAAATACGTCACGCAGACCAACGTGTGCCCGCCCGAATTCACCTTCTTCGTCAATCACCCCGACCTGGTCAACGACAACTACGAGCGCTTTTTGGAAAACCGCTTGCGCCAGGCGTTCGATTTGACGGGAACTCCGGTGCGATTCAAATTCAAGAAGAAGGATTAGACGATGCCTGAGATAGCGGTTGCGTTGGGCGTATTCGCGGCGTCGTTTCTGCTGGGATCGATTCCGTGGGGCCTGATCATATCGAAAACGGTGTATCACACCGATATCCGCGAGCATGGATCGGGCAATATCGGCACGACCAACGCCATGCGTACCATGGGCAAGGCGGGCGGCATCGCGGTGTTCCTGCTCGATTTCGGCAAGGGGCTTGTATCGGGCGGCATCGCCGCCGCGGCGCTGTACCTGTTTTTGCCCGATGCCTCCTCGCATCCTGATGCGATCATCAACGACGCCACCGTGGGCGCTCTTGCCGCCATGGGTTGTACGTGGGGGCATATCTTCAGCCCGTGGTTGGGATTTCGCGGCGGCAAGGGCATCGCGGTCGCAATCGGCGCGCTGTGCTTCGCCTTCGGTCCGATCGGCGCTTTCGTCGAAGTCTTTTGCATCTTCGCGCCGTTGGTGCTCGTCACCCGCTACGTGTCGGTCGGCTCTATCGCCTCGGCGGCGCTGTGTCCGGTCATCGCGTGTTTTCTCTTCTGGGGGCAGTGGCCTGCCATCGCCATCTACGCGCTGACGGGTGCAACGGTGGTGTGGGCGCATCGCGCCAATATCAAGCGCCTGGTATCCGGAACGGAATCGCGCGTGGGCGCTAAGAAAAAACAGGAGGAATAGACGGCCGCACGGCGCGTATGCATGCCGCGGGACCGTACGCGAGAAGGCCGCTGCTCGAGCGGCCTTCTCGCTTCACGAGACGCTTCGGCGCGAAGGAGGAAGAAGATGGACGTTGCGGTGATAGGCGCGGGGTCGTGGGGCACGGCGCTCGCCCATGTATTGGGCGCGGCGGGCCATGACGTCAGGATATGGGCCCGCAAAGAAGAGGTGTGCGCCGGCATCAACGAAACAGGCCGCAATCCTCGTTACCTGAGCGATTGCCCTCTTTCGGGCCGTATTCGGGCCACATCGAGCTACGAAGCGGCGCTTGCGGGGGCGGATGCCGCGGTCATCGTCACCCCGTCGTCGGTTCTGCGCCAGGTGGCACGCGATATCGCGCCGTTTATCGGAACGGATACGCCGGTGGTCATCTGCTCGAAAGGCGTCGAGGCCGGCACGGGCGAACTTCCGGTGGAGGTGTTTTCCGATGAACTGGGCAATCGGGCGCGCATCGCCGCATTGACGGGCCCCAATCATGCCGAAGAGGTGGTGCGCGGCATCGCGTCGGGCACGGTGGTGGCGTCGAACGATCGCGATACGGCGCGGTTTTTCCAGCAACTGTTCGCGACGGAGACGTTTCGCACGTACGTCAGCGACGATATCGTGGGAGCGGAGGTGTGCGCGGCGTTCAAAAACGTCATCGCCATCGCGGTCGGCGCATCATACGGTTTCGGCTTGGGCGACAACACCGCGGCGCTTATCATGACGCGCGGCCTTGCGGAGATGAGCAGGCTGGTCGAAGCGTGCGGCGGCCATGCCATGACGTGCATGGGACTTGCGGGTGTGGGCGACTTGATCGCCACGTGCACGAGCGAGCATTCGCGCAATCGTACGTTCGGCTATCGTATGGCGCAGGGCACCACGCTCGAGCAATACCGCGAAGAGACGCATATGGTGGTCGAGGGCGCGTTGGCGTGCAAGACGCTCGGCGCGCTCGCCGAGATGCGCGGCGTCGAGCTGCCTATCACTGCAATGGTACGTGCGGTGTTGTGGGAGGGCGCCGATCCGCAGGAGGCGGCATCCGCCTTGTTCGACCGATCGTTGAAGCCTGAGTTTTACTAACGGGCTTGCGAACGGCGCGCGTTTCGTGCGGTTCGAAACGCGCGCATCGGATCGTTGCCACGTGAGCGCAAAGCGGCGTGTATGTCCAGGCGCCGCTTTGCGCTCGCGTGTGGCGGTGTGGATTCGTGTCATCCCAGGTTGGTGGGGCTATTCGAAAATAATTTAAAAAAGTTTGAAATTTCTCTTGCCAAGATGGGTAATTGAGCGTAATATACCGTCTTGCGTTTGAGGGAAACCAAAAACAACCGAAAACGCAACGGGTTGTGGCGCAGTTTGGTAGCGCACTTGACTGGGGGTCAAGGGGTCGCAGGTTCAAATCCTGTCAACCCGACCAGAATTCACAAGAGGGCCGTTCAGGCCCTCTTTTTGTGTAACGTGCCTTGCTTCGTGCGTTGTTGCTCAAACAGCATCGGTCGATTTTCGCGAGCGGTGCTTCGAGTGCGTTCGCCGGCGGTGCGGTCGAGGGGCATGGTATAGTGAAACGGCCGCGTTCCGAATCGGGCTTTCAGGCCTCATGCGGCCGTGCGCGACAAGCGGCGTTGTTCGAAAACGATTCCAGGGAGTGAACATGGAAGACTACAAGCGCGAATTCATCGAGTTCATGGTCGAAAGCGATGTTCTGAAGTTCGGCGATTTCACGTTGAAAAGCGGGCGCAAGTCGCCGTTTTTCATGAATGCCGGCGCATACGTGACCGGACTGCAGCTCAAGCGTCTCGGCGAGTATTATGCGCGCGCCATTCACGATAATTTCGGCCTCGATTTCGACGTTGTTTTCGGCCCCGCCTACAAAGGTATTCCGCTGTCGGTCGTGACGGCTATCGCTATGCAGGACCTGTATGGCAAAGAGGTGCGATATTGCTCCGACCGCAAAGAGGTGAAAGACCACGGTGCCGATAAGGGCGGCATGCTCGGCTATGAATTGAAAGACGGCGATCGCGTCGTCATGGTCGAAGACGTCACCACGTCGGGCAAATCCATCGACGAGACGTACCCGAAGCTCAAAGCCGCCGCCGACGTCGAGGTGAAGGGTCTGATCGTGTCCCTCAATCGCATGGAGGTGGGCAAGGGCGGCATCGTTACCGCCCAGCAGGAAGTGCAGGAGAAGTACGGCTTCCCGGTGGCATCCATCGTCAGCATGGCCGAGGTCGTCGAACATCTGCACGGTCGTGAATGCCAGGGTCGCGTGATTATCGACGACGCTATCAAGGCTGCTATCGACGCCTACTACGATCAGTACGGCGTTCGCTAATTTCGCATGACGTCCGCACGCGCATGCGTCGGGCGGGCACACGCGGTTAGCATTGCGAAAACTCGAAAGACGGCGCAAGAAAAACTCGCGCCGTCTTTTTCGTATGTCTTGTAGGTATGAGAAAGGCCGTTTGTGCGGCCTTTCTCGACAGCGTGCTTGCTCGAATCCTTCGCCTGAATGGAGGCGCGTCGAAACAGGGGGTTCGAAGCCGAATCGATAAGAATCTAAATCCTCGGAGCTGCATAGAGGACCGTCGACGCAACTCTGTTTTATGCGCTTATGCTTCTATCTTGATGCCGACATATTGAGCGGTGGGGGGAAGCCCCGCGATTTCGTATACATCGCTGAGTGCACAGGCGGAAATGCGCCAGGTGTAGGTGCCCGATGCGGTCTGAAGACTGCCTTCTTTGTAGGTGTTGCCTACTTCGTCCTGTCCTTCATTCGTGACCGAAACGGCGGGATTATCCATCCAGCCTTGACTTTGCAGGGCTGCCTGGATGGCCTGATTGGCATCGGCGGCCTGCATGTCGGAGTAACGTACGCGCATGACGGTACCTTCGACGCGCTCGGCGGTGAAGCGCCACGATCCGACGAGGTACTTCGAAGCGCTGACGGCGTCGAGGCTGTTGATGCCCGCGGCCAGGGCGATGCCCGCGTCGGCGAGGCTGACGTCGGAGGGAAGCTTCATGACGTCTATGCCGGAGTCGCCTTCGCCGGTCAGGTCGTAGGTGGTAAAGCCCGCTTCTTGGAAGCGGGCGAGAATGGAGGCGTCATCGAGGGCGATGCAATCCTGCATGGAAGGGATATCGTAGGATACGTCGCGCGCGATGTTCTCTTCCACCGTGGCCGCGGCGCGTTCTTCACCGTGAAGCACCTGATCGATGGTGTGCGCCGCGAGCATGCCTCCGATGATGGCGGCGGCGCCTGCGGCGATGATGCAGACTGCCATTACAAGACGCGGCGGGTCGAAGGGGCGCGTAAGCCCCGACGCATCGAGGCAACGCACGGGCCCTTGATCCTCGGTCGTGCGTCTGTCGAATAGGCGGGTGAGTTTCATAGGGCTCCGTTCTCTCTCCCTGCAAACCTTTTCAGTATATCACGCGCGTGTTTTCCTTTGACGCAATGGAGCGCGACCGCTTTGCCGGGTTTCTGCGTTCTGTACCCCGTAATGCACACAGGGCCGGAAACGTCGGTTTCCAGCCCTGTGTCGTCGGTATTCGGTCTGCAAGCGCTATACGCTCGCTTTATGGCGTCGTCGTCCGCTATTTATCGGATGCGGAAGCCCCGTCGTTTTCCACCGTTTCGTATTCGATCTCGATGGGATCGTTCAGGGCCTTCTGGCCGGCAGCGCCCGTAAGTACCTGGGCGCGGAAGGTTTCGGCGTTTTCGCCGTCGACGGGCGCCATGATGTACACATTGCCGCCGATGAAGATGGGCGTTGCCTGGGCGGCCGTGTCGTTCGACGCGGCGTCGCTTTTCTTCTCCACGGAGCGCTGTGCGCTTTCGGCTTCGATGCGCTCGAGCATCTCGGCGCGAACCGCGTCGATCTGAGCGGCGGTTTCTTCCTGCCAGCGGCTCTTCTTCCAAGCGGCGAAATTCTTGTTGTAGCGCATCTGGATGAGTTCGAGCACGATGCAGAAGACCATGGCGAAGTACACGATGAGTTTCTCAAGCGGCATATGCAGCATTTCGATGCCGGTGTGGAAGCCGATGCTGTCGATGACGAGCAGGGCGCCGATCGCGACGATGAACGTCAGCGCGAGCATCTTCATTTCGGGATGGCCGTTGATGAAGTTGGAAATGGGGTCGATGAAAATCATCATCATGACGACGGCGACCATGACGGCGATGATCATGATGATGAGGTGGTCGGCCATGCCGACGGCGGTGATGACCGAGTCGATGGAGAATACCAGGTCCATGACCATGATGGTGGCCACGGCCTGCGGAAGGGTAATCATGTGCTGGGCTTTGTGTTCGTCTGAATGGGCGGCTTTCACCTCGGTCAGGCGCAGCATATCGACGAGTTCGGAAATGCCTTTATAGATTAGATACGCGCCGCCGACGAGCAATACCAGATCGCGCACGGAGAAGCCGTGGCTGTACGAGCCGAGGTCGATGGTGAACAGCGCCGTCGTCATATGCACCAGATACGATGCGAAACACAGGAAGATGATGCGCATGATGAGCGCGCCTGCCAAGCCGAGCTTACGGCCGATGTGCTGCTTTTCGGCCGGAAGGCGATTGGTGGTGATGGAGATGAAGACAAGGTTGTCGACACCCAGTACGATTTCGAGGAAGATCAGCGTGACAAGGCTGATCCATGCCTCGGGCGTGGTGAAAATGGACAGGTCCAATTTCGCTCCCTTCTCATACGACCGGAGCGAAAATCCGCGCATTGCGGAGACTCCGGCACAACGGATATCCTGCGGGACGGCCCGCAGGTTGCACCATGAGTCTCGTTAT
>JAUNBA010000026.1 GCA_030527325.1 Slackia sp.
CGTCGCCCGTCGCCCGCTGAAACATGCGCTCGGCATGCTGCGCATGTTGCTCGATGTTCGCGACGTCGTTCGCTTCGGGCTCTCGTGCGTTACGGTCGCATCGCGGCGGCCGGACGTGCCGCCCGACCCCGCCGGGCGCGAAGTGTTTCGCGCCGAATTCGCAGCGCGTCTTCGGGTCGTCCGCAGAAAGCCGTTTCGTCGCGCATCATGAGCAGAGCCGGCGGTGCGTCCCGTCAGGCGAGGCGGGGCGGATGTGCGGCCGCTCGCCCGCGTGGGCCATCGCCCGTTTCGACCTATGCCTCGCGCGTCGGCCGGACGTATGCGCCGCGCGAAGTCGCCCGCTTCGGTTCGCTTATGCGAAAGCGTTCGTTGTGCGGCCGCTGTTGTGGCACAATAACGAAGGTTGTAGGGAAGAGGCGCGCCGCCCCGATGCGGTCCGCGCGATTCGATTCGCAGAGGGAGATTATGAAATCAGGCAATTCGGCTTCGTCGAAGCCGTCATCGAAGCGGAAAAGGACGTCGCAGCGCACAAGCCGTCGCAATGTGTGGCTGCTTGTCGTCACCACGCTGCTCATCCTGGGATCGGTGTTCATGTTCACGCCGCCGCAGGAGAAGATCAACCAGGGCCTCGATATCCAGGGCGGCCTGTCGGTGGTGCTTACCGCCAAAGGCGAGGACGGCGCAGCCGTTTCCGCCGAAGATATGGAGAAATCGCGCGCCATTATCGAAAGCCGCGTGAATTCGCTGGGAGCCTCTGAGGCCACGGTGGCGCTGCAGGGCACCGATCAGATTCTGGTGCAGATTCCCGGCCTGTCCGATACCGAAGAGGCGTTGGCGACGATCGGCAAGACGGGCAAGCTCGAGTTCGCGCGCCTCGATTCGTTTACCGATGAGGCGGTGCGCCAGCAGATCGACAGCGGCGGCTACATCAAGCAGGAAAGCGTCACCGACGCTTTGGGCAATCGCTTCCCGACCGGCGAAGAAGAGCTGACGATGCATGTCGAGCCCGGCAGCTACACGCCTATCGTGACCGGCGACGACATCGAGCGCGTCACGGTGGGTCAGGCAAGCGAAGCGTCCACCGACTACGCGGTCAATCTGAAGCTCGACGGCAAGGGCGCCGAGGCGTTCGCCCAGGCCACCAAGGAGCTCGCGCCCACGAAGGGCAAGATCGTCATCATCTTGGACGGCGTGGTGCAATCGGCCCCCGCCGTGCAGGGCGAAATTCCCGGCGGCGACGTGTCCATCACGGGCGGCTACACCCTCGATGAGGCGAAGAGCATGCAGACCGTGCTCGAATCCGGCTCGCTGCCTGTGAGCTTCGAGTTCGCCCAAAGTCAGACGGTCGGCCCCACGCTCGGCCAGGATGCCTTGGCCTCCGGCGTGCTGGTGGCGGCCATCGGCCTTGCGCTCGTCATGCTCTATCTGCTGCTGTTCTACCACGGCCTGGGCTTCATCACCGCGGCGGCCATGGCGGTTTTCGCCGCGCTGTACCTGGGCATTCTCGCGGTGCTTTCGCATTTCGGCATGTTCAGCCTGTCGCTTGCGGGCATCGCCGGCATCGTGTTGACCATCGGCATGGCGGCGGACTCCTCGATCCTCACGCTCGAGCGTTTCCGCGAGGAAATCCGCATGGGCCGCAGCGTGCGCGCCGCCTCCATCACGGGCGTGCGCCACGGCATCATGACCTCGATCGACGCCGACCTGGTGACGCTCGTGTCCGCGCTCACGCTGTTCTTGCTGGCAAGCGCCTCGGTCAAAGGCTTCGGCCTCACGCTGGCGCTCGGCATCCTGTGCGACATCGCCATGATGCTGCTGTTCAAGGCTCCGCTCATCCGCCTGCTCGCGCCGCATGTCATGGCCAAGCATCCGGGCTTTTGGGGCATCGCCGATTCGCAGAACGCCGCGCCGTACGTCGAAGGCGCCAAGCAGCTCGCCGAAGGCGAGAAGCTGCGCGGCCGCTTCATCAAGCGCGATTTCGACATCCTGGGCCTGCGCAAGTACTTCCTCACGGCGGCCTGCGTGGTCATCGCGGCCATCGTGGTGCTCGTGGGCGTGCGCGGCATCAACTTCGGCATCGAATTCGTGGGCGGCACGTCCGTTGCCTTCCATAACACGGGCGATGTGACCATCGAGCAGGTGCGCGACGCGTTCGCCGCCGCGGGCGAAGACGACGCGGTGGTCCAGACCACCGATTCCGACGGCGAGGAAGGCTTCCTCGTGCGCACGGCCTCGACGTCGGCGGAAGACGCCACGGCTGCGGCCAACGCGGTGGCCGATTCGTTCGGCTGGTCGACCGATAGCTTCGAAGTGACCACGATCGGTCCCGATTGGGGCGCTTCGGTCATCCAGAGCTCCATCCTGGCGTTCGTGGTGTCGCTCGTCTTGATCATCGCGTACATCTCGGTCCGTTTCCGCGATTACAAGATGGGCGTCACGGCGGTTGTCGCCTTGCTGCACGACCTGGTCATCGTGCTGGGCGTGTATGCGCTGCTGGGCCGCGAGGTGACGCCGAACACGATCGCCGCGCTGCTCACCATCCTGGGCTACTCGCTGTACGACACGGTGGTCGTGTTCCACCGTATCAACGAGAACATGAAGTCCGATTCGGTGAAGTGCACGTTCATGAGCATGGCGAACCATTCGGTCAACGAGGTGCTCATCCGTTCGCTCAACACCTCCATCACCTCGCTCATTCCGGTCGCGGCCATGCTGCTGTTCGGCGGCGAAACGCTGAAGGATTTCGCATTGGCCATGACGATCGGCTTGGTGACGGGCTGCTATTCGTCCATCGCCATCGCCACCCCGCTGTATGCGGCGTGGAAGACGCGCGAGGAGCGCTTCGCCAAGCTGCAGAAGAAGTACGGCACGGGCGTTCAGCGCTTCGTTTTGGGCAAGCTGCCCGTCGAGCAGAAGGCCGTGGCGCCCGCCGGCGCAGCCGCCGTCGACGCCGACGCGGCCGCCGCATCGCAGGCGCCGCGCGCGCATACCGGCAATCGCAAGAAGAAGGGAAAATAACATGGCAGAGATCCGCGAAGGAAGCGCACCCAATTTCGCTCCTCCCGTGCAGGAGGGCATCGTCTTCGAGTTCGAAGACGAGCACGGCGATATCGAGCAGCTCGAGTTCTTGGGACTCATTTTGCACAACGACCGCCGTTACGGGTTCTTCTTCCCGGTGGACGACGAATCGCCCGCAGGCTCGTCGGGCGAGGTGCTGATCTTGGAGGTCACCGAGCTTGACGAGGAAGGTCAGCCGGCCGCCTTCGAGCTTTTGATGGACGAGGGCATCGCCCAGGAAGTCTACGACGATTTCGTCGAGGCCACCAAGGACATCTATCGCTTCGTGTAGAAGGCGCGACGTGCCGTGCGAACGTATCGGTGCGCGATAAGCGGCAGGGCCTCTCGGCCCGCTTCGGCGGGCGCGAGGGGCCCTGCCGCATTTCGG
>JAUNBA010000021.1 GCA_030527325.1 Slackia sp.
GGGCGACGGGCGACGAATTCTAGCGGAATCGACGCGCCCGATCACGAAACACACCCATCAAACCAGTTTTTTACGGATATGGCACAATTTCGGCCCGAAAACGCACCACCGCAAGGCTTCCAAACCAATTCGGACCAACGTTTTCCCAGGTCGGAGAAATCACGGCGCCTTTCGGCGCGCATTCCCCGCGCCATACCCGTCAAAAATTTCCCTAATGTCGGAATTTCCCGCCCAAAAGGACTTCGCGAAGCCTCCTTTGCCGATCCGCGAAAAGCACGTCCTCCCCTCGCACCCTGACACCGAGCTGCTTCGCCAGCAGGCGCACGACCCTGTCCAGCAAAAACACATCGTAAAGCTGTTTTTTGGTTATCGTGACGACGGTGAAACCCGCCAGGTGAAGCTCCGTTCTGCGCCATGAATCATGGGCGATGCGTTCCGATCCCGTATGGTATGCGTCGCTATCGTATTCGACGCACAACTTTGCTCGAGGCCAGCACAGATCGCCCCTGAAAAACCGCGGCTCCCCGCGCAAAACCGCCATGCTATCGGCGGATTCGACGGCGTCGATGCGCGCATTCATCACGGGCTGCGGCAAACCGTAGCCTCCCAGCAAACGAGGCATGCTCAAGAGCAGCGCAAGCGACGTCTCCATGGGCGACGCGGAATCGTCCATGACGAAACGCAAGGCGCGACGGGCCTTTTTCACGCCGCGCATCCCCTGCGCCCGATCGACGAAACGCTTCAAGTACGAAACGCTCGTCAACGGATGGCGGGACACGATAACGCCCTCCCGATCGACGGCGTATCGCCCGCACAGCTCCATGCCGGCGACGGCAAGCGCTTCGATCGAAAGCGATTCCGCCATCTGAAGAAACGAAAGCGCAGGAGAAGCGACGGCAACGCCCTCCTCCACGACGACGAACGATTCTTTCGGATACGCCGCAGGACAGACGTGGCTTCTTGCGTTTTCGCAACGGCAACGCGCTTCCGGGCTTGACGCCATGATATGAAGAGGCGCATCGAAGCCGCCCCGGCAAAGCACGTCGTCGATTTCGGCGCGTGTCGTCTTTCTCGCCATATCGACGGCTCGGGGCCGACGCGACGAGCGCGCACGCGCGCACTGGAGCGCCGATCCCCTGGCGTCATCCGCCCGACGCCAGAATTCATACGCCGATTCATACCCGATGAAAACCGCCATGGCACGCTCCCCCGCCGAACAAAACGAACCCGAAAGATTCGCATGCTAACGATAGAACCCGGCAGGCACGACGGCATACCCGTGCGCGAACCTTGCGGATTCACGCACGACATCGCACATCCCGCACGACCACGCAGATTCGAGCACAAGCCGAAAGCGCCGAAGGAAAGGGCCCGACCATCTCGAAGCCGACGGCCCGCCTCATCACCGCAAGTCGAAAGCGCCCAAAGACGGGACGACCCGCCTATGTCGAAAGCCGACGGCCCGCCTTGCCGACGCAACTCGGCGCGACCTGCGCACGCGACGGCTGCACCGCCATGTCGGCTGCCCGAGCGGGTACGCGACGCACGACCGCTCGCAACGAAGGCCCCTTACGCGAACGAAACCGCGGCATGCCGCGCATTTCGATCGACGCGATCGAAATCGATAGGCGTCCCCAAAGCGCGATGCGGTTCGTTCCAGGGGAATCAAAGCCGGGTTATAAGGTTATATAGGGTTATAAGGTGTTATAGGACAAAAGCCGCCCGCGATAACGGGCGGCCTGCTCTCAGGGTGCAGCCCTTGAAACAAAAAGAAGCCCTCGATGAGGGCTTCTTGAAAATTCGTGGTAGCCTGGAGGGGATTCGAACCCCCGATCTTCGCCTTGAGAGGGCGATGTCCTAAACCGCTAGACGACCAGGCCATGCTGTGCGACTTGAATAATGGCTGGGGTGGAAGGAGTCGAACCCTCACATACGGCACCAGAAACCGCTGTCCTGCCATTAGACGACACCCCAGTGCGTATCGCATTTCAAGCGCAGGTCAGAATAATACCTACATGCCCCGCGTACGTCAACACTTTTTTTGAAAAAATTTTCATGCGGCGCGCGCCGGCGCCTTGGAAGCAGCCGGAACAACGCCAAAGACGTGCGCGCGACGCCCCTCAAACACGGTCGGAGAACCGGCAAAAGCCCGCACGGCGACGGGCGGAGAAACGACAGGCCACCCATACGAAGGCCGGAAAACGATGGCTCACGCCCGCACGACCGCCGCGACGGAGACCGACCCCAACACCTCGACGGCGCCCGACCCCGGCATCGGCGCGCGCGGCGCAATCGCACCCAAATCGACACCGAGCGCCGTCGGACATGCGCCAGCGCTGCATGGCGCCATGGGGACGTTCCGACTGCAAGCAACGCCATCCGCCATTGGACACGCGCCAGCACCTCGACGGCGCGATCCCCGGCATCTCCGCCGGCCGCGCACCGCACGCCTTGGCACCCTAGTAATCGTTCGCCGCGGGAGAATTCATCCAGTCCTGGTAGAACGCCTCGTACTCGCCCGCCAGCACCGCCGCGCGCGCCTTGGCCATCAGGTCGATCAGGAAATGCAGATTGTGGATGGACAAAAGGATGCCGCCGAGCATCTCCTTCTGCATGACCAGATGGCGCAGGTAGGCGCGCGTGTACTGCGTGCACACGGGGCAATCGCACTGCGGGTCGAGCGGCGTGAAATCCTCTTTGTACTTCGCGTTGCGCAGGTTCATGCGGCCCTGATGCGAAAACGCCGTGCCCATGCGGCCCGTGCGCGTGGGCAGCACGCAATCGAACATATCCACGCCCTCGCGCACCGCGCGCACGAGCGTCGTGGGGTTGCCCACGCCCATCAAATAGCGCGGCTTGTCCTGCGGCAACGCCTCGCACACCGCGCCGAGGGTCTCGAACATCACATCGTGCGGCTCGCCGACGGAATAGCCCCCGATGCCGAAGCCCTGGAAGCCCTTATGGCCGGCCGCGCGGCTCGCCGCGTCGATCTCCATGAGACGGCGCGCGCTTTCGAGACGCAGGTCGCGATGCATGCCGCCCTGCACGATGGCGAACAGCGCCTGGTCTTCGCGCGTATGCGCGGCGCAGCAGCGCTCGGCCCACTCCCACGAAAGCTTGGTGGACGCGGCCACGGCCTCCTTGTCGGCCGGGTATCCGATACACTGGTCGAGCTGCATGACGATATCCGCGCCGATGCGCTGCTGGATATCCATGTTGCTCTCGGGCGTCCAACGATGCTTGCTGCCGTCGTAATCGCGCGCGTGGAAGCTCACGCCGTCGGGGTCGGTCTTCATCATGTGATCGAGGCTGAACAGCTGGAATCCGCCCGAATCGGTGAGCATGGGCCCGTCGTAATTCATGAACTTCTGCACGCCGCCGGCCTTCTCGACGATATCGACGCCGGGCCGCATGTACAGGTGGTAGGTATTGGCCAAAACGACCTGGCTGCCCATGGCATGCAATTGATCCACCGTCACGCCCTTGACCGTGGCATGCGTGCCGACGGGCATGAACATGGGCGTATGCACCGTGCCGTGCGCCGTATCGAAGCTAATCGCGCGCGCATTGCCGTCGCGCGCGTCGACCGTCACGTCGAAAAGTGCCATAAGAGAAGTTTCCTTTCGGGAAGATGGTGGCGGAAAACCTTAGTGGATGAACATCGCGTCGCCGAAGCTCAGCATGCGGTAGTCGTTCTCGATCGCATGCGCGTACGCCGCCATGATGTTCTCGCGCGTGGAAAACGCGCTGACGAGCATCATGAGGGTGGAACGAGGCACGTGGAAATTCGTGATCAGCGCGTCCACCACGCCGAACTCGTATCCGGGAAGGATATACAGGCTCGTGGCCTCGCGGTCGCGGGCGCGCAGACGGCCCAGCTCGCGGTCGTAGGCGCTTTCGAGCGAACGCACGCTCGTGGTGCCCACGGCGATCACGCGGTTGCCGCGCGCATGGGCGGCGTCGCACGCGTCGACCACATCCTGGCTCACGGTGTAGAACTCGGTATGGATGGCGTGCTTCTCGGGGTCGTCCTCGTCCACCACGCGGAAGGTGTCCAGCCCCACTTCGAGCTCCACCGTGCGCCACTCGACGCCTTTGGCGCGCAAGCGCTCGATCAGCTCGGGCGTGAAATGCAGTCCCGCCGTGGGCGCCGCCGCGCTTTTCTCCTCCTGGCGCGAGAACACGGTCTGGTACATCTCCTCATCGCCCGCGTAGCCCTTGATGTACGGCGGAAGCGGCGTGTGCCCCACCGCATGCAAGGCGGCGTCGAGCGAATCGAGCGGCGTGGTCAGCCTGACCAAGCGCTCGCCTTTGCCCTCATCGGAGCCCCATCCGATGACCTCGGCGGAAAGCACGGCCGCGCCCGACGCGTCGGCGAAATCGACCACCGCGCCGCTGCCGGGCTTCAGGCGCTTGCCCGGGCGCACGAGCACCTCCCAAACGGCCGACGAGCCCGTCTTCGGCTCCACGTCGAAGCGCTCGCGCAGCAAGAACACCTCGGCCGCGCCGCCCGTGCCCCGCTTCGCCCCCAAAAGGCGCGCGGGCAGCACACGCGTGTCGTTGGCCACGAGCACGTCGCCCGGCTGCAGGTAATCGTAGATATCGCGGAAGATGCGGTCTTCCACGGCGCCCGTCGCGCGATCCATGGCGAGCATCTTGCAGGCGTCGCGCACAGGCGCAGGCTCCTGGGCGATGCAGCGCTCGGGAAGTTCGTAATCGAAATCGTCGGTTCTCATGCTATTCGCCGTCCTGGCGGGCGGCTTCCTCCTTCATCTTCTTCAACAGCGCGCGCTGGCGCCGGCGTTTTTCGCTGTAGGCCTGCTTTTCGGCCCGTTTGCGGGCGCGCTCGGCCTCCTGCGCCGCCCGCAACGGCGCGGCGGCGGCCTCTTTGGCGGCTTTCTCGGCGGCGCGCTCGGCACGGCGCTGCTCGCGCTCTTCGGCGGCCTCCACCTTCGAAAAGGCGCAGCCGCAGTAATTCTGACGGTACATGCCCATCGCCTTGCTGCGGCGCGTGGCCTCGAGATACTGCGGGCGGAAATCCTGGAACACGGACGCTATCCCCGCGCGGGCGCAGGCGGCGGACAATTCCTCGCCGATCGTATCGATATATTGGTACGGACTGACCGTGAGCGTGGTGGCCAGCCCCTCGAACCCGTGCTCGGCGGCGTAGCGGGCGGCCTCGTCCAAGCGCAGTCGGTAGCAAGCGCGGCATCGGTCGGCGCGCGCCGCGGGGTCGGTGCCGTAGACTCCCGCCTCGTTGGCCCACGCCTGCGGGTCGTACGGGCCCTCGATGACGGCTATGCCCTGGCTGCGGGCGAAATCGAGCATGGTCCGCAATCGATGGTCGTATTCGGCGGCGGGGTGGATGTTGGAATTCATGTACGCGATCGTGATTTCATAGCCCGCCTCGAGCAGCAGACGAAGCGGCTCGAGCGAACACGGCCCGCAGCACGCATGCAGCAACAGCTTCACGGACGCCCCTTTCCGCCGTACGGCTCTTGTCTTTTACGTATACGAACGGACTGTCGATAAGTCCCGAAACCGCACTATATTACCATTCTGCCTAAGCTGCTCCCCATCTTTCAGAAAAGGACGATACCCATGAACGAACCACGCGCCTACGATGCCGTCTTCTTCGATTTGGACGGCACGCTGCTGCCTATCGACACCGATGCATTCATGCAGGCCTACACCTCGTCGGCGGCGGCGTTCGCCCACGAACAGGGGCTTGATGGAACCGCGGTCATGCACGCCTTGTTCGCGGGCGTGAAAGCCATGGCGTCCCACGACGGACGCCGCACCAACCGCGACGTGTTCTGGGACGCGTTCTGCACGCAGACGGGCCTTGAGGCCGACGCCGTCGAATCGATGTTCGCGCGCTACTACGCAGGCCCCTTCAACGACATCGCGCGCCTGGCCGCGCCCGACCCCGCCGCCGCGCGCGCCGTCGCCACCCTCAAAGAGCGCGACTACCCGGTGGCGCTGGCGACCATGCCGATGTTCCCTCTCGAAGCCGTGCACGCCCGCCTGCGCTGGGCGGGCCTCGACCCCGCCGATTTCGCATTCGTCACCGACTACGCCTGCGCGCATGCCGTCAAGCCGCAGACGAGCTACTACGAAGAAGTCCTCGAACGCGCGGGCGTCGAAGCGAAGCGCGCGCTCATGGTAGGCAACAACACCAGAGAAGACGGCGCCATAGCCCGCCTCGGCGCCGATCTGTTCTTCGTCACCGACCACCTCATCGACCCCGAAGACGGCGTCGACGCGACGCAGTGCAAGCACGGCACGCTCGCCGAGTTCGCCGCCTTCTGCGAAACGCTGCCCCGCCGGGCCTAGATGCGCCGCACGCGGGCTTCGCCGCGAACGCGAAAGCAAGGCGAAGCCCGCGGCGCGATGGGCGCAGGCGCGGACGCGGGCATGAAAAAAGGAGGCATGACGCCTCCTTTTCCGCACGACGGCACGCACTCGCGCGCGCAGACGTTTCGGCCCTAGAGCTTGACGACGTTGCTCGCCTGCTTTTTGCCGTTCTGACCCTCGGTGACCTCGAAGGACACGCGAGCACCCTCGTCGAGGGTCTTGTAGCCGTCCATCTTGATCTCCGAGAAGTGCACGAACAGATCCTCTCCATCTTCCTGAGAGATGAATCCGTAGCCCTTCTCAGCGTTGAACCATTTGACAGTTCCTTCAGCCATTTTCGGCCTCTTTCCCTTCCCCCGAAGGAGAATTACGACACCCCGGCGCATGCCAGGTAACCCACCCCATCTTACGATGGGAACATACCATGCCATCCGCAGATGGCAACGCACAGCCTACCATCTTTTGCCGCCGCGCATGGGGCGCAAAAGCGAGCGAGACGCTTTTTCCCTCAATGCCGCAATAAATACAGAATCGCCTGCCTGATCGGGCAGGCGAAACGGACGGTCACGCGCGCGGGGCGATGCCGTCTTCGGCGAGCAGCGCGTCGAAATCGGATTCGTCGGGAATGTCGTCGGGGCCGGGCGCTTGGACTCCGCACGCATCGGCGAACGCGCACGCCTGGCCGTAGCGCAGCGCGGCGGCCGCCTCGCGGCCCGCGCAACGGAGGTAATGCGCCTCAAGCGCCAGCGTGAACACGATATACGCAGCGATGCGCTCGTCGGCGACGGCGATGCGCGCGATGGACGCGAAGCTTTCGGGCGCCAAGCCCAACAGCACGTCGGCGTCCATATCCATCACGCGGGCGAGCTCTTCTTCCAGCGAATCCGCCGCCTCGCGCGGATCGAGGCGCGCGTGCTCGATACTGCGGCGCACGCCTTCGGCGAACTGCAAAAGCAGCCTCATCAGATAGTCCTGTTGCAACATCGCGTATGCTCCGTCTCTCTCGTGGCATGCGGCGCGCGCGGCGGACGCGCGCTTATTCGGATGCGCCGTCTTCATCGACGCGCGACGGCGCGGCCTCGCCTGCCGCCGACACGCTCCCGTCAGCGCAGCCCCCGTCCGCTCCTCGCGACTGCTCGGACGCGGCGGCCGCGCACGGCACGGAGACATAGCGGGGCTCTTTCGCCTTGGGAGCAGAGCCGCCTTTGAACGTCTTGGTGCGCTGGATCAGCACGGCGCCGATCAAAAACGGCATCCAGAATACCAGACCGCGGTAGACCAGCACGCTCGCCATGCCGGCGGCCGCATTGATGTCGTACGCGCTGAACAGCACCGTCACCCCCGCTTCCACGAAGCCGACGCCTTGCGGGACGGGCGAGATCATGGCGAGAAGCGTCGCGATGACGTAGCCGCAGACGAGCGCCTCGGGGTCGGTGATATTGAACGCAAGTCCCACCAGGCAGAACGCGGCAAGCTCGCACGTGCTCGCCGCAATCGAGCAGCCGAACGCCTTGGCAGCCGTGGCGGGATTGGCCGCGATAGTGGCCGCCGCATCGCTGAACGACGCGACCACCGATTCGGCCCACGGATCGAGCGGCTTTTTGCCGAACTTGGCGAGCACCTTGTTCACGAAGCGCTCGATAGGGCGCAAAAGCCCCACGAGCATCTGCGGATTCTTGCGGCCGATGAACATGATGCCGCCCATGAAGCCCACCATCAGCACCACGATAAGGCCCGTCAAAAACCACGCGGGACTCAGATTGCCCGTGCATTGCAGCATGACGAACCCGACGATCATGATGGTCATGAACCCCGATTCGATGGTCATCTGCATCAACAGCGCGGCCGACATGGCCTTGCCGCTCTCGATGCCGCGCCTGCGCGCGTCGTCGACCACCAGCGTGGCGCCCGCCATGTTCAGCGACGGCGCGATGGTGTTCATGAAAAACGTGCCGAACACCAGCGGCAACGTCTCGCGCGGCCCCATCTTCTCGCCCACCGAGGCGAACGTGTAGTGATACGACCAGCTTTGCGCGTAGTACTTCCCCAGCTGCGTGAGCACGGCCGCCACCAAAGGGATCACCGCGCCGCGCTTCATGGTATCCACCAGCTCGACCAGCTGATCGCCGCGCAGCAGAATGAACGCAAGCACGACGACGATGACGAACCCCATGAGAAGTTTCTGGATGCTCGGCTTCAATACGATCCTGCTTTCTTCCGGGCGGCGCGGCGGCACGGCGCCGGCACGCCAGAGGGCAGAGAAGCTCCCCGCGCCGGTGCAAGCGCGCGGCGCGGGGAGCATGATGGCGGGATTATACACCGCCCGAAAAGCACGATCGCCGAAGGCGGCCTTCCGTTGCCCGCACGGCATCCGAATGCCGCCGTTTCCAAACGAGATATCCGCAAGACGCGCGATCAGCGCGGCGGCATGCGCCAGGCATGCGGCAAACGAGCGCAGTACGCGTCGTAGAAGCGACCCTCCAGACCGCGCGCGAAATCCTGGTCGTAGGACAGCACCCGCGCGGCGTGTTCCTGAGACGATTCCGCGCGCACATCGGCCGATGCCGCGATCAAGTCGCCGTTGCGCGCGTAGAACTCCAGCAGTTCTTCGTTCATCACCTCTTCGAGCACCGCGCGCGCCGTCTCCTCGTCGATGCTGCGGCGGGCGCAGAAATACGTGGGAAGCAGGATGGGCCCTTCGGCCAAGCGCGAATGAACGCGGCTCGTGCCATCGGCGCGCAGCGCGTAGACCGACGGCACGAGCGCGATATCCGCCTGCCCCGTGCGCGCGCGATGGAAGGCCTCGATGGGCATGGCCGTCACCGACGAACGCTGCAGAAGCGAGCGCGCCTCCTCTTCGCCGTAGCGCTGCCAGACTGCCTTGACGACGGTGCGCGCCGCCGCGTTGTCGATGCCGCCGAACGCCGTCGCGAAACGCCGCGTCGCATCGGGCAGCGCGAGGCCTTCGCACGAAGCGGAGCCGTAGCACGTGATGGGTATGGCCACAAGCGGCAAAAGCCGCGGGTCGCGCTCCATGGCGCGCACCGCCGGCGTATCCTTGCGCGGCATCCACGACGCGCACGCATGGCAGGCGCCCAGCGAGGAAAACAGACGCGCGTCGTCGAACATATCGAGATCGGCCGACACGACCACGTCGGGCAGGCGCGCATCGGGGCGCGCCAGATACGGCGACAGGCGATGCTCGCAACCCATGCCGAAAAACACCGCGTGCAGATCGATGCCGCGGCGGGCCAGGCGTTCCTGCGCGCGGCGCACGTGGCGCTGCTCATGCCCGTGCAGGATGCAGATATGGTTCCAATACAGCGTCACCGTGCGTGCGGCGCCCATGCCAGCTCCTCTCCCTCGCGCAGCGCGGCCTGCAGGCGGCACTGCGTCTTGTACAGCGATTCCAGTTCGGCGAACGTATCCCGTTCGGCGGCCGTCCTGCGGCGCACGCATCGCACCGCCCCGTTCTTCATCACGATGCGCTCGTCGGCCATCAGGGCCGTGTGCGCGTCATGGGTCACGGCGAGCACCGTCTTGTCGGCGCCGCACAGCGCCTCGAGCGCGACCCGCTTGTCGATGCCGGCGTTTTCGATCTCGTCGACCAGCACAACCGGGCTGTCGCATATCAAGGCCACGTCGGCCACCATGAGCGCGCGCGTCTGGCCGCCCGACAGGGCGCTGAGCCCATCGTGCGCGCGGATGCGCTCGGACGTGATGGCGTTGGCCAGCTCCAGCACTTCGCCGAGCCCCGCCTCGCACGGGCGGCACAGCTTGTGCATGGCGACGAATCGCTCCACGGTGACGTCGAGCACGAACCGCATGCTCTGGCCCACATGCGCGATCAGCGAGCGCTCGAGCAGGGCGCGCCGATCGGGCGCAAGCACCTCCCCGTCGATCGACACGCGGCGGCGCGTGGGGGAATCGCCGTCGGCGATCTGCTCGATATCTTTGATGAAGCGGCTTTTGCCCGAACCGGTATCGCCCACCACGGCGTACATGCGCCCCGCATGCAGGCGCAACAGCCCGAACGATTCGGGGGCGCCGTCCTTGTCGAATCCGGCCTGTATCTCTATCGCGCGCATGCCGCCTCCTCGCCGAAATCCATCTTGTCGACCACGCCCTGCTGAAACGCCGCGCCGACGCGACGCTCGCCGACGCAGTACGAACAGACGCCCGCGGGCATCGTGTGGCGCAGCACGTCGTCTTCGTAATCGGACGTCTCGGACGAAGCGGCCACGTAGCGGACGAGCGCCTCGATGCCGTAGCCCGCCAGGCCGTCCACGGGAAACAGCGCGGCGCGCGGATTCACGTCGGCTATGGCCTGGCAGACGATTTCGCGCTCGGCCTGCGAGACCATGTCGACCTTGGTGATCACCGCGAAATCGGCCTGGGAAAGCATGGGGCCCAGATGCGCCGGCGCCTTGCAGCTGGCCGTGGCGTCCACCACGCAGCCCGCCAGCATGCGCCACGTGGCGGGAGAGCAGCGGTTGCACAGCCCCGCCGTCTCGATAAGCAGCGTGTCGGCGCCGCGCGATTCGGCCCACATCCTCATTTCGACCAGGTTCGAGACCAGGTAATGGTCGGGGCAGGTATCGACGCTCACGCCCGTGACGACGGGCACGCCGCCCGCAGCGAGCACGGACGCGTCGTCGCACGCCGCGCAATCGATCTTGCAGACGCACGGGGCCATCCCCCGCTCTCGAAGCCGCGGAATAAGACGCGCGAGCACGGCGGTCTTTCCCACCGCCGACGCCCCTCCGAATAACACGATCCTGCGCACGATGCTCCTTTCGATCGGTTCGCTTTCCGCGCAGCACCATGGCGGATGCATCCGTCCATCGCGGTCCCATATGGGACGATTCGAGAAAAAAGTTTCCTCGAGCTAACAAGTTCGCGTACAATAGCCGCCGTTCGTAGGAAGGAGGCCGCATGGACCACGCGACCGCACGCGCCGCGGCGCGATCGCCGCTGTTCGCGAAAATCGTGGCCATCGATGGCGCGCTCATTGCGAAAAGCCTGGATAAAGGACGCATCATCACCGAAGCGGACGGCGCGCGCGGCTGCGTCGGCCTGCTCGTCGAAGGCGCCGTCGACGCGTACAGCGTGGCGGCCGACGGGCGCAGGACCAACCTGGCGACCCTCGGCCCGGGCGACGCGTTCGGCATATGCTCCCTGTACGCCGACGCGCCGATGCCCACCGTTTTGCGCTGCCGCACCGCGTGCCGGGCCGCCTTCGTCTCGAAAAGCCGCCTGCGCGCCCTGATGGGACGCGATGCCGAGCTGGCCGCGCGCTACGCGTGCCTTTGCAACGAGAAGATCGCGTTTCTCATACGGCGCATCGAAGAGCTCACCGTATCGAACGGCGCGGACAAGGTGCTGTTCTACCTGCGCGCCCATGCGGACCGCACCGGCAAAGCCGCCCTTCCCGGCACCCGCGACGAATGGGCGCGGCGCCTCGGCATGAGCCGAACTGCGCTTTTCCGGGAGATTGACCGCTTGAAAAAGGAAGGAGTGGTATTCTCACGCGGACGCGACTTGTACGTCAGCGACCGATCGGGGACGCCCTGCGCGCCGCGCGCGCGACACGAGCCACCCCGAACGCACTGCCTATGACATACGCACGAACAGGCCCGACCGGGGCCTTCGCCGTCGCGTGAACGCAGAGCCCATCACGACAGAAAGGACGACCTTCATGAAGAAACGCTTCATCGCATTGACGCTCGCCGCCCTGTGCGCCGTCGCCGCATTGGCGGGCTGCGCAAGCGCGCCCGCGCCCGAAGCAGAACCCGCCGATCAGGCGCCCGCGGCACAGACCGCAGAACCCGTCGACGTCAGGGCCGCCGCGCTGAAAGGCCCCACCGCCATGGGCCTCGTCGAATTCATGTCCGAAGCCGATTCCGGCGCGCTGACCGATAACGCCTATTCCTTCGAGATCGCCGCATCACCCGACGAGCTTACGCCGCGCCTGGCCAAAGGCGAGATCGACATCGCCGCCGTGCCCGCCAACCTCGCGTCGGTCCTCTACAACAACACCGACGGAGGCGTGCAGGTGCTGGCCGTCAACACGCTGGGCGTGCTCTACATCTGCGACCAGGACGGCTCGGTGAACAGCGTGGCCGACCTGAAGGGCAAGACCGTCTACGCCAGCGGCAAAGGCTCGACGCCCGAATACGCGCTGACCTACATCCTCGAGAAAAACGGCCTGACGCCCGGCGAGGACGTGACCATCGAGTGGAAAAGCGAGCACGCGGAATGCGTGGCCGCCATGGCTCAGGACCCGCATGCCATCGCGCTGCTGCCCCAGCCGTTCGTGACCACCGCCCAGGCGAAAAACGACGCCATCCGCGCCGCGCTCGACCTGACCGCGGAATGGGACGCCGTCCAGGGCGATAGCGCCGAGGCGAGCACCCTTATCACCGGCGTGGTCGTCGCGCGCACCGCGTTCGTGCAGGAGCACCCCGAAGCCGTCGACGCCTTCTTGCAGCATTACGCCGACTCGGTGGAATTCGTCAACGACGACGTCGACGCGGCCGCCGAGCTGGTCGGCTCCTACGACATCGTTCCCGCGGCCGTGGCCGCCAAGGCCCTGCCCGCCTGCAACATCGTCTACATCGACGGTGCCGACATGAAAGCCAAGCTTTCCGGCTACCTCGACGTGCTGTTCCAGCAGAATCCCAAAGCCGTCGGCGGCGCGCTGCCGGGCGACGACTTCTACTACAACGCGGCGTAACGCATCGCCTGCATCGGACGGGCCGCCTTGAGGGCGGCCCGTCTGCGCTTGCCGGCGGAATGCGCCGAAGAAAGGAGCCCCATGACCCCCACCGCCGCACGGGAAGAGCGCGCGAAGCGCTGGGCGCGACGCCTGTTGCCTATCGCCTTCTGGCTGCTCGTGTGGCATTGCGCAAGCGTGGCCATCGGGCACGACATTCTGCTCGTCTCCCCGATCGACGCGGGCGCGCGCCTGATCGAGCTCGCGGGCCGCGCCGATTTCTGGATTTCGATCGGCCTAAGCCTTACGCGCATCGCCCTCGGGTTTTTCTCCGCACTGGCGGCGGGCGTCGTGCTGGCCGCGCTGGCATCGCGCATCGGATTCGTGCGCGACCTGCTCGCGCCGCTCGTTGCCGCCGTCAAGGCGGTTCCCGTCGCCTCGTTCGTCATCCTGGTGCTGATCTGGGTGTCCTCCGACCACCTGTCGGTCATCATCTCGTTTCTGATGGTGTTTCCCATCGTGTACACCAACATGCTCGAGGGCATCGAGCAGACCGATGCCGGGCTTTTGGAGATGGCACGCGTCTTCGACATGGGCAGGCTCGACCGCCTGCGCTTCATCTACTGCTCGCAGGCGATGCCCTACTTCCAGGCCGCCTGCTCCCTATCGCTGGGCATGTGCTGGAAGGCGGGCATCGCGGCCGAGGTCATCGGCCTGCCCGCCCTTTCCATCGGCGAGCACCTCTACGAGGCGAAGGTGTACCTCGACACGCCCGATCTGTTCGCCTGGACCTTCGTCATCATCTGCATCAGCATCCTGTTCGAACGGGCATTCAAAAAACTCGTCGACGCCGTCGTCGGCGCCTTGGAACGCGCCGCCTGACGCGGCGGGCCGATCGACCGAGGAGGACACCATGGCTTTTTTCGCCGCACCGGCGCATGCCGAAACCGAAACGCCGCACGCGAGCGGCGATATCGTCTTGGATCGCGTGAGCAAACGCTTCGGCGACGCCGTCGCGCTGCATCGCGCATGCGCGGCGTTCCCCTGCAATGCCGTCACCTGCATCATGGGCGCCTCAGGCGGCGGCAAAACCACGATGCTGCGCCTGCTCATGGGCTTGGAGACGCCCGATGAAGGCCGTATCGAAGGCATGGAGGGGCGGCGCATGGCGGCCGTCTTCCAAGAAGACCGCCTCTGCGAGCACCTCAGCGTGGCGGCGAACCTGCGCATGCCCCATGCCGGCATGGACAAGGCGGGCAAGCGGGCCTTTCTCGGCCGTGCCCGCGAGCTGCTCGACGCCATGGGCCTTCCCGACGCGCTCGAACGCCCCGTCCACGACCTGTCGGGCGGCATGAAGCGGCGCGTCGCCTTGGCGCGCGCCGTGCTGGCCGATGCCGACGTGCTCTTTTTCGACGAACCCCTCAAGGGTCTCGATGCGAGCACCGAACGCCGCGTCATGGATGCGATCCTGCCGATGCTCGCGGACAAAACCGTCTTCTGGGTGACCCACCACGAAAGCGAGCTGGCGTATTTCGACGATCCGCGGCTTCTGCACATCGAAAGCCTCCGCTAACCCGCTTCGTGCACAGCGGCCTACAGGTCGTCCACCAAAGCGGTCGATTTGGCGTACGCGGTCGATTTGGCCTCGAAGAAATCGGTCTTGACCATGTTGGCGTTGGAATACTGGGAGACCCATCGCATATTCTCGGGCTCTTCGACCGCATCGGGGAACAAGGGGTCGTAGCCCAGGCTCATCCAGCGCTGATTGCCCAGATAGCGGATGTAATCGGACACCATATCCTTCGTAAGGCCGGCGATATCGTCGCCGATCACGTAATGGCCCCATGCGATTTCCTGGCGCACGCCTTCCTCCAACATAGCGCGCAGCTCGACCACGTTATCCTCGCCGAACAGCTCGGGCTCTTCCCGCTGCAGCTCGACGATGATGTTGCGGAACAGCCACAGATGCGTGTTCTCGTCGCGGTTGATATAGCGGATCTCCTGCGCCGAGCCGGGCATCTTGCCGTTGCGGGCCAGGTTGTAGAAGAACATGAACCCCGAGTAGAAATACACGCCTTCCAGGATGAAATTGGCCATCATCACCTTCAGCAGGGTGAACGGGCGCTTGTCGCGCTGGAATTCGTTGTACAGATCGCCGATGAACGTGTTGCGCGCCAAAAGACGCTCGTCGGTGCGCCACTGGTACAAGATGTCGTTGCGCTGGTCGGGCGAGCAGATGGTGTCGAGCATGTAGCTGTAGCTCTGGGAGTGCACGCATTCCTGGAACGTCTGGATGTTCAGGCAGAGATTGACCTCGTTGGCCGTGATGTATTCGCCGATGGCAGGCAGATTGGCCGACTGGATCGAATCGAGGAAGACCAGAAACGACAAAATCTTGTCGTAGGCCGCGCGTTCTGCGGGGTCGAGATTGGGATAATCCTTGACGTCTTGGCCCAGATTGATTTCCTCGGGGATCCAGAAGTTGTTCATGGCCTGACGGTACCAGTCGGAAACCCAGGGGTATTTCATGTTGTTGAAATCGTTGAGGTTGGTCGTATTGCCCCCGATCATGCGACGGTCGCGCACATCGAGGTCTCCCTGGGGGTTGAACAGGGGCTTTTTCATCAGCGATTCGTTCGGTCCTATCGTCACGACGAACGTCCTCTCTCTCGGGGCTTACGAGGCGCAGCTTTCGCATTCCTGCACTTCGAGCGATTTGCTGCGCACGTAGTACACCGTCTTCACGCCCGCCTTCCACGCTTCGTGATACAAGTCGAACACCTGGCGCATGGTGAAGTCGTTGGTGATGTACAGGTTCATCGACTGCGCCTGGTCGACATGGCGCTGGCGCACGCCCGACGCCCGCACGCTCCATGATTGATCGATCAAGTGGGCGGGCTTGTACAGCCAATACGTCGCAGGAGACAGATCGGGCGCCACGCGCGGCAGCATGCCGCCCTTTTTCTCCTCCAGGAAAAACCTGCGCATGATCGGATCGATTCCCGGCGTGGTTCCCGCCAGGATGCTCGTCGACGACGTGGGCGCCACCGCCATGAGGTACGCGTTGCGCATGCCGCGTGCGGCCTTGGCGCGCACGTTCTCCCATGCGGCGGACGCGTAGCCGCGCTTGTCGAAATAGGCGCCCGTCTGCCAGTCGCTTCCCTCGAAAACGTCGTACGAGCCCTTTTCGCGCGCCAGATCGGCCGACGCCTCGACGGCGCAGCGATTGATGCGCTCGAACACCTCGTCGGCGAAGCGCAGATGCTCTTCGGATTCCCAGCGAATACCGCGCACGGCGAGCATATGGTGATACCCCGAAACGCCCAGGCCGATGGAGCGATAGCGCTTATTGGTGATGCGCGCGTATTCGAGCGCGTAGAAGTTCAGGTCGATCACGTTGTCGAGCGCGCGCACCGCCGTGCGCACCACGTCGCGCATCGCGTCCTCGTCTTCCACCGGCAGCCTTCCGAGCGACAGGCTGGCCAGGTTGCACACCACGAAATCGCCGGGGCGCGTGGTGGACACCACCACGGTATCGCCTTCCGACGTGCGGGTCTGCACCGACACGCTTTCGACCGGCGCCATGTTCTGCGCGATCTCGGTGCACAGATTGCTGCAGTAGACGATGCCCGCCTGCGGATTGGGATTGGCGCGATTGACGATATCGCGATTGAACGTGAACGGCGTACCCGTCTCCACGGCGCTTTTCAGCACCAGGCGCACGATGTCCTTGATCGTCATGACGCGCTTGGAAATGCGGGGGTCGGCCACGCAATCGAGGTAGCGCTTCTCCCATTCCTCGCCGAAGTAGTCCTCGAGCGCATAGCCTTTCACGGTCAGGATGTCATGCGGGCACATCAAATGCCATTCCTGGTTCATATCCTCGCCGGCCATGCGCCAGAACAGATCGGGATAGCACACCGCCGGAAACACGTCGTGGGCCTTCATGCGATCGTCGCCGTTATTGGTGCGCAGCTGCAAGAACTCGGGCAGGTCCTTGTGCCAGGCGTCCAGATACACCGCCGCCGCGCCCGCGCGCATGCCCAGCTGGTCGACGGCCACCGCCGTATCGTTGATGATGCGGATCCAACGGATCACGCCGCCTGCGGCGCCCTCGAAGCCGCGGATGGTGCCGCCCGTGGCCCGCACTTTGCCCAGATACATGCCCATGCCGCCGCCGAACTTGCTCACCTGCGCGAAATTATCGATGCTGCGATAGATGCCCTCCAGGCTGTCGGGCACCGTGTCGATAAAGCAGCTCGACAGCTGATGATGGGGCTTGCGGGCGTTGCTCATCGTGGGCGTGGCCATGGTGACCTCGAGCTTCGAGAGCATGTCGTAGAAACGGCGTACCCAGCCCATGCGGTCGACGGGTTCCTCCATGGCCAGATGAAGCGCGATGCCCAAAAACATCTCCTGGGGGCTTTCGATGGCCACGTGGCGGCGCGTCGTGATCACATAGCGTTTGATCAGCAGGTCGAGCCCCGAATACGTGAACAGCTCGTCGCGTTCGGGCACCATGAACGACGCCGCCTGCTCCAACTCGGCGCGGGTGTAGCGCTGCAGCACATACGCGCCGTACAGGTCCTGGTCGGTCAGCCAGCGCACCTTGTCGTAGAAGGTCTCGATGCCGCGGGCGGCGCAATCGGCGGCCAGCGTGCGGCGAAACGAGAACAGGAGCAGACGAGCCGCGATAAACTCCCACTGCGGCGCCTCCTGCGCGGTCAGCTCGACGGCGGCGCGCGTCAAAGCCGCCAGGCGTTCATCGACCGTCATCGACGGCTTGACGAAGCTTTTGAACTTGGCGGACAGCGTCGAAAGCGCGTACGCGTCGCCCGAAAAACGATCCTGGATGCGCGCGAGCCAGGCGTCGAGGCGCGCCGCCAAAGCCGCAGGAGAATCGTCGCCCTGCGCATCCGCGCAGCACGAGGCGCCGCGTTCGATACGGCAGCCCGCGACCGCGAACACGATGTCGGCGCGGGCCGCGCGCAGCTCGGCGCGTTTGTGGCGATACAGGATGTAGGCCTTCGCTTCCTCGAAGCATCCCTGCTCCATCAGGCAGCGCTCGACGATATCCTGGATGCCTTCGACCGTGCGCACGCCGTCCGCCTCGATCGCCCCTTCCACGCAGGCGAGCAGACGGTCGAGCTGCGACGGCTCCGGCGTGCGGCCCGTATCGGAAAACGCGCCCTCGATGGCGGCTACGATCTTCGCCCCGTCATAAGGTTCGCTCGCGCCGCTGCGCTTGATGATATCCATGCGACCTTCCCTTTCGACGCGCGATGCGACACGGCCCGCGCGTGATCATAAATGCTACTTTTTCAATAACATTTAATCACAGCGCACGGGCCGTGCAGGTTTGCCGAGGGAAACATACGCAGTATCGCCGGAAAATCCATTCGGACCGCGCCGCAGCGCCCAAGGCGCGTCGCAAGGACGCGTCTTGGGCGCGGACATCGCCGGTCAGTCGATGTCGTTCATCGCAATGCCCCGATGATCGGCCGCCGTGAACAGCAGCACGATGCCCGCGACGACGCAGATTCCCATCATGTAATACGCGGGCGCCATGCCGTTACCCGTCGCGTCGATCAGGGCCGTCGCCACCATCGAAGCCGTGCCGCCGAAAATCACATACGCTATGTTCGACCCCAGCGCCGCGCCCGTATAGCGAACCTCGGTCGGGAACAGTTCCGCCTGATAGCATGCGATATTCGAGTCGTTGATCGAAAGCGTGGCGCACAGCACGAGCTCCGCCGCGATAACGACCGGTAAGCTGGCCGTATTGAGCATGAGAAACGCCGGGATGCTCAACACGATGAAGGCGACGCATGCGCCTATGAGCATCTTCCTGCGTCCGACCATATCCGACACCTTGCCGGCGCCGAAGATAATCGCCACGTAGGCGAGCAAGGCTATGTCGGTCGCCAGCTGCGCCGACGGAGCGGGCATGCCGGCATAGCTCGTCAGATACGTGGGAAGATACGTAAGCACGAGATAGAATCCGACCGAGTTGACCATGGTGGCCGCGATGCTCGAGACCAGGCGCTTCGGGTACTTCTTGAACACGAGACGCGTGGGGTGCGCGACCTCCTTATGCGACGACGACCCCGACTCCATCTCCTGATACGCGGGAGAATCATCGAGCCTGAACTTGATGTAGAAATGAAACGCCACGCCGAGCGGACCTGCCAGCAAAAACGGGATGCGCCATCCCCATGCGATCACGTCGGCCTCGGGAACGAACGCCTTGATCAGCAAGGCCGCCGTCGAACCCGCGAAAAGGCCCATCGCCGTCGATGCCGGAACGAGGGCGCAATACGCACCCCTCCGGGCGGCAGGCGCGTATTCGGCCAAAAACACCGCCGCGCCCGAATATTCGCCCGCAGCCGAAAATCCCTGAACGCTGCGCAAGCACAGCAGCAGGATGGGAGACAGGATGCCTATGGTCTGAAACGACGGCAGGCATCCTATGAGAAACGCAGCGGCCGTCATCAAAAGAATCGAGGTGGAAAGCGACCACTTCCTCCCCCTTTTGTCCCCCATGCTGCCCCAAAAGGCCGCGCCCAAAGGCCGGAAGATAAACGACAGGGCGAATACGGCGAACGCCATAAGCGTCGAGTCGACGGCCGATTCGGGAAAGAAAACCATGCCGATCGTGATCGCGAAATACGTATACGTGGCATAGTCGAACCATTCGATGAAGTTTCCGAGAAACGACGATAACGCTACTTTGAAAGGCACTTTCGCCTCTGCGACTTCAGCAGTCATGGCAACCCCTTATGCGATCCGGTGATAATCGCCCGAAAAACGGGCCTCTCGTTCGAAGCGGTCGATGAAGCGGCGGCTCTGGCCGACAAAACCCCTCCTCACGACAAGGGCGGCCTCGCTACGGGGGCCGCCCTGTGCGCGGCGCGAAGCCGCTTATGCGAATTCGTTCAATACGGCCTCGACCATGTGCCTGACGGCGACGTCGCGCAACACGACGCCTTTTTCCCTCGAAGAACCCGCAGGATGGGAAAGGCATCCCGACGCAGGGGTGTATCCCGCAATGATGGGGAGCACGTCGTAGGAAGGCAGCTTCGCGGGCAGGTCGCGGTACAAGTCGGCGTCGATGCCGTCCATATCGACGAGATCGGGGTAGAAAAGCAGCATCAAAGACGTTTCCATGACGCCCGCATGCTCGAGATCCCAGCCCGTGAACCCGTCGGGATACAGCCGCGCTATCGTCTCGTCATCGACGAAATCCCAGTACGACAAGAGCTGGATCTTCACATCGTCGATGCCGTTGGCACGGGCCTTTTCCAAGGCAAGCTCGGCGCCCTCGAAGATGAACTGGTAATTCTCGTAGTGTCCGTTCATGAAGACGATTTTCCTGGCACCGTGCACGATGATGTTGAATACGATATCGCGCGCCAGAAGGATGAGCGTCTGGCCGCTCAAGCTCGTCGTTCCGCTCAGATGGAAGCCGCCGCCCGAGCGCTGCTGCGAACGGTACCCGTAATTGATCGGCGCCGACACGATGCCCTGCATGGCCCCGCCGGTCTTTTCCTGCAAGGCCTGGGCCGTCGCCCCCGCCATCGATTTCGTCAGCGCGGCGTCTACGCACATGGCCATATGCGAGCCGTGCTGCTCCAACGCGCCCACCGGAATGAAGACCACCGCGTTGCCCGCAAGCTTCTCGCGATACGTGAACGCGTCCATCTCTTCCATATACACGCTCTTTTTCATGAAACCCTCCTTGTATCGTGCGCATTTCGAACCGACGCTATGCCAAACCCTCGCGCGCCGTCTCCTCGTCTATCCGCGCGGCGAGGTTTCCCTCGATCGCCTCCTGCCGATCGCGTATATCGCCCGCCTTTCCGGCGGCCTTCGTGGCGAACACGATCTGGGCGACGCCGCCGCAGATGATCAACGCGCCGCCGATGATCTGAAACGCCGTCATGGTCTCGCCGAAGAGGAACAGGCCGAGCAGGCTCGCCATAATGGTTTCCTGGTAGGAAATGGCGGCAAGCTCGCCGGCTTTAAGGCGCTTGGTGGCATGAGTCAGCAGGTAGAACGCGCCGAACCCCGTAATGAGCGCGGCGGCGATCAACCATGCCCACGACGACGCATCCATCGTGAACATGTTCCACGGATGGGTGATGACCTGGCCCGCCGCGTCGAATTGCGTCACGCCGTCGACTTTCTCGGTGTATGACAGCGGCTGCAGGAAAAAGTGATGCCACGCCATGAGGGCGATGATGGACACGGAGGCGAACAGGAAGTTCCACCACGACCGCACGTTGGAATCGCAGTCTTCGCGATAGCGGGAAAAGAAGAGATACAAGCCGTACGCGATGCCCGACGCGAAGGCGATGGCGTTTCCGAACGAATACTTGGGATCGAGGTCGAGCGTGAGGCCTTGCGGCGTGATGATTCCGACGATGAACAACATGCCGAGCACCACGGCGATGATGCAGACGATCCCCTTGATGTTGATCTTCTCTTTCAGAAAGACCGAGGCGAGGATCGTCGAATAAATGGGGCCGGTATAGATGAGAAACGACGCGTTCGCCAACGTCGTGTACTGCGTCGAAAGGCAGTACAGTCCCGAAAGCAGCCCTAGAAACACGCCGGAGAGCAGCATCGTCGCCGAAAAGCGCGTCTCTTTGATCTTGCGCCAGCTTCCCGCGACGCAACAGAAAATGAGCGTCAAGACGATGAAGCCCGCGAAATTGCGCCAAAACGAAACGAAATCGCCCGGAGCATTGATAAAACGAGTGAAAGCGCCGATGCCGCCCATCAAAGACGACGAGCAAAACATCATGACAAAGCCGATGAGCTTATACTTCGCCTGCTTGTTCATACAGTCCCCTTTGCACGAAGCTTCCTTTTTGAAAACCGAGAGAATGCCGCTTTTCGGTGCAAAGGGGCCCAAGCCGCGAACGGCTATGCGAAACATGCCTGATCTTGCACATGGTGCGGATTCGATCGGGTAGCGGTTTGAATACATTGCGAATAGGAAGTCGATCGCTCCGGAAGAGCCCGGCCCGCAAGGAGACCGTCGACACGCTGAAGACGGCGAGCCGAGCTCTTCGGAACTTCTCAATCGATGGTTCGCGGCCGGTCATCCCCCGAGCCGGCGCGAATCGAGCACGAACTCGAACTTAGTCGTTCCACATCTCGGGATGGATGAGGGTGTCGTCCTTGAC
>JAUNBA010000008.1:0-3171 GCA_030527325.1 Slackia sp.
CGCACGAATACAACCGGAGAACCGCCATGGCAGAACACGTCACCCACACGATCGAACCCGTCTTCGACGCCAACAGCCGCATCCTCGTGCTCGGCAGTATCCCTTCACCCAAAAGCCGCGAAGCCGGCTTTTTCTACGGACACCCGCGCAACCGTTTCTGGCACGTGCTAGCCGCAGTCTTCGACGAACCCGTTCCCGCCGGCATCGACGACAAGCGCGACCTGCTGCTGCGCCGCCACATCGCGCTGTGGGACGTGGCGGCCGAATGCGACATCGAAGGCGCAAGCGATGCGAGCATCCGCAACGTCGAGCCGAACGACCTCGACCGCATCCTCTCGGTCGCCGACATCGCCGCCGTCTTCGCCACGGGCGCCAAAGCGGGCACGCTGTACGCGCGCCTGTGCGAAAAACGCTTCGGCATACCCTGCGTCGTGCTGCCTTCGACAAGCCCCGCCAACGCGAAAGAAAGCGTCGCCTCGTTGACGCGCGCCTACGCCGATGCCCTGCTCGCACATCTGCGGCCTTTCGAGGCGCCCGCGCTCGACACGAAACGCATCGCGCGACTCGAACGCGCCATCGAAGACGGCGGCACCTCGCTGAGCACGCTCATGCGTCGCGCCGGAAGCGCCGTCGCCCATGCGGCACGGCAAGAGGCGAACAAAATGGAATGCGGCGACAAGGCGCGATTCGCGATCATCTGCGGCACCGGCAACAACGGCGGAGACGGATGGGAAGCGGCGCGCCTGCTCGCGGAAGAAGGGTTTCCCGTCGATGTCGTCTGCGCCGCCGATGCCGACGCGCTTGCGGCGCACCCTGCCCGCGAAGCAGCCATCGCCGCGCGGGATGCCCTCGTACACGCGGCAGGCGCCCGCATAACCGTATGCCCCGACGACGCCACGCTGCGCAGCATCCTCGATGACGCCGACGTGGCGATCGACGCCCTATTCGGCACGGGGTTCAACTGCGATAGGCCGCGTGCGCCGTTCGACGGATGGATCGAAGCCGTGAACGACGCGCGCTCGCGCGGTCTGCGCGTCGTCGCCGCCGACGTGCCCAGCGGTCTGAACGCAGACACCGGCAAAGCGGCACGCCCCTGCATCAAAGCCGATGTCACCGTGACGATGATCGCGCCGAAGCCGGGGCTTGCCACTCCGTACGCCTTCGCCTTCTGCGGATCGGTCCGCGTAGCGCCGATCGCCTACGTAGAGCCGCTTCTTGCCAGCGAGGCCGCGGCGCGCAAAGCGGCCGGCGGCGTAACATGCGACGCACCCGGCGACGCGCCGCGTGCCGCCATGGGCGCGCGAACGCACGCAACTCACCCGGCAAACGATGAATTCATACGCGCAGAAGCGGAAGACGACGACGGATACGACCCGTACTCCGATCGCAGGCCCGATCCCACGCCCCTTTTCGAACAAGACCCCTGGAACTGACGATGCCGCAGCGGACGACGCGCGCGGACGAATACCCGCCCTCCGCACTGCGGCGCGCTCACAAAAACGCCATCTATCACCATCGAAAAACAATAAGTGTATCTTATGCACGAAATAGTCTGAAAAACGGGCCGTACTTATTTTCATGCGACCCGTTTTTTCATACAACTCTGCCGTCGATCGCTTCAGTACTTAAACTACTCATAGCCGCTACCTGGCTTGATATAAACACATGTATTCGTACACTCTATTATGCATATATTCTTACTCGGTGCATATTCTTGTTTTCACGCCGAAAGCGCGGTGCAGTACTGCGCGACGATACTAATAATCTATCTATAAAACAGGCTTTTTATCCACTATGAATACTGCAATCCGCGCGATAGCAAGAAGACGATCGAATCCGTACGCTGGGAAGCGAAGATTCGACATGCGCACCGCTGCATGAAAGAATCGCAGCATACCTAATGAGTAAGACTCAAGGAGGAGCAATGGCAGATTACTATGGAACCGACACGGTCGTATCCGAGCTTCGCGAAGACGGTCTGTTGATCATCCGCATCAACCGTCCCGAGGTCGCAAACGCCCTGAACGGTGTCACCTCCAAGGCCATGGAAAACATCATGAACAACGCTGAGACCGACCCCGCCGTGCGCGCCATCATCGTGACCGGCACCGGCAAGGTCTTCTGCGCCGGCGAGGATCTGTCCGAGCTGTCCGAGGGCGGCGAGTGCCAGACCGTTACCGAGCATGGTTTCGGCGGCCTGACCGCACGCCTGTGCTCCAAGCCCGTCATCGCTGCATGCAACGGTTCCGCTGCTGGCGGCGGCATGGAGATCGCCGTCTCCTGCGACATGGTCGTTGCAGCCGAGAACGCCAAGTTCGGCTGCACCGAGGTCGGTCTGGGCATCATCGCTTCCACCGGCGGCCTGGTTCGCCTCGCTCGCGACATCAACCGCAAGGACTGCATGGAGCTCCTGCTCACCGGCAAGAAGATCAAGGCTCCCGAGGCTAAGGAACTCGGCCTGATCAACTACGTCGTTCCCGCAGAAGAGGTTCTGGACAAGGCCATCGAGCTGGCCGAGCAGTGCCTGAAGAACGCTCCTCTGGCGCTCAAGTGGACCAAGTACATCGTCCATGCAGCCGACCAGATGTCCGAGGAAGACGCCATGCGCTACTCCGACGCAGCATACCGCTTCCTGGAGAAGACCGCCGACGGCATCGAGGGCCCCGCAGCCTTCGTCGAGAAGCGCGCTCCCCAGTGGCAGGGCAAGTAACCTATCTTGCACCACGCATGCGAGAAGCACCCTTCGGGGTGCTTCTTTTTTCACGCGGCTCCTTTCACCTGGAAGCGGCAGCACGAGCCACATGCTGAAAAACGTACAGCAATGACGCGCGCAGGCGGCCTTTCTCTTCGCCGCAAGCGCGAGCAACCGAAACCATCCCCGTACGATGCGCCGACGCACGACAACCGCGCCGCGCGTCGGCGCCCTTCTTCCTCCCCTGCGTCGCCCCCTGCATCGGCGGCGCGGACAAAATCATCGGATACGCTTCCACTCGCTACGCCCGCCTTTCTTTGCATACGACGACGCATGCAAAAGCCCAACCGCCCCGCCGAGCCGAGCGCGTGAAACGATGCGCCACGAGGCATGCACAAAGAAAGCCTCCCGTTCCTTTCTTGCCAAGAAAGGAACGGGAGGCGATTCAAACGGGATGCGAAGCGTCGTCGAGGAACATG
>JAUNBA010000008.1:3271-79016 GCA_030527325.1 Slackia sp.
AAGAAAGGAACGGGAGGCGATTCAAACGGGATGCGAAGCGTCGTCGAGGAACATGTTGTCCGCCTCTTCGTCGAACGGCTCCGCCTCAAGCGAGGAGACCTGCTTGATCTCGATGCGCTCAGGAGCCTACCAGGCCAAAAGAAGCACGCAAATCCAGGGGCTGCGCCATCTCCGCCAGGCATGGCACAGCCCCTCCTACCCTACAAAAGAAGTTATGCACGCTTGCTGCGGACAGCAGGAACATCCTCGATGGCGCTCGTTTCCGCAAGGGATTTGCCTTTGGTCTCAGGCGCCATGAAATACGAAAGAACCAGGCCGAATATCACCAGACCCGCGGCCACGAGCATCGTCGGGCCGATGCCGTACGCCTCCATGAAGATAGGCGTGCCGTACGTAGCGGCGATGGTGCCGATGCGGCTGAATCCGATGGCGATTCCCACGGCGGATGCGCGGATTTCGGTCGGGAACATCTCGTTCGGATAAAGCCATTGCAAAATGCCGGGGCCGCCGCTGAAAAACGCATACAGGCCGAACGCAACGATGACCAGCCATACCGGCGCCGTCGGCCAAATACCCAAAATGAGCAGGCCCAAAGCCATCATGGGCAAGCTGATCAGCAGCAGCTTGCGGCGACCCATGGAGTTCAGCCAGAACATGGCAGGAATGCTTCCCACCAGGAAGAACAGGCTGACTGCGCTTTCGCCCAAAATAGCCTCGTGGCCCTCGCCCAAGCCGAAGGCCTCCATGATATCGGGGCCGAACGTGTAGATGGCATACATCGGAACCACCTGGCACAAGATGAACACGCCCAGAAATACCATGCGCTTGAAGTAGCCCGATTTGAGCAGGGTGGCAAGCGAGGTCTTCTGCGTCACATCCGCAGGCTCGAGCTCCACGTCCTCGCCGAAAACGCGATGCACGATTTCCTCGGCCTCCTGAATGCGGCCCTTTTGCGCAAGCCACATAGGAGATTCGGGGATATCGTGGCGCCCGACGAGCAAGATGATGCACGGAATAACGGCGCTGCCGAGCATCCATTTCCAACCGTCCTCGACGCCGTACAGGCAATACCCCACGACAGCCGCGACGGTGGCGCCCAGATACCACGACGCCGACACCATGCCCATCGAGACGCTCCGGTATTTCTTCGGCGTGAACTCCGCGATCATCGACGTGGCGATCGGGTAATCGGCGCCCACGAAGACGCCGATGAAAAAGCGCGCCGCCACCAGCTCGAAAGCCGTGTCGGCGAATACGCTCAGAATCGAGAACACCGCGATGGCGATGATATCGATCGTGAACATCTTTTTACGCCCGATAAGATCGGTCAAATACCCGCCGAGAACGGTTCCCACCAAAATGCCCAGCATGACAGAGGCGCCGATAGCGGCGCTTTCCGCAGCGGACAGCCCGAACAACGGGGCGATCTGGGTCAATGCGACGCCGATGAGCGACAGCACGTAGCCGTCCAAAAACGACCCGCCGCTCGAAAAGATGGACACCTTACGCAAAAACGGCGTCATCTGCACATCATCGATGCTTTTCTTAGCCGCTTTCTTCGCTTTCGACGGCACGTTTTTGATGGTGGACGGAACATTTTTGATAGCATCGGCCGCGCGTCCTGCGACCTGCTTCGTGCGATCCTCCATCGAGGCGATACGGCCCTTGGCGCCCGTCACGGCGCCGTCTGCGCCGCGAGATGCTTTGCGCCCCGTCGACATGTCGGCATCGCCGCCCAAGGGAGGACTGGCGACCTGCGTATCCTGTTTCACGTCGTGTCTCATGACACCACTTCCTTTCCGAATAAGCCGATACGCACGAAACGCCCGTCCGCATAAATGCGGCGGGGCGAATCAAAGATATCGGGTTCATGATGGGCAGACGAAGATGCGCATATACCCATGATGAACCCGATGAAGGAGGGAAGAAACCCTTTCTCCCCTCCTGTCTTCAAAGCGTTGATTTCCCGAACGTCTTACGCGTCCCACTCCACGATGCAGGAGTTAAGGAACGGCTTGGGGGCGCGCTCGCCTGCGGCCAGTGCGGCGTCCGTGGCATCGGCGTCGACCATGCGGAAACGAGCCTGACCCTCGCCGACCTTCCAAACCTGGGTGCGCAGCTTCGTGCCGGGAAGCACCGGGGAGGTGAAGCGGCATTTGAAACGCTTCAAGCGCTCGGGCTCGCCCGGGAACAGCAGCTTGATGACGTGACGCATAGCGATGCCTGCGCTGCACACGCCATGGTTGATCGGGCGGGCAAGACCGGTCTGCTCCGTGTAAGACCAGTCGATATGCTGCTGATGCCAATCGCCCATCATGCGGTAGATCAGCGGCCACTGCAGGCCGCACACTTCCTCGTAAACGTAATCGGGCTCGCGGTCGGGATATTCGACCACGTCTTTCGGGGGCTGCTCGCCGCCGAAGCCGCCGTCATAGATGCAGCAGTCGTACGTTTCGACCGTGCACAAATGCGTGCCGTCGGCGCTGTAGGACTTGCCCACCTGCTTGGAAAGCGAGCCGCGACCCTCGCCGCGATCCCAGATGGCTTCCTGGGTGACGTACGTTTCGATGTGGTCGTTCATCTTGAATGGAGCGTGGAAGAAGACGTCGATGCCGTAGTGCAGCGATCCCGAATAGTCGAATCCGTAATCGAGCGTCGTGGTCATCTCCTCGTTGACCGTCAGAGGCACGCCGAAAATAGGCAGCACCTTCAGGTCGGGATCGGCGGCGTCATGCTCGTTCACATATTCGAGATCGACCTTGCCGTCCCATGCGCAGCCGCAGCCGAGCGCGCAAATCTCCAGGTCTTTGAAGGTGTAGTCGCGTACGAACGGCCCGAAGGTCTTCCCTACGATCTCGGTGGAAATTGCCATGGTTCCTCCTTGATGGAAAGCTTCCCTTACCAAGCGAACCGACAAGCCCCGAAGCATCGACGCCCGAAGCGAAAGCGGTTCAACGCTCCATAGTGCCAGGTTCCCTTCCCGCCCGTTCGGACGGACAGCCACTATGGAGCGCACAGCCGCTTCCAGGCTTTGCGTCCGCGCGTCATGCGCGGACACGATGCGAAACGCGCGATACGTATCGCGCACGACGCATGCGAATCGCCGCGCATCGACGCGGCGTCGGCCGATGCAATCAGTGCAAGAGCTTCTTCGCGATCTTTCCCACGCTGGTATGGGGCAAATCATCGACGATGCGCATGATGGTAGGCACTTTGAAATCGGCGAGGCGATCTGCGCAATAGCGTGTCAGCTCATCGACAGTGGCGTGCATCCCATCGCGCAGCACTACGAACGCCTTGACCGCCTGATCGCGAATAGGATCGTCGACGCCGATCACCGCCGCCTCGGATACCGCAGGGTGGCTCGTCAGAACGTCTTCAACCTCGGATGCGGAAATATTCTCGCCCGCACGCTTGATCATATTGCTCTTGCGGTCGACGAAATAGAACCAGCCGCTTTCGTCGCGATACCCCTTATCGCCCGTGCGCAGCCATCCGTCGGCGCTCATCGCCTCGGCCGTCGCCCGTTCGTCGCGATAATAGCCGCGCATCAGCGTCTGCCCGGGAATACCGTGCACCACGATTTCTCCCACAGCCCCCGCAGGACACGATGCGCCCTCGTCGTCGACGATATCGACTTCGTAGCCCATACCGACGCGGCCTACCGACGGCCATCGTCCGGCGCCATACGGCAGATCGGTGAGAACCCAGCAGATAGACTCGGTCGATCCGTAGCAGTTCTGCAAACGCGCGCCGAAACGACGTTCGAACGCATCCTTTTCATCCGTGGAAATGGCCAGGTAATATTGGACCGTGCGCACCTCGTGCTCACGTTCATGCGGGTCGACGGGCTGCATCATCATGGTACGCACCATCATGGCCACCGCCTGCACCGCCGTCGCGCGATACGCGCGCACCTGCTTCCAGAAACGGCGTGCGCTGTATTTCTTCACGAATACCAGAGTGGCGCCCGCCGTCAAAACAGGCATCAAAGCGGACATCTGGAAATTGGAATGAAACGCGGGCATCGTCGTGAGAAAACGGTCGTCAGGAGTCAGACCGAATTCCCAATCGCCGTAAAAACCGCTGTACAGCAGATTGGCATGGGTGATTTCGACGCCTTTCGGGCACGAAGTCGTACCCGACGTGAACATGATTTCCGCCACATCGCCCGCATCGAGCTCGACGTCGCACGAAAGCGCATCGGGGAAGCCCGCAACGGCCTGATCGAGGTCGACGACCCGGTCATCCAGCATTGCACCTTGCGCATGGCACACCAGCACCGTATCGATGCCGCACGAACCACCGCAGACGAATTCCTGGAAATCAGGTTCGGTCACCACGGCGCGGATGCCGCATCGCTCGTACACGAATGCGCACTCCTCGGCCTTATGCTGCATGTTGATAGGAACGGCGACGGCGCCTATTTTGGCCAGCGCGAACGTGACGGAGATGAATTCAGGGGAATTGTAGAGCTGCACCGCGACATTCTGCCCTTTACGAATGCCGATGCTGTCGAAATAATTCGCCGTTCGATTGATCAACGCATCGAACTCGGCGTAGGTATAGCGACGAACCGCGCCGTCGCAATCTTCGAACACGAGGAACTCGTGACCGCCTCTCGCATCCACGAGTCCATCCCAAAGGCTGCGAATATTCTCGTTGCCCACGATGCCGCACATGTTTCCGGCCGTTCCTTTCGTGCTCGGTATGCGCGGAGCCCGATTTCTCGGGCTCCGCGTCTTGAATGCCGCCTCTGTTAGGCGACGTGTGAAAACCGCGTTACTCGCCGATCTTCACGACGCCCTTCTCGGCAAGCTCGCGAACCTGCTCCTCGGTGTAGCCGGCCTTGACCAGCACATCGATGGTGTCGCCACCCTGATGCGGCATCGGACGCCACACCTGACCGGGGTTGTTCTTGAACTTGGGGAAGACGCCCAGGCCGTGGAAGGTCTCGCCGTCGGCGGTCTCCCAATCGAGCCAGTTGCCACGGAGCTTCATGTGCTCCTGGTTGGGCAGATCCTCGAGGTCGTTGATCACCTGTGCAGCGATGCGGTGAGCAGCGAAGTCCTCTTCGATTTCGAACTTGGAGTGCTCCAAGCAGTACTTTTCGAACGCAGCCTGGATCTCGTCGGCATGCGGGTTGGACAGCCACAGGCCCGAGGTGTCCTCGGGGATGTCCTCGGTGCCCCAGAGATGGCCGAGGCCGATCGTCTCCAGGAAGTGCTTGTTCTGGTCGACGCCGTAGAGGCAGACGCCCAGGAAGCCGTCTTTGCACTGGAACTCGCCGATGCCGCAGAGGTTCTGGTTGCGCGCGCCGGGACGAGGCCACTTAACGCCGTCGTTCAGGTAGTCGACCAGGTAGTACTGGCCGATCGCAAGCAGAGTCTCGTACATAGCGAGGTCGATGGACTCGCCCTTGCCGGACTTCTCGGCCTTGTACAGAGCGGCCATGGTAGCAAAGCCGATCATCAAGGTGTTGAAGTAGTCGCCGGCGTAAGGTCCGGGGAGCATGGGCTGCTCGGGGGTGCCGTTCTGCATGATGATGCCGGAGTACGCCATGACAGTCAGGTCGTATGCTGCACGCTTGACCATCTTGGGGTCGCCTTCCTGGCCGAAGCCGGAAACGTGCACGATGACCATCTTGGGGTTGAGCTCCCACAGGACGTCGTCCGTGATGCCCTTGCGAGCCCACGTGCCGCCCTTAGAGGCCTCCATGAAGATGTCGGCGTCTTTGACGATCTCGAAGAAGGCCTTCTTGCCCTCTTCGGAGAAGTAGTTGATCGAGACGGAGCGCTGGTTGCGGCGCTCTGCCTGCTTCACATTGGCGGTATCGCGGATGGTGTCGCCAGCGCCCGTGTTCTCGAGCCAAATGACGTCAGCACCCCAGTCGGCCATCAGGTCGGCTGCTTTCGGGCAAGCCAGCTCGACTGCTGCGTAAACGACTTTGACGCCGTCGAGAGGACCGAAAGACGGTTTTTCAGTTGCGATTGCCATGATGGTAACCCCCTTGGTTCCGGCGGTCGAAGGCGCCTCGCGACGGATGCGCTCTTCGACCGCCAATCCTTATCGGATCGATTATCGAAGCCGGTCGATCGGCTTCGACGCCCTGCGGCATGCGCCGCAAGACGGTAATCCCCTAGTGCGCTTCGTGATGAAGCAAAGCGAGAGTCCTACTGGCGGTAGGGCTTGATGGCGTTCTTGGAAGCGGTGAGAATCATCATCTCATCGGTGCCGCCGGAAACGCGGTCGACGCGGAGGTCGCGCCAGATGCGGTTGATGCGGTGCTCGGAAGCAACAGCGATGCCGCCCATGACCTGCATAGCGTCGTCAACGACCTCGAAGGAGGCGTTAGCGCAGAAGTACTTGCACATTGCTGCGCGGCCGGCGTCGACGTCGCCGCCGAGGTTGTGGTCTGCGTCCCAAGCCGTCTCGTAGAGCATGTTGCGCATGGAGTCGAGCTTGATGGCCATGTGAGCGAACTTCAGAGAGTTCAGCTGGAAGCGAGCGACCGGCTTGCCGAAGGCGATGCGGGTCCATGCGTGCTTCGCGGCATCCTCGAATGCGGAGATAGCCGTGCCGTAGTCGCATGCGCCGACGAGCCAACGCTCGAAGTTGAAGTCTGCGACGCCGCGGTTGAAGCCGTTGCCCTCTTTGCCGAAGAAGTCCTTCTCCTCCATCTCGACGTTGTCGAGGTAGACCTCGCAGCAGGAGTCCATACGCAGGCCCAGCTTGGTCAGCGGGGAGAGCTTGACGCCCGGCTTGGACATGTCGACGAAGAACTCGGAGATGACATCCGGGTTGTCAGCGTCGCGGCACATGATGATGAGGTACTTCACGCCCAGAGAAGAGGTGATGAAGGTCTTGGTGCCGTTGAGGTAGATCTTGCCGTTCTCGCGCTTGTAGGTGGTCTGGAGACCGGAAACGTCGGAACCTGCGCCGGGCTCGGTGCAAGCGGAGTTGACGACCTGCTCGCCGGTGCCCAGATACTTCAGGCATGCCTCGATCTGCTCTTCGGTACCCTCGCGAACGATGGTGTTGTAGCCGGTGAGCAGGTAGAGGACGTAGGTGGGAGCGCCGTACTGGCCGAGGACCTCATAGATGGCCATCAGCGTGGTGAGCGGCTCCTCGAGACCGAGACCGCCATGCTCCTCGTCGAGCATGATGCGGTCGAGGCCGAGCTCGCACAGACCCTGGGTCCAGCGCAACGGATACTCGTGCTTCTCATCGCACTCATGGAAGTAGGTTTCCCAGTTCTCGCTCTCCATGTAGTCGCGATAGGATGCAACGATAAGCTCCTGCTCGTCGGACAGTTTGAAATCCATGACAACCTCCTGTTTGCTATAAGGATTTCCATCAGCGCTTTCCTGGGGCTAACCCGGAAAGCACGCTGATACACGTGGTTATATGCAGCCGCTCGGGCCGCGAGCCGCAGCCGTTAGGCGCGGCGGGTCTTCCAGAATTCGGCGCTATGCTCGATGCACTCGGTAGCTTCGTCGAGCATGCGGGAGTAGTGGACGAACGCGTGAAGCACGCCGTCGAACACTTCGAACCGGTTGTCGATGCCGTTGTTCGTCAGAACGCGAGAGAGGCACTCGCTGTCGTCGCGCAGCGGATCGAGGCCCGCGGCGGCGATATAGCACGGAGCCATGCCGGTCTTGAGATCGTTGCCCAGCATGTTCACATACGGAGCCGAGGTCTCGACGGCAAGGTCGTTCAACCAGCACTGGTTGTAGTAGTCGAGGTCTTCTTTGCGCATGCCGTCGATATCCCATCCGTACAGACGACGGGAAATGGAATCGGTCAAGCCGTAGAAGCCGTAATACAGAAGCAGCGATTTGACGAAGGAGTTATCGCCTTCCTCATCGCGCAGCCACAGGTTGGTGGCCATGGAGAGCACCGCTCCGCCCGAATCGCCCGCAAAGGACAGATCGTCGCCGTCGATGCCGTGCTCGGCGCCATGCTCATGCAGATAGCGGGCGACCTGAGCGCATTCCTTGATGTTGGTGGGATACTTGGACTCGGGAGACAGGTGGTAATCGACGCTGACCACTGCGGCCTGCGTGCGGTCGGCGAGAATGCGGCACACGCGATCGTGCGTCGCGGGGCTTCCCACCACGAAGCCGCCGCCATGGATGAACTCGATCACAGGAAGCTTCTCGGCCTCGACGGGATAGTAGAAACGAGCGGTGAACTCGCCCATCGGGCCTTCGAAAACGACGTCTTCCGTCTTCGCCATGACAGGGCCGCCCTCGTTCCAGAACGCGCGCTCCTTGATGTAGTTCTCGCGCATCTGGTCGAATCCCACATCGGTGACGAACGCATCGCCTGCGAGCTCGGCCGATTTTTGAAGGACGGCTTTCATCTGGTCGTTAATGAGCGACATCGCATCCAATTTGTTTTCCATGCTTTTCATCCCTATCTCATATAGACAAACGATGGATCGGTGCGGGAACGGAGGTTCCCGCACCCTGGTTTTCAGCATGTCGGATTCGGCGCGAATCCGGCGAGGGGACCGGCCGGCCGCGCTGAAGACGGCCGACCGATTATACGAACGCTAGCGGTTAGGCAGCTTTCGCAGCAAGATGCTTCTTCACGGTGCGCAGGCACATGAAGAGGAAGAAGACGCCGGCGACGGCAAAGACGGCTTCGATCGCGAAGATCTGGTTGTAAGCCGCGACGCCGTTGGCATCGATCATGCCGCCGTACCAGGTGTGGATGAAGATGTCCGGGCAGAAGCCGATGACGGACAGCAGACCTGCGGCGGTGCCGAAGATGCGCATGGGGATGCCCAGCTCGGACAGCGGCGAGGAGCCGATGGAGAATGCGCCGTAGGTGGCGAAACCGAAGACGATGACCAGCGCGACGGCGATCAGAGCCATGCCGGGATCCTGCGGCAGGACGATGAAGACGCCCAGGATGACCAGCGCGAGAACCAAGCAGCCCATGATGGTCTTGGTGCTCTTGATGCGAGCAGCGATCACGCCGAGCACGGGGCCTGCGAGCAAGCCGATACCGTAGGTACGGATCAGGCCGACGACGTTGACCAGGTTGGCATCGGTGCCCATGGCGGTCAGGTACGGGGTGGTGTAGGTAGCGCCCTGGTACACGGTGTACACGCAGAAGTACGCGAGGCAGGCCCACACGACGCCGGGGGTCTTGATGGCTTCCATGGCGTCGGAAACGCTGAAGCCCTTGGCGTCCTTGTTGATCTCGCCCTTGAAGTCAGGCATGAAGATATAGGACAGAACGCCGAGCAGCAGGATGATGACGCCCAGGAAGATCAGGACGGCCTGGATGCCCGTGGAAGGCACGGGGATAGCAGCGACGATGGCCGCGTTGATCAGACCGAAGATCAGGCCCACAGCACCGTAGATGGAGTAGCTGATGCCGATCTTGGTGGGATACTCGTCCTCTTCGCAGCAAAGGCGGATGACCTTGAAGCGGGTGCCCCACCAGATGAGGATGGAGGTGATGCCCATGCCGCCGAAGAGCACGTAGCACATCTGCACGGAAGGCAGCGTGGCGTATGCGAACGTCAGGATAGCGGTGCCGACGAAGCCCCACGTCGCCAGCGTGCGCATGCGGAACTTGTCAGCGAGCACGCCGGAAGGCAGGTAGAAGACGACGGCGGCGATGCCGAAGAACGACACCATGGCGCCCAGGTCGGCGTTGGTGCAGCCGAGGCCCTGCATCAGAGGATCGTAGAACACGTTCTTCAGATACATAGGCGTGTAGATGATGGAAGAACCCATCGAGATGAGGATGATCAAGAACCACTTGTGAAAACCGGTCAGGTCCTTGTACGTCACCTCGCCCTTGCTCTTAGCAAGAAAAGACATGTGATTTCCCTTTCTCAAAGATCCGCAGACGCATACGTACGATTCTGCGGAAACCTAACATCCCTTCCTTGCTTATAGAAGTCCCGGTGCCTTTTCGATGCTGCTGTTATTCTTGTGTAGATTTGCAACGTCGAAGAGATACTCGGAATGCAAGACTTCTATAAGGACTTGCGGGATGCGACCGCCCGAAGCGATCAAGTCGGTTCGGCCCCCTCGCCGATGGTCTGCGCGCCTCCTCTCGCGGGATGGATGCCCTGCGCGGCTTCGTGCAAGCCTTTTCAAGCGCCTCACGAAATCCGCTCAACCAGATGTGGATATCTTGTGCTTCGCCCCAATACCAGTCATCGCTTAAAGGCCGTTAAAACGCCTTTACTTAACTTGTCGCTACCTTGAAAAGCCACTCTACTTAAAATTATGCGATGCGTTCACCTCGCCTTATGCCGCATCATAATGCGCTGTATCACGCGATATATACTGGTTCTCGCGCGTATATGCATGAATCGGTATCCTGGATTACTATACGGATAACGCGTGTTTCACTGCTTTAGGAGGGGAACTTATGGCCGACGAAGCCGCGCAATCGAAGCTGGCTCTCTCACCGAAAACTCGCGAGCATTTCGGGCTGCATTACTTAGGCATATCTCTGATTCTGGCGTGGTATTACTGCCTGTGGTTCACGCCGAGCATTTTCGTATCGGCGTCGATCACCGATGACAATGTGACCTTCGCGTGGCTCGCCACGCTTTCCTTTACGGGCATCGCATTTCTCGCGACCCCGTTCGCCCTGAAGAAGATCCGCCTGTACGAGCATCCCATCGTGGCGCCCGCCGCCGCAGGAGCCATGGGAGCGGCCACGCTCGTCTTCAGCGCGACCCCGTTCGCGCTTTCCGTGCCCTGGCTCGCATTCTTGGCGTTCCCCATCATCTTCGGCATCGGCAACGCGCTGCTATGGGTGGCATGGGGCGAATTCCACGCACGCCGCAAATCGGCTTTCTCATTGCACAAGTTCGTCTTCGTGTTCGGCGCCGTCATGCTGACGTCCATCAGCATCTGCACGCTGCTGCCGCATCTGGCGACCGACGTGCTGGTGGCGCTGCTTCCGCTGGCGAGCGGGCTTATCTACCGCATCGAAAACAAGGAGCTCGGCAAGGCCGAACCCCCTACCCTGCTGCCGAAAGCCACGCGCGCGAAGACGTCGAAAGCCACGGCCTTCATCTCCATCGCCGTGTTCATCGCCTGCATGGCCTGCTACTACAACATAGCCATCATTCCTATAGACGACTTGTTCGCCGAGGGGCTGTCCTACGTCGCAGGCATCATGGGCGCCGCCGCGGTATGCCTCATCATCGCAGGCGTGCAGAAGGCCTCCAAGAAGAAGCAGATCGCCTCGTACCGCGTGCTTCCCTGGTTCATCGTGGCATGCAGCGTCAGTCTGGCCCTGTTCGCCAACGGAGACCACGCCCTGTACAACCTGTCCTTCATCATCAGCGTCACGCTGGCGGGTGTTTTCGAGGTGTTCCTCATCGCCTACTTCGGCGCGCTTTCGGTCAAAGGACACCTGTCCCCCGTTTTGGCATTCGCCATCTCCAGCGGCGTCGTGCGCCTGGGGTTTTTCGCCGGCGACAGCCTTGCCGTAGCCTACGAGCACAGCCCGTTTCTGGCCGATCACCTCACCCAGGCCACGTCTTTGTGCTTCCTGTGCCTGATGGCGGCCATGCTCATCTTGCTGCTACGCCAGGAAAGCGCCATTTTGCGCCTGACCCAGGCTCCCGCCGCCACGTCCGAGATCGAAGAGGTCTGCGACGCCGCCATCCAAGAGTTCTCGCTGTCGAAGCGCGAAGGCGAAATCCTGAAATACATCGCGCGCGGCTACACGATCGATAACATCTCGAAAAAGCTCGTCATTTCGCCGTACACCACGCAGACCCACGTGCGCCACATCTACTCGAAGATGCACGTGCACAAGCGCAGCGAGCTGCTCGACTACATCAACATGCACCGCAGCGAAAGCGCCTGATAAGCCCTCGATTCACCGATACTGACGCGGCCCCGCATCGCCTCGACGATGCGGGGCCGTTTTCGTTGCCGGAAACCGACGACGCGCCGCCGCGGCTGCCAGCAACCTTGAACCGCGGCGCAAAAAGGTGCCAGGCAACAAAAAAAGGGCGCCCGTAGGCGCCCTTCGAAGATCCTAGCCGAAGCGGTATTCCACGCCCATGGTAGGCTGGGGATACTCCCACTTCTCGACGATCGTGCCGCCGCATGCGATACGGCAGGTACCGCACTCGAGGCAGCCGGCGTAGTCGAAAGACTGCTTGCCGTCCTCGTCGCGCTTGTACAGCGCGGCCGGGCACACGCGGATAAGCTTGTCGAACTCGGCCGGGTCGCACGCCTCGGCGCCGCCCTTGAGCTCGATGTGGGCATTGGACTCGTCGACCTCGTATTTGTTCAGCGACAGGTACTCGTCGACGTTCACCGTGAACTTGATATCACTCATAGTGCCTTCATCGCTCCTCGAACATCCTTGAACAGGTTCATGAAGCCCATCTTCTTCACGATAGGCAGCATGGATTTCTTCATCGGCGGAACCGGGGTGCCGTCGACGATGAACATCTTGTTCATCATGTCGCGCACCATCTCGGGATAGCCGTCGAACATGCGGTCGAAGCCCTCCATGAACGCGGGAACGTTCTTGTACTGCTTGAGGTCTTTGAGCACGAAGGAGTTCTCCAGCATGTCGACGTAACCCTGCAGGCCCGCCTTGGAGGTGTCGCCCGCGTCAAGCGCCTGAGCAGCAGCCTGGCCCGCGAACTGACCCGCTGCAACGGCGTAGTCCATGCCGCGCACCTGATAGCCCAGGTTAACGCACATCATGGCGCTTTCGCCGGCCAGCAGCACGCCGTCGCCGATCAGCTCGGGCATGATGTTGATGCCGCCCTCGGGAACCATGTGGCCGGAGTGCTCGACCACCTTGCCGCCCTTGATGAGCGGAGCGACCGCGGGATGGGCCTTGAGGTCCTCGAGCATCTGGTACACCGGCACCTTGCCGTGGTTCATCGTGGCCTCGATGCCTGCGACGACGCCCAGGGAGATGGACTCCTTGTTGGTGTACATGAAGCCGCCGCCGAAGGTGCCGTGGGTGGAGTAGCCGGAGAACAGCCACGCCGCGCCCTCGTCGTCGTTGCCGGCGAGCACGCGGTCGGTGATGACCGATGCGGGCAGCTCGATGGTCTGCTTGATGCCGACCGCGATAGCGGATGCGGGAGGACGCTTGTAGCCGACGGCCTGCTCGGTGAGCAGGGAGTTCACGCCGTCGCACAGCAGCACGACGTCAGCGGTGATCTCGTCTTCGCCCGCGACGACGCCGCAGATCTTGCCGGAATCGTCTTTGACCAGCTTCTCGATGGCGATGCCGTAGATGTACTCGGCGCCGGCATCCTCGGCCTTTTCGGCCAGCCACTGATCGAAGGGGCCGCGCAAAACGGCGTAGGAGCACTGCTCCTCGGGCTTCATGTCCTCGGAGGAGAAATCGACCGTGAAGTTCGCGTCCTCGGAGATCAAAGAAATGCGCTCGTGAGTGATCTTGCGCTCAAGGGGAGCTTCCGACTCGAAATCGGGGAAGACCTTCTTGAGCGAATGGGTGTAGATACGCCCGCCCGTCATGTTCTTAGCGCCCGCGTAATTGCCTCGCTCGACGACGAGGACCGATTTGCCCGCCTTGGCGAGCTCGTAGGCGGCGACGGAGCCAGCGCAGCCAGAGCCGACGACGATCGCGTCGAAGTCTGCCATTGACTCATCCTTTCCTTGGTGTGGTTACTGAAAGGCCGGCGCAGGCAACACCTGCGCCGGCCGGTACCGCGAATCGCTCGTTAGAGAGCAGCGATCAGCGCGGGCAGAACGGTGTTGATGTCGCCCACCAGACCGTAGTCGCACTGCTTGAAGACAGGAGCGTTCTTGTCCTTGTTGATGGCGAACAGGGTGGTCGCACGGTTGCAACCGACCATGTGCTGCATCTGGCCGGAGATACCGGCGGCGATGTAGACCTTCGGGGAGAGCATGAGGCCGGAAACGCCGATGTAAACCTCGGTCGGCAGCCAGTCGACGCCCTCGGTCAGAGGACGGGAGCAGCCAAGGCCTGCGCCCAGCTTCTCGCACAGATCCTCAGCCATCTTGAGGTCGTCCTTCTCGGCGAAGCCGCGGCCTGCAGCCACGACGACGTCAGCCTTGAACAGGTCGACGCCGCTCTTCTCGATAGCCTGGGAAGAAACGAGCTTGACGGCCTTGGCGGGAGCGACCCATGCCAGCTCCTCGACGGCGTTGGCGCCGGAAGCCTGAGCCTCGGCGAAAACGCCTGCGCCCACGGTGTAGATAGCAACGCCGGCAGCCTTCTGCTTCTTCTGGCCCACGCCGCCGAAGTACATGTTGGTGGCGACGTCGCCCTCGAATGCGATGACGTCGGTGATGGCGGAGGTGCCTGCATGAGCAGCCAGCTTGCCTGCGACGACCTTCATGTGCTTGGTCGGCTCGACGAAGACCACGCCCGGGGTCTCGGCGTCGAACGCAGCGATGACGGTGTCGGCAGCGTCGTCGATCACAGCGCCTTCGGGAAGGGCGATGTGCAGGACCTTGTCAGCGACGGCCTCGGGAACCTGGACGTCGGCGAAGGCGACCAGAACAACCTCGTCAGCGACGGTGCGAGCGCCTGCGCAAAGCTCTGCGATGGCGTCGGTACGCTCAGCGAGAACGAATGCTTTCATCTTACAATCCACCTTTCCCTTACAGTGCGGCCTTGATGGCGGCAGCGAACTTCTCGATAGCGCCGTCCTCGGCAGCATCGATGATCTCGAGCTTGCGGTCGGCCTGCTTGGGAGCCTTGCAGTCGACGACCTCGAGAGCGGAAGCGTATGCGCCCTCGGCAGCGGAGACGTTCATCGGCTTTTTGCCGGCGGCCAGAATGTCCTTCATGCCGGGGATGCGGGGCAGCGCCACGTCGGGAGTGACGGAAACCACGGCAGGCAGAGGGACCTCGACGGTCTCGATGACGTCCTCGAGGGTGCGCTCGACGATGACGACGCCGTCGCCGGCCTCGATCTTGGTCGCACCGTTGACGACGGGCAGGCCCAGCTTGGCAGCCAGCTGCACGTCGACCTGCTGAGCGTAGTTGTCAGCGGAGCCGTCGCCGCACAGGATCAAATCGTAATCGCCGACCTTGGCCATCAAATCGGCCAGGGCAGCAGCGGTCGCATGAGCGTCCATATCGGCGCATGCGTCATCGGCGGTCATGAAGAGTTCGTCGACGCCGCGGGCGAGGACGTTCTTCTTCAGCTTGGAGTCGTCGATCTTCGCGTCGCCCACGGTGACGCCGATGACGGAAGAGCCCTCGTTGGCAGCGGCCAGCTGAGCCGCAGCCTCCATGGCGTTCAGATCGTAGGTGGAAACGATCTTGTGGGCCTTGGAGAAATCGAGGCTGCCATCGCCGGACACCTGGATGTCCTGATCGTCAGGGACGACCTTGAAAGAAACAACGATTTTCATCCTGTACCTTTCCTTTCTCGTTACTTCAAAATCAAACCTATTGATTTCGGTTCTGTATATTCCATGCCGACAGCGCGAACGCACCCTGTTTCAGACATACGTCTCCACAGCCGTTTGCACATCGGCATTGAAATCGGAACGTTGGGCATTATGCCCGCGCTTGCGCGCGCTTTCATCCCGTAAACACCGTGAAACAGCATTTACTCAATTTCATGCGATAGTCTAGGTATATGTCTGAACTGGGATTTTGCGAAATAGCGCCCATTGCGGTTTTTTTGACGGAATCGGGTGTCTGCGGCTCTGCCGGCGATAATCCGGCGCGTATCAAGCCCGTATGAAGGGCCTTCGAAGCCGCAGAACCCCGCATTTCACCGCGAATCCAGTGCACGCCCGGCCTGCTTCCAGCCGCAAAACCGCACGCTCCTCAGCGGCGAACCGAAGCCCGTAACGCAGCCGCCCCCGCTTCTCGAATGCAAGAAGCGGGGGCGGCTCGAACGCGCGATTTAGTATTTACGCCACACCATCTTATCGACAATGCCCGTGTAGGATTGGATGATCTTCACCACTTTCGTGGAAACGTTTTCGTCCGTATAGTCGGGAACGGGAATGCCGTGAAAGCCTTCTTCCTCAAGCGCTACGGCTGTGCGAACAGCCTGCAGCAACCCTTTCTCGGATATGCCCGCCAAGGTGAAGCACGCCTTATCGAGCGCCTCAGGCCGCTCGGTGGACGTACGGATGCACACCGCGGGGAACGGACGGCCGATGCTGGCGAAAAAGCTCGACTCTTCAGGCAGAGTGCCGGAATCGCTCACCACGCAAAACGCGTTCATCTGCAAGCAGTTGTAATCGTGGAAACCCATGGGCTCATGCATCTTCACCAGCGGGTGCAAGGCGAAGCCCGTAGCTTCAAGGCGTTTGCGGCTGCGCGGATGGCAGCTGTACAGAATGGGCATGCCGTACTCTTCCGCCAGGCGGTTGATGGCGCCGAACAGCGAGAGGAAATTCGCTTCCGTGTCGATATTCTCCTCACGATGGGCCGACAGCAGCATATAGCGCTTCGGCTCGAGTCCGAGGTCGGCCAAGATATGCGAGGCCTCTATTTTTGCCAGGTTGGCGCGCAGCACTTCGGCCATAGGGCTTCCGGTAACGTACGTACGCTCGCGAGGAAGGCCGCATTCCGCCAGATAGCGGCGCGCGTGCTCGGAATACGCCAGGTTCACGTCGGAAATGATATCGACGATACGACGGTTCGTTTCCTCGGGAAGACATTCATCTTTGCACCGATTGCCCGCCTCCATATGGAAAATAGGAATATGCAGGCGCTTTGCGGAAATGGCGGACAAACACGAATTCGTATCCCCCAGCACGAGCAGCGCATCGGGCTTGTGACGCACCATGGCATCGTAGCTTTTCGCAAGCACGTTGCCCATCGTTTCGCCCAAATCGGCGCCGACGACATTCAGGTATTCATCGGGCTTGCGCAAATCGAGGTTATCGAAAAACACCTCGTTGAGTGCGTAATCGTAGTTTTGACCCGTATGAACGAGCACCTGGTCGAAATACCTATCGCATTTCTTGATGACCTCCGAAAGCCTGATGATTTCAGGACGCGTTCCCACGATGGTCATCAATTTCAGTTTAGACATACAAACAAACCTCCTTTACGATGCGCGCCGTTTCGGCGACGCAGCGAAAAAATCGCGATGTCGATACACGACGGCGCAACGATATGCGAACACAAGCAGCTCGGAAACGCTCGTGGCGATGCACAGCGCATGCACCGTGAGATTGCCGCTGACGACAAGAAGGGCAAGCAGCGAGAGCTGCGATGCGAGCCCTACCAGGTTGGACGCATTCGCCTGCTTCGAAAGCCCCATGGGAACCAGCACGGGAAAGCACATCACATACGACGGGAAAATAACCACCATCGCAGGAATCAGGCAACGCACGATATCGCCCGCCTGCGCATATTGCGCGCCGAACAAAAACGCGCACACTTGGTCGGCGAAAACGAACAGCACGGCGGCGCCGACGATAATAACGGGCATCGCCACGCACAGCACCTTGCGCACGAGCACGAAATCCTTGCGCTTGACCATGTACGGATACAGGCTGTCCGCAACAGGCGCCACGACCGATTTCGAGACGGAAAGGAATTTCTCGGAGGCGGAATAGAAACCGACGACCGCGCCGCCGCTGTAAAACATATTGAGCACGAACGGATTGGCCACCGAATACACCGTCGATGCTATGCGGGACACGAAAAACGGAAACGTCAGCTTCGCCATCGCGCACACGTCGCGCATGCGCACCCGCGTGAAACCGACGCCGAAATGCGCGCGATCGTAACGGAAGCACACCGCGACGGCAACCGCATTGCCCACGAGAAGGCAAAGCGGCATCACGAGGATATCGGCATCGGACTTCATGAAGACGAAGATCATGGCCGTCGCAAAACACCTGATGGCAACCGTTCGCACCGTAATAATCTTCATCTGCTCCATACCGCGATACAGGTAATCGGGCAGCAATGCGCCCACCATGTACGCGGCGAAATACAGCACGTACAGCATCGCATGCGCGCGCATATACGACGAGCAGACGATCGCGATCAAAAGCACCGCGAAGCACACCGCCCCCATGGCCGCCTTGCCCAAAAACGCCTCCGTGTACAGGCGGGAAAGATACTTCGTATCGTTCGAGTGGGCCGCCACGCCGGGAGTCAGAGACTGCACCATGCCGAAATCGAGCACCAGCGAGAGCACCGTCATGACGGAGATGGCCACGCCGAGCACGCCGTACGTTTCAGGGCTGAGCACCCTTGTCTGATACGGGATGGTCACGATGCTCAGCAGCTGCGACGAAAACGTCAGAATATAAAGAAACGCCGTGTTCTTGGCGAGTTGTTTTTTCGAACCGTCAACCACGATGCGCCGCACTCGCTTTCGCTTTCACGAGGGCGCCGCGCACCCTGTTGGGGACAAGCCGCTTGATCACGCGCTTGAGCGCGAAGGCAGCCCCGCACGAACGAACCGTATAGCGCGCCTCCAGCGCGGCGCGGCCGGACCCTTGCAAATCGACGTAGAACGAATCACGCGCAGAAGGACGCTCGACCGGCGCCGAAAGCTGGTGATTCATCGCCGCCTCGCGCGCGATATCGACCTCGCAGAACTCGAACGACGGCGCGATTTCGCGCCACAACGCCGCCCCTTGGTCGGTATTGGGCATGATGAAGGACATCTGCTCCCACGGATAATAATCCTTGCGCAGCTCCGACGTGGCGCAATCGCCTATCGTGATATCGCCCAGGCGCCGAAGCGACGCGTACGGACACGTATAGCAGGACTCGCGGTAATCGAGTCCCTTCATAAAGGCATTGAAGAACAGATCCTGCTCGGGATTGCGCGCCGCCGCGCGCCGTCCTTTCACCTCGAGATAGAACCTGTTTTTGTCGGCGTAGCCTTTCGTGCGAAACGATGCCGATCGAAAATCGCCCTCGCACAGCGCCTGCACATGCTGCTCCCAAAAGCCGGGAGACGGCACGCCGTGGCATACCAGGTCGATCGTCAGCAGGTTCTCCGGCCGCCTGCCCAAAAACGCATACAGCCCCGCAACCTGGCACGGGCATCCCGAAAACACGACGAATCGGCCCTCTTCGAGCGCCGATGCCGCATCGGCATACACGCCCGCCGTGCCGCTTTGCACGTATTTCGATCCCTGCAAGCGGGATATCTCGGACGCATCGTCGATGCCGATATGTTTCACGGCTCCCGCATCATCGAACGCGGCGCCGTACACGCGCGCACGCTCCTTGTGCGCGAACGCATGGCGGGCGAAGGCGGCAAAGGCGCCTCCCGAGGAGCTGCGCCGACGGTCGTCGGCGCGTGCATACCCCATGTATGCAACGGACCCCGTACGGCAGGAAGCGCCCGTATGCGCGTGGCAGCGGCGCAGGCAAAGGCCGCAGCCCGTGCATGCCTCCTCGCTCACGACGGGCACATCGAAGCCTTCACTATCGCGCTCGAACGAAATAGCGCCGAACGGACAGATCGAGGCGCATGCGCCGCAGCCCGAGCAGCGGCGCCCCACCTGTTCGATGGAATTATCAGCGCAACGCGTCTGCGATCCAGGCATTGCACTTCCCCCTTTCCTCTGCAAGCGCGGCGTTCGCCGCCGAGAAATCGGCCTGCGCGAAGCGCGCAAGATCGCACGCGCCGTCCAGCAGGCGCTCGTCCATGCCGATCAGAGCAAGCAGGTCGGCGATGCGCGCGCTGTTGCCGAACACCGGAGGAAACGCGACGAACGGCGTGTTCATATTGACCGAAAAGGCCGTGCCGTGGAACGAGTCGGTTATGACGAATTGCGCGTGATCGACAAGCCAGACGAACTCCTCCGGCGTCATGCCCAAAAGTAACCGGTCGAACACAGAATCCTTATGCGTGTTATTGGAGATGCGCCACAACGGCAACCCCGCATCATCGGCGAACGCGCGCCATGCCTGCTCCTCTTGGGCGGAACGTTTGGCAAGATTGAATACGAGGATATAGCGCTCATCACCCGAAAAGCCCTCGGGCTTGCGGGCGAAAGCCCGCCAGTAGGCGGTATCGAGCAGCAGCGTAGGATCGAGACAGCGAAACGCCTGGGATCCCGTTGCCGCCTCTATTTCCCGCTGCGCATGCGCCTCGCGCACGCTCACGCGATCGTACGTGCCGAGATACGTTTTGACCTGCGCGGATTCTTCGGGCGTATACGAATAGCTGCCGAGGCTCGATGCGACGGAAACACGCTTGCGGCACGACCCGAATTGCAGGAAGAACACGGGGTCGAGCCCGCCTGTGATCTGGGGATTCCAAATCTGGTCGCTTCCAGACATCAGAATGTCGGCCTTGATTTCGCCGAGCTGCGACACGTCCGTATAAAGCGCATCGGTCACCGCGATGCGCTCTTCAAAACCCCCGAAGGCCTTCTTATGCAACGCGGTTCGCCTGAAGACGATGTCTTTGACGGCCGTCGTCGCCGCCTGCTTCAAAGACCCTTCCTTCAGCAGGTCGAACGTATTTTTATGTTTGGCATACGGACTGATGTAGTTCAAAATCTCGAACCGTTTGCCGAGCGCGGCCATCGCCTCGAGCGTCGCGTATGCCTGCAAACACGCGCCATAGCTCCAGGCGGAATGAAACGTGACCAAATAGTTAGGGAGAGCCCCTTCGTTATTCTCAACGGCGACCATGCGCCCCCCTTTCGTAGGAATAATTCCTCTCGACGGCGTACAAAGCGAAGAACACCGCGCTGTACACCAGATGCTGGTAAGGGTAGAACCCGTTCAAAAGAGCAGGACCGAGCACGTACACGGCAAGCGCTGCGACGAGCAAACCCGAAGCACTGCGCGCGACGCCCTTGAAAAAAGACGCCATCGAGGCGATGTACACGACGATTCCCGCCAACCCCGCGCTGCACAGCAGCATGACGAAATCGTCATGCGACCAGATATACAGATCGAGCGCCTGACTATTCGAGGCGTACACCTGCGAAAACGACCCGCCGAACGCCATGCGCACGGGATCGAATTGCGCGAACAGGCCGATATCGTGCGCCCAGATCTCATTGCGTCCGTTCGTGAACGCCGACAAAAGCGAGTCGGCGAATTCGTTGTTGAACGCGAATTCGAACTTCTCGAGCATGCCGGAACCGAGCAGCAACAAGACGAATGCTCCCGTCATGGCGACGTAGAGCACCACGCGCAACCATTTCCAGGAAGCGACATCGCGCACGAAGCACAGCAGCACGACGACGAGCGGAATAAGATACGTACGCGCGCCGGTGGCCAAGATGGCCAAGGTGGCCGCAAGCACCACGAATGCCGTCAACAGGCCATGCGCGCGCACCTGCCCGTACAGCAGCGCCGCCGTCAAAAGCAAGCAGCACGAGGACGCCAACGCGTGCTCGTTGCTCGCCAAACCCCTGAAATACCGCTCGCCGCCCCACGACGTCTCATAGCCCGTGCCCGTCACGAGCAGGCCCAAAAGCAGCAGTGCGCAGGCGAAAGCGACGCCGCCGAGCAACGTCGCATGCCTATCGAAGCACGAAAGCATGGCATCTCTGTTGCGCGCATCGGATGCGTACAGCAACACCAAAACCGTCGTGACCAGATAAACGAAATCAGACATATCCTGTCCGATGCTTGCGCCGCACGCGAGGCACATCAACGCGACGCCGCCGAGGGCAAGCGCGCCCAAAACGCGCAGATGCGTCAGCGCGCTCGAGGCGAACCAGTACAGCAGCACGACGGCGATGCCGAATCCTATCGCTTTATTGAGCGGCAAGGACCCGTACAGCGACTGCGTAAGCGAAGACAGCATGAAAAGAGAAAACAGGGCGAGCAGCGCGCTTGCCACGCCGTCGCGAGCGCCGTCTTTCCCGACCGCATCGTCTTGACGCGGCGGCATCGCGCCATCGCGTTCGCCGCGCACCTTACGGCACGATGAGCACGCGCTCATACAGCCCTCCCAGCTTCTTCATGTACGCATCCATGGAGTACATCGCCTTCGTTTTTTCAAAAACCGCCCGGCTCATCTTGCTGCGCAACGCATCGTCGGACAGCATGCGCCGTATGCGATCGCCCAATGCGGAAACGTCGCCCACACGTACCACGAAGCCGTCTTCGTCCGACGCCACCACCTCGGCCATCGACCCGGCGTCCGTCACCACGGACGGAATGCCGTGAGCCGACGCCTCGAGCAAGGCGAAGGGAAGCGCCTCTTTATGCGAAGGCAGCACATGGAGGCCATAGTGCGCGAAAAACCCATCGTCGGGAGAAACGACTCCCCGATAGTTCACGATATCGGCAAGGCCTCGCTCGCGTATGCAATCCTGGATAGAAAGGAAATCGCGACCGCACAGATCGACCGAAGCGTCGGCAGGAAGATCCTCCTTGACCGCCGCAAGCGCATCCAGCAAATCGAGCACGCCTTTATCCTGCGAAACATTGCCGAGGAAGAGCGCCTTGTGCGACCGAGCGTCGAAGGGATTCGACGCAGGACACGAAACGGCATTGGGAAGCACGAAAAACGAATCCCGCCCATGGCCGAACGAAGCCGCGAAATCCCGCATATACGAGCCCAAGGCCACCACGGCATCGCACGCGCGCATCACATCTTCGATCGCCGTTTTCATGGAAGACGAGGACGCCTCGTAGATCTTCGCCAAATCACAATGCACGTGGACCAGCGTCTTGACGCCGCGTTTCTTCGCCATGTTCACGACGACGCGCGCACGCATGACGCTTGCGTTGTCGGCCATGTGGATATGCACGATATGGGCCGCAGGATCGATCGCATTCAAGCGACGACGCAGCGAGCAAAGCGCACGCGCGAACACCGCAGCCTTGCCGAAAGCCGATGACTGGTTCGACGAGACGATATAGGCGAAATCGTCCGCTGCGTCCCGGGAGAAACGATCGCAAAGACAGCGCGCGAGCGTGGCTATGCCGCCAAGGCAGGCGGGATCGACTCCGACCATCGTGATGGATGCCGGCGCATCGGTCATCGGCGATCCTCCTTGAAACGTTCGGCGATCCTTTTCGCAGGAACGCCCCCGTAAATGCCGTACGGCTCGGTGTCCTTGACCACCAACGCGTCGGCGGCGATGACGCAACCCTGCGCAATATGCACGCCCTTCAAGACCGTGCAACCGCCCCCGAGCCACACATCCGACCCGATGACGATATCCTGATCGTCTTCGGGCCGCTTCTCATCGTCGGTCACCGACTTCATAGGACGGCCCTTGATGTCCGTGCGGTGGTCGCCGCTGACCAAGGTCACATTGGGACCGAACATGACGTCGTCGCCGATAACGACTTTCGCACGCGTCGTCATGATGAGGTTGCCCGATCCGAATGAAACGTTATTTCCGATATGGATGTTTTCGATTCCCCTGAAATCGCAGTTTTTCGCAAGGGCGAAATCGCGCCCGCACGAACCGAAGCATCGCTTCACGATAGGCGTGACGATGAACTTGCGAACCAAAGAACGCGGCGCCATGCAGGCCCTGCGGACGAAACGCGCACAAGATCCCATTAGACCTCCTCGTAGAACGTATCGGGATTATCGGCATCGAAGCATTCGTTGCACCACATCAGCGTGACCATATCCTTCGTGTCGGACAGATTGGCGATGCTGTGCGTGTAGCCGGGAAGCATTTCCACCACTTCGAGCTTTTCGCCCGAAACGCGATATTCGACCGCCGGGTATTCCCTGCCCTGCTCGTCCTTTCCGATTTTACGCAATCGGATAAGGCCTTCGCCCGAAACGACGCAGAATTTCTCCCACTTCGTATGGTGCCAATGCTGCCCCTTCACGACACCGGGCTTCGACACGTTGATGGAGACCTGCCCCCGGTCGACGCTGCGCACCACCTCGGTGAAACTGCCGCGGGCATCGACGTTCATCTTGAGGCCGTACGCGCAATCCGCGGGATCGAGATACGAAAGGTACGTCGAATACAGCTTCTTGGAAAACGACCCGTTCGTCACATCGGGAACGTCCAACGACGCGCGCGCGGCCTTGAAGCCGCGCAGCAAGGCAACGATTTCGCCGAGCGTCTTTCTATCGGTCGGGCCGGCATGGCACAGCCCGTCCTCATCGCGATCGACGATACCGACGAGGTTGCCCATAAGGGCGGAAACGACGTCGTCGATATACAGCAGCTCAAGCTCGGTCGATTCGTCGTTCACCGTAATGGGCAGATCATGCGCGATATTGTGGCAAAACGTGGCGACTGCGGAATTGTAATTCGGCCTACACCATTTTCCGTACAGGTTGGGAAAGCGGTATATGAGCACATCGGCCCCCGTGCGACGGGCGTAATCCCTGAAGACCCCCTCGCCCGCAAGCTTGCTCTTGCCGTATTCCGATCCGGCATATCGGCCTTCAAGACTCGCCTGCGCCGAAGAAGCAAGCATCACGGGCGCCGTGTTGCCGTGCTTTTCCAGCAAAGACAGCAGCGTCGAGGCGAAATCGCGATTGCCCTCCATGAATTCGGAAGCGTCCTTGGGCCTGTTGACGCCTGCAAGATTGAACACGAAATCGGCCTCGGCGCAATACGAATCCAGCGTATCGGGGTCGGAATCGCGGTCATACTCGAAGATCTCGAGCGGATGCAGCGGCTCATAGAGGGACCTGCGGTCCTTGCCGTCGCGCACGGCCTCGAGCGCGGCGACGAGGTTTTTGCCCACGAACCCCCGAGCCCCGGTGACCAAGACCTTCATTACAGCTCACCCGCCAAGGCCTTCTGGACGTATTCGGCCGTCATGATTTTTTTCACCGTGCCCTCGACGTCGAGACGCTCGGTGTTGTGCGAGGTATACGGCTCATCGGCCTGCGTGCGCGCCTCGCCGTCGACGACGAACTTGTCATAATTCAAGTCGCGCGAATCGCACGCGACCCTGAAATAATCGCCCATATCCTCGGCGCGCAGGCGCTCTTCGCGCGTCATCAAAGTCTCATACAGCTTTTCGCCATGGCGCGTGCCGATGACCTTCGTTCCCGTCTTGCCGAAAAGCTCCTGCACGGCCTCGGCAAGATCGCCGATCGTGGATGCGGGGGCCTTCTGAATGAACAGATCGCCGGGGTTGGCGTGCTCGAAAGCGAACTTCACCAAATCGACCGCCTCGTCGAGGTTCATCAAGAAACGCGTCATGGAGGGATCGGTCACGGTGACGGGGTTGCCCGCGCGAATCTGGTCGATGAACAGGGGAATCACGCTGCCGCGCGAGCACATCACATTGCCGTAGCGCGTGCAGCAAATAGTCGTGCGGCCTGCGCCGTTGCGCGCGTTGGCGTAAATGATGGATTCCATCATGGCCTTGGACTTGCCCATCGCATTGATAGGATACGCGGCCTTGTCGGTAGAAAGGCACACCACGCGGTCGACGCCTTCCGCAATGGCCGCATGCAACACGTTATCGGTTCCGATGACATTCGTGCGCACCGCTTCCATCGGGAAAAACTCGCACGAAGGAACCTGTTTGAGCGCCGCCGCATGGAAAATGTAGTCGACCCCGTGCATGGCGTCCTGGACGGACTGCAGATTGCGCACGTCGCCGATATAAAAGCGCACCTTCGATGCCACGTCGGGGTATTTCACCTGCAGGGTATGACGCATGTCGTCCTGCTTTTTCTCGTCACGCGAGAAAATGCGGATCTCCCCGATATCGGTGCGCAGAAAATGCTTCAAAACCGTATTGCCGAACGAGCCCGTGCCGCCCGTGATCATGAGCGTTTTGCCGTTGAATGCCGTTGCCATGCTATGCCTTCCTTGCCTTCTTCGTTATAAGGTATCCGATGAACTTCGTATTCGTCACAACGTAGCGCTTGAACAGCCTGCGCGGCTCTTGAAGGAGCCGATACAGCCATTCAAGGCTCAGATTCTGCATCCACGCCGGAGCCTCGGGGGTGATGCCCGCCAGAATATTGAACGCGCCGCCGACGCCTATCATGCACGAACGCGTAAGGCCCTTCATGTCGAAGCAGAGATTTTCCTGACGCGGGGCGCCCAAGCCGACCCAGACGAAATCGGCGCGGGCCGCGTCGATGCGCGCACCGAGGTCGCGCTTCTCGACGTCATCAAGCGGGCGGAAAACCGACGGCTCGTATCCCACGATCAGCAGATCGGGGTACTGCGCCTTCAAAGCATCGATAAGCGCCTGAAGATTCTCTTCGGTATTGCCGTAGAAATAATGGCGCGCACCCGCCAAACGGGCATCGGAGAACACCGCCCGCATCAGATCGGGCCCCGTCACTCGATCCATGGACGGAACCTGCTTTTTTCCCACCACCGAAAGCGGCTTGCCATCGGGAACAGATAGGACCGACGATGCCTGCACTTCCCAATACGACGGGTCATCATGGGCCATCACCGTCGTATGGGCGTTCGACACGCATACGTACCCGCCGCGAAACGCATCGAATTCGTCAGCCAGCAAATCAAGGCACTCGCCCATATTCACCGCACTGATAGGAACGCCTATGACGTCGACACGGCGGAAACGGCGGTCCGCTTGCACATTATCCATTTCGTCAGCTCCCTTGCGCGGTCAGCACCACGCCTATCGTTTGGACGATCAATTTGAAATCGGTCCAAATACTACACTTCTCTATGTACAGCAAATCGAGGTCGATCCACTCGTCGAACGAGATGGCGTCCCTGTTGCGCCGCGTCTGCCAATAGCAGGTAATACCCTGATCGACCAGCAGGCGCTGCTTTTGGTAATCGGTGTACGCCGCCACTTCGGAGGGCAGCGCAGGACGCGGGCCCACGACCGAGATATCGCCTTTCAGCACGTTCACGAACTGCGGCAGCTCGTCGAGCGAAAGCTTGCGCAGCCATTTGCCGCACCGCGTGATGCGCGGGTCCTCGGCCATCTTGAACACGGGGCCGCTCTTTTCGTTCAACTCCTTCAGATCGGCCAGGCGCGCTTCGGCATCGACGCACATGCTGCGAAACTTGTACATCGAGAATACGCGGCCGTTTTTACCCACGCGATCCTGCTTGAAAAACACCGGGCCGCGCGGATCGTCCACCTTGATGGCAAGCGCGATGATGGCGAACAGCCAGCTTAACCCTATCAATGCAAACGCGCTGAACACAACATCGAACGTGCGTTTGACGAAGCGGTAGACATAGCGCCCATCGGCGCCCTTAAGCGGGCCGCCGAACGCAGGCGTCGCGGCGCTTTCGCGCCCGTCCGCGCGCGCTTGGGGCGCGCAAGCGCCCTGCGCTCCTTCTTCTGCTGCGGCCCCCGCACAGGCCTCATCGTTGTTAAGAACTCTTCCGGACAATTTCCAACCCTAACTTGACCGTTTTCCTTCGACCCATCACATCCATCTCCACGAACGCGATCCGCTTATGGCGGTCCACCTTGCGAATAATCGCCTCGCGGCCTTTCAACGGGCCCTTTTCTATGCGAATGCAATCGCCGTCTATCACGCCTTGCGACATGCCCACCACATGGAAAGGGCCTCCGAATTCCTTCAAAAGCTCCACCTCGCGTGCGGGCAACGGCACGAACTTCCTGTTGCTTTCGCCTAAAAGGCGGGTGAATCGGGGGACCCGTCTGAGCTGGCGGACCAGCCCTTCGGGGTCGTGAGTTACTACGAACAGATATCCGGGAAAAAGAATCTCGTCGACGGTGCGCCATACGCCATCCCGGCGATGCATGACGTGTCTGCGGGGAATGAACGCCTCGAGCACGATGCTGCGATCGACGATGCGACGCAACAACTCGAGGGTTTCGTCCTCCTTGCCGCCAACGACCTGAATGACATACCACATGGCACCTCCCGTCGGGGAAAAGGCACGGCTTCGCCGGCGGCCTTGCATTGGGTCGTTATAAGCAGCAACAGGTTATTCATTCTCTTGACCACGACAAACACGCCTCAGCGATGATTCACCGCACGCAAGATATGCGCATCCGCCTCCTTATCGACACGACGCGCGCGAAGCGACTCGCGCGCCGCCGAAAGATGCCCCGCTTACAATCGGGCGTGGGCCCCTCTCGTCCTATACGTCGCCCTCGCCTGGGCGAGATACTCGTAATGCTCGACGCAGTGGGCATCGCTGCCGATATAGCGATACAGCATGGCGTCGAACATCTTTTTGGCCGGGCGTCGTTCGCGACCGAAGCGGCCGCCTTTCACGAAGTCGGCCGACGCCTGAAGCGCGCACCCCATGCGCACCAGACGCCTCGCCCATTCGATATCGTCCTGAACGGCCTTATAGCGTTCGGGATGGGCGATGATCACCTGAAAGCCGCGTCCTTGCAGCTCGAAAATAGTGCGTTCGTACTGTTCGAACATCGTGGCGTCAGCGTGCGTCGAAAGCTCCAAAAGAAACTCGTCGCTTCCGTCGAAAGCCAGCCTGTCGGCCCAATCCATGCCCAATTCCATAAGCTTGGCATGGTTGACCTCGAACCCCATCTGCAGCGGGAAGCCGCCCGCATGCGACCGCAGAAGTTCGAACGCATCCCACATGGCGTCGTAATCGAAATACGGATCGCGGCAATGCGGCGTGCACACGATAGACGTGACGCCTGCGGCCTTGGCCGCCTCCAGCATGCGCAGGCTTTCCTGCAGATCGGCCGCGCCGTCATCGACGCCCGGAAGAATATGGCAGTGGATATCGCGCATGGCCGCCTACCGATTCCTGCGGCCGCGGCGCGACGAGCCTTGCGCAGACGAAGAGGCGCCGCCGTTCGCGGGAAGCGTCGGCGTCTCGCCCTGCTTCACGCGCTTGCCGTCCTTGGTGTAATAGGCGTAATAATATTCGCTCGTCTCAACCTCGCAGTTATTGAGCACGGTGCCGATGATATGCGCATCCGCCTTATCGAGCTGCTCGCGCGCGGCCAGCAATTCGTCGCGCTTCGTGAAGTCGTCGCGTACCACGAGCACCGTGCCGTCGACGCGCGAGGAAATAACGGCGGCGTCGACGAACGTGCCCACGGGCGGCGTATCGAATATCACGTAATCGTAGGCGTTTTCCAGCATGTCCACGAACCTATCGAAGCGTTTGGACGCCAGGATGTCGGCGGGATTAGGAATGCCCGGCTCGGCATCGAGAAAGAACAGGTTAGGCGTAGACGTCGCCACCACCGCGCTGCGCAGCGAAACCTGCTCGGCCAGCACGGCATACAAGCCCGCGCGCGCATGCACCTTCAGCATGGCGGCCAGGCTGCGGCGGCGCATGTCGCATTCCACCAGCAGCACGTTTTTGCCGCTGCCCGCGATGACCTTCGCCAGATTGACGGTCACCGTGCTTTTGCCCTCGTTGGGAATGGCAGACGTGATGGCCAGAGAACGCACGGGATTATCGACGTTGGAAAACTTGATGTTGGCGAACAGCGTGGTGATGGCGTTTTGCAGCACAGCCTTATCGGCGCTCTGTTTTTTCTTGAACATGTTACTCACCGCCTTTCACGGAGGGGATACGCCCGATGACGGGCAGATCGAGAAGCTTTTCGAGGTCGTCGGCGCCGCGCACCTTGGTGTTCATCATGTCGCGCAGCACCACCAGGGCGATGGCTACGAACAGGCCGCCGAACAGCGCGATCAGCGTATACAGAGCGCGATTCGGGCCGCTGGGAGCTTCGGGTGCGGCCGCCTCGTCGATCACGTTGACGCTTTGCACGTCCATGACGTCTTGCGCCACTTTGGAGACGCTTTTGGCAAGCGCGTTGGCGATGATGGAGGTGCTTTGGGCATCGGCGCCCGTCACCGAAACGCTCAGCACGCGCGTGGTGGTTTCGCTGGTCACCTTGATATCGTAATCGGCGAGGCTTTTCATGTTCACCGAAGCGGCGGCGTCTTTCAGCACACGGTCGCTGGTGATGAGGCTTGCCACGTCGTTGGTGAGCATCTGGCTGGCCGAAAGGTCGGCGTTCGAGACGCTTCCCTGCTCATCGGCCGATTTCGTGAGCACGTACATGCTGGTGGACGACGTATACGTATCGGGCATGAAGCCGAAGCAGAACACCGCGGCCGCAAGGGCGCATACGAGGGGAAGCGCGATCACGACCTTCAGGCGTTTGCGCAGAAGCTGGGTCAATTCAAGCAAAGTCATAGAGTTCGTACTGCCTTTCACTACGACGGGAAACGATCGGTCTATTGTTCGGGCGCCACGTCATCGGTGGTCAGCCCGGCGTTTTGCGCGACGCTTTGATACACACGCGGGGAACGCCCGTTCGGCGCTGCGCCGAGGCGCGCGTTTTTCATCTGGGCATCGGGGACGACGGCCGACGCATCGTTGGGGTCGAGTCCCGCATCGACACGCTGCATCATGGCGCGCCATTCGTCGTACATGGTGCCCACGTAGCTCACGCCATCCTGGGCGAACGAATAGCTGGGGCACGCGGCCGAATGCATCTGCAGGGTTTTGCCCTGGAAGCTTTGCGCCAGCGCGATCAAATCGCTCACCGAATAATCCGTGGTCACCGACGAGGCGAGCTTACCCACGATGGAGGGAAGCTCTGCCGGAGGGGCTTCGAGGACCTGGCGCACGATGGCCTGCACGATGATGCGCTGCGCCTGGGCACGGCCGAAATCGCCACCCGACACGTTGTAGCGCTCGCGGGCGAATGCCAGCGCCTGGGCGCCCGAGAGCTTCTGCTCGCCGGCCGAAAACGCCATGCCGCCGTTGCCCGCATCGAAGCTTTCGGGCACGTTGACCCAAATGCCTCCGAGCGAATCGACCACGGTCTCGAGCTCTTCGAAATGCACCTCGGCGTAATGCGATATATCCACGCCCGCGAATTCGGAAACGGCCTGCACGGCGCCGGCCGCGCCGCCGAACGAATAGGCCGCGTTGATCTTCTGCGTGCCTTGGCCCGGAATTTCCACCATGGTGTCGCGCGGAATGGATATCAGATCGACCAGCCCCGCATCGGGATCGATGCGACAGAGCATGGTGACGTCGGAGCGGCTTTCGGCATCGCCCTGGCGGGCGTCGCTTCCCAAGACCAGCATGTAGAACGCTTGCGAGGCCTGCTCGGCAGCGGGCGCGTCGGGAGCGGCGGCGGGCGGCTTGAGCGTTTCCATGAGCTGCTGCTTCTGCGCTTCATCTTCGAAGCCCATGGAAGCGTTCAGCGAGCTTACCCAGAACGCCAACGCGACGCCCGCGCCCACGATAAGCATGAACAGCACCGCGAAGACGGCCACGATGATTTTCGCCGCCTTACGCTTCTTCTTTTTCACCCGGCGCAGGCCTTCGTGGTCAGAGAAAAACGGATCGCCGCCGTATGGGTTCGCATGACCGCTGTGCGCAGGATCGAATGCAGGACGAAAACCGGCAGAAGAAGGATCGGCGCGATACCCTTCCTGCCCGACAGGCCCCGTCGTGTGGCGCGGCGTATTGGTTTGCAATGATACCCCCCCCCCCGATGTGGAAATCGCTATGCGCGCTCATCGTGGGATCGTTGTGCGAAGACGACCACCATGACGAATGCGTCATAGATGGTTGAAACGTCGCAAATTATACCGAATGGATAGCATAGAACAGTCGTTCTTGTACAGGAAATAAATGATAGTCCTGAGATAGGGCGCGCGCAAGGGTAACGGGAAAGAAACGTCCCAGTTTAAAGCCTATATTTTCAGTATGAATACCGGCCGCGCGCCTGGGCGCGGCGAAGCGGGAGAGCGCGGAAAGCGGCACAGACGCGAGGCGGGCGCCCCGCGCGATGCGCGCCGCTATTCCACCGTGCCGTACACGTAGCCCCAGGCATGCCCCGCGATCGAGGAGTTCAGCTGGGCGCACAGTGCCGGACGCGTATATACCCCCGGGGGCAAAAGGTCCACGATTTCGCGCAGGTCAGCGCATATATCGAAGGTCTCGGCCGCCAAGACGACGTCCAGGCGCTCGACGGCGTGCGCGTCTCGGTACAGATAATCGACGACGCGCTGCAGCTCGCCGTAGGATTCGCTTCGTTCGATCAATGCCACGGCGCACGCTCCTATCGCAGGCAATCGGCGCCCGAAACCGCCACGGCGAGCGCGCCCGTGCATGCGGGCGCGGCCTGGCCGACGGCGCGCACGAACTGGGCGCCCGCCGCACGCACGGCGATGGCCGCATGCGCGAGGTCGTCGGGCAGCGCGTACGGCTTGCCCGGGATGGCGGCGCCCAGCATGGCGCGCTTTTTCTCTGCGGCGGTGGCGGCGCGCACGACGAACTGCACCAGCACGGGAACATCGACGCACGCCGCCAGGCGGCGCACCGCATCGCACACCGCATCGCAAGGCGCGGCGCACGATATGCCCGCCACGTCGGCCTGGGACAGCGCTTCGGCGAGTTCCTCGATAGAAGCGCCGGCGGCACGTCCCTCTTCGTCGAGATCGACGACGGCGAACACCGGGCGGGCGGTCGCGCGGCGGGCGCCCTCGACGGCGCAGCGCACATCGGCCTCGCTGCGCAGGCCGCTGAGCAGCACGGCGTCGAAGTCGTCCGAGCCGAACGCCGAAACGGCATCGCGGTATTGCGCGATATGCTGCTCGCGCGAAAGCTCGTCGGAAGCGTCGAGCGGAAGCGCGCAGGTTCCCACTTCGCATATAACATGCTGCGGCTTGCACGAGCGCACGCTTTCAAGGGCGGCGGCGGCAAGATCGCGCGCCCTATCCTCCAAGCGATGATGGGCCAGGCGCGCCTCGCAGAGCCCCTCGGTGTTCGTGACGATGCACTGCGCGCCCGCCATGACCTCGAGACGCAACGCGTCTTCCACCGCTTCCGGTTCGATGAGGTTCACGAATTCGGCATCGTGCGCCGTATCGATCCCCTGGCGCTCGAGCGTATAGGCGACAGGCGCCGAAAGCACCAGCATGTCTTTATGGAAACGGATTTCGATATCGGCCACGACGACCTCTTTTCTTGCTTGTGAAACGATTCTTGACGCGAAGGCGCGCCGTAAGCGGCGGGCGGCGTCGACGGCTATTGTATCGCACCGGCGGCACGGGGCCTGAAAACGCCCCGTTTCCCCGCGTATACCTTCCTGTAACCCGGTCCATCGGACGCACATATCCGCGTCATAGCTTCTTGAAACCGCACCCGTATACTACGAGCTGCAAGCACGAAGGCTTCCCCTCCTTCCCTTGCCTGCTCTATGGCAGCAAACGATGCGACGAGCATCGCTTATCCCCTCCTTGTATGAGGCCCGGCTTCCCTTCCGGGCCTCGATTTTTTTACCTGCAGCGCGGGCGTGCACACGAGGTTTCCACAGCCGCGCCATATTTTCTCGAAACCCGTTTTCTATAATGAATCGCGTAAGCACGAAGGTTCCCCTCCTTCGCTTACCTGCGATACGCAGCACAATCAACGGTGCAGCGAGCACCGTTCATCCCCCTCCTTGGCCGAGGCCCGGTTCCCCTCCGGGTCTCGGCATTTTCATATCCGGCCGTGTACGCGGACGAATCGCCCGTATCGCCGGATTATTTGTTACCCATGTACAACTTTTGATATGATGACGCCTCCACGGGATGCGCGGCCGCAAGCGGTCGTCGGCCTGCTCGTGCTGCCGCGCGCAGGGTGCCGCGGCCGCAAGCGCTCGCGCATCCGAGCAGCCCCGCACCCGACACGCGACGCCGCCGCACGCTGCGACGCGCCCGTTCAAAGGAGAGTCCATGAAGCGTTCCATCCTGTTCGCCTGCGCCTGCTGTTCATGCGCGCTCGGATTCATCGGCGTCGTCATTCCGGTGCTTCCCACCACGCCGCTGCTTTTGCTGGCCACGTTCCTGTTCGCGAAAAGCTCGCCGCGCTGCCATCGCTGGATATGCGAAACCGGCGTCTACAAAACCTACGTGCAGGCGTTCAAAGAGCGCGGCGGCATTCCGATGCGCACGAAGCTGCGCATCCTCGCCGTCTCGTTCACGCTGATGGGCGCCAGCGCCGTCATGGTGCGCCAGCCCGTGGTATGGGCCGTGCTCGCCTGCGTGGCGGTGTTTTTGCTGTGGCTCATGGGATTCCACATTCCCACGATCGCCGCGGGCACCTCGACGCTTTCGGGCGCCGAAGAATAGCGGGCACGCGGCACGCCGCCCACGAACGCAGGCAAACGTACGGGCGCGGCGGCGTGCGGGCATCGCGAGCACGCCGCGCACCTGGCGCTCACCCCTCATGCAGATTTCGCGAAAACGGCGCGTACCCCCGCACCCGACGCGATCGCAGACGATCGTCGCGCGAAGCAAAAAACGCCGCTTCCGCATGGCCGACGCGGGCGCGGCGGCGAATGCGGAAGCGGCGCCGATAGATTCGGCAGCCGAATGGGCGCTATCGAACGAAAGCGGCCTTGGGGCTAGATGCCGGCGATTTCGAGGAAATCGGTGCGGGCCTCGCCCTTCTGGAATATATCCACGTCCAAAACGCGCTTATGGAACGGGATGGTGGTCGCTATGCCTTCGATGACGAATTCGCCGAGGGCACGGCGGGCGCGGGCGAGCGCTTCGTCGCGATCCTGGCCCCATACGATGAGCTTGGCCACCATGGAATCGTAGAACGGCGATATGGTCGAGCCCGCCTGCACGTAGGACTCCACGCGGATGCCGGGGCCGCCCGGCACGTCGAAACGCGTGATGGTGCCGGGGCACGGACGGAAATCGTTGTCGGGGTCTTCGGCGTTGATGCGGAACTCGATGGCGTGGCCGTTCGGCGTGAACGGCGCGCGATCGGCGCAGCTCATCGGCTCGCCCGCTGCGATGCGCAGCTGCTCTTTGATGATATCGACCCCGGTGATCTGCTCGGTCACGGGGTGCTCCACCTGAACGCGCGTGTTCATCTCCATGAAGTAGAACGCGCCGTTTTCGTCGAGCAGGAACTCGATGGTGCCCGCATTGCGGTAATCCACCGCGCGCACGGCCTTGACCGCGGCCTGTCCCATGGCGGCGCGCAACGCGTCGTCGAGCGCGGGAGACGGAGCCTCTTCGAGCAGCTTTTGATGACGGCGTTGAATGGAGCAATCGCGCTCGCACAGCGCCGCCTGGTTGCCGAAATCATCGGCGAGCACCTGGATTTCCACATGGCGCGGACGCAGCACGAGTTTTTCCAGATACACGTCGTCGTTGCCGAACGCCGCCGCCGCCTCGGCCTTGGCCGCGGAAAACGCGCCCGCCAGATCTTCGGGCTTGTGCACCTCGCGCATGCCCTTGCCGCCGCCGCCCGCCGACGCCTTGATGAGCACCGGATAGCCCACCGCATCGGCGAAGGCGCGGGCGTCCTCGACGCACTCGACGACGCCGTCGGAGCCGGGAACCGTCGGCACGCCGCAGGCATCCATGGTCTCGCGGGCCGCGGCCTTATTGCCCATGCGTTCGATGCATTCGGGCGAAGGGCCGATGAACACCAGGTCGTTTTCGGCGCAGGCGCGGGCGAAGTCGGCATTTTCCGCCAAAAAGCCGTATCCTGGATGCACCGCCTCGCAGCCCGTGGTGACCGCGGCCGCGATGATGTTCGACATGACCAGATACGATTTGCCGGCAGGAGCAGGCCCGATGCAGACGGCTTCGTCGGCATAGCGCACGGGCAGCGTATCTTTATCGGCCGTGGAATACACGGCCACCGTTTTCACGCCGAGCTCGCGGGCGGCGCGCATGATGCGCAGCGCGACCTCCCCGCGGTTGGCGACGAGAATCTTCTTGAACACGCTATTCCCCCTCGCCCGCGTCGGCGGCGCCGTGCGGCTCGATATAGAACAGCGGCGTGCCGAATTCGACCGCGGTCGCGTCGTCGACGCAAACCTCGCGCACAGTGCCCATCTGGGGAGCGGTGATCTCGTTCATGAGCTTCATGGCCTCGACGATGCACAGCGTCTCGCCCGCGGCGACCTCATCGCCTTCCTTGACGAACGCAGGTTCGCCCGGAGCGGGCGACGCGTAGAACGTGCCAACCATGGGTGCGCTCACTTCGATCCAACCGGCAGGGCGTGCGGGCGCGGCGGCTGCAGGAGCGGGAGCAGCGGCAGGCGCAGGGGCGGCGGCAGCTGCGACGGCGGCTGCGGCGGGGGCCGCGCCCGGCATACGGACGCTGATGCGCATGCCCTCTTCCTCGACGGTGATTTCGCCGACGCCGGAATCTTCGACGACCTTCACAAGCTCGCGAATCTGACTGATATCCACGTAATCGTCCTCCTTGGTCTGGCTGGACTCGCGCTCCAGCAAAAAGTCAACTTGCTCGGTGGCGCGGTGCTTCGACAAGAACGTGCGCGCCTCATTGGGGAACAGTGCATACATCAGCACGTCTTCTTCAGACGTGGCCAAGTCGCCGATTTCGGCCTCCATGTCGGCGAACGTGGCCGTGGCCAACGACGAAGGAGGCACGTCGGCGGGCAACACCTCGGCGTTGCCGACGACCTTCTTGTAGATCTCGGGCGCGATGGGGCCGGGCGCCTTGCCGTAGAAGCCGCACAGGTAGTCTTTCATCTCTTTGGAGACGACGCTCCAACGCGAACCCGTCAGCACGTTGAAAACGGCCTGCGTGCCGACGATCTGGCTCATGGGCGTGACGAGCGGCGGATAGCCCACTTCGGCGCGCACGCGCGGGATCTCGCGCATGACCTCGTCGAGGCGATCGGTGGCGTTCTGGATTTCGAGCTGGGAGATCAGGTTGCTCATCATGCCGCCCGGCACCTGGTGGGAGTAGACCTTCATATGGGTCAGCGACGAAACGCCGCGCTTGTAGTGGCCGCGCTTGCGCACTTCCTCCCAGTAATCGGCGATTTCGAAGAGCAGATCGAGATCGTAGCCGGTGTCGTAGCGGCTTTCCTGCAACGCGGCGACGATGGTCTCGACGGCCGGATGGCTGTTGCCGAACGAAAGCGGCGCGCTGGCCGTATCCGCGATGGCGGCGCCCGCTTCGGCCGCCTTGATGATATTCATAGGAGCCATGCCGCCCACATAGTGGCAATGTACGTGCACGGGCAGGCCGATTTCGGCGTTGAAGGCTTTGACCAGCCGCTCGGTGCGATACGGCGTGAGCATGCCCGCCATGTCCTTGATGGCGATGGAGTCGGCGCCCAGGTCTTTGAGCTTCTGGCCGTATTCGAGATAGCCGTCGAGCGTGTGCACGGGGGAAACCGTGTACGAAATGGCGCCTTCGAACCAGCCGCCGCACGCCTTGATGGCCTCGGCGTTATCGACCACGTTGCGGATGTCGTTGAGCGCATCGAACACGCGGAAGACCTGAATGCCGTTTTTCTTCGCGCATGCGATGAAGCGATTCACGATGTCTTTCGAATAGTGCTTATAGCCCACCAGGTTCTGGCCGCGGGAAAGCATGGCGAGATCGGTGTTGGGCATATGCGCCTTGATGGAGCGCAGGCGCTCCCACGGATTTTCGTCCAAGAACCTCAAACACGTATCGAACGTGGCGCCGCCCCATGCTTCGACCGCCCAATAGCCCACTTTATCCATCTTGGGCAGAATGGGCAGCATATCGCCGAGTTGCATACGGGTAGCCCACAGGCTTTGCTGGCCGTCGCGGATGGTGGTATCCATCAGTTGCAAACCTGGCATGCTTCACCTCTCCATCTCGAATCGCCCCGCCGACAAGACGCCGGGGCCTGCTCGTATCTTCGTTTTGCATTATAAAGTCGCGCGAAGCCCGCAATGCGACGAGCGCGGACGATTCGGCAGAACATACGCTCTAATGCACTAAAGCAGTGTATCGTTGCCCCTATGCCTTGTCGAGACGCCTTTCGGCATGCGGCGCTCGAAGGCGCCGTCCGTTACCCGGCCGTTTCCTGCGCGCGACGAACGCCGTCATTTCACGCGGACGATGGCCTCCTGAAAGCACGCCATCTCGCAATTGCCGCAGCGCATGCACCGATCCTGGTCGATGACGGCGGGAACCGAGGAGACGTCGATGCACCCCTCGGGACATTTGGAGACGCATGCGCGGCATCCGTCGCATTCGTCGGTGATGACGTACGCGCGCCGCGTCGCGCCGGCGCGCACGCGGTCGTCGCCGAAGCGTATCGGCGTGCGATCGAATGCGCAGGCGGAACACCCGTCTTCGCACCCGCGTTCGCGCCATTCGCCGACCGCCTGATAGAGGCGGAACAGCGTCATGGTATCGCCCGCAAGCCCATCGGCGCCCGCCGCAGGCTGCGCCTGGCGAACGAACGCCGTCGCCGCGGCCGTGCCGAGGTCTTCGACGCGCCCGCGCAACGACGCTGCGGCGTCGTAGGACGCAGACGATCCGGCCATGCCCTGGATCGCGATCGATTTGCCGGCGACCAGCTGCGCGTACAGCGCACTTGCGCGATCGACCGGAAAGTAGAGCCCTTCGGCATCGGCGCCGACCAGCTCGACGATATGCATCGCAGGCAAACCCGCATCGTCCAGCGTGGCCGCCGCCACATGGCGCATCTCTCGCACCATGCGCATCAGATATTCGACGTATTCCACGTATCCCCCTTCGTGCACGCCGCCGCCGAAAACCGCCGGCGCGGCGCGCTTCGCTTTCACGACGCACTGCATGTCCGAACGCAAGTCGCGGCGACGAGGCGCCGATTCGCGGCCCCGAACGCGACGATGCCCGCCATAAGACGGGCATCGTACGGACATGCTATGACGCGATGTTAGACGCGCTTGACGAAACGGCCGTCGCGGGTGTCGATCTGCAGGATGTCGCCCACGTTGACGAACATGGGGACCTTCACCTCTGCGCCGGTCTCGAGCGTCGCGGGCTTGCTGCCGCCCTGGACGGTGTCGCCCTTGAAGCCGGGATCGGTCTCGGTGACCTCGAGCTCGACGAACATCTGGGGCTCGCAGCCGATCAGCTCGCCGTCGGCGTACTCGAGCGTGACGGGATCGTTCTCTTTGAGCCACTGCGCGGTATCGCCCACGTGGTCGGCGGGCAGAGAGAACTGCTCGTAGCTGTTGGGGTCCATGAAGTAGAAATCGGAGCCGTCGTTGTACAGGTAGGTCATCTCACGCTGCTCAAGACGCACGGTGTCGAACTTCACGCCGGCGTTGACGGTGTCGGACAGCACGCGGCCGCTTTTGATGTCGCGCAGCTTCATGCGCACGAAAGCGCCGCCCTTGCCGGGCTTGACGTGCTGGAACTCGATGATGGTGCACATCTTGTTGTTGTACATGATGCACATGCCGTTCTTGAAATCGGCGGTAGAGATTGCCATTGACCACTCCTTTGTATCTCGAACCCCCTTAGGGGCCCTCGGCTTGCCTTGCTTGCGGGCGGATGCGACTCTGCCCGGCTGCACGCCGCACAGGCATCTTGCGCGGCAATCGCCCACGCGACCGACGAGCGGCGGCGGGCGCGGGCGGCGAAGCCTCGAGGCATTCGGCCGCTCCGAAAAAAGCGCGCTATATTATAACCAGTTCATGGGGCGATTTTGTGAAAACCTCGAATCCGTCTTCGGTAATCACGCCGAAATCTTCGAGGCGGCAGCCCAGCACGCCGCCCCTATACACCCCCGGCTCCACCGTGACCACGTTGCCCGGCACCAAAGGCGCCGTGTTGCGCGGCGACAGGTTGGGCAGCTCGTGAATGTCGATTCCCACGCCGTGGCCGAGACCGTGGCCCATCATGCCCGCGAATCCGGCATCGGCCAGCACCTCTTCGGCACGCGCATGGGCGGCAGCGCCCGTCACCCCGGGACGCAGCATGGCCTCGACCGTTTCGTTGGCCGTGCGCACCGCATCGAAAACGCGGCGGGCAGTCTTATCGACGTGCCCCATGCAGACGGTGCGCGTCATATCGGAGCAATAGCCGTCCACGCGCGCGCCGAAATCGAGCACCACCATGTCGCCTTCCTCGAGGCGCTTGCCGCCCGGGATGCTATGCGGCGCGGCCCCGTTTGCGCCCGATGCCACGATCGAGGAAAACGCCAGGTCGTCGGCGCCCATGCGACGCATGCATTCTTCCAGTTCGAGCTGCACCGCGCGTTCGGTCATGCCGACGCGCATGAATCCGACGATATGCTCGAAGGCCGCGTCGGTGACGGCCTGGGCCCGCTTCATAGCCGCTATTTCGGCTTCGTCTTTGACCGCGCGCAGCGTACGCACGAAATCGGCCGTTTCGAGAAACGAAACCGCACCGCCCGACGCGGCGGCGCGTTCGAGCGCGCGATAGGCCGCAAGCGTCATGCCGTCCTCGATCGCAAGCGCCGCGCCGCCCGAAGATCGCACGGCGGCGAGCGCCCAGGAGGCATGCGAGCCGCCCGAAGCGTCGATGCGCCACGGCGTCCCTTCGGCCGCGCGCGAAGCGGCGTCGGCATAGCGCGAATCGGTATGCAGCGCGGCGACGTCCCGCTCGATCAACGCCGCATGGGCGGGTTCGTCGTCGAAAACGCCGTCGAATGCGGTCAGCCACTGCACGTTCGACAAGTCGGTGCAGTAAAAGCGCTCGATGCCGCAGCGTTCCATATGCGCGCGCATGCGCGCCAAACGGGTGCGATCCATAAACCTTACCTCGCAATCATACGGTCGGCCCCGGGCGCGCATCGCGGATGCGGCGCACGGAGCGCGTTCATCGGACGGATGCGCGAACGCGCGCGGACACGGCGCCTACGGGCGATAGATTCCCCGCTTCTGCAAAAGGGACGCGATTTCGCAGGCGACGGCGGCCGTACCCTTGTCGCGCACATCCACGGTGACGCAGGCGACGGCATCGTAGAGCGGCTTTCGCTGGTCCCACAGCAAATCGGTATCGCATCCGTGCGCCAGAAGCGGGCGCGTGCGCAGGCTTTTCACACGGGCGAGCGAAGAGGCCGCCGACGATTCGAGCAGCACGGCGAACCCCGTACGCTCGATAAGCTCGCGGTTGCGCGCGAGGGCGACGATGCCCTCGCCGCACGATATGACGGCGGGACCCATGGAGGCGCATTCCGCCAACGCCTGGGCTTCGGCGCGGCGCAGACCCTTTTCGCCGCGCTGCTTGAACAGCTGGTTGGCGTCTTTGCCGTGCTTGCGATGCATATAGGCATCGACGTCGATGGAGGCGACGCCCATATCGCGCGCAAGCCTGCGCGCCACGGTGGTCTTGCCGACGCCCATGAAGCCTATGAGAAAAACGTTCTTGGTCAATACGGCCACGCTATCACCCCGCCGTCCGTCGCGAGCGACGCATGCGCGACCGCGACGCCGCGGCGTGCACGCGGAGTGCGCCGCGACAAGCGGCGCGGCGCGGACCTTCGGCTCTTTCGTAACGCATCCTGCCCCTTACATGCTTCGTATTCCGTAGCGATTGTAGCATTGCGCGAACGCGCGAAACGCCGCGTCGAGCGCGGCGGCGTTATCGCTCGGGATATGCATCGCGCATGAACAGCTTCTCCACATGACGCAGCATCAACGTATGCTTCAAATCGGCTTCGACCAGCGGTTTCACCATGAACACCTGCATGCGCGACCCGTGGGCGCCCCACACGTCGGTGATCAGCTGATCGCCGATGCACAGCGTTTCCTTGCGCGCCGCGCCGGTTTTGCGCAGCGCGGCGCAATAGGCGAACGGCAGCGGTTTGACAGCATGGGAGACGATAGGCAGGCCGAGGCGCTCGGCCCATTCGTGGGCGCCGTGATGCCAATTGTTCGTCACGATGCATGCGCCGACGCCCGCCTCGGACAAGCGGCGCAGCCAGGCGCGGATATCGTCGGGCACCTCATGGGTGTCGCGCGTGAGCAGCGTGTTGTCGAGGTCGAGAAAGACCTGGGAAAACCCCGCCTCGGCAATATCGCGGACGGGATCGATGGATGTGACGCGCGTGAAAAAGCGATCGGGCTTGAAAAAGGGCATGGTACCTCTTAGAGATGCTCGGCAATGGCCTGCTGATGTTCCTGATACGTCTTACTGAACGCGTACTGCACCTGCCCCGCATCGTCATTCCAGAAAATGAAATAGTAGTAGTCGCCGTAATCGCTCGCGGGCGCGCATACGGCCTGCAGGCAATCGATGCTCGGCGAGCAGATGGGCGTGGGCGGCAGACCGGGGTTGGCGTACGTGCTATACGGCGTGGCGGCCTGCACCTCTTCGGCGGAAGGATCATGGCCGACCTCGTATGCCGTGGTGGCGTCCGACTGCAAAAAGCCGTTGGTTTCGGTGTTGCGCGAGCTCAAGCGATTGTAGAAGACCGCCGCGACCTGGGATCTGATCTGCTCGTCTCCCGAGGATTCCTTCTCGACCACCGAAGCCAGCGTGACCGCATCGTACACGGAAAGCCCCAGGCTTTGCGGATACGACCAATCCAACGCGGCGGTTTCGCGCTTGAACTGGTCGAGCATCATGCGCACCACCGAATCGGCCGTGGCGTCATTGCCCAGCTCGTAGGTCTTGGGGAACAAGAACCCTTCAAGCGACGCCTGGTCGGAGGCGCCGGAGAGGAAATCGTAGTCGGCGGCATAGGCCTGCGCATCGGATGCGGCGGCCGAGAAGTCGGCAGCGGCAATACGGCCCGCCGTCGCCTGCTCGACGGCGGCGGCGATGTCGGAGATCTTGTAGCCTTCGGGAATGGTGAGCGTAACCGTGCCGCGATCGCCCGACGCCACCGCGCGCACCACGTCGTCAAGCGTCATGCCCGCCGTGAAGCTGTACGTTCCCGCCTGGAATTTCGCGTCGGCGCCGAGCTCTTTGGCGCGAGCGAGGAAGTCATCGGCGCTTTCGACGACGCCCGCCGCCGCCAACGCCTGGGCGACATCGGCCGCGGAAGAGCCCTCGACGACGGTTGCCTGCGTATCGGCGAACACCGCCTGGGCCGCGCCAAGTTCGGAAGTATCGGAGGAGCAGCCCTTGACGACGTTGAATCCCACGACGACGGCCACGATGACGACGAGCGCGGCCAAAACGCCCGCCACCGCCAACGGAGCCTTGCTCTTACGCGGACGGATATGCGAGGTATCGTACGTGCGGAACTGACGCTCCCCCTGCGCATGCACCATGCGCGCCCGATGATTGGGATGGGAGCTATACGTGATCTGCTTACGCGGCATAAAGGTTCCTTACCTGGTCAGGCGCGAGATAACGCGCGGGCTCAGGACTCGCGCCCGCATCGGGCGTCGAGCCAGGCTTGCAAGAAGAGACTTGCAGCAATCATGTCTACTTTACCGCGCATGGCGCGCTCGTCCAAACCCTCTTCACGCAAAATGCGTTTCGCCTCGCGCGAGCTCATGCGCTCGTCCGCGAAGAAGACGGGCAGGTTGCGGGCGCGGCCGATACGGGCCGCTTTTTCCTTGATGGAGGCTGCCTGCGGGCCTTCTTCCCCGGCAAGCGTGTACGGCAGACCGCAGACCAGGCATTCGATTTCCCAATCTTCGACGATGCGCCTGAATTCGGCCCCGTCTGCCAACACGTCGCGCGCCGGCAGCACCTTCAAAGGCGTGGCGACGCGCGCGGCCGCGTCGCTGACAGCCAGCCCGATGCGCACCTCGCCGATATCGAGCGCCAATGCACGCATACGTTTCCCCTTTCACACGAATCGGGCGGCCCGCATACGAGCCGCCCGAGGCGATGCGACGGCATGACGCCGCCGCATCCGTCGAACACAGTGCAGCCGGACGCTATGCCTTGATGAGCAAAGCACGCGCGGCATCGAGCGCGGCATCCATGCCCGCGGCGTCTTTGCCGCCGGCCTGGGCCATGACGGGCTTTCCGCCGCCGCCGCCCTTGATATTGCCGGCAATGGCCTTAATCACCGCGCCGGCGTCGAAGCCCGCCGCGACCGCTTCATCGGTGGCCGCAGCCATGATGACCGGCTTGTCGTTGTTGACCGTGCCGATGACGCAGGCGCCCGGTTCGGGCATGCGCGAGCGAAGCACGTCCCACGCATTGCGCAACGCACCGGAATCGAGCCCGTCGATGCGAGCGATGACCAGCGGATAGCCGACATCGACCATATCCTTGATATGCTCGGCGACGCTTCCTTCGGCCGCGGCTTTCTTGGCCTGCTTGCGCTCCGCCTCGAACTCTTTGATGAGCTGCAGATTCGCCGCCGTGCGCTCGGCGACGTCGAACATCGTGGCCTTAAGTGCGGCAGCCGTTTCCTTGAGCTCGGACTCGACCTTGTTCGCATACGCCAGAGCATCGAAGCTCGTCACCGCTTCGATGCGGCGCAGATTCGCGCCGACGCTGGATTCGGAGACGATCTTCACGAATCCGATTTCGGCGGTGTTGGCCACGTGGCAGCCGCCGCACAGCTCGCGGGAGAACTCGCCCGCCTCGACCACGCGCACGGTATCGCCGTACTTCTCGCCGAACAGCGCGGTCACGCCCGATTCGCGGGCGGCCTCAAGCGACGTCTCGTAGATGGCCATGGGAAGGGCCTGCATGATAGCGTCGTTGGTAACGCGCTCGACCTCGGCGATCTGCTCGGCCGTCATGCCCTCGAAATGCGTGAAGTCGAAACGCAGGCGATCGGGACCGACATAGCTGCCCGCCTGCTTCACATGATCGCCCAGCACGCGACGCAGGGCCGCATGCAGAAGATGCGTACAGGTGTGGTTGCGCGTGATGCGCTTGCGACGCAGCTCGTCGACGATGGCGCGCACGGTATCGCCCGTATGCACGCTTCCCTCGACCGCCTTGACGACGTGGCACACCAGACCCTTGGCGGGCGCCTTCGTGTCGAGGACCTCCAATTTGAGGCCTTCGGCCTCGATGGTGCCCATGTCGCCCACTTCGCCGCCCATTTCGGCATAGAACGGGGTCAGGCCGAGGATGACTTCGCCCTCTTCGCCCGCCGCCAAGGCATCCACGCGCACGCCGTCTTTGATAATGGCCCTGACCTCGGCGGATGCCGTCAAACGGTCATACCCGACGAAGCCCGTGGCGCCCAATTCCTTGAGCAGCTCGTCATGAACGCCGCCGTAGGTGCTCCATGCGGCCTCGGCGTCGTCTTTGGTCGCGGCGCGGGCGCGCTCACGCTGCTCTTCCATGCAGGAGGCAAAGCCTTCCTTGTCGACGGAGATGCCCGCATCGGCGCAGATCTCCTCGGTGATTTCCACCGGGAAGCCGTAAGTGTCATGCAGAGTGAAGGCGGTAGCGCCGTCGAGCAGCGTGCCGTCGAGCTTGGAGAGGGCATCGGCCAGATATGCCTGGCCCTGGCGCAAGGTGACGCCGAAGCGCTCCTCCTCGGAAAGGATGACGCGCTCGACCAGTTCGCGATTGTCGACGATTTCGGGGTAGACGTCGCCCATCAGGCGCACGACGGCGTCGACGTAGTTGCTCAAGAAGGCGCCCTCGATGCCGAGCTTATGGCCGTGCATCACGGCGCGGCGCAGCAAGCGGCGCAGCACGTAGCCGCGACCCTCGTTGGAAGGCAGGATGCCGTCGGCGATCATGAAGGAAACGCTACGGCTGTGATCGGCCACGATGCGCAGCGACAAATCATCGGCCGCGTCGGCCTTGTAGGATTTGCCGCTCAAGCGCTCGCCCACCGCGATGAGGTCGCGCATGACGTCGGTCTCGTAGTTGGACTGAACGCCCTGCATGATGGCGGCCATGCGCTCGAGGCCCATGCCCGTATCGATGTTCTTGGTGGGAAGCGGCGCGAGGGTGCCGTCCTCCTGGCCGTCGTACTGCGTGAAGACGCAGTTCCAAAACTCCAGGAAGCGATCGCAGTCGCAGCCAGGAGCGCAATCGGGGCTGCCGCAGCCGAAATCGGGACCCTGGTCGAAGTAGATCTCGGAGCACGGGCCGCACGGACCGGTGGGGCCTGCGCGCCAGAAGTTGTCGTCCTCGCCCAGGCGGGAAATGTGGTCCTCTTCGACGCCGAGCTTCTTCCAGATTTCGATGGTCTCGTCGTCGTTTTCGAAAACGGTGAAGTAGAGCCTGTCTTTGGGCAGTTCGAGCACTTCGGTGGCGAACTCATACGCCCAGGCGCACATCTCGTCTTTGAAATACGCGCCGAAGCTGAAGTTGCCCAGCATTTCGAAGAAGCTCAAATGGCGGCCCGTCGTGCCGATGATGTCGATATCGTTGGTGCGCACGCACTTCTGCACCGTCGTCGCGCCGATATAAGACGGGTCGAATTCCTTGACATGCAGGAAATAGGGCTTGAACTGCACCATGCCGGCGCTGGTCAGAAGCAAGCTCGGGTCGTCGGGAATCAGCGACGAAGAGGGCATGCGCTTGCAGCCCTTCTCTTCGAAGAATCGAAGGTACTTCTCGCGGATTTCCGCAGTAGTCATGTACTTCATCTAACGGGTCTCACTCTCGTTTCCTCTTACGACGCGGACGCGTCGTTTTTTTCAGACAGCGCAAATAATAGCCAAAACCGCGCCGGATGGCTCGGCGTTAGGAGTTTGTTCGCAGCAATTACCGATTAATCGTCGCGCGGCGCGGCGTGGCCCGCACCGCGCGAGACGTCGGAGTCCGCATCGGCGCACGACCCGTCATCCGCATCGGCGCGCGCCTCATCGCGCGAAGCGGCGCGGCGTGCGACGATCGCTTCGAGGCGCTCGCGCACAGACGATGCACGCCGCGGCGGAGCCACGGCGTCGGCCACCGCGTCGGGCAGGCCCGCATCGCCCTCGAGGCGCGTCGGCGTACCCCTGAAAAACACGCCGTCTTCGGCGACGACCTGGCGCCCCGTGCGCTTCTCGTAGTAAAAGACGAAGACCGACTTCGCCATGGCCACGCACGGAATGGAAAGCAGCATGCCCGCGACGCTTCCCACAAGGCCCGCCATCGCGCCGCCCACGGCGCTGCCCGCGAACAGCGCCACGATGACGATGGCGGGATGCACGTCCACCGAATCGGCCATGATCTTCGGCGATATGAAGGTGTAGACGAACTGCTGGACCACGATGGTGTAGACCAACGCGATCACCGCCGCCCACGGATCGACGAACAAGGCGACCACGGCCGCCACCGCGCCGCCGATCCAGGGCCCTACGACGGGAACGATGTTCATGACGCCGGTGATCAGGCCGAGCGCCGCCGCGTTGGGAATGCCGATGGCCCAAAAGCCCAAGCCGCATGCCGCCCCGATAAGAAAACACTGCACGAAGGTAGCCTTGAGGTAGCCGCCCATCACCCGCGTGAAGGTGAGATGCAGCATTTCCGCCTCCTGCCTGCGATGCGCGGGCACGAAACGGGCGGCCTCGCGGCCGATGGCGGGAAGTTCCATGAGGATCCAAAACGCCACGACGAGCGCGAAGCCGATGACCATCAGGGAATTGGCGAGACCTGTGCCGAACCCGAGCACGCCGTCAGCCGAAAGGCGAGCCGTGGCCGACGCCCACGACGTCAATGCCTCGGCGGCGGAATTCAGCCACTCGCGCACCGATTCGTTCTGCAAGACATCGGCATAGCGGCCGTACAGCCCGTTCGCCCAATCGACCACGGCCTGCGCGTAGCCCGGCAAGCCGGCAAGCATATCCGAGAACTGGTCGGCTATACCCGACACGGGGGAGAACATCACCGCGAGAAACGCGCCGAACACGAAGGCCGTCGCCGCATAGGCGATGGCCGTTCCCGCGGCGCGCGGGATTCCCAGCGATTCGAGCTTGGCGACAGGCGAGCGCAGGCACAACACGATGACGACCGTCCACACCACGATGGCGACGGGCGTGGCAAGCAGGTTGAGGATGCTTCCCGCGACATACAGGACGGCGGCGACGCCGATCAGCATCCAGACCTGATAGCAATGGCGCCGCGCATCGTCGGTCCGATGCGCGGCGCGCGCGAGCGCTTCTTCGTCGTTGTTCGTCCGCAACCGCCTACTCCTTCGCAGCGCCGTAGGTGAAATACTGCTCGGCTTCGCGGTCGGCATCCGACGCGACGGCGCGGTCCTCATCGCCATGCGATGCCTGCGGCGCACGCGATGCGGATGTTTCCGAAGCCGCATCTTCGCCGGCGGCGACGTGCTCGGCCGCTTCGGCGGCGGCGGCGAGCGCCTCGGATTCCTGGGAGGCCTTGCGCGCGGCGAACACGTCACGCAGTTTTTCCGTGGCCGTGTTGACCAGCTTCAACGGCGTATTGGCCACCGTATCGACGGCGCTTGCCGCGCTGGCGGTCGTTTCGGTGATGCGGTTGACGTTTTCGAGAATGCCGTCAAGGCGCATGATTTCGAGATTGGCCGCATCGACCGCCAGCGAAACGCGCTCGACCAAAGGATCGACCTTATCGACGGCGGGCTTCAGGCTTTCGGTCATGGCGCGCGCGTCTTCGACCAACGGCGTCACCTGCGCGCGCATGGCTTCGACCGCTTCGGCGGTGCGACGCAGGAACTTGACTGCCTCGACGATCAACCATGCGAGCAGCACGCCGACGACGATAAAGACGATCGGCAGCACGATATCGGATAAAACGGTCATATCCATGATTTCATCTCCCTTGATTCGACGGAGCGATTCGCATCAGCAGTGTATCACTGATGGCTGCGGCCCCTATCTCGACGAACGGCATCCACACGATAGGATTCCCAGCCGTTTTCGCTGGGATGATAGAAGCAGCCCCGCTCAAGACCTTCGGGCAGATACCGCTGATCGACCCAGTGCCCCGGATAATCGTGCGGATAGCGATAGACGCCGTAGCCCTCCGAGCCTGGACGGTGACGGTCGCGCAAATACGGAGGCACATCGCGACGCGGCCCGTTTCTCACCTCGGCCAGCGCCGCGTCGATGCCGGCCTCGGCGGCATTGCTCTTCGGCGCCAGCGCCATATACGTCACGGCCTGCGCGAGGTTGATGCGGCATTCGGGCAGCCCGATCACCTCGACCGCGCGAAACGCCGCCTCGGCCACGAGCAGCGCCTGCGGATCGGCGTTGCCGATATCCTCGCTTGCGAGGATGAAAATGCGCCGCGCGATGAATTTCGGGTCCTCCCCTCCGTCGATCATACGGGCGAGCCAATACAGCGCCGCATCGGGATCGCTCCCGCGCATCGATTTGATGAACGCGCTGATCACGTCGTAGTGCATGTCTTTGTTCTTATCGTAAGGAAGGCTGCGATGCGGCGTGGCCGCTTCGACCGAGGCGGCCGATATGGCGATGCGCCCGGAGGAGCTCTTCCCATCGGCGCGGCTTTTGTCGGAAGCGAGCTGCGAGGCCAGCTCCAGCGTGGTGAGCGCGCTGCGGGCATCGCCGCCCGAAAGGTTGACGATGGCGGCCAGCGCATCGTCGTCGAGCGAGAAGACCCCTTTCAGACCGCGCTCGTCTTCGAGCGCGCGGCGCACGACGGCTTCGATATCGCCATCGGCGAGCGCTTTGAGCTCGATGACGCGCGAGCGCGAGATGAGGGCCGAGTTCACTTCGAAATACGGATTTTCGGTCGTGGCGCCGATCAGGATGACCGTCCTGTTTTCCACGGCGTGCAGCAGCGCGTCTTGCTGGCTGCGGCTGAAACGATGGATTTCGTCCACGAATAGAATCGTGCGGCCGCCGCCGAGGACGAGGCGCTTTTCGGCAGCGCTTATCTCGCGGCGCAGATCGGCCACCGTGCCGCCGATGGCCGACACCTCGACGAAGACGGCGCGCGTGCATTCGGCGACGATATGCGCGATGCTCGTTTTGCCCGTTCCCGCCGGCCCGAACAGGATGATCGACGACAACGCGTCAGCGCGGATCGCCGCGGCAAGCCAACTGTCGGAGCCGAGCGCCTCTTGCTGCCCTTCCAGCTCGTCGAGCGTGCGCGGACGCATGCGCACGGCGAGCGGCGCGGCCGCCATCTTGGCCGCATTATCCATTTCCGTGAACAAGGTATCCATCGCAAGCACTCGCCTTTCGCGTTTCCGGGCCGTATCGTCGCCCTATTATATAAGAACGTATGTTCGATTCAAGCGTCGAGCGGTCAGCGGCCTTTGCGTATCTTGCAAATGATGTAGACGCTCAGGCCCGCCGCCCCCATATAACCGAGAAAGCCCACGATGGGCACGCCGAACAGCTGCGGCTGCATGCCTGCGGCGTAGATGGTCGACGAGCCCACGAACAGCCCCGCCGTGATGATCGCCAGACTGAGCCTATCGACGATGAAGCCGAGCTTTTCCATGGGCTGGTTGGCCTCCGTCAGATCGAAGCCCAACTTGAGCCTGCCTTTTTCGGCCATGTCGAGCACGTCGGCCACGCGCCCCGGAAGCTCGGCGGCCTTGTCGACGGCCGCGACGGCCGCCATGGCGCGCGCCTCGACTTCCTTGACGGGGTCGAAACGCCTGACGCCGCGGTCTTTGATATAACGCTCGACCACCTTGAGGATGCTGATTTCCGGCGTGAGCGACAACAGCGTGCCTTGCAGCGAGGCCAGCCCGCGCACCAGCATGACGAAGCTGCGCGGCATGATGACGTTCGCCGTATCGAGGATGGCCATGACGTCGTTGAGCAGCTGGGCGATGTCCATCGAGTCGGCGTCTTCGGCCGCATAGCGGTTCACCAGCACGCTGAGATCTTGCAGCAGCCGACCGTAATCGAGCTTCTTGCCGGGCGCATCGGCCACGCGGCCCCATTCGATGAAGAGGTCGGTCAACGCATGGCTGTCCTTGAACACCATGGCCTTCATCATGTCGAAGAACAGCCCGCGCTCATGAGGCGAAAGCTCGCCCATCATGCCGCAATCGATCCACACCACCTCGCCGCGATCGGTTTTGCCCGAAGCCCGCTCCTGATCGGAAATCGCCGGGCGCACGATGATGTTCGCCGCATGCGGGTCGGCGTGGAAAAACCCGTTGTCGACCATCTGGCGCATATAGGATCCGGCGATGCGATCCCCTATATCGCGCAGGTCGTAGCCCGCCTGCTCCAGCTCGTCGACATGTTCGAGCGATATGCCTTCGACGAATTCCATCACGAGGACGGTTTCGCCTGAATAGGCGGGATACACCGCCGGGCAGGCAACGCCGCGCTCGCCGCGCAGGCCCCGGGCGAAGCGCTCGAGATTGGCGCGCTCCACGGTGAAATCGATTTCCTCGCGCACCGTGCGGTCGAATTCGTCGATGACGGTGGCAAGATCGACGCCCGCGATCACCGACGAACCGGCCAGATTGAGCACGTCCGCCGCGCGGCGCATAAGCTGGATGTCGCGCTGCATATCCTGCTTCACGTGGTCGCGGCGGATCTTGACCGCCACCGCCGCGCCGTCTTCGGCCAGCTGCGCCTTGTACACCTGGGCGATGGACGCCGAGCCGAGCGGCACGGTGTCGATGGCGGAGAACACCTGGTCGCACGAATCGCCGTACAAGGCCCGCAGGCGGCCTTGCACCTGGGAAAACGGCTCGGGCGTCGTGGCGCTGCGCAACGATTGGAGCGCGTCGCAATACGGTTGGGGCAGCATGTCGGAACGCGACGAAAGGATCTGGCCGAGCTTGATGAACGTCGGTCCGAGCTCCTCGAGGAGGGCGACGAGCCGCTCGGGCGTCAAGCCGCGCGCGGCATCGGTGCGCTTGAACGCCTTCACGATCTCGCGCAAGCGCGCCGCCGAAGTGGTGTCGCTCAAGCCGTCGCGCACGAGCTTGACCACGTCTTTCGCATGAGCCATGCCTCCCCCTTCCGCCCTGCGACGATGCATGGATGCCGTCATTGTATCGCAGCGCGAAGCGCGTCCGGAAAGGCCCGGCATCCGGCACCGCTTTGTAACGCGCGGCAGACGAACGGCGCCGCGCGGTCGCAGCATGCGACGATACGACGCGGCGCGCGCAGCTTCGCCGTTCGTTTTTTCGTGTCAAGGGGTATCTTTCGCACGAAGCTCGTATATACTCGAGGCAAGCCTTGCTTCCGAAGCCGTCTTTTGCGATGGACCGATGCTTTTTCTCAGGGAGCTCTAGATTACGCGTGAATACAGGGATTCGCGTCCGTCGACACGAAAGCTTTGCAGCGCGTTGCGAGCACCCACCTTGTTCAGGTGGGTTCATCCTTAGGCCGGGGGCGAGGCTTTTTTGCGCCCACAATCCGAAACCCTTACAACGCGAAGGCCGCCGCCTCGCGCCGCCGAGCACCATCGCTCGACTGCGCGCAGGCAGCGGCCTTCTTCTTTTCAAGGAGGGGAAGCCCGCCGAAGCGGGCATGGCGACAAGCGAGGCGCGCTATTCGGCGGTCTGCTCGGAAGCGGCGTTGCGCCCGGCGATGCGGCCCGCGGTCATGGCCGTCAGAACCGTCCAGCCCGCCGCGCAGTTCCACTCGCAGGTCTCGCCTGCGGCGTACAGGCCAGGGATCGGCTGCTGCATGGCGCCCTTGTCGGCGGGGCTCTTCATACGCAGCACGCGCGATTCGACGTCGATCTTGATACCGCCCAAGGAGACCGTCGTCATCGAAGTGATGGGGGCCACGTAGAACGGAGCCTTCAGGGGAATCAGGAATTCCGCAGGACGTCCGCACTCGTCGTCGCGGCCCGCTGCGCATGCCGCGTTGTAAGCGTCGACGGTCGCCTTGACCGCCGCGGGATCCAGCCCCGCCAGCGTCGCGGCCTCTTCCACCGTGTCGGCGCTTTGCCACTGCATGGGCATCTTCTGCGCGAGCGCCTCGAGCTCGGGCGTCGTGCCGACGAACGCCACCGGCTGCGCGCCGCCCTGGGCGTTCTGCTTACGCAGGATGGCGTTATGGCCGAGCGGGCTTTCGAACGGCGTCGACTCGTCGAAGAAGCGCTTGCCGTCGGCGTCGAGCCAGATCTCGTGCAGACGGAACGCGTAGTTCAGGTTCACGGGCGATTTCGTCTCCAGGCCCGCCAGCGAGCTTACCAACGGCAGACGGTCGGCCTTGCAGATGTGGGCGCCATGCTCCATGGCCATCAGAATGCCGTCGCCCGTCAGATTCGGATCGGCGCGCGCCATAAGGCCTGCGCTTTCGCCGTTGAACGCCGTCAGCGCTTCGGAGCTTCCGGCGAAGCCGCCCGTCGCCACCACGACGCCCTTGTTGGCCTTCACCGCCAGCTCGTCGCTGCCCTTGGAGGCCACCACGCCGATAATGCGGCCGGACTCGTCGGCCACGAGCCTGACTGCGGGGGTGCCGGTGTACGTCTTCACGCCTGCGGATGCGGCGACCTTGGCCAGGACGTCCATCATGGCCGCGCCCTTGCCCACCACCTGATGGATAGCGGGAAGCTCGGTATAGCCGAAGCGCGGGCCCACCTCGGGCTCGAACTCGACGCCCAGATCCTCGAGCCAGTCGACCGTCTCGCCGCACTTATCGGCGTTCAGGCGCGCGACCTCCATATCGAAGGCGCCGTACCACTCGGGATTGCCCGTGAACCACTCGAACACCTCGTCGGCGGTCACCTCGACGCCCGCGGCCTTCTGCAAACGCGTGCCCCAGCCGCCCAGAATGCCGTCGCACAGCGCGGAGTCGCCGCCGGTCTTTTCGGCCTTCTCGAGCACGAGAACGCTCGCGCCGTTATCCGCGGCCTCGATCGCGGCGGCATAGCCGCCCGCGCCCGCGCCGATGACGACCACGTCGTATTCCTCGGACCACGACGTCTCCTTCGACGAAGAGCCCTGCGAGGGCGCGCATCCGCCGAGCATGGAAGCCGCGGCGACACCCGCCGTGCCAAGCAGTGCGGCGCCCAAAAATCCCCTGCGGCTGACCGTATCCTGCATCTGTCCCATAATTCCTCCCTTGACGACATGCCGCTTCGTGCGGCCTTTCGACCCATTGTCCAAGCGTTCGGAAGAAACTGTCAATATCGCAGTAATCGATAGTTGTGCGCGCTATACTCGCAGATATCTGCATCGAACATCATGCCTGGTAAACGAAGCGCCTTACGCCGCCGCCACGGCGTGGCGCACATCAGGCGCACGCTTGCGAGAACAACTATCGTTTTTCGATAGTTCGCCCGCCGCCGAAACCGATCGCAAAGGACCGACCATGGACGTTTTTGACACCCGCACCGTCGACGCCTTCGTCGAGCTGATGCGCGACGACGCCTTCGTCGCCATGCGCAGGGCCGCAAGCGAGGCGCCTTTGGCCTACGACGAGTTCACGCGCCTGCCCAAGCCGCACGGCATCTCGTACGGCCAGGCATGGCGGCTTTTGTGCGCGTTGCGCCGCCAGCTCGCCGTCACCATCCCCCTGCTCGACGATCAGGGGCGCAAGGGCTGGTACACGCCGACCAAGTCGATCGCCGAAAACCTCGCCGCGCTCGACCGCAAATGCCGCGCCGGGTCGGTGCTGCACAACGCCATCGTCTCGCGCAACAGCACCTACTTCCTTTTGGAAAGCGCCATCGACGACGCCATCGAAGCCATCAGAGGAGACGGCCTGCGCATCGGGCACGAACGCGCCCGCGAACTCATCTTGGAGGAGCGCGCGCCCGAGACCCCCGAAGAACGCCTGGTCGTCAACGCGCGACGGGCGATGCGCGCACTGGATTCCTACGATGCGCAGCCATGCACGCCCGCGACCCTCAGGGCGATCCATGCCGCCGTGGCCGACGGCATGGACCCCCAAAGCAGCCCCTCGATTCCCGAGCGGCCCGTGCACTGGAAGCACAAAGAACGCAGCGACGAGGAAACCCTCGCGCTCATCGCACGCATCATCGACGGCGAAGGGGTCGACCGGCGCGAACACCCCCTCATCCTCGCCCAAGGGGTGCGCCACCTGTTCATGGCCGCGCTGCCGCTGCCGTCGTGGAACGGCACCGTATCGGCCGTCGCCATGAAGCTGCTGTACCGCAAAGCGGGGCTCCCCGTGCTGGCCTACGTCCCGCTCATGAAAGCGCAGCGCGACTGGATGAGCGGCGCATGGCGGCCCGACGGATGCCGCGCGCCCGAAGCCTGCGAAGACCTCATCGACGGCGAGGTTGATTTCACGCCCTACGTGGACGTCTACAGCAAGCTCGCCTGCCTCGAGTTGGCCGAGATGGAACGGGAATTCAACCGGATGGTGCAGCGCGACGCGCGCTTGTCCGAGGAGCTGCGCGGCACGATCGACATCAACCACCGCCAGCGCATGCTGCTGCAGCAGGCCCTCAACAACCCGGACGCCGTATTCCGGGTCGAAACGCACCGCGCCATGTGCAATATCGCCTACGCCACCGCACGCGCCGACCTGCTCGGCCTGGCCGAACTGGGCTTTCTCAAACGGACGCGCGCCGGGCACGCCTTCGAGTTCACCGCGACGGGCGACCTGCGCCGCTCGCTCGATGCGTTTTTGCACGAAGAAGGCTGATCCGTTGCGCCGTTTTCGCAGGTTCGACCCGTTTTTCCCCGGCGCGCGAAGCGTTTGGGTGTAGAATGCGTTTCCATCATTTCTTCCCACCAATCTTCGACGCAGCGAAACGCACGCCTCCCGCCGGAGGCGCGGCTCGTGCGCGCCGTTTTACGAGCCTTTCCGAAAGGAGCACGATGGACGAACCTCTGTACACGTATCGCCTCGCCGTCGCAGACGATGCCGAAGCCCTGCAAGCGATCTACGCGCCCTACGTGGAAACTTCCATCACGTTCGAGTGCGTCTGCCCCACGGTCGAAGAATTCCGCCGCCGCATCGAAGAGCGCATCTGCCTGTACCCGTACGTGGTCTGCGAAGAGGACGGCGTGCCCGTCGGCTACGCCTACGCGAGCCGCATGTTCTCGCGCCAGGCATACGACTGGGCTGTCGAGCTGTCGGTCTACATCGCGCAGGACTGCAAGGGCCGCGGCCTGGGGCGCGCTTTGTACGCCCGCCTGATCGCCCTGCTCGAAATGCAAGGCGTGCGCAGCATCCACGGCAAGGTGACCGAACCCAACGAGAAAAGCGACAAGCTTCACCTCGCCATGGGATTCCGTCTGGTGGGCATCATGGACAACGTGGGATTCAAGCTGGGCCGCTGGCGCGACGTCGCCCATTACGAAAAACTCGTCGGCGATTTCTCCCGCGCGCCCGAGCCGCTGATTCCCGTCGGCGAGCTTCCGGCCGACAACGTGGCCGCCGTGCTCGAAGGCCGCCTGTAACAACGCATCGCATGCAGCGAAAAGCCCGCTTCCCGACGCAGCAGGAAGCGGGCTTTTCTTATGGAACCGCATACGGATGCGCGCCGCCGCACCGACGCGACACCTCGTTAACGGCGGGCCTTCGCTTCGTCGATCGCCGCCATGATTTCCTGGATGGAATACAGCGACCCGAAGCAGCACGCCACGCCGTCCGCGCCCGCCGCCTCGCGCGCACGCAGGACCGCTTCGCGCGCGGTCGCGCAGGCGACAGGAACGGGCGCGGCCACGCAGACGTCGGGATAATCGCCCGCCGCCTCGCTTTGAAGGGCCGCGATGGCATCCGCCAGATCGGCGGCGGAAAGGGCGCGGTCGTTATCAGGCGGCTCGAAGCAGAAAAAGCCGCGCGCCAGCGGCAGCACGTCCGCGATCATGGACCGGTAGTCCTTATCGCGCAGCACGCTCATGGCGAACACCACGCCCCCTTCGGGGAAATACGCCCGCAGCGACGCGGCCAGCGCCGAAGCGCCTTGTTCGTTGTGACCGCCGTCCACGATGGTGATAGGCGCGTCGTCGACCACCTCGAAGCGCCCCTGCCACACCGTGGACTCCAGGCCGCGCTTGACGGCGTCGTCGGAAATGGCGAACCCGCGCTCGTTGAGCGCATGGGCCGCCTCGATTGCCATGGCGGCGTTGCGCGGCTGGTACGTTCCCGCGAGCTTCAAATGCACATCGCGCAGCGATCCATAGGAAAACACCTGATGAAGACCGCACACGTGCGCCTCGATGGATGAGAAATCGGGCGTTTTCGGCACGACGGCGCACGCTTCGGCGCGCTGCGCTATCACGCGCGCCGCCTCGGGCTTCTGCTCATAGCAGACCAGCGGCACGCCCGGCTTGATGATGCCCGCCTTCTCGCGGGCGATCGCGGCGAGCGTATCGCCGAGCACGTGGGTGTGGTCGAGGTCGATCGGCGTGATCACGCTGAGCTCGGGCGTCACCACGTTCGTGGAGTCGAGCCTACCGCCCAACCCCACTTCCAGCACCACCGCATCGCAGCCCTGCTGCGCGAAGTGAAGCAAGGCCGCCGCGGTGATCAGTTCGAAGGCCGTCGGCTGCTCCTCCATGCGCAGCGCCTGCTCGCGCACGCAGGCCGCGACCTCCAGCAAATCGTCGTCGGAGATATCGCGGCGATCGATCTGGATGCGTTCGTTGAACCGCAGGATGTACGGCGAGGTGAACAAGCCGGTCTTATACCCCGCGGCCTGCAGGATGCCTGCGATGAACGCGCACGTCGATCCTTTGCCGTTCGTGCCCGCCACATGCACGATCCTCAACGCATCCTGCGGACGGCCCAGCCGTTCGAGCAGCTCCTCGGTGCGATGCAGCCCCAGGCGCACATCGCGCCACGCGCCCTGCTGCAGATACTCCTTCGGGTCGAAATCGTAACGGCCGGCATCGCGTGCCGGCATCGCGTCATCCTGCGTCATCGTCGCTCCTATCGCGCACGGCGCGCCACAACGGGCGCGCCGAAAGGGTCGTGTTCCGCCCTCGCCTCGGCAAGGGGCCTGTGCATTATAGAGCGCGACGGCGCCGCGGCCCGTGCGCGCCGGCAAACCGCCGCTAGAACTTCGCGAATCGCGCGCGGCGACGCGCGATAAGCGCCTGCGCGTCTTGCGCGGAGAACTCCGCGAGCGCACCTTCCACGTAGCGGCGCACGGCATCGGCCGCGAGCAGCGGATTGGCCGATGCCGAACCCTCCCCTTCCTCGAGCACCGTATCGACGATGCCCATCTCGAAGATCTCGTAGGCGTTCATGCGCATGGCCGCAGCGGCCTCGGGAGCGCGCGCGGCATCCTTCCACAAGATGGAAGCGAATCCTTCGGGGGAAAGCACCGAATACACGGCGTGCTCCTGGATGGCCACCGCGTCGGACAAGGCGAGCGCGAGCGCGCCGCCCGAACCTCCTTCGCCCACGATCACAGACACCACCGGAACCCGCAATCCGGCCAGCTCCTTGAGATTGTCGGCGATGGCGTTGCCCTGGCCGCGCTCCTCGGCCTCTCGACCGCAAAACGCGCCCTGGGTATCGACCAGGCACACCACGGGAAGCCCCAGGCGTTCGGCCAGGCGCAGCGCACGCAGGCTCTTGCGATAGCCTTCGGGCTGCGGGCACCCGAAATTGCGCCGTATGCGCTCTTCGAGCGTGGCGCCTTTCTCCTGGGCGATGACCATCGCGCGGCGTCCCCCGATCCACCCGATGCCCGCGACCACGGCGGCGTCGTCGGCCGAAGCGCGATCGCCATGCAGCTCGAAAAAGCCGTCGACCATGCAGGCCACGTAATGCAGCGCCGTCGGACGCGCCGTGTCGCGCGCCGTCAAAACGCTTTTCCACGCGGGGTTTTCCTGAAGATCCGCGCGCGCGGCGGGCGCAGACGAGCGACGAGGGCGCGTCATGCGCAGCGCGCGCAGGCGGGCACGGCACGCCTCGAACGCGGCGAACGCGGCGGGGTGCGCGGCGCCTTCTTCTTCCATCAGGCGCGCTTCGCGGGCGGAAGGGAAGCGCTCCAGCGCACGGGACAGCGCATCGGGCCCGCTCGCAGCCTCCCGCGTCGAAGCGGGCGGAGCGAGCAAGGCGATGATGCATGCCAGCGCGCATCGCAGCTCATCGCGGTGCACCACCGCGTCGATCAGGCCGTGCTCGAGCGCGAACTGAGCCGTCTGAAAGCCCTCGGGCAACGTCTCGCCGGTCGTATCCTGAATGACGCGCCGGCCGGCGAATCCCACCAACGCGCCGGGTTCGGCCAGCACGACGTCGCCCTGCATGGCGAACGAGGCCGTGACGCCGCCGGTCGTGGGGTCGGTGACCACCGAGATATACGGCAAGCCCGCATCGGCATGGGCGCGCAACGCGCACGATATCTTGGCCATCTGCATAAGCGACGCCAGGCCCTCCTGCATGCGGGCGCCGCCCGATGCGCACAGCACGACGAGCGCGCATGCACGCCGCGTCGCCTCCTGCGCGGCATCCGCGATGCGCGCGCCCACCGCGCGGCCCATCGAGCCCATCAGAAAGGTCGAATCCATAACGCACATCACCGCGGGCATGGAGGCGATTCGACCGTATGCGCAGCTCACCGCTTCGGACAAGCCGGTTTTCGCACGCACGGCCGCGAGTTTTTCGGCATAGCCTGGAAACGCGAGGGGGTCGCCGCCGTCCGATACGCCGTCAAGCGGCTCGACGCTTCCCGCATCGAACAGCGCGTCGAAGCGCTGCGCCGAGGTCATGCGGAAATGATGGCCGCACCGCGGGCACACATCGCCCGCGACCTGCACGGCACGCACGCCGAACGCACCGTGGCAGCGCGGGCAGCGCCTCCACGATGCCGCCTGCACCGGGCGGACGAGCCCCGCTTCGCACACGCAGGACGTCCATGCCTTGGTGGCCCCGCCGAAAGCGCCCGCCGTCACGCGGGCGGCGTCGATCGCGAACACGCCGATGCCCTCGCCGAGCGCCATGCCCACGAATTCGGCATCGTCGGCGAGCGGAGAATCGACGAGCAGCAACGCATCGGCGCCCGCCGTCTCGGCGGCGGCGAGCACCAGGTAGCCGTCGTCGAAGACGCCGTCGGATGCCCGTTCGCCGATGCAGACGCCCTGGGCGGCAAGGGCGAGGCACGGCGAGGCCGACCGATCGCCCGTATAGGCCGCCGCCGCGCGCAGACCCGCGGAGCACGCGGCCGCGACCACCTCTTCGAAGGCGTGGCGGCCGTCCACCACCAGCGCGGACGAGAATCCCTCGCGCGCGATATCGACCAGGCTGCGCAGCGCGGACGACGAAGCGTCCGCGGCCGGCATCGTGATGTAATCGGTTCTTTTGCGCCGCATCGTCTACCGCCTTACGCCATGACGTACTTCTGCACGGCCGACGCCGCGCGCTCATCGCCCACGAAGGCCTCGACCTCGGCCACGCACATACGCGCGGACGCCTTCGCGATGCGCGCCTCGAGACGCAGCGTCTCGCCCGGACGCACCTGACGGCGGAATTTCGCCTTGTCGATGCCGGCCAGAAACCCGACGCTTCCCGCGGCGTCCCTTCCAAGCAGGATGCAGCACGACGCAGCCTGGGCGAGCGCTTCCATGATGATCACCCCCGGCAGCACAGGATGTTCTGGAAAATGACCGGCGAACAGGGGCAACGCCGCATCGACGTCCAACTCGGCCACGATGCGCTCGCCCGGCTCGCAGGCGACGATGCGACTCACCCACACGAAGGGATCCCTGTGCGGCAAGATCCGCTCGACGGCCTCGCGGCCGGCGGGATACGACAATTCCATGAAAGACCTTCTCTCATCTTTGCGGACGCGCGGCGGCTCCGCTACGCGCGATACGGTGCGATGGCGAGCGAGGCGTTATGCCCGCCGAAGCCGAGCGAATTGCTCAGCGCCACCTTCTGGGGATAGGACGAAACAGGTTCGAGGACCACGTCGACAGGGCAATCGGGATCGACCGCGCGGGTGCCCGCGACGGGAGTCACCTCGTCATGCGCCACCGACAGCGCGCAGACGATAGCCTCGATGGCGCCCGCGGCGGCGAGCATATGGCCCACCGTGCCTTTCACCGACGTGACGGGCACGGCGGCATCGGGCCCGCACAAGGCGACGAGCGCGCGGGCCTCCATGGCGTCGTTGGCGCGCGTCGACGTGCCGTGAGCGTTGAGGTGCCCCACGTCGGACGGAGAAAAACCGCCTTCGTCAAGCGCCATGCGCATCGCGCGGGCGGCGCCCGCGCCGCTCGGGTCGGGGGCCGTCATGTGATAGGCATCGGCCGTCGAACCGAATCCCGCCACTTCGGCGATGATGCGGGCGCCGCGGGAAAGCGCATGCTCGAACGACTCCAGCACCAAGGCGCCCGCGCCCTCGCCCGGCACGAAGCCGTCGCGCTCCACGTCGAACGGCCGCGCCGACGCTTCCGGGTCGCGCGAGGGACACAACGCGCCCAGATTGCCGAAGCCCGCCAAGCATACGGGCGAAATGGGCTCTTCGCTGCCGCCCGCCAAAGCCGCGTCGGCATACCCGTGGCGAATGAGGCGATACGCCTCGCCTATACAATGAGAGCCCGTCGCGCACGCCGTCACGATGCTGAGGCAGTCGCCTTGCATCCCGTAGCGAATCGACAGGTCGCCCGCGGCCATGTTCTCGATCATCGTAGGAATGAACAGGGGGTTCACGCGTTTGGGCCCGCGCTCTCGCAACGTATGACAGCCCTGCTCGAACTCCTTGACGCCGCCGACGCCGCTTCCCCACACGCAGGCGATGCGCGTCGCATCCTCGCGCTGCATATCGAGGCCGCTTTCGCGCATGGCCTCGTCGGCGGCGACGATGGCGTATTGCACGAACGGCGCGAAACGGCGCGCCTCCTTCTTCGTCAATCCGCACGACGTCGGATCGAAATCGGGAATCTGGGCGGCCAGCGACGCCGGATAGCCCTCGGTGTCGAACCGCGTGATAGGGCCGATGCAGCGGCGCTTCGCGCGCACGGCGTCCATCAACGCCACGACGCCGACACCTGCGGGAGAAAGGGCCCCTGTGCCCGTGATGGCGACACGATGCGTGCCGTCCGCCTTGCGCGTGCCTTCGATCATAGCGACATGCCTCCGTCCACTCCAAGAACCTGCCCGGTGATATAGCCCGCTTCGTCGCGCGCGAGAAACGACACGGCCGCGGCCACGTCGTCGGGCGCGCCGATGCGACGCGCGCTGATACGCGCGAGGGCCGCCTCCTTGGCCGCGTCGCTCATCGCGTCGGTCATGTCCGTGGCGATGAGCCCGGGGGCCACGCAGTTCACCGTCACGCCGCGCGAAGCCGTCTCGCGGGCAAGCGAGAGCGACATGCCGATGATGCCCGCCTTCGAAGCGGCGTAGTTCGCCTGCCCCGCGTTGCCGCGAACGCCGATGATGCTGCTCATGTTCACGATGCGCCCGAAACGCGCCTTGACCATGGGCGTTATCGCCGCACGGCAGCAGTTGTACGCGCCCTTGAGATTCACCGCCACCACCCGGTCGAAATCGCCCTCCTTCATGCGCATGAACAGGCCGTCTTTGGTGATGCCCGCATTGTTGACCAGCACGTCGACGCGTCCGAAGCGCTCGATGGCGCAGGCGATGAGGTCCGCGGCCTCTTGCGAGCGCGACACGTCGGCGCGCACCGCACAGGCCCGAACGCCCGCCGCCTGCGCCTGTCCGACGACCTCGGCGGCGGCCGCCGCACCCGCCTCGCTGGCGTAATTCACGACCACATCCATGCCGTCGGCCGCGAGCCGCAGCGCGACGGCGCGTCCGATGCCGCGCGAAGCGCCCGTCACCACGGCGCAGCGGCGATCTGCGATCGTCTCGTTCATCGGATATCTCCTTCCGTTGCGCACGGCGCGCAGGCGCGCGCCGCGGATACCGCCTCTTCCCATGTGGATGCCCGATACCGCACGGCGCTCGCATCGATGCGCCGCACCAGGCCGCTCAGCACGGCGCCGCTTCCGCATTCCACGAAAAACCGCACGCCCTGCGCCCGCATCCACGACACGCTGTGCGCGAAACGCACGGGCATCCTCACCTGGGCCGCCACCTGCTCGCGCGCACGGGCGGCCTCAAGCGGGAGGGCGTCGACGTTGTTCACCAGCGCGATGCGCGCAGGCGCGAATGCGACGCCTTCGAGAAACGCCGCCACTTCGGCGGCCGCTTCGTCCATAAGCGGGCTGTGAAACGCCCCGGCCACAGGAAGCATCGTCGCGCGCAAGCCGAGCGCCTTCCACGCGTCCGCCGCGCGGCGGACCGCTTGCGCATCGCCCGAGACGACCACCTGCCCCGGCGCGTTGAAATTCGCGGGCACGAGCACGTCGCCGTTCGCGCATCGTTCGCACAAAGCGACGACATCTCCTTCGTCGCCGCCCGAAAGCGCGCACATCGCGCCGGGACGCGCGAGCGCAGCGCGCGCCATCGCGCGGGCGCGCACGTCGACAAGGCGGAACGTATCGACGAGCGACAGCATGCCCGCCGCATGCAACGCCGCGACCTGCCCGAGCGAGAACCCCGCGACGCAGCTCGGCTCGAGCCCTTCGAGCGCGAGCGCGCGAGCCGAGGCGATCGAGGCCGCGCACAGCGCCGGCTGCACGCGATACGCATCGCGCAACGCCTCCGCATCGCCGCAGGCCGCCCGCACGTCGAAGCCGCAGATGTCGCCCGCGGCCTCGAAGATGTCGTCGAAGCGGGGGTCGCGCGCGAAATCGGACGCCATGCCCGCCTTCTGCGCGCCTTGCCCGCTGAACAGCAACGCCGTCTTATGCATGGACGCCCTCCTCGTCGCCGGCAGCATCGACGCCCATGCGTCCGCGCGCGGCGACGCCCGCGGCGACGCCCGATGAGAGCGCGCGCACCACATGCGCCGCCGTCTTGCGCTCGCGCACAGAGCCCGCCGCCTGCCCGGCCATGCACGAACCGCCCGCGACATCGCCCTCGACCGCGCGGCGCAACGAACCGGCATATATGCCTTCGAGCTCGGCCGGGTCGACCGCGCGGCGCTCCTGCGCGCGCACCGAACGCGCCCAGGCGTTTTTCAGCCCGCGCACCGGATGGCCCGACAAACGCCCCGTCACGATGGTGTCGGAGTCTTTCGCCTCGAGCACCTTGCGCTTGTACGCCTCGGCGACGCCGCACTCGTCCACCGTGAGAAATCGCGTTCCCGCCTGGACGCCCTCGGCGCCGAGCATGCAGGCCGCCGCGGCGGTGCGCGCGTCCACGATGCCGCCCGCGGCGATGACGGGAATATCGACCGCGTCGCACACCTGGGGAACAAGGGCCATCGTCGTCATCTCGCCGATATGGCCGCCCGCTTCGCACCCTTCGGCGATGACCGCGTCGGCGCCGAGACGCTGCATGCGCGCCGCGGCAGCCGCTTGAGCCACCACCGGCACCACCTTGATGCCCGCCGCTTTCCAGCGCTCGATAAACGCCGCGGGGCTTCCCGCGCCCGTCGTGACCGCATCGATATGCAGGTCGACCGCAAGATCGGCCACGGCTTCGACATCGGGTCTCATCATCATGATGTTCAACCCGATCGGCGCCTGCGGCGCGAGCGTGCGAGCGCGACGCACCTGGTCTTCGATCCACGAAAGCGGCGCGGCGCCTGCGGCGATCACGCCCAAACCGCCCGCGGCGGATACCGACCCCGCCAGGCGCCCGTCGGCGATCCACGCCATGCCGCCTTGAACGACCGGCGCCGCGATACCCAGAATTTCGCTTACGCGCGTCTTCATCGCGGACCTATCGCAGCGAATCGATGTAGGCGACCAACTGGCCCACCGTCTGAAGGCCCGACGGCTCGCCGAATTCGACGCCGCAGCGCTCTTCGAGATCGCAGATCAGCTCGACCATATCCAGGGAATCGACGCCCAGCGTGTCGAACGTCGCATCCTCGACCACCTCCGCAGGCGCGATATCGAGATTGTCTTCGAGCACGGATTTCACGATTTCGATCGTCGTCATTTCATTAAGCCTTTCTTATTATTTGATAATCTTATTAATTGCAGGCCGAAAAGAAGCGGGCTGTGCCCGCCTTGTGCCGACGCACCTTAACGCGAAGGGTCGGGTTCCTCGAAAAACGCCTTCACCTTCGTAAGCGCGCGCACCAGCACGTCCTCTTCCTCCTCGGTCAGATCGGCGAACGCCGCATCCACCATCTCCTTGTGGAACAGCTCATGCACGCGATAGACCTGTCGGCCCTCTTTCGTCAGCGACACCAAAACCTGGCGCCGGTCGGCCTTGCTGCGCATGCGCTCGGCGAAGCCCTTGTCGACGAGCTTGCCCACCGATGTCGTGCACGTCGCGAGCGTGACCTCCAAACGCGCCGCGATCACATTCATCGGACTGGCCCCTTGCAGCCCAATGGCATGGATCGCATGCACTTCCGAAATGGTCAGCCCCTCGGTCAGCCTGTTGCGCACCACGTTTTCCTCGACGCGCAAAATGCTGTTGAAGGTTTCCACCAGCAATTCGTTGACATGGCGGCGACGCTCGCGCGCTTCGCTCATCGACAATCCCCTCTCCTTGATTCGAACCTACCCGACACGCGGGGCCATGGCCAAGCACCATGCGCCCAAACCCAGATGGGTGGCGATGGTGGCGCCGCACGTATCGGCATGCAGGCTCGCGATATCGGCCCGCGACGCATCCAGTGCCTCGGCCAGGCGCGCAGCGGCCTCCTCGTTTTCGATCCGCGCATACCGCACATCGACCGGGCCGTGCTCGTCCGCGTACGCTTCGAGCTGCTCGACGCAGCGCGCCACGGCGCCCTTCAGGCCGCGCGCCTTGTCGAAGAATACCACGCTTCCCTGCTCGTCGAGCGTCAAGAGCGCCTTCACGTTGAGCATGCCCATCGACTCGGCGGCCGCGCGCGCGAGCCTGCCGCCGCGCACGAGCGCATCGAGCGTTTCGGGCACGAAGAACACCCGCGTTTCGGCGCACACGCGCTCGACGCGGCGCTGCAGCTCGTCGATATCGTCGACGCCTTCGTCGCGCAGGCGGCATGCCGCATCCACCGCGAGGCCGAGCGCCGAGGATGCCAGGCGCGTGTCGACGACGCGCACGTCGATCGGGGCGCCGTCGGCGGCGATCGATGCCGACTGGACCGTTCCCGACAAAGGCGCGGCCAAATGGAGACAGAGCGCGGCCTCGAAGCCCTGCTCATACAGCGCTTCGAACAGGCATGCGAACGCGCCGGGCGAAGGCTGGGACGTGGTGGCGCCCTGTTCGCCTGCACGCAGCACGCGGCAAAACTCCTCGGAGGAAAGATCGATCAGGTCGCGGCGGGTCTGCGCGCCGAAGGTCACGTTCAACGGCACCATGGACACGCGTCGCGCCGCGAAATCGGCATACGGCCAATCGCACGTGGAATCGGTCACGATGGCTATCTTCATGCACGGCTCCTTTCTCGTAGCATGCGTCGAGCGCCGCGCGCCCGAGCGGAGCACAGTATAGCCGTTTTAATTAGATAGTCAAACTATTTACCTATCTAATTTTTTATACCGATGAAAAAAAGCGCGTGCATCCTGCGGCATGCACGCGCTTTCGAAAACGGGCCGCTTCCTACGAACGCTCAGAGGCATCCGCCACGTCGCACGCGGCGTCCGCGCGCGACGTCCCAAGGCGCATGCCCAACGCCGTGAAATCGGCCTCGAGGGCCGCCCGCTTGCTGCGATCGTAGATGGCGGCCGCAGGATGGAAGACCGGATACACGGTGAAACGGCCCGCCGAGACCGGCTTGCCGTGCAGGCCCGTAATGCCCTGCTCCGTCTTCAGGATGAATTTCGTCGCGAAATTACCCATGGTGACCAGGTATTCAGGGCCGATAGCGCGCACCTGGTCGCGCAAAAACGGCGTGCACAGCTCGATTTCCTCAGGCCTCGGGTTGCGGTTCGAAGGCGGGCGGCACTTCAAGACGTTGGCGATGAACACGTCGTCACGCGTCAAGCCCGCATACCCGAGCAGCTCGGTGAGGTATTTGCCCGCGGCGCCCACGAACGGGCGGCCCTGCAGGTCCTCGTTTTTCCCAGGCGCTTCGCCGATCAGCATGACGCGGGCTTCGGGATTGCCGAATCCGGGCACCACGTTCGTGCGGCCCTCGCACAGCGCGCAGCGTCGGCACGCCGCGGCCTGCGCGGCGATATCGGCCAGCAGCGCTTCCGAGGATTCGCCCTCGTGAAACGCGATCGTGGCGAAATGGTCGTTTATCTGAGTCATCGCAAATACACCTTCGGCATTCTCATGGACAGGCCGCAGCACAATTCGTGAGGAATGGTGCCGAGCAGCTCGCAGAGGTCTTCAATGGTCACGGCAACGCCGTTTTGCGCGCCTACCAGCAGCACTTCGTCGCCCACATGGGGATCGGGCCTGCGCGCGGTTCCGTGGCTGCGCAAATCGACCTCGAACATGCACTGGTCCATGCATATGTTGCCCACCTGGCGGCACAGGCGTCCGTCATAGATGACCGAGGTGCGGCCCGACAAAGCGCGCACGAATCCGTCGGCATAACCGACCGGGACCGCGCAGATCTTCACGCTTCCCGTGCTGCGGTAGTTCATCCCGTAGCTGACGCCTTCGCTGAGCGGCGGCGTGTTCACCGCCGTGATGCGGGCGTGAACGCTCATCGCGGGACGCAGGTCGAAATAACCGCGTGTCTCGGGGCACGGATGGAATCCGTACAGGGAGATGCCCAGGCGCGCCATGTCCATGTGCGTTTCGGGATAGCGCAGAATGGCCGCCGAGTTGGCGCAATGCACCAGGCCTGGGTCGATGCCCGCGGCACGCAACGCCGCCACGGTTTCGTTGAAACGGCGCAGCTGCATGGTGAAATCGAGCGTCTCGGCGCAATCCGCCGTGGCGAAATGCGTGAACGTGCCCTCCTGCACGAGCGCCCGATGAAAGCCTATGCGGCGCGCGAATTCCACCGCTTCGTCGAAGCGCACGCCGATGCGGTTCATGCCCGTGTTCACCGCCAGATGATACGGAGCGCGCACGCCGTGCGTATCAGCCGCTTCGCCGTAGGCCACGGCGAACTCGACGGTGTACACCGACGGCATCAGCCGATAGCGCAGCAGCAGCGGAATGGCGCTGGCGGGCGGCTCTGAGAGCACCAGCACCGGCGCCTCGATGCCTGCACGACGCAGCTGGATGCCTTCGTTGACCGTGGCGACCGCCAGATGCGAGGCGCCTGCGGCCAGCGCGGTCTTCGACACCTGCACGGCGCCGTGGCCGTAAGCATTCGCCTTGACCACGGCCATGAGCTTGCAGCCGGGAGCGAGCCTGCGCTTGGCGACGCCGATATTGTGGCGGATAGCCGACAGATCGATTTCGATCCACGACCAACGACGCTCGGGGCCTACGACCGCCTCGAGCTCTTCGTCGGAAAAGCCCGCGGCGAACGCGGCGGAATCGGATCCGTTTCCGCGTGCGTCAGACGCGGGCGTGGTCTTGAGCAAGTCGGAGAAATCCTGCCCCGCCTCGCCCGAAAATGCATTGAATCCCACGTTGTCCTCTTCCCGTTCGCGCGGCGGACGCATCGCCGCCGCGCCGTTTCGTCGTCTTACGCCTGAGCCTGTGCGCGCTTGCGCGCGAACAGCGCCTCGTTGGCGGCAAGCCAGCTTTCAGGCGTGCCGGTGTCGAATCCATCGTCTTCGGAGATCACCAGCGCATACATCTCCTCTTCCTTAAGCACCGCGTCGAGCGCGTCAGTCAGCTGGATTTCCCCTCCGACGCCCGGCTGCACGTCGGCGAGCAGCTCCATGACGCGCGGGGAAAGCAGGTAGCGGCCGAACACCGACAAATTGGAGGGAGCATCCTCGAGCTTGGGCTTTTCGACCAGGCCGTCGACCTTCCAGACGCCGGCTTCGATTTCGCTGCCCGCGATGATGCCGAAACGGCTCACCTGGTCATCGGGCACAGGCAGCACCGCGATGACGCTCGCGCCGCCGTGCGCACGGGAAATCTCGAGCATTTTCGGGCAGATCTCGTTATCGGGAACGAGCACGTCGCCCAGCAGCACGAAAAACGGCTCATCGCCGCAGGCGTCCGCGGCGCAATGGATGGCATGGCCCAAGCCGAGCGCCTCTTCCTGATAGACGTAGGAGACGTTGAGCGAGCCCGCATGCTCGACGGCATCGGCGAGCGCGTCTTTGCCCTTGCCGCGCAAATGCGCCACCAGCTCGGGCGCGGGCGTGAAGTGCTCCTCGATCGATTTCTTATCGCGGCTGTTGATGATGACGACCTCGTCGGCGCCCGATGCCAGACCCTCTTCGACCACGTACTGGATCGCGGGACGGTCGACCACCAGAAGCATCTCTTTGGGCTGAGCCTTGGTGGCGGGCAGGAAACGCGTTCCCATGCCTGCGGCGGGAATAAGGGCCTTCATGTGCGAAACTCCTGTTCTATCCGATGCGCGTCGCGGCGCGCGTGCGCCCTGCGGCATCGCGTGGCGCAGGGCGGCGTCTTTTTTTCGATGCGGGGATCGCCCCGCAGAACCCGATTATTCTACTCCGGGCGCGCGCCGGGCGGCGCGATCGCGACGTTTCCGCCCTATCCCCATGAAAACATGACGGCGGAAGGCGGCCCCAAGGCCGAACCCTCCGCCGTCGCTTAGCACGCGCGTGATCCGTATGCGTACGATGCAGGCTATTTCGATTCGTCGAGATGCTCCTCGAGCGCGGCGAGTTTTTTCTCGGTACGCTTGAGTTTGGTCATGATATAGGCCACATACCCGCACAGCACCAAGAACAGCAGCGCATAGGCGGCGATGACGAAGGGGGCCGCATCGAGCACGGTCGAATAGATTTCGGCAAGAATGGGATCCATGGTTAATCCTCCAATTTATCCTGAATGCGGGAAAGCGAATCTTCCATAAGCTGCACGCGCAAACGCAGGCGATACAGGCCGAACGCCACCAAGGCGAAGCCGACCAGCGACAACATGAGCGGCGCCATCATCTCGGGAGACAGGCCCGAATCGGTGCGGAAAATCACCGGATGCACGCTCGACGGAATCAGGCGCGTGATCAAAAAGCAGATCGGCACGTCCACGAACACCAGGATGCCGAACACGCTCGCATAAACCGCCCGACGCTCCGCATCCTCGACGGCATTGCGCAAGATGAAGTAGCCGAAAATCATGAGCATCAAGATGAAATACGTGGTCAGCCTGGGCTCCCACGTCCACCACACGCCCCATTCGAAGCGCGTCCACATTTCGCCGGTCACCATCGTGCAGATCACGAACACGAGCGCGATCTCGGTGGCGGTCTTGGCACGCACGTCATAGCAGGAGCGCTTAGTCATCAAGAAGCGCACGCTGTAATACGCGGTGAAGACGAGTGCGGCGAAGCTGGCGATCGCGACGGGCATATGCCAGTAGAAGATCTTCTGCGACAAAAGCAGCTTATTGCCCACGAGCACGTCGCCGATGAGCGCAGGCTCGCTCACCGCCGCGCCGTTGACCAGCGGCGCAACAGTGAAGTTCACGACGAAGCCCGCCGTGGCAAGCAGCGCGCCGACGACAAGCGCCCACGGCGCAAGCGCATCGAGACGGCCCCCCACCCGCGGATCGGCGGCCGTATTCCCCTTGGCCATCAGACATTCCTTTCATCCATGCCGCCGCACGGCGGACTTTTCCGAACAACGACGACCGCGCGCTCCGCGCGGCGGCGCCCCTCTACGAACTCACGACGAAATCGTAGAGAACCCACGACACCAGAATCATCACCACGTCGTAGCCGCCCGCAAGCGCCATGGACGTGACGAACGTGTCCATGTACCCCTCGGCGCCGCACATCACCGCCGTCGTGGCCGACACGCACGACCACAGAAGCGGGAACATCAGCGGAATGAACAGCACCGCGAGCATGACATCTTTGCCTCGCGCGTTCATCGTGATGGTGGAAAGCATCGTTCCCACGCCCGCGATGCCCACGGCGCCCACGGCCAGCACGGCGATCATCAGCGGCCACGACGGCGCCGCGCCCGCGCTGCTCAAAAAGAAAAAGAAGAACAGCGGAACCGTCACCGCGATGACCGCCGAAAGAAACACCAGATTCGCCGTGGCCTTCGCCAGAAAGATCACCGAGCGGTCCATAGGGACAAGCAAGATGCCCTCCAGGCATCCCTGCTCCTTTTCGTGCGCGAACGAACGATTCAGGCCCAAAAGGCTGGTGAACAGCACCACGGCCCACAACAGGCCCCCCGCCATCTGCAGGATGTCCAGCTCGCTGCCCGCCTGGGCGAGCGCCGCGCCGTAGACGACGAGCACCAGCAACGCATACAGCCCCATCGACGTGAGCATGTCTTTGGTGTGCAGCTCCTGGGCAACGTCTTTGCGCACGAGCGCCTTATAGTGCGCCCAAGCCGAAGGGCGCTCCATAGCAGGACGCATCACGCCACCCCCATTCCCACGGTCTCGCGATACAAACGCGAGAATTCATCGAAGTCGAGCGTGTCTTTCGCGGCGAACGACACCACGCGGCCGCGCGCCAAAACGAGCGCATGCGTGCAGGATGCGAAGCCTTTCTGCAGATCGTGGCTCACCATGACGAACGTGCGGCCGTCGCGCAGCATCTCGAGCAGACCGTCGAAGATCTCGATGGCATGCGGGTCGAGGCCCGCATACGGCTCGTCGAGAAAGACCACATCGGGGTCGTTGATCAAAGCGCGCGCGATCGAAAGGCGCTGCGTCATGCCGCGCGAGAAGGTGCGCACGTCGTCGTGACGGCGGTGGTCCAGCTCGACGGCGCGCAAAAGCTCGCGCACGCGCTCTTCGGGATGGCGCAGGCCGTACATGCGTGCGACGAACATCAGGTTCTCCATCGCCGTCAGATCGGGGTACAGCATGGAGTTGTGCGAGATCAGCCCGATATGCTCGCGCACTTTGTCGGGGTCTTCCTTGGCATCTTCGCCCATGACGCGGATCGCTCCCGACGTGGGCCTGGCCAGCGTGGAAAGCATGCGCACAAGCGTGGTCTTTCCCGCGCCGTTAGGTCCGAAGATGGACAGAAAGGCGCCCTCGGGCAACGAAAACGTCACCTTGTCGAGCGCTTTTCGATCCTGGAAGACCTTCGTCAGACCGCGCACTTCCAGCGCATCAGCCATGCGAACTCTCCTTTCCTCGCCCGTCGCGTCACTTCTCGTCGCCCGCAGGCGCGGCATCGGCGCGCTGCGCGCGACGGCGGCCGAACGTCGCTATGGCCGTGCCCAGCATCAGCAGCGCGAAGCCGACCCACGCAAAGCTCACCAGCGGATTCACGCGGACATCCATCGAAAGGTCGCCCGCCTCGTTGACGCCGCGATACACCACGAACAAATCCTCGGTCGGCAGGCTGATGACGCTCGCATTGAGCTTGGTCTGCTGCGTCGAGGAGACGAGCTGCACCGAAGGATCGACATGGCCCACATACGATCCGTCGGTCTTGTAGACGTCGAACTCGACGCGATACAGCACGTCGTCGCCGTTCGGCTGAACCTCGACGGCGCTGTCGGTGTAGCGCAATTCGTAATCGTCGATCACGAAGCTTTCCGCCGTGTTCGCCTCTTCGTCGAAAGCGATGTAGCCCGTCTTCTCGGTCACATACATCGACGAGCCGATCAGGCCGATCAAGATGACGGACATGGCGAAATGCGCGATATAGCCGCCGTATTTGGCCGAATTGGAACCGATCATGCCGAAGAAGGCCGCCACCGGGTTTTTACCCGTCGCCCGGGCGCGCTTAGACGCCGAGCGGGCAATGAGGAACAGCGTGTTGAAAAACAGCAACGACGCCACGGCGAAGCCGACCACCGCCAAGCCGTTGTAGTACCACACAGGGCCCTGGGCGAGCAGATCGTCGGCCGCGGCCTTGGCCGCTTGCGACGCGTCGGAGGCGGCGGCCGCCTGAATGACCGCATCGTAGGACGGATACAGCGTGGTAACGAAATAGATCATGAGGACGACGAACAAAGCCGCCGCGCACAAGGCGGGCACTTTCGCCAGGCGCATGAACTGCGCACGATCGGTCTTGCTCCATGCAAGCAGAGGACATACGGCGATGATCAGGCAGTACGCGATGCCGAGCGGACGCGCGATGGCGTCATAGGTGCCTGCGGAAAGCGCCTGGCCGCCGAACGGCAGAAACGAAGGCAGCGCACTTGCGACGGTCAAATACGCCAGCACGAACGTGAACACGATCATGATGACGTTGTTGAAATAATACGCCGCGGCCTTCGAGGCCATGGATTCGATCGCATCGTCGGAGGCGAACGATTTCCAGCGGATGGCAAGGCCGATGACGCCCACCGCCACGGCGACGGCTATCAACGCGCCGAACAGCACGAGCGAGACGGGATCGCCCGCGAAGGCATGCACCGATTGCACCACGCCCGAACGCGTAATAAACGTACCTACGACCACGAAGGCGAACGCCAGGCATGCGCACATGACGCTCCAGCGCTTGAATGCGCCGCGCTGACGGTAGACCGTGAAGCTGTGGACGAGAGCGAGCGCCACCATCCACGAAAGCAGGCTGGCATTCTCGACCGGATCCCATGCCCAATAGCCGCCCCATCCGAGCACCACGTACGCCCAGATGGCGCCGAGGCCGATGCCGATACCCAAGAACAGCCAGGAAAACATCGCGTAGCGGCCCGCACGCACGACCCATTTCTCGCTGGAGTCGTTGACGATCAACGCGGCAATGGCGTACGCGAACGGAATCGTGAGACCCGCGTAGCCGATGAACAGCGTGGGCGGATGGATGGCCTGCGCCCAATGCTCGAGCAGAGGGCTCATGCCCAGCGCCTGCGCCATGGCGGTCAAGCGGCCGTTTTCGTCGATATAGGGAGCCGCGGTCGCGGTGAACGGCATGTTGCTCTCAGAGAACAGGCAGACCGCGACGAAGGCGGACAATACCAGGTCGGAAACGAACAACGCCATGCAGTCGAGACGATCGAGATGCTTCATCGCGCGCACGGCCACCACGGCGTTGAAAACCGAGATGAGCCATGCCCAGAACAGCAGCGAACCTTCGCGGCCGGCCCACAACCCCGCGAAGCGGTACAAAACGCCCAGCGGGCCGTCGGCGTCGGAATGCTCCATGAGAACATACTGGATGGACATATCGCCGGTCATGAAGCAGTACACCAGGATGCCGCAGCACACCGTCAACGCAAGAGCGGCGAGAACGGCGGCGGCGCAGCCTCCCCACGATGCGGTCTCGGCGGCGTCCTTTTTACCGCGAACATACAGCACCTGCCCGACGAGCAGGCACAGCGCGGACATGACCACGCCGGCGAATGCGACGACGAGGCCGATCAAACCAAACGTAGACATGGCGCATCAACCCTCCTGCGCGACATCGGTCGCAACGAACGAGCCGTCGGCGGCAAGAGAACCCGTGACCACCAGCGCGGTGCCGTCGACCACGGCGTCAGGCAGCGCGCCGTCGAAGAGAACGGGCACACGCACCGACGGATCGGCCGCATCGGCCAGCACGAAACGAGGCTGCCCGCTTCCGGCGGCGCTCAGCGTGCCTTCGACGACCGCGCCCGAAAGCTTCACCGTCGTATCGACGATATCGTCGCCGTACTCGAGCAGGCGCGCAGGCGTCAGCGCATCGGTCGCGCTTTCGTATTTCGAGGGACACTTGGTCACCAATTCGCTTGCCACCAACTCAACGCCGTCGGCCGTATCGAGACGCCCCGTACAGATGGCCGTGACGCCGTTGCCGAACGTGGACGATGCCGCGCCTTCATAGCGAACGCGCAAGGTCTGAGACCGGTCGCCTTCGGGGTCGTAGATCTCGAAAGAGAGCACATTGTCTTCGGTGGCAAAAGAATTGTCGGCCACATTGCCGGACACCTGAACGCGATCGCCGTCATAGGCCCCGCTCAAGGCTTCGGAAACCGACACGGTCTTGGCGGCGCTTCCGCTTCCGACCACGGCAAGCACGATGGCCAGCACGGCGACGATGACGCCGGTGACCACGACGAGCCTGCGCTTCGTTTTCGTGTTCATGTTCTCGCTCCTCGGAACGCGTGTTGGTCATGCGGGCCGAATGGCCCCGATTATCATTATTCAGCAAAAGAGCCCGTCCGATGGGCGGGCTCTTTCGTGTTTCACATCGCCCGAACGAATTACGCAAAGCAGCGTAGGTTCGAACGACGGCGTCTCACCATGCCGAGCATGCGCCGTCGGCGATGCGCGCACGTCTTACAGAGAAGCAAGCTTCTTTGCCTCGGAGGCGGTCAGCCAACCCTCGGGCACGGGAGCGCTGCTATGGCACTGGGTGCATGCGTTGACGGACTGGCTATGCGCCTTGTGGCACTGGCTGCATGCATATTCGCCATGCTGGGCCTTGTGCGGATTGTAGGTGGCGTCGAGGTCTGCGGTCGCGGCCTCCAGCGACGCGCGGTCGACGATCTCGGTGCCGTCGGCTGCGACATGGTGGCAATCGGAGTTCATGCAGAACTCGTCCTCGGCCAAGCCGCGAGCTTCGACAAGATCGCCCAGGTCACGGTCTTCGAGGATGGTCTGGCCGAGCTTGTTCTCGCCAGCGACCTCGTAGTTGCCGCTCACCCAGTTCATACCCTCGGTGATCTGCTCGCCCAGGGTGGGAACATGGCAGCCGAGGCAGTTGGTGGACTCGCCCTCGGTGGGGTTGGCATGAGCGAAGGCCATCATGGACATCTTGTCGGCGTCCTCGGTCAGCTCGTTGCCGTACTTGTCATGCGTGCCGTCGACATAGGTCTGGACATACGCATCCATGGGAGTGTGGCAGATAGCGTTACAGAAGCTCGGCTGCTCATGCCATACGAAAAAGCCTGCGCCCGCGGCGACCAGCACGACGGCCACGACGCCTGCGACGATCGGCCACTTCTTCTTCCCCTGCTTAGCCTGCTTGGCATCCTTGGCGGGTTCCTCGGTCGCTGCGACCTCGGTCTTGGTTTCCTCAGCCATGGATACCCCCTTTCTCGGTTTCTCTCTCTTCCTTCTTCCTCTGTATCCCGCATACGATTTGGAGGGGGCGCGCAGGGCCGTGAGAAGAGCCGTCATGCGCAGCCATAGGTAAACCGTAGGCGAAATGCATCGAGAACTTTAACACACATCCTTCACAGAGACCGTAAAAAGGTATCACCCATTTGGGGGGAAATTACCGTTTTAAGCGTATGTACGAGCCTCTTTGCTGCCGTTTACCGTAAAAAACATACCGATTGCCGCACTTCATCTTCCATAAGCGGCGCATGTAGCATTCGAGCATGCGAACCACGCACGCTACGGGAACGGACGCGGGCGAAGCCGGCCCGTCCGCCCCTTCGAAAGGTCCATCGCGCGCCCTTGACGGAACGCAGCGGTTGCGCACGATCGCGACAAGAATCCGAGAACGCGCCGCAGCGCATAGCGCGCCGTCGCATTCGCCTTCGATGTTCGATGCCGCTTAACGCATCGAACAGGGGTTATAGGACAAAAAGTGTGTCTGGGGGCTTTATTCACTCCGTCGAATGAGGA
>JAUNBA010000022.1 GCA_030527325.1 Slackia sp.
CAAGGAGTACGAGGATCCGTTCGGGAAGAGGTAACGGCGGGCCGGCTCGGCCGGCTTGCCACGAGTCAATGACAACGAGGCCTGAACGTAGTGAGGGCCGGCGTCTTTAGGCGCCAGTCGGCATCCCAAGGGTTACACCCTAAGAGCAAACCACCCGTTATCACGGGTGGTTTTGATTAGAGGGAAGAATCCCGGTTTTCGTACGCGGCCCGATCGAGTTCAGCGATTGCGATCGCGGCGGCGTTTTTCGGCGCGTTGGGTGACGCGCCATCGGTAATTCGGATTGTGCTTGAGGAACGTGCGGCGGCATAGCAGGGTTATGCCGAGGACGGCGAGCGTCGTGATCAGGCATACGGCGAAGAATTCGCCGACGAATGCATTGTCTTCGAGCGCGGCATAAAGCAGCGCGAGCAGAAAGAAGGCCGAGAGTGCGGAATTCAGCACGACGAACACTTCGATGAGCACTTCTTTCGCCCGTGCGGGCGTTGATTTCCAGGAAACGAAGACGTAGATGGCGACGGCGATGGCGGCGAGGACGGCGAGAAGAGGCAGGGCGCGTGTCAGACCTGCGGCGAGCATTGCGGGCATAGCTGGACTCCTGTCTTTATAGGAGGGCGGTTGAATGCGCGATGCGCTCGAGTCCTGCCCGAACGTATCGCGCCCCATCATAGCGTAAAGGCGTGCCGGTTTCGCATGCCTGTCGCATCCGCGCGAACGGTCGACGAAGCGGACGCGTTATTTCTGACTCGCCTTGCTCATCTGTTCGACGTCGACCGAGATGGTGTGGCTGATGGGCTTCCATTTCGCCTTTTTGAACAGGGCGACCAACGCGATCGGTATATAGGTCAGCATGAAGAAGGGGAAGGTGAACAGGTATTTGATTTTCTTGCCAGGGGTCGAATGGATGTTGTCCCATTCGGTGAACGTGGTCAGCGCTCCGAGTATGAACATGAACAGGCAGTAGTTGAACAGGCAGAAGAACATGCAGGACAGCGCGCTTACGATCATCGATCCCGCCGATATGTAACCGAGGAGCGCGAGGATGGCGATGGTGCCGTTGAATCCGATGGTGATGATGGTGAGCAGCATCGCGGGCGCGATGGTCATGAGCATGTCGTAGCATGCGAAGCGCGCGCCTTTTTTGTTCGTGAAGATGCCCTTGAACAATCCGAGAGCGTAATGGGCGAACACCTGATAGAATCCCTTGGCCCAGCGGAAGCGTTGGTTCCAAGAGTCTTTGAAGGTGATGGGTTGCTCGTCATAGAGCATGGCGGTCGGGCAGTAGCTGATACGGCCTCCCTCCGTGATGGTCTGGGCGGAGAATTCGATATCCTCGGTCAGCAGATGCCACTTCCATCCGCCATGGCGGGCGAGCACGTCGGCGGCGATGAAGAATCCCGTGCCTGATATGGCGCAGCTGGTGTTGAGCGTCAGGCGGGCCTGGCTGAGGTACTTGGCTTCGCGTAAAAACCAAACGGCGTATCCCGCCGATATCCAGTTGCTGCCGTAGTTTTTCGAATTCCTGTAGCTCGTCGAAGCGATGGCGCCGCCATCGAAGACTTTGTTCATCTCGCGGAAGTAGTTCACGTCGAGGACGTTATCCGCGTCGAAGACGAAGTAGGCTTCGTAGCCGTTTTGGGCATAGCGCTTCTGAATCTCTTGGTAACCGAAATCGAGGGCGTAGCCCTTTCCGATGAAGTCTTTGTCGAAGCGTTCGAAGACGTCGGTCGCTCCCGCTTCGCGTGCGACGCGGGCCGTTTCGTCGGTGCAGTTGTCGGCGATGACGAAGACGTCGATCAGCTCTTGCGGGTAGTTCTGCACACGTATGCTGTGGATGAGGTCTCCGATCACGGCGATTTCGTTACGCGCCGATATCATGACCGCATAGCGATGGTTTTGCTTGGCCGTTTGACGAGGCGGCTTTTTGGTGAGCACGGTGAAGATGTAGAAGAACTGGTATACGTAACAAATCGTGAATGCCAGGAAAACGGCAGTGTTGAACACGTCGACCACGGTGAGCTGTGAGAGAATCCGGTCTAGCACGAGACTTCTGCCCTTTCGCTTCTTTTCTATTTAAACAAAACTTTCAAAATTATAGGGGCTATGACCCCGAGCGTCATAGCCGGCCTTCCGAAGCGAACATAAAATGCATTAAAGCCTTGCTGTGAGGCGATGCATGGGCTAGACGCGCGCAAAAGTGACGAAGCGTGCGGCGCATCCTTGCCGTTCGAGAGCCATGCGTGCGCCGGCGAGCGTCGATCCCGTGGTCAGCACATCGTCGATGACGATGACGCGTTCGAATGCGCGCGCCCGCGGCGCACGAAACCGTCCCGCCATATTGGCCTGTCGATCGCTTCGCCCCAGCAGACGCTGGTCTGCGGCCGATGCCTGTTCTATGAGCCGCACGCAGGGCAGTTGAGTCGCGCGGCTGAAAACGCCTGCGAGCAAGGAGGCGTGATCGAATCCCCTGCGTTTGACGGCGGCTTTCGTCGCGGGCACGAACGAGACGGCTTGGGCCCAGGCTGTCCAGGAAGGCTGTGCGATGCGTGCCATCATAAGCCCTATCGGTTCGGCGAGGCGTCGCTCGCCTTTGTCCTTGAACGTTTTGACGATGCGGCCGGCGGCAAGGTCGTATTCGAGACAGCTCACGCAAGGCTCGACGCATGGTTTATGCATGCGGGCCGTGGGGTCGCATGCATCGCACTGGATTCTGCCCCATGGCGATCCGCAACGGGGGCATGCTTGGTAGAAGTCGACGAAATGCAGCTGCGCGGCGCAGCGTTCGCACAGAAGCGAACCGGGGGCGTCGCAGACGGCGCAGCGAGTGGGCCAAAGCGTTTCGCAGGCGGCCTGCGCGAGAAACGAGGGCATGGCGCTCCTTTCGTTGAATCGTGCCGCCATCGTAGGCGTGCGCTCCGTCTCGAATCCGGCCGCTTTCGAAGCGGGCGGCGGCGGATGCCTTGCGCCGACGCCGACCGAGAACGCGGGCGGCGTCGGCAAATCCGGTAAACTTGCCTGGAGCTTCTTTCGGGTCTGTAGTTGCGGAGACGCTTCGGGCGTTTCTCAGTCCATGGCAGATGCGGTCGAAAGGATCCACGTAAGCGCGGTTTCGCCGCGCGAGCATGGCGTATCCTAGGAGTAAGACGCACCCCTCGGCGATTTTTTGCGGCACCCGGCCGCACCGGGGGAGAGGGCGGAGCGGAATAGTCCGCGAATCCCCTGTGCGCGAGTGTGGGGGCAAAGACTAGGTCAGCCGGAAGAAGCGGTGACCATGCAATCTGAAAAGAGGAACGAAACGATGAAGCATCGCGTATCGGTGATGGGGGTCGCGGCCTGCGTCGCGTGCGTTTTGGCCATGATGCTCGCGGGCTGCTCGAAGGCTCCCGCCGGCTATACCCCCGAGGCGCTCGAACCCACGGTATCCTCGCCGACGATCGGCAAAGAGGGCGTTTTGCGTGTCGGCGTCGGCGGCGGCGCTCCGTTCGTGGTGTCTTCGACGGGCTCCTCTCAGGGCGCCGGCGTCTCGGGCCTCGATGTCGATATCGCCGCCGCGATTGCCGATCAGCTGGGGCTCAAGCTTGAAATCGTCTCGCTGGGCTCCGATGGCGCCGTCGATGTTTCCGGGGCGCTGGCTCAAGGCGACGTCGATATCGTGATGGGGGCGGGTGCGGCCGACCGAAGCGCCGACATATGGATCTCCGATCCGTATACTCAGACGGGCGTCGCCTTGTTCGCCGTCGACGGCTCGACGGTTCCGTCCCGCTCGTCCGCTCCGAAGATCGCCGCCCAGTCGTCGTCGACGAGCGCATGGGCCGTGAGCAATGCATTCGGCGACGAGGCTTTGGTCGCGAAGGGCGATTTGCTGTCTGCGCTGTCGGCGGTCGAGACCAAAGAAGTCTCCTATGTCGCTGCGGATGCCGTTATCGGCACCTATGCCGCTTTGGGGCAGAACGTCGACATAGCGCCCATCGCCGTGCTCGGCGCGCCGGGCGGTTACGGCGTGGCTGTCGCTTCGGATAACACGGCCCTGCAAAAAGCGGTATCCGATGCGCTTTCGACGGTTTCGGGAAACGGAATCGCGGCCGCGATATGCTCGAAATGGCTCGGTTCTCCTCTCGATTTGGCATCGCTGCCTTCCATCGAGCTTTCCACGTCGAGCGCTCCGTCGGATGCCGGCGACCATGGCGATGGGGCTGAACATGGCGTCGCCGGCGTGGAACGCGCCGAAGGCGCGGCTCCGAAACTCGATGCCGGCGCGAACGCCGTCGCCCCCGGCTCGTCGACGGGCACGGGCGTGAACGGCGCCGTGTCGACGTCGTCGGCGGATGCGGGCGTCTCGGCAGCGGCATAATGTGCGTACGATACGGGGTTTCTTTGGAGAAAGAGACCCCGTATCGTTTATATGTTATTGTTTAGGTAGCAAATAACGCGACGAATGAAGGAATGCGGAAATGCTTGAACTGAAAGATCTCGTATTCGAGGTTCCCGTCGAGGATGGGTCGTCTCGAACGAAGCGCATTATAGACGGCCTGTCCTTGACCATCGACGATGGCAAGTTCACGGTCATCACGGGTCCTAACGGCGGAGGTAAATCGACGCTTGCGAAGCTCATCATGGGCATCGAGCAGCCCACGTCGGGCGCTATCCTGTTCAACGGGCAGGACATCACCCATGCATCCATTACCGAGCGAGCCAAGCTCGGCATCGGCTATGGTTTCCAGCAGCCCGCCCGCTTCAAGGGAATGAAGGTGAAAAAACTTCTCGAACTCGCTGCCGGCAAACGCCTTCCCGCGCTCGAATGCAACGAATACCTTGCCAAAGTCGGTTTGTGCTCTGCCGCGTATTTGACGCGCGAGGTCGACAAGAGCCTGTCGGGCGGCGAGGTCAAGCGTATCGAAATCGCCACGATGCTCGCGCGCGATCCCAAGATGGCGATTTACGATGAGCCCGAGGCGGGCATCGACCTTTGGAGCTTCGATCGTTTGACCGAGACGTTCCGCGATATTCACGAGACGCGCGATGACCGCAGCATCGTCATCATTTCCCACCAAGAGCGCATCATCCAGCTCGCCGACGATATCGTGTGTTTGCGCAACGGTCGCATCGAAGAGATGGGTCCGCGCGAGGAGATCCTTCCCAAGCTCGGGCTGGCCGATCGCGGTCGCCATGGCTGTCAGCTCAGCCAGCCTACCGAATTGCACCTGACCGAGATTTCCACGAATTGCTAAGGAGCGTCTCATGGCAGACCTTTCGAAGATAGACGAGCAGCTGCTCGAGCAGATCGCCGACATTCACGGCATGCCGCGCGGCGCATTCAATATTCGCAAAGACGGCCAGCTCGTCGAGCGCCATTCGAGCGCGAACATCACGATCGAGGCCTTTACCGATAAGCAGGGCATCAAGATCAGCATTGCGCCGGGCACGAAAAACGAAACGGTGCACATTCCCGTTATCATGACGAAGGCGGGTATAACCGATGTGGTGTATAACGATTTCCATATCGGAGACGACGCCGATGTCACGATCGTGGCGGGGTGCGGCATCCACAATGCGGGCGACGAGAAGACCGAGCACGACGGCATCCACAGTTTTTGGATCGGGAAAAACGCCCGCGTCCGTTATGTCGAGAAGCATTACGGGGAAGGCGACGGCATCGGCGAGCGCGTCTTGAATCCCACGACCAACATCTACATGGACGAGGGGTCCCGATGCGATATGGAGACGACCCAGCTCAAGGGTGTCTCTTCGACGGTTCGCGATACGAATGCCGAGGTCGCGTCGGGTGCCAAGCTGGTGCTGACCGAAAAGTTGCTGACGCACGGCTCGCAGACGGCGACGTCGAACATGACAGTGCGCCTTCTCGGCGACGATTCCAGCGTGCAGGTGATTTCACGCAGCGTCGCGCAGGATGAATCCGTGCAGATTTTCAATCCCCTGGTTATAGGCGAGGCCGCTTGTCGCGGACACGTGCAATGCGACGCCATCATCATGGGTTCCGCCAAGGTCAAGGCCGTCCCCGGCATCGAGGCGGCAAGCGAGGATGCCCAGCTTATCCACGAGGCGGCTATCGGCAAGATAGCGGGCGACCAGATCACGAAGCTGATGACCCTCGGCTTGACGGAAGAAGAAGCCGAAGCGGAGATTCTCGACGACTTTTTGTCGTAGTCGCATCATTGCGTGTCGCATCGAGGCGTTTTCTTGTGAGATACGGAGGAAAAGGGCGGTTCGATCCGCCCTTTTCCATGCCGTGCCGATGCGCTCGCTGCGTGGATATTCGAATCGGACCCGCAAGGACGAGGCGGCTTGATCCTATAATGTTCCAACTGTATCGAAACGGCGCCTGTGCGCGTAGGAAGGGGCGTGGTCTTGTGACTCATGATGATCGATATCGAGAGCAGACCGAGGAAGATCTCGAAAACATTCCTCCTATGAGCGGAATGCAGAAGGCCATTCTCGCCGCGGCGGCTGTCGTGCTCGCCGCCATTATCGCGTATATCGCGTTCGCGTAGCAGGGGCATGCCGAACGGTCGGCATGCGGGGTGAAAGGATATCGAACCATGGCAAAGCATGCCAGGCATGCCCGCGTCGCCGCGGATGACGATGTTTCTGCCGGCGGGTCTTTCGATGCGCCTGCACAGGGTCGCGCGAGCGTCTCGCACGGGGAGGCCGCTTCGCAGCATTACGAAAAATCGCGTCGTCAACGCACGGTGCTCATAGGCATTTCGATCGTTCTTTCGGTGCTCGTCATCGTTGCGGGCTACTGCATAGTGCAGCTGGTATTCGCTTCCGGCAGCACGACGAGGGCCGTCGAAGCCGCGGCGGCTCACCGGGAAGAATCGAATGCGACCGCCCTTGCGGACGCCGGCAAGGGGACGGTTGCGCATAAGGAGACGCCGCGGTTGGCTTCCCTTATCGGCAAGACGGAAAGCGAGGCCATTGCGCTTGTCGGCCGCGGCGCGATTGAAACGTCGTCGAAGGATATCGTCGAGGAACACGGCGAAGGCGATGAGAAAACGTCTGAAACGGTCGGCCGCAGCGTCGCTTTGGCGTTGACCGAAGAGCTGGCCGACTCGAAGGGCAATGCCGCCATGGTGTACTTGACGCTCGATGGCCAAGGCATGGTGACCGAGGCCGGCTATTCCGCATCGGTCGGCTCTCTCGGCTACGGCGACGTCAGTTTCGCCGATGCGGTGACATCCGAGCATATCGTCGAAAACCTCGTTTCGATGGCGGGTATTGCCGTCGATGGGGCCTCGATAGAGATGCCTGCGGTCGATGCATATCGGACTTATGCCGACGACGGGGTCACGATCGCTCAGGAAATGTACACGTTCGAGGGTTCGGGCGCTTCGGAAGATGGAATGTCGTATGCGTGGTCGTGCAAGCTAAGCTACGATTATTCTGCCGCCAACGTTTCGGGTAATTTGGCCGACACCGTTCGTCAGGTGTATCTCTATATCAAGTCGGCATAGGCTTCGTGTTCGATTTCTGCGATTCTTCTTGCATCGCGTCGTATTCGTGCTATTATGTGCAAGCTGTTTCAAGTGAGGGCGTCGCTCTCCGCCTAGTTCGGCGCAAGCTGATGGGTTGCAAGAATATGTTTGACATTTTCGAGCCCTATCGTTGTCCGATAGGGCTTTTTGTTACAGCACGAACTCGCATAGGCGAGAAGAAAGGGAGGTGAGCGCGATAGCAGCTCAGGAGCCGAGGCTCAACGACGAAATCCGCACCCGCGAGTGCCGCTTGATCGGTTACGACGGATCGCAGATGGGCATTTTCAGCACGCGCGAAGCACAGCGCATCGCCGATGGCCAAGGTCTCGACCTCGTCGAGATCGCCCCGAATGCCGAACCGCCCGTATGCCGCATCATGGATTACGGAAAGTTCAAATACGATCAGGCTATCAAGGCCAAGCAGGCCCGCAAGAATCAGACGAAGATCGAAATCAAGGAAATGAAATTCCGCCCGAAGATCGACGTCGGAGATTACACCACCAAGAAAAAGCACGTGCTTCGTTTCTTGGAGGGCGGCGCTAAGGTGAAGATCACCATTATGTTCCGTGGTCGCGAGATGGCTCACCCCGAACAAGGACTTTCCATTCTCGAGCATCTTGCCGACGATCTCAAAGACATCGCCGTGATCGAGAATGCGCCGAAGATGGAAGGCCGCAATATGCACATGCTTATTGCTCCGTTGCCGGCAAGTGCGAAAAAGGCAGCAGAGAAAGACGCTAAGTAAAACGCGTCTATCGAGGAGAAGAAAGGACATACGTCATGCCTAAGATGAAGACTCATAAGGGCACCGCTAAGCGCTTCCGCGTTACCGGTTCTGGCAAGATCATGCGCGCCAAGGCTTTCAAGAGCCACATCAAGACCAAGAAGAGCCCCAAGCGCATTCGTAATTTCCGTCATGAAACCGAGCTCGCAGCTGCTGACCGCAAGGTCGTCGGCAAGAATCTCGGCATTCGATAAGCAAGGAGTGATAGTCAATGCCTCGTGTAAAGCGTGCAGTTTCCGCCCATAAGAAGCGTCGCGTCATTCTCGATCGCGCAAAGGGCTACTACGGTGCTAAGTCCCGTACTTATCGTGGTGCTAAAGAGCAGGTCCAGCATTCGCTGCAGTACCAGTACCGCGATCGTCGCAACAAGAAGCGCGACATCCGTCGTCTCTGGATCACCCGCATCAATGCTGCTGCCCGTATCAACGGTCTGTCCTACTCCGTCTTCATGAACGGTCTGAAGAAGGCCGGCGTCGAGCTTGACCGCAAGGTTCTCGCCGATATGGCTGTTTCCGATCCCGATGCATTCGCTCAGGTCGTCGAAATCGCCAAGGCTGCTTTGAAGTAGTTTCTCTTCGTGCTGAAAAAGCCCGCATATGCGGGCTTTTTTTATCGCTCGGGCTTGCTTTCGAGAGTCGCTCGCCTGTGTGAATACCAGGCGAGCGCCATGCCTCCTATGCTGGCAACGGCCCCTATGGATGCGAGGGTCGATGAGGAGTCGGATGTTTTGGCAAGCGAGGGGGCCTGCTCGTTTTCCATTACGACATGTTGGATTTCGAGTGTGTCTTCGACGGTGAAGTCGATGCTCGTATTGCGTCCTCGATATCCTTCGGGCGGTTCGATCTCTTCTATCGTGTAGGTTTCCCCGATTGCAAGATGCGTGAAACAGACAGGAGCGTCTGCCGATGCTTGCCAGTTCTCGATCGATTCCCCGCCGTCTGCCTGCAGGGGGATTATCGAGCCCTGCGCGTCTTTCAAGCGGAATGATCCGCCTGAAAGCAGGGCGGTAGCGCATATCGCCTCGCATTCGTCTTCGGAGGACGCACGATGCCGCGCGGCGGCGTCGACTTTATGGAAGACCACTTTCGAACAGTCGTTTTCGAATTCGACGAGCGCCTCCTGTCTTCCTTCTGCCGTTTCATCGAGCGTATGCTCTTCGGAATCGTACCAAAGACCTGCATCGGAGAGATAGAGGGTTTGCTCGCAGTGCTGCGTGGGATATCCCAGGTCGATGCGACTGGTTGTTTCGACGAAGCGGTATGTCTTGCCGCGCATCATCCTCAGGAAGACCGCATCGCCGTTCTCGTCGGTCGTAGCGGTTTCGACGGGCGATTCCTCGACTTCGTTCGATTCCTCCTGCGCATGGGAACGGTAGAGCGCTATCTCGACGCCTTCGATAGGCGTTTTTGTCAGGACGTCTTGTTTGTGTACGATGGCCTTGCAGGGCGCCTCTTCGATCTCTACGGATACCAGAACGAGATCCACAGCGTCGCTTTCGTATGACAGCGTTACTTCTCGCTCGAACGATTCGTGCACGTAACCGTCGGGCGACGCTGTTTCTTTCACGATATAGGTCGCAGACCCCATGCCGAGCGATAGGCCTTCGATGCGCCACGATCCCGTATCGTCGGTGACGGGGGTCCCCACGATTTCCCCTGCCTTGTGATGCAAGGTTCCGTCGGGGGTTTTCACGTCGTCTTTCGCGCGCACTTCGTAGGCCGCCCCTGCTACCGCCGCGCCGTTTTCTTCGTCGATTTTATGGGCTTCGATGCATCCTTGGGCCGCCTCGTTGGGAAGCTCTATCTCGATAATGTCGCTATCTCCCCAGTCGTGAGCCGCATCGACCTCGAAGTAGACGGGGTCGCTTCTGAGCGTGTATGGAGGAACGGCTTTGATTTCTTGTATCGCATAGGAGCCCTGTGCGAGTTTCTCGGGGAATTGGACGATTCCCGATTGCGGCACGACGAACGACGTTATTCGCTGCTCGTCGGGATAGTGCGTTTCGAATTCCACGCGTTCGTATGATCCGTTGTCGTTTTTACGCAGCAATGCTATCTCGGTTCCTGCTTTCGCGATGGGCTTGCCGCTGTCCGCATCTATTTTCACGATGCGGACGGGAGACGCTATGAGGTCGTCTTCGATGATGAAAAAGACCTCTTGTCCGTCTGCTGCCACTTGAATATCGACGATCGGCTCGATGAGTTCGTAAGCGGCGTCGGGGCAGTGCGTTTCGACGAGGGTGTACAGGCCGTAGGGAAGCGCGTTGCGTGGTCGTTGCGCCCCGTTATGCTCGTCGGGATTCCAATCTTCAAGTAGGTCCTTGCTTGTGAACCGTCCGTCGTCATGCGATTCTACCGTTCCGATGAGCGCCCCGTTCAAGGGGGCGCCGTCGCGGCTGCATACCGGGGCGCCTTTCCCGTCGACGATCGCTTCGACGACGTAGCCTTTTGCGGAGAGCGTTCCGTCGTCTTGCAGCCAGAGTGCGAACGAGCAGCCCGCAAGGGGGTCTTTCGTATCACCCTGCGAATCGCCGCGGTATTTCGCTCCGCATATGTCGCCGCGCACAGGTGTCTCTTCGCAGATGTGGAGGGGCATCTCGTGGATATGCTCTTCGCTGCTTCCCTCGAGGGCGATATCGACCCAGTCTGTTTGAGGAAGATAGCCGGTTGGCGCTTGCGACTCCCTGATTCGCGCCTTTCCGCATACGATCTCCTCGAAAACGGCTACGAAGGCTTGGCGTTTTGCGTCGTAGGAGGTATGTGCGCTATGGGTGTGCCCGTTTGCATCCACAAGCTCGAAAACGGCGCCTTCGAGCGTTGCGTGTCCTTGCGCCTGCGCTCCTGTCTGCGCATCTACCTTTTTCACGATAAGACGCGAAAGACAGGGGCGGTCCTCCAAATCGACGGCGGTTTTATCGGCGACGGCTATTTTGCGCGGTTCGTCCCAAGCGAGGAATCCGCGCGGTGCGACGTCTTCGCGTACCCAGAGAAAGTCGCTTTGCGGTATGCGTACCGTGGCCTTGCCTTCGGCATCGGTCGTAAACGATGCGATGAAGCCGTCAAGCGTGCCGTTTTCGTAAGTCTCGAAGAGGCTGAATTGCGCCTCTGCGAGCGAGTAGGCGTCGTTGGCCGTGCCATCGGTGACAGAGAGGTCGGCCGAGCGCTTCCTGAGGGTCAATTCTCGGTCATGTGCGAGGGGAACATGCATCCAGAAGCAGTCTCCATGTTTTGCTGTGATGCGTGATATGACGTTGCCTGGCAATGATCCCGCGATGACGCCGTCGGCATGTTCGGTCGAATGCCATGCGAGGTCTTCGGACGAATCGTCGCCCCAAAACACCATGACATGTCCGTCGGCTCCCGGAACCGTCCAGTCGTTCGGCTCGGCGATGATGAGGTCGCCTTTATGCAGCGCTCCGCTTGCAAGGAGCTCTTCTTTCGATGAATAGCTTGTTTTCATGGCGGCGTGGTCTTCAAGAAACCAGCGCCATCGCGATAGATTAGCCTTGTTGCCCCTGTCGTAGCCGGTCGAGCCTACGTATGATCCGACGATGTCGCAGTCGGCTCCGCATGCTTCCATGGCGGCTACGATGAACCCCGTGCAATTCATATAGGATTCCCCGTCGTCGTTGGGTTTGCCGAGGGGATGCCAGCAGTCCCATGTATCGAGAGGTCCGCCCTCTCCGTTGGGACCGGTGTTTCCAAACGGAGTGGAGAGATAATAGCTGTCGTCACGATGCTGTTCGAGCTCGTTTACCATGCTGCGTGTCGCGCCGAGGTAGGCGTCGAGGGGCATGGTCGCGATTGACGCCTGAGGGGCTTTCGGAGGCGTTTCGCTTGCATGGGCCGCCGATAGCGCGGCGAAGCTTGCGAGGGCGCTTCCTGCGCCTGCGACGATGGCTTCCCGACGCGAGAGCAGGGCGTCGGTGCAAGGCGAGATTTCGCTGTTGGACATGGTTCCTCCTTCTGTAGGGAGGACCCATGCTAGCGGCGTATCATTGCGCGCTTTGGTTTTATATCCGGCACGAAGCCGGCTTATGTTTTCGACATCGATGATTCGCGTATAAAAAAATCGGAGACTTATGTCTCCGATAGAATTAATGGTGGAGCCTAGGGGGATCGAACCCCTGACCTCATGGCTGCCAGCCATGCGCTCTCCCAGCTGAGCTAAGGCCCCTTATTGGGTTCCGCTCGAAGAAGTTTTTGTTCTTTCGTGCGGTGCGATTAATTATTATACGGATTTGCTTCGTAGGGTCAAGCAGAATTTTGAACTTTTTTGAAAAAGTTTTTCGGTTCCGAAGTTATAGCAGTGTGACCAGGCGTAACGTGTATAAAAATAGCATCGCGGGCGGCTTGGCTGGAGGAGACCGTCGATGTTAGTGAGGTCCATGACGATGCACATGGGGATTGCGGGGTCATGGACAATCGGCAATCCTGGGTATGCGCTGAAGGTCTCGAATTGGTTCAGACCTTCAGCGCGGATGCTATTAAAGCGTGGCTATGACGGGCCTAAGGGCTTCCGCTGCGTCGTAACGTTCGATTTCGCCTGCGTCCACCAAAGCGGCGATAGAGGGGTCCATGGGCAGGGTCGCGTAGGCGGGAATGTCGTAGCGCTGAGCGGCTTCGGAGCCTTGGGGCGTGCCGAATATGTAATGCTTCGTATCGCATTGGTCGCATTTGAAGTAGGCCATGTTTTCCACGAGCGCCAAAACATCGACGTTCATATCATGAGCGAGATTGACCGCTTTGCCGACGATCATGGCGACGAGTTCTTGCGGGGCCGATACGGTGACGATGCCGTCGAGGGGAATTTGCTGGAATACGGTCAGCAGCACGTCGCTCGTTCCCGGAGGCATGTCTATAAGCAGATAATCGAGGTCGCCCCAGTTTACCTCATTGAAAAACTGGCCGATGATTCCCGAGACCACGGGTCCGCGCCAGGCGACCGCCATATCTTCTTGGGGAAGCATCAGGTTGGTCGAGATGACCTTGATGCCCGATTCGCTCACGCCGGGATTAAGACCCATGGCGTCGGCGGTCAAAGGCCCTTTCACGCCGAATGCTTTGGGGATCGAGGGGCCTGTCACGTCGGCGTCCATGATGCCGACGGATTTGCCCGCCTTATTGAGTTCGGATGCCAAAAGGCAGGTTACCGATGTTTTCCCGACCCCGCCTTTGCCGGAGACGACTCCGATGACTTTCGTGATATGGGATGCGGCGTTGGGGGAGAGCTTTTGCGGCATGTTGCGCTCTCCGCATGCGCTTGAGCATGAACCGCAGTCGTGCGTGCAGGTTTCAGGTGTTTGCTGTTCGTTCACGGTTGACCTCTTTCGTGATATTCGATGGCCTTGTCGCGTGCGCTGTCATAATAATAGCACGCGTTGTATGGCGGTATGGTTTTGCGTCTCGCAACGAACGAAGCCCCCATATGGGGGCTTCGTTCGTCGGTTACGGCGTTGTGCCGTTTTCTTCGGGCTTGGCGGGAGGAGTGGGCTCGATCGGCGGAGCCGGGTCGGTTGGAGGCTCGGGTTTGGGCTGTTCGGGTTTGGAGTCGGGCTTTTCACCCTGGGATTCTCCGCCGCCTGCATTCGGCGCGCCTCCCTGTCCCTGCGCGTGTCCGTTCGGAGATGATCCGTTGTCGGCATGCTCGTTTCCGTCGGAGGTCTCGCCGCTGTCTTTCTCGTCGTCTTGCGTTTCGTCGGCTTTGTCCGATTCGTCGTCTTCGTCGCTTTGCGATCCGTACGATCCTTTGTAGACGCTGTTATAGGCGGGCGCGGGCGCGGTTTGGAAATCTTCCGTCGCTGTACCTGCGAGACATTTGGTTATCAGGCTTTTCCAGATGAGTTGGTTCCAGGGGCTTGTATAAAGCTGTGCCTGATTGGAGCGGTCGCCCGTCCATACCGCGCACGACAGCTGGGGCGTGTACCCGACGAACCACAGGTCGTGCCAGTCGTCGGTCGTGCCCGTCTTGCCGGCGGCGACTTGCCCTGAAGCGAGGCGGGCGTCGGTTGCGGTGCCGATCGATTTCGTGATGACGCCCTCGAGCACTTGGTTGACGGCGGATGCCGTCGAGGGGTCGAGCACCTGCTTTCCCTCCGAGCCTTTCGATTTGTCGGCGATCGTGGCGCCGTCCCGATCGATGATCTTTACGATAGGGGTCGGCTCGTGGTAGACGCCGCCGGCGGCGAAGGTCGCGTATGCGGCGGCCATCTCGGTCGTGTTGGCATTTTCGACGCCGAGGGTCGTTGTGGGGACATTCTGCTTGAGGTTGTCTTTGTTCAGGCCGAGGCGCGCGGCCATTTCATTGATGGATTCGGGCGTGACGCCGCTTTTATCGGAGTCGGTGTAGGAAAGGCGCACGAATCCCGTGTTCGAGGAAACGGCGGTCATGTCGGCAATCGACATGGTGCCATAGTCGATTTGCCCGTAATTGTAAATGGGGTGGGATTCGCTCGTTCCGCTTGTTACCCTGACGGGGCCGTCGCAGTTCATGTTCGTCGACGGGCTGATTCCCTGCTCGATGGCGTTGGCCAGCGTGAATGCCTTGAACGTCGATCCTACGGGGCGCCCTTTGACGCTGGTCGCGATATTGAACTGGTCGCCGTTCCAATAGTCTTTGCCGCCTATCATGGCTTTTACGAAGCCGGTTTCAGGCTCGATAAGGGTGAGGGCGAATTCTTGTTTAGGATCGGCGAGGCGGCCTTTCTCGTATTGTTCGTTGACGGCTTCTTCCGCGTATTGCTGCATACGCGGATCGAGGCTCGTCACGATGGTGTATCCGCCTTTGAACAGCTTGTCGGTCGTGAAGCCGTAGGGGTTTCCCTCGGAGAGCAGGAGGTCGCGAACCCACGTGGTGAACCAGGGGTACAGATTGATGCCGTTTTGTCCTTGGTCGGCCTGAGGAACAAGCCCGAGGTCCTGGGCTTTGGCGCTGTTGTATTCGTCCTGCGTGATGACGCCGTTCGTCAGCATGCGGGAAAGCACGATGTTGCGTCGCTCTATGGAGGCTTCGGGGTTGATGATCGGATTGAACATGGTCGGGGAATTGGGTATGCCGATCAAGGTGGCGGCTTGCGCGATCGTCAAATCCGAAGCGTCGGTCGAATAGTAGTGCTCGGCTGCCGCCTGGATCCCATAGCAGCCGTCGCCGTAATTGATGGTGTTGAGGTACATCATCAAGATTTCGTCTTTGGTGTAGATTTTCTCGAGCTCGGTCGCAAGTTCCATCTCGCGAATCTTTCGCTTGAACGAGATGTCGGTCATCTCGTCGGCGATGAGCGTGTTGCGCACGTACTGTTGCGTGATGGTCGAGGCGCCCTCTTGGCCGCCCGTCAGGTTGACGAAGATAGCGCGTACGACGCCTTGCAGATCGACGCCGCTATGCTGGTAGAAGCGCTCGTCCTCCGTCGCCACGGTGCCTTTCAGCACGTATTCGCTTACCTGGTCCATCTCGACGGGCTCGCGCTTTTCGAGATAGAGCTCGGCGAGCACGGTGCCCGTGCCCGCGGCGGCATCGTAGTCGTTGGCGTATATGGTGGATTTTTCGGCGACGTTGTACGCGTCGGCGTCATGCACGTCGGGAAGATCTTTGCACCATTCGTCGACGAGGGCCATTCCGCCCTGATAGCAACCGAATAAGGCCGCTCCGATACTCACCGTTACGACGAGTACGGTCCACAGCCCTGCATGTGCGCGCGATTCGCGCTGTTTTCTCCGTGATTTCATGGGGGACACGATACCCGAAAGCGGTATTATGCGCAAAGTTGTACGACGATGATAAGGATATTTTCCATGACGAACCCATACCGAAGCCTGGAGCTTTTGGCGCCTGCGGGAAACATGGCATGCCTGCATGCTGCCGTGCAGGCCGGAGCCGATGCGGTGTATCTTGGATGCGAGGATTTCAATGCTCGCAGGGGAGCCGATAATTTCACGCTCGATAATCTCGCGCAGGCGTGCGATTACGCCCATTTGCGCGGGGTCAACATATATATGACAGTCAACATCGCCGTTATGCCCGACGAGGCGAAAAAGGCCTTGGAGCTCGTTCGTCAAGCGTGGCGTCGCGGCGTCGATGCCTTCATCGTGCAGGATATCGGTCTGGCTTGCGAGATGAGGCGCGTTCTGCCCGAGGCGCGCTTGCACGTTTCGACGCAGATGAACACGCATGGCGTCGACGGCGTTCGCGCTCTTGCATCCCTGGGCGCATCGCGTGTCACGCTTGCTCGAGAACTCACGTTGCTCGAAGTCGCCGAAGCGAGTGCTGCGGCGCACGAGCTGGGGATGACCGCGGAGTGCTTCGGGCACGGTGCTTTATGCGTCTGCTATTCGGGGCAGTGCTTCATGAGCTCGTTGATCGGCGGCCGCTCCGCGAATCGCGGCACGTGCGCCCAGGCATGCCGCCTGCCGTACTCCCTGCACAACGCGGCGGTTAAAAGCCCTCTTCCGTCTCTTGGGGAACATTTGCTTTCGCCCAAGGATCTCTGCACCGTCGATGCGTTGGTGGAGATAGGGGCCACGGGGGTCGATAGCGTCAAGATAGAGGGCCGCATGAAATCGCCGGAATACGTTTCGGCGGTCGTCGGCGTTTATCGGGCGGTGCTCGATCGCATCGCCGAGGCCGCCGATGCGTGCTCATGCGACGACGTCGCCGATTTGGTCGCCGCGTTGCGCGAAGCGGGCGTCGGCCCGACCGACGACGAGCGCCGCGCATTGACCGAAGCGTTCAGCAGGGGATTTACCGAAGGATACCTTAAGGGTCGTCGTGGAAACGACATCATGAGCTATGCGCGTCCCAATAATAGGGGCATGCTGGTAGGACGTGTATCCGCCGTTTCGAACGGATCGGTAATGCTGACTTCCGATGTCGAGCTGCATTCTGGCGACGTGCTCGAGTTCTGGACGAAAAAGGGAAATTTCACCCACACGATCGACGAGGTGCGACGCGACGGCGCGGCGTATCGCCTTGTTCCCGAAAAACGCGTCGGCAAAGGCGATCGCGTGTTTCGCGTGCGCGATGCCTCTCTCGCGTTCGTCGATGATTGCCTTGAACCGAAGATTCCCGTTCGCGCCCGTGCCGTCTTGCGCCAAGGCGAACCTTTGCGCATCGAGGCGAGCGCTGCGGGCGTGGAAACGGCGTTCGAAGGTCCCGTGGTCGAAGCCGCGCGTACTAAGCCTGTTTCGCCCCAAGAGGCGTATGAGCATATCGACCGCCTCGGCAATACGCCGTTTTGCTTCGAATCGCTCCAGGTCGATGTCGAGGAGGGCGTCGGCATAGGGTTTTCCGCTCTGCACAAAGCGCGCACTCAGGCGCTTAAGCGCCTCGAAGAGGCGATGCTTGCATCGTACAGAAGCCGTCTTATTCCCAAGGCGCCTGCGCAGCACCGCGTTTCCGCCGCGCGCAATCGTCCGTGCGAAGTCGTGGCGTTCGCGACCAATCCCGCATGTGCCCGCGCCGCCAAACGTGCCGGCGCCGACGCCGTCTACGTCCCTGTTTTGAACTATCGACGCGGTGAAGCCTGCGTCGCCGGCCAGCTGAGCGCGACGGCCGAGCAGGCGGGCTATCCTGGAAAATGCGTCATGGCCATGCCCGTCGTCGATAAAGAGCCGATGAATGCGGATGCGTCTTTCGATATCTGGGAATACGCCAAGCCGGGCAAGCCTTTGTTCGTGGAGAATTTCGGTCAGCTCGACCGCGCGCTGCGCTGCGGGATGAAGGTCGAGGTCGGTCCTCATATTCCTGTCACGAACGAGTTCACCTTGCAAGAGATGGCGCGCCGAGGCGTCGAACGCGTATGGCTTTCGCCCGAATTGACCTTGACGCAAATCGAAACGCTCGGCGAGGCATCGCCTGTGCCCCTGGGATTGACGATTTCCGGGTATCAGGAGCTTATGACCACCGAGCATTGCCTGCTTATGAGCCAGGGTCCCTGCAATCAACGTTGCTCCGAATGCGCTCGTCGCAAAAGCCCGCATTTCCTCGAAGATCGCAAGGGCTATCAGTTCCAGGTGGTTACGGATTCGTGCGGCAGGAGCCATTTGTACAATGCCGTCCAGCTCGATGCTGCGCATCTTGCGTGCAAACTGATAGCAGCGGGGGTCACGGCGTTCATGGTTGATTCGACGTTGATGAATTCCGAGCAGACTTCCAAGGCGGTCGCCCGTGCGGTCAGGGCTCGCGATATCGCTATGAAAGGCGATAACGCGGTTGCTAAAGCCGAAGGCTGTACCACGGGCCATCTGTTCAGGGGCGTGCGGTAGTTCGCATCGTGCTGTGCTACCATGATGGGGCCCGTGCTCGCGGGCCTCTGTGCTATACGAGTAACGCGCGATGGCGCCTACGGTAAAGGAGATGAGTCCGATAACCCCCGAAGAACAGCTTCATATCATCAAGTCGGGCATCGATACGCTCGTGCCCGAAAGTCTTTTGCTCGAAAAGCTCAAGCGTGGCAAGGAGCTTAACATCAAGCTCGGCGTCGATCCCACTGCTCCCGATATTCACCTGGGCCATGCGGTTCCTTTGCGCAAGCTGCGCCAGTTCCAAGACCTCGGTCATCGCGTTACGTTGATCATCGGCGACGGCACGGCTCTTATCGGAGATCCTTCGGGGCGCAATTCGACCCGTCCTCAGCTGACCCGCGAGCAGATCGCGGCAAATGCCCAGACGTATGTCGATCAGGCGTTCAAGATTCTCGATCCCGAGAAAACGACGCTCCGCTATAACTCCGAGTGGATTCTCGACCTGAATATGGAGAAGCTGCTTTCTCTGCTCAGCAATTTCACGGTGGCTCGAATTCTCGAACGCGATGATTTCCATAAGCGTTATACGGGCGGTCTTCCCATTGCGCTGCATGAGTTTCTGTATCCCGTCATGCAGGCGTATGACTCTGTCGTCATCGGCGCCGATGTCGAAATCGGCGGTTCCGACCAGCTTTTCAATCTTCTTGCGGGCCGCGAGCTTATGGAGAAGCTGGGCATGGAGCCCCAGGTTGCCTTGACGCTTCCGTTGCTCGAAGGCACCGACGGCGTGCAGAAGATGTCGAAAAGCTACGGCAACTATATCGGTTTGACCGACGCGGCTCACGATATGTTCGGAAAAGTGATGAGCATCCCCGACGAGCTCATGGTGAAATACTATCGTCTCGCTTCGACGGCGAGCGTCGACCGAATCGACGATATCGAGCGCGGTCTTGCAGCGGGCGAGCTTCATCCCAACAAGGTGAAACGCGCTTTGGCTCGTAACATCGTCGCTGCTTATCATGATGAAGCCGCCGCCCAGTCGGCTGAGGCCGATTTCGATTTGAAGTTCAAGGACCACGGCTTTCCCGAGGACGCGCCGATCGTCGATATCGAATTGCTTCCCAACGACGAAGGCGAAATCTACTTCGCGAAATTGCTGGTAGATGCTGGCGCCGCATCGAGTGTTTCCGAGGCGCGCCGCCTGATCGACGGCGGTGCCGTCAAGCTTAACGGCGAGGCGCTTCCCGAAAAAGCGTACAACCTCGATCCTGAGCGCCTGATGCAGGCCGAGGTCCAGGTGGGTAAGAAGAAATTCTTCCGCCTGCCTTAGGGAGGGGCGTCGCAGAGGGGTATCGGCGGCCGGCGGGCGAATTTCGCCTCGACGTCGGAATCCGTACATTACCGAAGGGTCGGTCGCTGTATGCGTTCCGACCCTTCGTGCTTGTTCTCGGAAAGTGGGGGATTTTTGCTTTTCATCCTCGGTCTGCGTCGGTGACACGGCGCCATGCGGCGGGAGTCCGGCGCGCGGCGTGCTTTTGTTTACGAATCCGTCGAAGTCCAGGGGATGGTTCGGGCCTCCATCTCTACCCTCTATTCGTGATTTCTCGTCGGCGACACGGATGTAGGCGGTTGACCGCATTTACGCGAACAAATATATGCATGAAAAAAGCGAGGGAGTTTTTGTCTAATTGTGTAGG
>JAUNBA010000009.1 GCA_030527325.1 Slackia sp.
ACCCGCGACCCCAACCTTGGCAAGGTTGTGCTCTACCAACTGAGCCATGTCCGCGCAATGAAGCAGACGGTATTATAGCCGAACCGACGTCTTATGCGCACGATTTCTTTTTCTTGCGCGCGATAAGAGCGGCACGCGCCGCGCCGATGATGGCGGGCGCCACGGAGACCGCCACGATGCCCAGCACGATAACCTCGAAATGCTCCTGCACGGCAGGAATGCCGCCGAAGAAATAGCCCACGAGCACGAACGAGGTGACCCATGCGACGCCGCCGATGGCATTGAACAGCGTGAACTTGCCGAAATTCATATGGCCGGTGCCCGCGATAAACGGGGCGAAGGTGCGGAAGAACGGCATGAAACGCGTAATGACGATGGTCAGCCCGCCGTATTTCGCAAAGAAATGATCGAGCTTCGCCATACGCTCGGGCGTCAAGGCCTTCACCTTGCCCGAATCGATGATGCGCGCGCCGAAGAAACGGGCGATCCAGTAATTCGAGGTGTTGCCCAGGATGGCCGCCGCGTAGAACACGAACAACGTGGCCCATACATTCAGCCCGCCGCCGTCGGCGGAAAAGACGCCTGCGGCGAACAGCAGGGAATCGCCAGGGAGGAACGGGAAGAACACCAGACCCGTTTCGACGAACACGATGAGGAACAAGGGGCTGTATACCCACAAAGGACCGAGCGCCACGATCCATCCCGCGATGGCGGCGCGGGGATCGGAAAGCAGGTCGAGGAAGAATTGAACGATTTCCACTCTGAGCCTTTCGAACAGGCGGCGAAAGCCGCGGCGTATCTGAAACGATGCAGACGACCGCATGAAAACGGCCTGGGGCATTCCGATTCGCGCAACATAGCGTATGCGCGAAACACGATGCCTCAGGCCGTGCAGTCGATACCCGCTAATGCGGTTCAGTGCGGCGGACAGGCATGGGCGCTCGTCAGCGGGCCCTTATGGCTGCTTCCTCCCAGACCTGACCAGGTTCGAACCATGGCGCCGCCCAGGCCCGTCCGCGGCACTGGAGCTATCGACATTGCCGCAGTATACCCGAAAAGGACGCAAGGGTTGATTACGTCACGAAACCGCCACGAGAAAGCCGCGGCGTACAACGAACGAGGCGCTTTTGCATACGGTCATGCGCCGCGTGCAAAAGCGCCTCTGAGGCCGCGCCCTTCGGCCGCCTCGATTATCCGATGCCGCCGTAGAAGATGCCCAGGACGATGACAAGCGCGGTAATGCCGACGAACAAATACTTGGTCATAGGCTCGAACCATGCGCCGATCTTCTTATCGCGACCGGTCTGCGCCTGCTCTTTGGCGAAATGCTTCGGGCAAACCCAGAAGAACATGATCGCGGCCAAAAGCGCACCCAAGGGAATAGCATAGATAGACACGGCATCCATCCACGTGCTGACCGCATCGCCGCTCTCGATGAACACGCCCACGCCGAATGCGACGGCGGCCACGATGGCGACGGCGGCCCAACGCGGAAGGCGCAGCTGCTCCTGCAAAGCCTCGATAGGCGTTTCGAACAGGTTCACCAGGCTGGTGATAGCGGCGCATGCGACGGCCAGGAAAAACACGAAGCAGAAGATGCCGCCGGCGGGCATCGCCTGGAACACCTGGGGCAACGCGATGAACATCAGCGGCGGGCCGGACTGCGTGTCGAGGCCGAACGCGAACACGGCAGGCACCACGATCATGGCCGAAAGCACCGCGGCGAGCGTCGAGAAGACGACGACGTTTTTAGCAGACGAAACGACGTCGACGTCCTTTTTCAGATAGCTGCCGTAGACCAGCGTGCCGCTTCCCGCCAACGAGAGGCCGAAAAACGCCTGGCCGAGAGCGAAAACCCAAGTCTGGGGGTTCGCCAGAGCGCTCCAGTCGGGAACGAACAGGTACTTATACCCCTCGAGAGCTCCCGGCAGCATGGCGACGCGAATGAGCATGATGACGAACAAGACGAAAAACAGCGGCATCATGATCTTGTTCAGGCGCTCGATGCCGCGCGAAATGCCCAGCAGCATGACGGCGAAGGTGATGATAAGCGCCGCCGCGTGGAACCCGACGCTGCCGAAATCGCTTGCCAGCCCGCCGAAATACGCGCCCATATCGGGCACCTGCAGCAACGTGCCGGTGCCGGCGGCCACAAGGTATTTCAAAAACCAGCCGAGCACCACCGAATAGCCGATGGCGATGCCGAGCGATCCGAGCGTGGGAATGGCGCCGACGATCTTGCCGATAGGGCCCGCATGCTTGACGCCGCGAAGCTCGAGGGCCTTGGAAAACGCCCCCATCGGACCTGTGCCCATAGCGCGGCCGAACGCCATCTCGCCGATGACGCCCGTCAGGCCGAGCAACACGACGAAGATCAAATACGGGATGAGAAACGCCGCGCCGCCCAATTCGGCGACACGATAGGGAAACAGCCAGATGGCGCTCATGCCCACGGCCGAGCCGATGCAGGCGATGATGAACGCCGTGCGCGAGGTGAACGAATCGCGCGAAGTGGTTGACGATGCCATGCGTTGATTTCCTTCCATACCGCCCCGCTCCCGCAGGGCATGCCCGTCCTTGCGGACCCATGCAAAAGGGCCCCGGTCGCCCGGAGCCCTTCGTTCATTCAATGTTTGAAACGTGACGAAAGCTCGCGATCGACCGATCGGCTAGAAGCTGCGCCACCACCATGCCCGAGAGGAAACGGTCGATGCGAACACGGATGTCTGGTTCATTGCGACTCCTTTCGAGCGAACATGCGGCGCGCGGCCGCCACGACGGAAAACCGCGGCCTATGGAAGGAAGCCGCCGTTTCTTATGAGCGCCACTCTACCATAAGAAAGTGCTTTCTCCATCGTAAATCGCCATTATCGGCGGACGGTCCCGCATCATGCCGATTCCGCGCGGCGCGTCCCGACGAAAACGCTCGGACGCCCCGCCGCATCGAAGGACTTCGCAAGGCACGACGGGCGAAAGCATTGCGTGATGTGACGAAAGTAACAAGACGGTTCCGTATTAGCACTCTCGCTTGAAGAGTGCTAAAAGCGAGACTATAGTGCGAAGCGTAATCAGAAAAGAGAGCGGATGCAGAGCATATCCCGCAACGAAGATCCCTACGAGATGGCATCCGCCCCGCAGACAGGAGATGACCATGATGCTGGTTCCCGCACGTAAAAACGATTTCTTCGCCGATTTCCTGAGCGACCCCTTCGACGTCTTCGGCAGCAGACCGCAGAGCAAGCAGGCTATGCCGTCCATGATGAAAACCGACATCAAGGAAACCGATCAGGCCTATGAATTCGACATCGACCTTCCTGGATTCAAGAAGGAAAACGTCCACGCCGAACTGCAGGACGGCTATCTGACCATCCAGGCAAGCACCGAAAACGAAACCGAGCAGAAGGACGAAAACGGCACCTACCTGCGTAAAGAACGCTTTACCGGCAGCTGCCGCCGCAGCTTCTACGTCGGCGACGACATCTCGGAAGACGACATCCGCGCCAAATTCGAAGACGGCATCCTGCGCATCGTCGTGCCGAAAAAGCAGCTGCCCGCCCCCGAAGAAGCGAAAAAGCTCATCTCTATCGAAGGCTAACGCCGACATATCATCGCCGCATACAGGAGAAGGGACCCCGAGGGGCCCCTTCTCCTGTATGCGGGCTTGCACGTTACTTTGCCGGATCGTGCGCGCCGACTATGCGTGCGCGGACAACATCCGCTCCACCAGATAGCCCTCGCGCACGCCGTTCGCGCACACATGGATGCTATCCGCATCGAAGTCGTCGAACAACTCGATTAGGATGGCCAGGCCGCACGCGATGGTGTGCACACGCTCGGGCGCCACGTGCAATACCGCATCCAAAAACGCACGACGGCGCTCGAAGACGTCGTTCGCCAAACCGCGCACATCGAGGCGCGTCAGATCTTTGTCGGACGAACCCGGCGCCATATGCGCATGCACCTCGGCCAAAGCGCGGATGCTTCCGCCCACGCCGAACAGGCGCCTTACGCGATGCTCGGCCATGCCGTGCGCATCGGCTTCGAGCAAGGCGCGCGTCGCGTTTCTCATGGCCTCGAACTCTTCCGATGTCGGAAGAATGTCGGACACATACGCGCGATACGAGGAAAGCGAGCCGATCGGCAAGCTGGCCCGCATCGCATCGCGGCCGTCGGCGATGAGCGTGGTCTCCGACGACCCGCCGCCGATATCGATCAATACGCCGTTGACCAGCTCGTCGCGCAACGACGCCCCCACGAAACCGAGGTGCGCCTCCTCTTCTTCGGAAAGCAGCGTTATCGAACAATCGGCCGCCTGTTCGATGGCCGCAACTGCTTCGGCGCTATTGGCGATGGTGCGCAGCACCGCAGTCGCGAACACCTCGACGCGCGCGGGCTTGAGATATGCGGCGCGCTTAAGGCATTTGCGCACGGCGTCGGCAGCGACGGCGATGCCCTCGTCGGAAAGGACCCCGTCGCACACGTACGCCGCCAATCCGGCCATGGTTTTGCGATTCACCACCGTTTTGAATTTCCTGCCATCGGCCGAAACATCGTATATGCACAGGCGAACCGTATTCGATCCCACATCGACGACGCCGTAATTCATAACCAGACCCCGCTATCGCATGAGAAAGCCCGTATAGGAGGCGGGCCTGTTGTATTCGTGATACCCGTCAGTATAGCCATACGTGAGATGTGGGCGAGGCGGCAATGTAAAACCCAGGTCAAATCAACGAATCGAGGCGAATGACGCCGCCGTCGCGCAGGCGGCGGACCGACCGCACGCAATGAAGCGATCGGCGCTCATGGCCTCGACCACGCGCGGCGGATCCCCGCAGTATCGAAGCGGACCGACATGCCCGGCATGGCTGATCGAAACGATGCGCGACGCGTCAGCACGACGCCGCTTCGCGCAGCAATTCGATCTCGCGCCCATACCCCGCAAGATCGTTCGGCGTCTCGAGTATGAACGGCAGATCGCGCAAGGCAGGATGGCTCACGATGCGCCCGAACGCTTCGATGCCGATGAATCCAGCGCCGATCGTCTCATGACGGTCTTTCCGAGCGCCGCAGGGATTCTTGCTATCGTTGATGTGGACCGCTTTGAGCCGATCGAGGCCCACCACGCGATCGAATTCCTCCAGCACGCCGTCGAGATCGTTCACGATATCGTAGCCCGCATCGTGAACATGGCACGTATCGAAGCATACGCCCATACGGTCGGACAGTTCGACCCGCTCTATGATGGACGCCAACTCTTCGAAGCTGCGCCCCACCTCGGTTCCCTTGCCTGCCATGGTCTCGAGCAGGACCGTCGTGGTCTGGTCGGGCGCGAGTACGTCGTTGAGCACATCGGCGATCATGGCAACGCCCGCTTCGACGCCCTGCTTCACATGGCTTCCGGGATGGAAGTTGTAGTAGCTGTGCGGTGTGAATTCCATGCGTCGCAGGTCGTCCGCCATCGCCTCGCGCGCGAAACTGCGCGCGTGCTGCTTATCGGAGCAGCAGTTCAACGTGTACGGAGCATGGGCGACCAGCGTACCGAACGCATGGCTTTCCATCCAGGCCTGCAGATTCGCCGCGTCTTCGGGGTCGATAGCCTTCGCCGCCCCGCCGCGCGGATTGCGCGTGAAAAACGCGAACGTGTCGGCACCGATCGACGAAGCAGTCTTCCCCATGGCGAGAAAGCCCTTCGACGAAGAAAGATGACATCCTATGGTCAGCACGAACAGCGCCCCCCTTTCGGTCGATAACGGATCACCGCGGCATTATAGCCAACGCGGCGCGCGGATCTGACATCTCGGTGACGAATGAGCCACGCGCCTGCAACGTATCGCGCACGCGAGCGATCGCGACGCAAGGACGTGCCATAGTGGAGCCGTCGACGAAAGGAACGCTCATGAAAACGACGGATTCAACGGTGCTCGAAGCGTATGTCATCGAAGACGACGGCACGAAAACAGCCGTGCCTGCCGGATTCGCCGACAGAATGCCCCGTTCGCGCGATGCGCGGCAAACGCGGGAGGCGAGGGCATACGACGCGCGCAACCCGTACGCCACGCGCGAGGCCCGCGCGCGCCGCCCGTTGCATCTCGGCCGTCGCATGGCAGGCGTGGCCATCGCGTTGATCGGCGTGCCGCTGCTCATCCTGCCCGGCCCGGGCCTTGCCCTCGTGGGGCTCGGCCTGCTCATGGCCGTCATGCCGTAGCATCGATCGATACGCCGCGCGGCAACGCGCACCCGTCATGGACGCAAAACGCCGCCTCCGAACCATAGGAGGCGGCGTTTTTCAGCGCATGAAAACTCCAGGCTACAGCGTGCGCAGGGCCACTTCTTTAAGCTGACGCGTGGTGACCTCGTTGGGAGCGCCCGTCATGGGGTCGGAAGCCGAAGAGGTCTTCGGGAACGCGATGACGTCGCGGATGGACTGCTTGCCTGCGAGCAGCATGACCAGACGGTCGAGGCCCAAGGCGATGCCGCCATGCGGAGGCGCTCCCAGCTCGAGCGCATGGATCAGATGGCCGAACTTCTCGTCGATTTCCTCGTCGGTCAAGCCGCAACGACGCAAAACACGGCGCTGCAGCTCTTCGGTGTGGATGCGGATGGTGCCGCCGCCGCACTCGAAACCATCCATGACCAGGTCGTACGAATAGCTGCCGCACTCCAGCGGAGCCTCTTCGATCTTGTACTGCTCCTCAGGAGGAACCATAGTGAAGGGATGATGCTCTGCGGCGTACTTCTTCTCGTCCTCGTCATAGCGGAACATGGGGAAATTGACGACCCACAGCAGCGCATGACCCTCGCGCGGGATATCGAGGGCATCGGCCATGTGCAGACGCAGGGCGGACAGCACGGCGTTGGCCACTTCCGCCTTGTCGGCCGCGAACAACACCAGGTCGCCGGGCTCCACGTTGAGGGCTTCCTTCATCTTGGCGTAGGTGTCGTCGTCGAAGAACTTGATAATGGGGCTCTTCTCAGCGCCGTCGGAGGTGTAGGCGATCCACGCCATGCCCTTCGCGCCGTTGGCGGCTGCGATATTGGCCAGCTTGTCGATGTCGCCGCGACTCCAGTCGCCCGCGCCCTTGGCGTTGATGGCCTTGACAACGCCGCCCGCTTCAACGGCCTTGGCGAATACGCCGAAACCGCAACCGCGCACGATCTCGGTCAGATTGACGAGCTTCATATCGAAACGCACGTCGGGGCGGTCGCAGCCGTAGTACTCCATGGCGTCGGCGTACTGCATGCGCTGCAGCGGGAACTCGTGCTCGACGCCTGCGGCGGCCAGCACTTCGCTCATGACGCCTTCCATCATGTCCATGACGTCTTCGCCCTGAACGAACGACATCTCGATATCGACCTGGGTGAACTCGGGCTGACGATCGGCGCGCAGGTCCTCGTCGCGGAAGCAGCGGGCGATCTGGTAGTAACGCTCGATGCCGCCGCACATCAGCATCTGCTTGAACTGCTGCGGGCTCTGCGGCAATGCGTAGAACTTGCCCGGGTTAGGACGGGAGGGCACGATGTAGTCGCGCGCGCCTTCGGGCGTGGAGTTCGCCAGGATGGGGGTTTCGACCTCGATGAAGCCGCGCTCGTTGAGCGCGGAGCGCATAGCCTGGGCCACCGTGTGGCGCAGCTTGATGGCATTGAACATCTCGGGGCGGCGAAGATCCATATAGCGCCACTTCATGCGGGTGGTCTCATCGGTCTCGATGCCGTCTTCGATGGAGAACGGAGGCGTGACGGACGTGTTGAGCACCTTGACGGAAGTCGCCAGGACCTCGATCTCGCCGGTGGCCATGTTGGGGTTGACCGTGCCCTCTGCGCGAGCGCGCACCTTGCCCACGATCTCGACGACGAACTCGCGGCCGAGATGCTCGGCGACGGCGAAGTCTTCGGCGCTCACGCAATCGGGGTCGATAACGACCTGGGTGTAGCCCTCGCGGTCGCGCAGGTCGACGAAGATAAGTCCGCCGTGGTCGCGGTTGTGCCACACCCATCCGGTCAGCGTGACCTGGGAATCGACATCGGAGGCACGCAGCTGGCCGCACGTATGGTCATGCATGCAGTATTCGTTTACGAAATCCGTCATTTGCTCTCTTACTCCTTATCGTCATTCTCGAACGAGAACACCGTATCTATGTTCAAAGGCGCCGAAGCGTTGCCGACCAATTGACCGCCGAACTGCGAAAGCAAGCGTTTGGCCGCATCGATGTCGACCAGCTTCTCGGTATGCTTCTGCATGCTGCGGATGCGGGCCTTGCCCTGGGCGAGCTCGTCGGGGCCGAGGATGACCACCACGCGCGCGCCGATCTTATCGGCCATTTTGAACTGGCTTTTCAGGCTTTTGCCCTGATGATCCATCTCGACGGAGAGACCTGCGTCGCGCGCCGCGCACACCAACTCGAACGCGTCGGCGCGCACGGAGGCGTCGACGCATGCCACATATCCATCGACACGCTTGCCGCTTTCGCTCAGCGCGCCCGCCGCCTCCAGCGCGAGCACCATGCGCTCGAAACCGAGCGCGAAGCCCAGCCCTGGCGTAGGACGGCCGCCCACCGTTTCGGCGAGCTTGTCGTAGCGGCCGCCGCCGCCGATAGCGCTTTGCGAACCCATGCCCTCGGTGACCTGCACCTCGAACACCGTGCGCGTATAGTAGTCGAGGCCGCGCACCAGCGTGGGGTCTTCCACGTAGGAAACGCCCGCCGCGTCGAGCAGCGTCTTCACCGTTTCGTAATGGGAGCGGCAATCGTCGCACAGGTGATCGACGATCTTCGGCGCATCCTGCATGACATGCGCGCATGCATCGTTTTTGCAGTCGAACGCGCGCAGCGGATTCGTCTGGGCCCGGCGACGGCACTCCTCGCACATCTCGTCTTCGTGAGCGAGAATGAAATCACGCACGCGTTCGCGATAGGCGGGACGGCATGCCTCGTCGCCCATGGAATTGATCAGCAGGCGCATGTTCTTCGCAGGAACGCCCATGATCTCGAAAAAGCGCATGAGCATGATGATCATTTCGGCATCGGCCGTAGGCTCGGTGGCGCCCAGGCACTCGACGCCGATCTGATGGAATTGACGCAAGCGGCCTTTCTGCGGGCGCTCGGCGCGAAACATCGGCCCTGCGTAGAACAGCTTCGCCGGCGCGGCGCCTTGCTCGACCAGATTATGCTGGACGACGGCGCGCACGACGCCGGCGGTTCCCTCGGGACGTAGTGAAAGCTTCTGCTTCGCCTTCAGCCCCTCGTCGTTGCCGGCAGCCAGAGCGCGCTTGTAATTCTCGCCGCTGCGCACGACGAACATTTCCTTGCCCACCACATCGGTGGCCTCGCCGATGCCGCGCGTGAACACTTCGGTCAGCTCGAACAGGGGCGTATCGATGGGCTCGTAGCCGTACGTGGAGAACAGCTTGGAAGCGGTCTCGGTCGTCGAACGCCAAAGGCGCGCGACGGCGGGGAGCATATCGGCGGTTCCCTCGGGTGCGTTGTAAGGCATGGTCATCCTTTGCGACGTGGCGTTATTCGTAACGCAGCATTGTACCACCACCGCGGTTGGGAGCGAAGCGGCGGAAACGCCGCCGCGAAAGCTGCAAAACGAATCAGGCGAAGCCTGCCGCCCGCACGCTCCCGGCTCGGGATGCGGGCGGGCGGCGCGCTGCGGCGCACGCACCCCTTCGACAAGGAAGCATGCGCGCGGATCGCGGCTACAGCAGCTCGACGAAGTTCCAATCGCGCTTCGAAGCGCGCAGGACCTCTTCGCCGCCGAAGGCGCACAGCGATCCCGAGCGCGCGATGAGGTCGAGCGTCTCGGCGTATGCGCGCAGCGCCTCGGGCGTGGCCGAAAGCTTCTGGGCGCGCAGGACCTCGCGATGGTCGAGGCTTTTCCCGCAGAAAAACGCCGCATCCTGTCGGCGGGCTATCTGGCGGGGCTTGACCGGCGCGTCATGGGCGGCCGCGGTGCTGACGATATAGCCCTCCATCTCCTCTTCGCTCGGCGAGAACGACGAAAGCCACGCTCCCGCGGCGTCGTAGCGCTCGATGGTCGCATCGACGCCCGGATCGCGAAACGAGTAGAAGCGCCCGAAGCCCTCGACCGTGCGGCGGAACCCGACGCCGTACGCCCCGCCCTTCACGCGCACCTCGTTCCACAGATAATCGAACGAGAGCGCATTGGCGAGCACCGACCATGCGCCGTCGAACGGCGAGGCGGCGCGCACATCGGCCCCCTTGACCACGTAGCACACGTCGCCCGGGACGATGAAGGCCTCGTTGCGCGCCACGGGATCGGGAATCGCATGGCCCAACGAGAACGTGCGGGCGCAAGCGAGCGCGTCGCCTGCGCCCGGCAGGCCGCAATCGCCCGCAAGCTCCCAGAAACGACGCAGGTCGTCAGGCGACCCGGTGAAGCTCGCCACCGCATTGCCCTTCGCGAAGATACAATCGCACAGGCGGCGCAAACGCGCGCGCAGCTCGTCGAAGCGCTCGTCGAAATGCTCGACAAGGTCGCACAGGAAGCGATAGAAATCGACGCCCGCCATCTGCTCTTTGAGCACGCCCGTCTTGAAAACGTACGACGAAAGGCGGCTCATGGCGCGCACATGCCCCTCGCCCACGAACGACTGCTCCATGGCGATGCGACGCTGCACCAGGATGTCGCGGATCTTGCGCGCATCGTCGAAGCGCGTCTCGGACCAGACCTCGCGCGGGACGGATGCCAGATACGCGAGCTCTTCGGAAAGCGCGCTCGCCGCGACGACCATCTTGAGCGAAACCTTCGAAGGATCGGCGTCATCCGTATAGACATCGGAGAAAAAGCGCAGCGATCCGAGATGCGTGCGCATGAGAACATCGAGATCGGCCGCCGACCTGCGCTCGGTATCGAGGCGGGTCAGCAGCATGCCGAGCAGCGTCACGTACGGCAGATCGCCCCATGCCAGGCCGTCCGCCGTGAAATACAGGTAGAGGTAGTCGATGCGACGCGTGGGAAGTTCGTGATACAGGCACGGAAGCGGCGCATCCTCCAGGATGCAATACGCCGGATCGGGCACGGCAGGGCCGATGTCGCTCACGCGAAGCCGCGGCAACGTCGCCTTCTGCTCGGGCGTATCGACCGCCTCCTGCAAAGCGCGCAGTTCGGCGGCTTCGTCGCGCACCGCCCTTTGCTCCCCCTCGTCCATCAGGCGGAACTTCGCCTCGAGCTCGTCTTGCTCGTCGCGGCTTTTCCCGTCGTCGCCCGGCACCAAGTCGACGAGCGCCGTATGAACGCTCGCGCACACCAATTCGGAAAGGATCTCTTCGAAGTAGCGGCCGTCGAGGCCCGCGCGCATGCGCGCCAGCGCGTCCTCATAGCGCAGATAGGTCGTGGCCATATCGTCGGCGTACAGCCAACCGGCCAGCGCATTCATGGCCAAAGGCACGCCGTCCGCCATGCCGCGGTCGCGCTCGCGCAGATCGAACGCGAGCTGGGCCAGCGAAGCCTCCAACACATCGCGGGGAATGCCGTCGCGCACCAAGCGGGCCGCCTCGCGCTCGACCGCTTCCATGAACGCCTGCGCGCAACCAGGACGGGCGTTTTTCAGCTGGAACAACGCGACGGGCTGGGCCTGCGAATCCATCAGATAGGCGGTGACGTCGCCGCCGAGCCCCTCGTCGAGCAAGGCGCGCTTCATGGGCGACTCGTTGCCGCCCATCAGGGCGTCGAGCAGAACATCGCACGCGAGCACGCGCTCGAAGTCGCGCGCCGCGCCTACCACATAGCCCAGTCCGACGCAGGCGTTCTCGGGAGCGGTGTCCATCGACACCGTGACGTCGAGGGCCCGGCGCGGCGCCTGGAAGCCTATTTCATTGGCCGGTCGATCGGTACGCGGCTCGCACGCGGAAAGATAACGCTCGTCCAAAAACGTCAGCATGCGATCGGCGTCCATATGCCCATACAGCACGATATAGGCATTGTCCAAACGATAATGACGCTCGTGCGCGTCGATGAACTGCTCGTAGGTGAGACGAGGAATGGCGCGGGGATGCCCACCCGATTCGAACGCGTAGCATGTATCCGGGAACAACGTCTTGTTCACCGCGTGGTACAACACGCTATCGGGATCGGAAAGCGCGCCTTTCATCTCATTGAAGACCACGCCGTTGTAGCGCAGGGGGCATGCGACGCCGTCGGCGGAAGCGTCGTCTTCCCCATCGAGCTCGTAGTGCCACCCCTCCTGCAGGAAAATAGCGCGCTTGGCATAGATAGCCGGATTCAGCACGGCGTCCATATAGACGTCGACCAGGTTCATCAGATCCTGTTCGTTCGTGCTTGCCACCGGATACATCGTTTTATCGGGAAACGTCAGGGCGTTCAGAAACGTCTGCATCGACGTTTTCAGCAGATCGACGAACGGTTCTTTGACCGGAAACTTCCGAGAACCGCACAGCACCGAATGCTCCAGGATATGGAACACGCCGGTATCGTCTGCCGGCGGCGTTTTGAACGCGATGGAAAACGCCTTGTTTTCGTCGTCGTTTTGCAGGAACAACACGCGCGCGCCGCTTTTCACGTGGCGCATCACATGCGCGAATCCGTCTATTTCGGAAAGAGGATCGGACGATTCCACGGCAAACCCGTGCACGCGCGATCCGGGTACGAAATCTTGTGATGAGAGCATGGGGACTCCTTCGAACAAAGGTACGCTCGGATTATAGCCCATGGCGCGAACGGGTCCCGCCGCATGCATTTCGGATGCGACGGGCGCGCCCTTCGCGCAAGTCCGCTGCGCGCAGACGTACAATAGCCGCATCGAACGCCCGTGAAACAGACGGCACGAACCGGAGGAAGACCATGGATATATCCGTTTTCGACGAAGATGCCGCGCCGCTCGAAGCCCGGCTGCACCTCGAGTCGCACGAAACCGAAGCGCTGGTCGAACGGGCATGCGAGCGCCTCGGATCCGTGTTCGGTTGCGAAGCCTCCGTCGCGCGCGCGCATGCGGCGCGCTTTCTCACCGAACGGGAGCTGCAGCGGTTCATCGAGGAAAACGTCGCGGCCCGTGCCGCCGACGCGGGCCTGGCGCGCCTCGGCATCGCGTTCGCGGGCACGCCCGACGTGCGTCTCGAAGGGCCCTTCGCGTCATCGAAGCCCCTCGTCGTGAGCATCATCGTACAGCCGATTCCCCCGATGACGCTCGACGTGCGCACGCCCGTATCGAAAGACGCCGCGCGCGCGTCGCTGCTGCGTCGCAGGGAAAACGAAAGCCTCGGCACACGGGGCAACACGACACATGCGCCGATCGACAACATCGACCTGGCCGCCGAAGCCTTGCGCGCCCGCCTCGGCGGCGACATCCCCTCCTCCTTGGTCGAGGAGGCCTTCGCGGAAAAAAAGCGGGAGTTCCTCGGCGAACTCGCCGCAGACGGTTTGACCTACCGCGAATACCGCATCGCGCACCGCGTCAAACCGGCGGATGTCGACGCCGTATTGCGCGACGAAGCCTTCGACGATCTGGCGTGCTCGATAGCCGTCGAAACCGCCTTCGCCTCGCTGGGGCTGTCCTGCGAAGAAGAAGACGAGCAGGCCGTCCTTCGCGCTTCGGCGCCCGGCCGCGAAAGTTCCCTGCGTGCCGAATTCGCCGCGACGGGCAAGCTGTGGCTGCTCGCACGGCAGACGCGGCGCGCCGTGACGCTGCGCTGGGTCGCCGAGCATCTTCTGACGACGTAACCCCATGCCAGGCAAAGCCCCGCGCATACGACGACGCCCCGCATACGCTTGCGCGCATGCGGGGCGTCGTTTCGGGAGCGCTTTGTGAACGCCTGGAATCCTAAGCGTACTTCATGACGATCGAGCGCATGATGTCGGACGCACGCTCGCACGTATCGGCCGTATTCTCCATGCGCTGGAACAGCTTGTCCCAAATGAACACGTCGACGGCAGCCGAGCGCACATCGCCCGAGCCCGATGCCGCGCCTGCGTTTTTGCGCGCACCCGTATACAGATCGTGCATCACGTCGAAGAACAGCGTATCGGCCTCTTCTTCCACATCGCCCACTTCGACGATGAGGGGCTTGAGCTTCTTGCCGTTTTTGAAGTTCTTGAACTCGACGGCGGCGGCTTTCAGCGCCTCGCAGCTTTTCAGCAGCAGATGCGCGAATTCGGCCGCACGCGGATGCATATGCTGCACGTCGAACATATAGAACCGCTGGATGGTGCCCTCCATGTAGTCGAGGATATCGTCCATGCTCTGCGTCAGCGAGATGATGTCCTCGCGATCGATCGGCGTGATGAAATCGACGCTTACGGCATCGAAGATATCATGGCATACCATATCGGCCGCATGCTCGATATCATGCGCTCGCGCGATATCGTCGCGCAGCGCCTCGGAAGTCGTAAAGTTCTCGATGATGTCGATCAGCAGCTCGGCCTCCTGGCATGCGAGGTCGGCCTGCTTTTCGAACGCATCGAAGTAGTTGAATTTCTGCTTGAGAGCCATCGTCGCCCTTTCTCACCCGGCAAACGGCGCCCGCGCAGCACGCGCGCACGCGCCGCGCATACTTATACGAACAGAAGGAACAGTTCGGCCATCAAAAAGCCGATCAGGCCGCATCCCGGGAACGTGAGCACCCAGGTTTTCACCATGTCGATAGCCACCTGCCATTTCACGGCGCTTTTGCGCTTGGCCGCGCCGACGCCCATGATGGCGGTGGTCTTCACGTGCGTCGTGGAAACGGGCATGCCCGTGAAGGTGGCGACGATCAGGCACAGCGTGGCCGACATGCTGGCCGCGAAGCCCTGATACACCTCGAGCTTCACCATGTTCATGGCGACGTTCTTGATGATGCGCTCGCCTCCGATAGCCGTGCCGAGGCCCATGTTGACCGCGCACAGCACCATCAGCCATACAGGGAGCGCCAGCTGGGCGGGCTGACCGAGCCCCGCAGCAAGCGAAATGCCCAGCATGAAGACGCTCATGAACTTCTGGCCGTCCTGGGCTCCATGCATGAAGGCCACGCCCGCGCCCGCGGCGATCTGACCCCAATGAAAGACCGCATTGGCCTTCGAACGCTGCACGTTGCGGCAGAGCCGCGCTATGATGCGCGCGCTCAGCCATCCGAGGCCGAAGCCCAAAAACGTCGACAGAAGAATGCCGTAGATGACCTTCATCCATTCGCCCCAGTTGATGGCGTCGAAGCTGCCGACGGCGGCGATGGCGGCACCTGTCAATCCGGCGATCAGCGAATGGCTTTGCGAGGTGGGAATGCCGAAGAACCAGGCGGCAGCGCCCCAGACGATGATGGCGACCATGGCCGCGGCGAGAGCCGCCAGGGCGGCTTGGTTATCACCGCCGAAATCGACCATCTTGAAAATGGTATTGGCGACGGCGCTGGTGAATATGGACACCACCAGCAGGCCTAAGAAGTTGCACGTCGCCGCCATGATGATGGCGGGGCGCGGCTTCATCGAACGCGTCGACACGACCGTGGCGATGGCGTTGGGCGCATCGGTGGCTCCGTTGACCACGATGACGCCGATGTTAAGCAGCGTGACGGCAAGCATGAGGGGGTCGGACATGACTCCCGCCATGAAGGTTCCGAATTCGACGCTCACAAGATCCTCCGATCGATGAAACGTTTATGCGCTAGAACGCTTCGATGACGCGGCGGCGCTCGGCGCCGATCGTCGTCAGGCCCTCATGGCCGGGGTAAACGATAGTCGCATCGGGAAGGGGCTTGAGCTTGGTGCGCAGGCTTTCGCGCATCTCTCGCGCGCTGCCGCCCTCGAAATCGACGCGGCCCGTGGCGCCGCGGAAGAGGGTATCGCCCGAGAACAGGATGCCGGGCTTGCCGTCGAAGCCGGGCAGATACAGGCAGATGCCGCCTTTGGTGTGGCCGGGCGTATGCAGCACCTCGAACTTCAGCGATCCCAGCTTCACCGTATCGCCGTGCTTGACCTTGCGATCGACGTGCACGGCGGATACCCCGTCCCAATCGCCGAAGTAGCCGGGCTGGCCCGATTCGATGATCTTCGAATCGGCCGCATGGGCGATGACCTTCGCGCCGGTCGCCTTCTGCAGCGCAGGCAAAGCGACCAGATGGTCGTTGTGGTCGTGCGTGCACACGATATACTCGAGCTTCAGCCAGCCGAGCGCCTTCAAGATGGCATCGGCGTCGCCTGCGGGATCGACCACCAACGCAGGAGCTCCCTGCTCGCGGCCGGCCGACACGATGAAGCAGTTGTTATCCATCATGCCGATGGCCAGAATAGTGACCGGGACGCACCCGTTCGAATCGGTGACGACGCGTTTACAATCCGCACGCATCTGCAATTCCTTTCAATCCCGCGACGCGCGCGCCGCGGAACGCCCCCTCGCAAGCGGCATGCCGCACGGCACGCCGCGCCCCCTTGCCCCGCCGAATACGGAGCCTTATGTCTATTTCCTCCGATGCACCGCATCGCCCGGAAGCATGCGTCGCGCATCGAACACGCCGTCGATGCGGCGCAACGATTCAAGGATGTTCTCGATGTTGGAAACCTGCGACACCTGGAACAGATACCTCATTTCCACGATGCCGTCTGAATGGCTTGCCGTATTCGAGGTGAGCACGTTGACGCCCGTATCGGATAGCGTGTTGATGATATCACGCAATAAGTTCATGCGGTCCAGCGCTTCGATGAAGACCTCCACCTGATACGAAGTTGTTGTCTCGGCCGTATCCTCCCAGGCGACGCTGATAAGGCGGCCCGGATCGCGCATCAGGTCTTTGGCGTTAGGGCAATCGGCCCTGTGCACCGATACGCCGCGGCCGCGCGTGACGAACCCTATAATCTTGTCGCCCGGCACCGGATTGCAGCAACGCGACAGGCGCACGGGAGCATTGTCGAGTCCCGCCACGATGACCCCGCTCGACGAATGGGCGCGCCGCGGAAGCGGACGCTTCACCGACGTGATCATAGGCGGCATGACGCCGCTGCTCATCATGGGAATGGCGGGTTTGTCGTCGACGGGTTCGGGCTGCAAGATCTTCAGCAGACGGTTGGCCACGTGCATCACGGTTTCCTTGCCCGCTCCGATGGCTACAATCATGTCCTCGACGTCTTTGTAGCCCATGTGCTCGGCGACGGTCTTCTGCGCGCGCACCGACGACGTCGACCCTATGCCCAAGCCGTGCTTCTTCATTTCGCGAGCCAGCTTGTCGCGGCCGAGCGCCAAGTCGTCGCTGCGGCTGACCTTGGAGAAATAGCTGCGTATCTTGCTGCGCGCCGAAGCCGTCTTGACCATCTTGATCCAGTCGCGCGAAGGCGTGGCGCTTTTCTGCGTGAGGATCTCGACGCGATCGCCCATCTGGAGTTCGTAAGACAACGGCACGATGGCGCCGTTCACCTTGGCACCGACGCAATGATTGCCCACTTCGGAATGCACGTTGTACGCGAAATCGACCGGCGTGGAGCCGCTGCGCAGGCTCATGACCTCGCCCGCCGGCGTGAACACGAAGACCTCGGTGGGGGCGAGATCGACTTTCAGCTCGCTGAGGAACTCGCGGGAATCCTTGGTCTCCTCCTGCCAGTCGACCATCTGGCGCAGCCAGGCTATCTGGCGGTCGAAGGCGGCGTCGGCCTTGCTGCCTTTCTCCTTGTAGCGCCAATGGGCCGCGACGCCGTATTCGCTCATGCGATGCATTTCCTCGGTGCGGATCTGCACTTCGAGCGGACGGGCATACGGGCCGATCACCGTGGTGTGCAGGCTCTGATACATATTGAGCTTCGGCATGGCGATATAATCTTTGAAGCGGCCCGGCATCGGATGCCACAGCGCATGCACCGCGCCGAGCACCGAATAGCAGTCGCGCACGGTCTTCACGATAACGCGCACGGCGATCAGGTCGTATATCTCGGAAAAGCCCTTGCCGCGCTTGGTCATCTTCTGATAGATGGAATACAGATGTTTGGGGCGCCCGGCGATATGGCTTTTGACGCCGACTTTATCCAATTCTTCGGAAAGCTTGTCGATCACATCGGCCAGATAGCGCTCGCGCTCGGTACGGCTCTCCGCCACCATGCGGCTGATCTGCCCGAACTTGACGGGATCGAGATAGTAAAACGACAGGTCCTCGAGCTCCCATTTGATCGATCCGATGCCCAAGCGGTGCGCGATGGGGGCGTAGATTTCCATGGTTTCGCGGGCTTTGAAAATACGCCTATCCTCTTTAAGGGCCGAAAGGGTGCGCATGTTGTGCAGACGGTCGGCCAGCTTGATGACGATGACACGTATGTCCTTGCTCATGGCCACGAACATCTTGCGGATCGTGGCGGCCTGCTCGTCGGTCAGGCTGCCCACTTCGATGCGCGTGATTTTGGTAACGCCCTGGACCAGCTGGGCTACCTGGGGATTGAACAGGTCGGACACCTGCTCGACCGTCGTGGGCGTATCCTCGACCGTATCGTGGAGCAGCGCGGCGCACAGCGTGTCGGCGTCCATGCGCAGATCGGCCAAGATCAACGCCACCTCGATGGGATGCGCGATGAACGGCTCGCCGCTTTTACGCTTCTGGCCGGCATGCACCTCGGCCGCGAAGCGATAAGCCTTCTCGAGCAGCGCGCACTCGTCTTCGCCCAAATAGGCCGACGCGAGGCGCTGCAGGCGGGCGAAACGGACTTCGGGCGCTTTGGCTTCGGACGGATTGGCCGAAGGGGCTATGCCTCCGTCGAAGAACTCGTCGATCGGCTCTCCGACGGCATCGGCCAGCATAGGCTCGGGGCGATCGGCGCACGGCGCGTCATCGCGCGTTTCCAAAGACTGCTCAGGCATGGCACTCCCCTTCCTCGCATGCGTCGAAACACGCAATGGGCCTGATGATGCGCTCGCGCAGCACGTCGGCGGGCGTGCGCATCGCCCATTCGGCGAAGCGGCCGAACGCCTCGGTCTCCCCGAGGCCCTCGCGATAGCGCACGCTGTCCGAAAGCTCGACTTTGCCATCGAAAGCGCACACGTGCACTTCGCGACGGCTCGCATCGCCGCACGGGCACGGACGGATGCGCACCAGGCCCAACTCCTCGAACACAGCCAAGCCGCACGCGCATAAAGCAGGCGTCGCCTGTCTGCGCGGGTCGCGACGGACGCACGCATCCGCCAAATCGTCATCGGACATTGTAAAGAAAACAAGCCCGTCGTGCATCGCTGCATCGGGCGCGGCGCCTTGTGCAAGACGCGCCTCGGCATCGCGCTGAAGGCAGCGCAGCTCGCGGTACACCCTGCCGAGCGCGTCATGATCGGGAGACGCCTGGCTCAAGATATCCTGGTTGAACGCGACGTCGCGGCCGCCGAACAGCAGATGGACGCACGCGGGGGCGCCGTCGCGGCCCGCACGGCCGCTCATCTGGTTGAATTCGATTTCGGAAAACGGCATGCCGTACAGCGCGACATGGCGCACGTCGGGAATGTTCACGCCCTCGCCGAATGCCGACGTGCACACCAGCACGCGCAAAACGTCGCTGCGGAACAAGCGCTCGATGCGCGCGCGTTCGTCGCGCGAAAGACCCGCGTTGTAAAAGCCGATCTGCATAGCCACTTGAGGCACCATGCGACGCAGGGTGCGCGTGAGGTCGATCGCCCCCATGCGCGAATTCACGTAGACGATGGTCTTTTCGCCCGAAGCGACGATACCCGCCAGATAGCTGTCCTTATCGCGCAGGCCGCGCCGATCGTCGAGCGACAGGTTCTGCCTGTCGAAGCCGTCGTACACCGTCTCCGTGATGCCCAGCCCCTCGATGATGCGGCGCGCCGTGTCGTCGGGCGCCGTGGCCGTGGTCGCGAGCACCGTCGGGCGACCCATGGCCGTCAACGCATCGGCAAGCGCGTCGTAGGCCTCGCGCTTGGCCGCGCCCGCCTGGGCCATGTGATGGGCCTCGTCGACCACGAGAAAGCCGACGCGCCCGCACGCCGCGATGTCGCGCACGTGGCATGCCAGGTATTCGGGCGTGGTCAAAAGCACGTCGATCGAGCCGTCCGCAAGGCCCGCATATACGGCGACGCGGTCGTCGAACGAGGTCTCGCCCGTCAGGCAAGCTGCCGCAAGCCCGAAGCGCGAGAACAGCGAACCCATCGAAAAAGCCTGGTCGGATATGAGGGCGCGCAGCGGATACACCAAGACGCTCACCGCGCCGTCGGCCAAGGCGAGCCGCGCCGCATGCACCTGGAACACCAGCGATTTTCCGCGGCCCGTGCCCATGACGGCAAGCGTTCCGGCGCCGCGCTCGAGGCATGCCAAGGCGCGCTTCTGCGCATCATGCAGCCGGCCGTCGCCGATCGCCGCGCGCACCAATTCGCGCGTCAGCTCCTCGGGCCGCTCGCGGGCAATCGCCTCCCAGCTCCGACGCAGTTCGAGGCGTTCTTCGACGCACGCGCATGGCGCATCGGCATGCGGCACGCGGCCCTCTTCGCAGCACAGGTCGTCGACGAATTCCATATCCTCGACGGGAAGGCAGGCCCGCAACGCGGGACACGGGCTTGCGGGCTCGATCGCATCGAGCATGCATTTCACCGTGCGGCGGCCACGCCATTCGTCGATCTGCACCTGGAAGGCCGCGTCGACCACGCTGCCGCACGCCATGAGCCCTTCGATGCCGTCGCAGTGGAACATGATGGCGTCGACCGACGAGACCCCGTCGGTCAGCGTGCATGCCAGATGGTTCTTGCCCGCGCCCACCGCGCGGCAATTCGTCAGGCGCACGTTGCGCGCAAGATACCGGGGCGTGAGGTTTTCCTGGCCGAACGGCGCAAGACGGGAAAGCGCGTCCACGCTTTCGAGGGTGAGCTCGTCAAGATCGACGAGCGCATCGATCTCGACGAGCGGATGGAAGCTGTCTTCGGGAAGGTTTTCCATGTACGCGCACAAGCGCTCGGAAAACTCGGGGAGCTTGTTCGCGGGAAGCGTCACGCCGACGGCGGCTTCGTGCCCGCCGAAACGCGTCAGGATGTCGGAGACCGACTCCACCGCCTTGAACAGGTTCACGCGCCCGACGCTGCGTCCCGACCCGCGGGCCTCGTCGCCTTCGATGGTGAACAGAAGCGACGGCACGCCATAAGCGTTGACCAGGCGCGATGCGACGATGCCCTTCACGCCCTCGTGCCAGCCCTCGCCCGCAACCACCAAAGCGCGCTGGTCCGCATAGATCGCGTCGGCCTCCGCTTTGGCCTCTTCGGCCAGATCCGCCTCGATCGCGCGGCGCGCATCGTTGACCAGGTCGAGCTCGCCCGCTTTCACCTGCGCCTGCTCGAAATCGTCGGCCATGAGCAACTCGAGGGCCAAGTCGGCGTTGCCCATGCGGCCCGCCGCGTTGAGGCGCGGAATGAGGGAGAAAGACAGATTCGTGGAAGACAGCGGCTTGTCGGCCATGTTGCATACGCCGACAAGCGCCGCTATGCACGGGCGAGGATTCTCGTTCATGCGGGCGATGCCGTCCGCCACCAGGGCGCGATTCTCCCCGCGCAGCGGCATGAGGTCGGCCACCGTTCCCAGCGTCGCGAAATCGGTGTATTCACGCCATAGGTGAGGCATACCCAAGCGGCCGCCCAGCACCTGCACCATCTTCAACGCCACGCCGACGCCGGCCAACACGGCGCTCGGACACGAGGCGTCGCACTTGGGGTCGACGACGGGAACGCCTTCGGGAACGCAGGAGCCCGGTTCATGATGGTCGGTGACCACCACGTCGATGCCTGCAGCGAGAATCTCCGCCACCTCGTCGCGGCAGGATATGCCGCAGTCGACCGTCACGATCAGCGCAGGATCGAACGTCTTCGCGCGGGCGATGGACGCGGCGGTCAGACCGTAGCCTTCTTCGAAGCGCTTCGGAATAATGGGCACGGCATCGGCCCCCAAAGCCCGCAGGCCGCGCGTGAGCACCGTGGTGGCGGAAATGCCATCGAGGTCGAAATCGCCGAAGACCACGATGCGCTTGCGGGCGCGCACGGCGGCTTCGATGACGTCGGCGCCTTGCTGCATGGCGGGAATTTCGTAAGGGTTGCGCCAGTCGCGATCGAGATCGGGTGCGAGGAAATCGCGCGCCTGCTCGACATCGACGATGCCGTGGGCGACCATCGTGTGCGCCACGAAGCGCGGAAGGCCGAATTCTTGTTGGATGGAGGAAACGAGCGCCGCATCGGCGGACGCTATGTGGAATTGCGCTGCCATAATGTCACATGCCTTACTCAATCGTCTTGTCTCGCGTGCCATTGTCGCACATTCGAGCCCCTTTCGACGCAAGGCCGCGCGCAAGCCGCAATGCCCACGAAAGCAACGAAAAGCCTCGGCCTCGCAGGAGGCTCCCGCGAGGCCGATGCCCGCTCTACGAGTTGAAACGCTGCTGCGTTTTCTCCAAACCGTTATCCAGGAAGAACAGCACCGCTTCGGCAGCGCGATGCGTCGCCTGGTCGAAATCGTCGCGCGCCTCCTTTTTCGGCGCGCTCAGCACCCAGTCGGCCGCGGGCATGCGTCCCGGAGGACGGCCGATGCCGACGCGGACGCGCGTCCAATCCTTCGTCTGCAGCTTGTCGGCGATCGACTTCAGGCCGTTATGCCCCGCCAGCCCGCCGCCGAATTTGACGCGCACGGATCCCGGAGCGATGTCCAATTCATCGTGGATGACCACGATGTCGGCAGGCGCCGCTTTATACAGCGCGCACAACTGCTTCACCGGACCGCCCGAAACGTTCATATAGCTTTGGGGCTTGGCCAGCACCAGATCCTCGCCGCGGTATTTCACCTTCGCCGTCAACGCGCCGCACTCGGTCTTCCAATACGCCGCGCGCAGCTCGGACGCCACATCGTCGATGGCGTCGAAGCCCGCGTTGTGACGGGTGTGGGCGTATTCGTCGCCCGGATTGCCCAGGCCCACGATCAAACGCATGATTCCTCCTTGCATGGTCGAACGACGATTGTCCCACGGACGCGGCAGCGTACGGCCGAAAAGCATAAAACCCGCAGGCGGCCCGGCGCGATCATGCGCGATCGCGCCGGGGGCGATCGCGCCGCGCATCGTCATGCCCGGGGCCGCTCTCGTCGCGCCCGGGACCGCGCCAGGCGCGATGCGCCGCCTCTTCCGCCAGATCCCCCACGGCGGCCATCAAAGTGGCGCGCGTGGATTCGTCGGCGTTTTTCGCGGCGTCGCGCAGCAGCGCAAGCGTCTTGGGGCCGAACTGGAGCACGTCGGAGAAATCGCGGGCGCCGCCCGCTTTCACCGCGTCGAACAACGCATCGACGATGCAGCGGGCGTCCTGCTCATCGTAGCTGGCAAGCCAAGACGCCACGACGTCGTGCGCGAACTGCGAAGAAGGGGCTATGCCCGCACACCGCGCGAAATCGAAGCCTTCGACGCCCCAGGAAAACGGATCGTGCTGCCATATGCCCGACGCGTTCGATCGCACCGCCGCGTATGGCACCGGATGATGCATCAGCATGCCTATCAGCGATTCCCTCGGCACATAACGCTCCACCAGCGGTGCTACGACCTGCTGCGCGGCCTGCGAAAGCGCCCCTTCCTTGAATCCCGGCGCATCGAGCGCGTAAACGCGTGCGATGCGCGCTCGCACGCTTCGGGAGCATGCGGCCGCGGCGTAGACGGCGAGGTTTCCTCCCTTGGAATGGCCGCCCACGTACAGCGTGCGCGGCAAGCGGGCGCTCACGGTCTCCAGGTAGCGCGCGGCACGCAGCTGCGCGGGCACGCGCTCCATGTAAGCCATGTCGAAATCCTCGCGCCATCCGGTAAACGAGCAGTCGGTGCCGCGATAGGCCACGAACGCGAACGAACGCTTATACGTAAACGAGAGCGCTGCGAACTGCGTGCCTTCCTGTTCGTCGAGAACGCTCGCGCATTCCGTCATTTCCATATCGCGAAAACGCGGGCTGGCCGCCAGCGCGAGCAAGAGCTCCTTCACTTTGTCGGGCATAAGTCCGACGAACATCTCGCGATAACGCTCCGCAAGCAGGATATCCCTGAAGCGGACCCTGCGGCGCGGCACGAGCGAGCGGAGACGCGCGGCGGCGCGACCGCCGAGCGTCGCCTCGTCGCGCATCGCGGGAAGCACCGCTTCGGTGCGCGTCATGCAGAATTCGGAAAGTACCAGCGCGTCGACGGCGCAAAACGGCACCTCTTCGAACGAGGCGAACTCCGTCGCCAGATAATCCATGATCGTGCGCATCCGAGCGCCCCTTCCCTCTGCAGCGAACCAGACGCTTCGCCTGCGCGTCTTTGCCGGCGAAACGCTTCTTTCTGCGAAATCATACCCCCGCAAGCAAGCGGCGAATGGCGCCGCGTCCGCCATGCAGCGACCAAAAAGCCATCGACAGCTGCGCGAATCAACCGGCGACGGCGAATGGCGCCATCAACGACATTGCCGGTTCGCCGCGAAACGCCCCCCCCCTTTTTTTCAACCATGACCGCCGCACGCAGGAGCGCGCTGGCCACCATCATGAGGGGCGAGTAGCGTGGCGGCCATCCCGTGCGTCGTGCATCGAATCCGACCGAAAGCGCCCTCCAAAATGCCATTGTGGGAAGTTTTTTGCGGGTATGGCACACAAACCGCAACATCAAGGCCGCGAGAAAAGAGGGGTCCTTGCGTTTTCCCAGTTCGCAATCGACCATGAATGCACAATGAGGCGATAAGTCGCGTGCAGGGGAGAAAATTTGTGCCATACCCGCAAAAAACGTCCCCGAAAGCCCGGTGAACCCGATAAGCAGCAAAGAGCACGAAGAGCGAGAGGCCGAAAACGACCGCGATACCGAGAAAGAGGCTTCGCAGAATCGTCGTCGGCATTCGCGCTTACGCAAAGCGGCGCAAAAGGGTCCGAACCGAATCCGCACCCTCGAATCGGCAAGCCATCGGCCCATCAGGCCAGCGAACACCTTAGGCGCAAAGCGGCGCGAGCGGGCTTCCGCATGGAAATCCCCCGACCGCACGGCAATTGCCACCGCGCCGTCAACCGACCAGAACTCAAACGACATAGTTCGAACTCACGCGCAATTGCCCCCAAGATCCTACAAACAATCTGGGGCAAAACACTCCGTTCGAGATCGCGCATAGAGCAGCCTTACGAACCCCGAAAAGCCCTGGAACGAAGAAGCGACCGTCGAAAGAAGTCGGGAATCCAGCGCCGGCACATCCGCGAAAACGTGAAGGCCCGCCGCATCAAGCGGCGGGCCTTCACGTTCAATCGCAACACCAGCGAGAACAATCGCAGCGGATGCATCATGCAAAAAAAACGGCGAGCGCAGCTGCCGCAAGCTCCCATGCCTGTCGCCTGCAATCGCAGACACATGAGGCCGTAGACGGCCACAGCTCAAGCCGCAATGCCAGCAGAGGCTCAGGCCGCACCGCTCTCAATGCGGTCCAACCGAAAGCTTACTCGAACAAAGAAGCGACGGAACCGTTCTCGTAGACGTTACGGATGGTCTTGGCGAACAGCGGAGCCACGGACAGCACCTTGATCTTGCCGACCTGGCGCTCGGCAGGCACGGGAATAACGTTGGTCACCACGACCTCCTCGATGCAGGAATTCGCGATGCGCTCGTACGCAGGGCCGCTGAAGATGCCGTGCGTCGCGCAGGCGAACACCTGGGCGGCGCCTTTCGCCTTCAGCGTTTCGGCGGCGGCCACAAGAGAGCCCGCCGTATCGATCATGTCGTCATTGAGGATGCAGATCTTGCCGGTGACGTCGCCGATCAGCGCCGTGATCTCGGCCTGGTTGTGACGCGGACGATCCTTATGCATGATGGCGATGTCGCTCTCGAGCATGGTCTGGAATTTCTTAGCGGCCTTCGCGCGACCCACATCGGGAGATACCACGCACAGCTTCTCGGGATCGAAGCCCTTCTTCTTGAAGTAATCGACGAAGATAGGCATGGCCGTCATATGGTTCACCGGACGGTCGAAAAAGCCCTGGATGGCGTCCTGGTGCAAATCGATGGTGATGACGTTGTTCACGCCTGCGGTTTCAAGCAGGTCGGCGACGAGTTTGGCCGTGATGGGCTCGCGCGGCGCGGCCTTGCGGTCCTGGCGGGCGTAGCCGAAATGCGTGATGACGGCAGAAATGCTACGGGCGGATGCGCGCTTGGCGGCATCGACCATGATGAGAAGCTCCATCAGCGCGTCATTGATATGAGCGCCTGCGACGGACTGGACCAAGAACACGTCGGCGCCGCGCACGCTCTGGAGATAGCGCGCGTAGATTTCACCGTTGGCGAACTTCTCGAGCTTCACGTTGCCCAAGGACACACCCAACTCGTCGGCGATCTGCTCGGCCAACTCGGGGTTCACCGAACCGCTGAAAACGGCCATGCTCTTCTTCATCTCGGTCATGGATATTCGCTCCTCTTCATCAAGACCTTAACTGCAAGAAACGTCTGACGGGCACGCATGCGCGCACCCGTCAGACGCCCAGGCTTCGTATGTCATTATGCCGTATTGCGCGGTTTTATTCAGCCTTCGATTGCGCTTCGGCCTTGCGGGCACGCAGCTTCGCCATATGTTTAGACGCCCAGCCGGCGATTTCACGCTGGTCGGAGCGCTCCAGGGCCAACGCATCGGCGGCCACGTCGCGCGTGATGCACGATGCCGCGCCGACGATGGCGCCGCGGCCGATCTTCACGGGAGCCACCAACATGGAATCGCTGCCGACGAACACATCGTCTTCGATCACCGTGGCGTTCTTATTCACGCCGTCGTAGTTGCACGTGATCGAGCCGGCGCCGATATTGACGCCCGACCCCATCGTGGTGTCTCCGATATAAGACAGGTGCGGAACCTTGCTGCCGACGCCGATCGTGGACTTCTTGATCTCCACATGCGTGCCCGCCTTGGCCCCTTCGCACAGATGGGTGCCGGTGCGCAGATACGCGCGCGGACCCGCCGTGGCGGCATCGTCGATACGCGCGTTTTCGGCCACGGTCTCATCGATGCGGCAGCCGCGGCCGACCAGCGTGTCGGTCAGACGGGTGTTCGGACCGATCACGCTGCCCTTGCCGACCTTGGTCTCGCCCAGAAGAAACGTGGCGGGCAGAAGCTCGACATCGTTTTCGATTTCGACATCGGGGCCGATCCAGACGGTATCGGGATCCCACATGGTGACGCCTGCAGCCATATGGCGCTCGTTGATGCGATGCTGCATGGCCTTGGTGGCCTGAGCCAGCTGAATGCGGGAATTGACGCCCATGGCCTCTTCGGCGTCGTCAGTGGTCAGGGCCAGCACTTCGCGGCCGTCGGCGCGGCAGATTTCGAGCACGTCGGTGAGGTAGTACTCGCCCTGCGCGTTATCGTTGGACACGCGGGAAAGCGCGTCGAAGAGCGCCGGCGCATCGAAGCAATAGAAACCGGCGTTGCACTCGGTGATCGCAGCTTCTTCGGGCGTAGCATCCTTCTGCTCGACGATGCGCACCACCGCTTCGCCTTCGCGCACGATTCGGCCGTAGCCGAAGGGGTTTTCCATCTGCATGGTGAGCACCACCATGGCGGCATCCGTCTCCTCGCGCTTGGCGACGAGGGCGGCGATCGTCTCGGGAGTGATCAGGGGGCAATCGCCCGAAAGCACGACGAGCGATCCTTCGGCGATCGAACCGTCGGCGCAGGTCATAGCCTCGCGAGCGGCGTTGACCGCATCGCCTGTACCCAGCTGCTGCGTCTGGATGACGATTCGCGTGTCATCCTGCACGAGCGGCGCGACGCGCTCGCTCATGTGGCCCAGAACGGAAATGACGTCGGAAATGCCCGCCTTGCGGGCGGCGTCCACCACCCAGCGCACGAGCGGCTTGCCCAGCACTTCGTGGGCCACTTTGGGTTTATCGGATTTCATACGGGTGCCGGCACCCGCTGCAAGAATCAAAGCTTTGGCGTTCATGCGAGAACCTTCTTCGCATCGGCAATAAAAACACGCGCAGTATAGCGCAGGGCGCCCTGAAAGCCCCATCGGCGCCCGTAAACCCATGTAATCGGCAGGAAACGAAGCTATAACGCCCGGAATCTCCCGTCAGATGATCGGCCTCGTCCATTCGGGCAGGCCCTTGGCGCGACGGTTCGCACGGCGGCCGCGCATGTTCTCCACGCAGCCCTGCATGCCGTGCGGCACATAGTCGAGATGCTCGATGTCTTCGGGCAAATAGCTCACCAGGCTCAAGGGCGCCGTCTGCACGATGGACGCCGGATCGGGGCCGGGCGTGCGCGGCACGGCTTCGAAGCCGTACACCGTGGCGCCCTGGGCCACCAGCTTGTTCTCGTAGCCGCTCCACGGCTCGTCGGGAAACATCGCGCGCACGTCGTCGGTGCTCCAGCGCACGTCGTAGCCCGCCAGCTCGAGCTGCGTGAGCGAGAAATCGCGCAACGGCTGGCTATCGGTACGCAGGCGCACCATGCCGCCTTCGACCAAAACCGCACGGTAGGCCATGAGCCTGTCGACATAGGTCAGACGCAGCGGAGCCTTTTTCTTTTTCGGAAACGGCGTGGAGAAGTTGAGCAGGATGGCGTCGAGTTCGCCCGGCGCGAACAGCGCGGACAAATCGAGATCGGGGTCTTCATCGAAGACGAACACCGCGTTGGAGACCCCTTCGGCCAGCGCGCGCTCTGCTCCGCGCATCACGCAGACCCCCTCGATATCGAGTCCGACGAACAGCACGTCGGGATTCGTCTGCGCGCACGCCACCGTGTATTCGCCCTTGCCGCATCCCAGATCGAGACATACGCGATCGTACGGAATGGCGCGGCGCGCCGATCCGCCGGGCGCCCAAAAGCGCCACGAACCCGACCACGACGCGGGGTTCGACTCCACGACGTCGGCGCATGCCGCCAAGCGGTCTTCGAGCGAGAAATCTTTCGGCATACGGGAACGCGCGGTGCGCATAAGGACGGCTCCTTTCACTGCGGCGGACGAAAAAACGCAAGCGTCCATCCTAACGCGTCGCGGCGTCCTTGGCGAGGGCGGAGCGCGCGGCGCGGATGCGGCCGAGGGCGCATCGCACGGCGCCCCGTCGCATGATGCGGGCCGAGCACGCCGCTCGCTACAACTCGACGACGCGCGTCGCGATGCGCTCGCGCAACATAGGCGAATGGGTCACCGCCACGATCCCCGCGCCCGCCTCGTCGGCCCAACGCAGCAAACGCTTCCACAAGTCGGCCTGCGTAAGCGCGTCGAGCATGGTGGAAATCTCGTCGCAAACGAGATAGCGCGGCTCGCAGGCAAGCGCCCGCACGATGCAGACGCGCTGCAGCTCGCCGCCCGACAGCTCATGCGGGCGGCGCGTCAGCCACTCATCGCGCACGCCGACCATCTCGCGCAAGGAGCCGAGCCGTTCGGGGCCGCACGGGCATTCCGCCAGGCTTTTCCCCATGGTCATCAGCGGATCGAGCATGCGCTCGGGATGCTGCCAGACCATCTGGACGGGCGCGGGTCCCTTGCGCGCAAGCGGCGCTCCGTCCAGCGTCACCGCACCCTTCTGCGGTGCGACATAGCCCGCCAGAATGCGGCAGAACGTGGTTTTCCCCCGGCCCGACGGCGCGCTCAGCGCCACCCGTTCGCCGGGCGAAACGGACATGCTCACGCCTTCGAGAACGGGCGTTTTTCCGTACGAGAATTCGATATCGCATGCCTGCAGCATGCCGCACCCCTTTCGACGCGAAACCGCGATCGCGCTATCGACCGCCCTAAGCGTCCGATCCCTCGAAACCGTGCTCGGGCAGCGCATGCCACAACGCGCGGCTGAACGGATGGCGCAAAAGCTCGGGCGACGCGAAATTCGCCACGGCCGTCTCTTCGACCACCGTTCCGTCTTTGAACACCGCGACGCGATCGGCCACGCGCAACACCAGCTCGATATCGTGCGTGATCAGCAGCACGCCGCCGCCGTCATCGGCGAACGAGCGGAAATCGTCCATCGCGCGCACGGCCAAATCGAGATCGAGCCCGGGCGTCGGCTCGTCGGCGACGATAAGGCGGGGACTGTTCACGAGTGCGCAGGCCAAAAGCACGCGACGCGCCATGCCGCCCGACAGCTCGAACGGATACAGATTCGCCGCACGCTCGTCCAGCCCATAGCGCTCGAACACCTCGCGCCTGCGGCGGCGCGCCTGCTCGGGCGTCGCATCATGCACGAACAGCTCGACCTGCCTGCCCACCTTCATCAACGGATCGAGCGCTTCGACGCTTTGGGGAACGAACGCGATCTCGCGGCCGCGCAGGGCAGCGAGCCTTTCCTCGTCGCACTGCCGTCCGTCGAACCATATCGTTCCCTCCACCAGGGAGTTTTCGGCCGAAAGACCCAAAACGGCATCGGCGAGCAGCGTCTTGCCCGACCCCGACGCCCCCACGACGGCCACGATTTCGCCCGCATGCACGCCGATGTCGAGCCCATGGATGACCTCGACAGTGCGCCGCGGGGCCGCAAGCCACGAAAGCAATCCTGCACCGGGGGCATCGTCGTACAGGGAAAACGAGACCGAGAGGCCCTCGACCTGCAACAGATGATGCCCGCCCTCGTGGCGCGATCGCGCCGCATGGGTGTGATGGTGGTGCACGCCGCCGTCCGCATGGACCACGTCATGTACAGCGTCCGTTGCGGCATCCGCATGCCGTTCGGTATGCAGCATGACCCCCTCCTATTCCTGCGCGCGCGTCGGGTCGGTCAAACGACGCAGGCCCTGCCCCACCGCGTCGAACAGCATGACGACGGCTATGAGGGCCAGGCCGGGAAACACCGCGAGCCACCACATGCCGGCAGACAAATAGCTCATCGATTCCGACAGAATGATGCCGATGGCCGCCGATTCGGGAGAAAGCCCGAATCCGAGAAACGTCACCGACGCCTCATGCAGCACCGCATGAGGGAACAGCAGGATGGTGCCCACGATGAACTGAGGCATGGCATGGGGCAGGATATGCCGCATCGCGACCGACAAGCGCGACTGCCCCAGCTTGCGGGAAAGCGCCACGTACGGCGCGTTTTTAGCCTGCAGCACCTCGGCGCGCACCACGCGCGCGAGGCTCGGCCAATGCGTCAGCGCAATGCCCACGACCACGCCGAAAAAACCCTTGCCCACAGCATACGAGATGAGGATGAGCAGCACGATATGGGGAATGCCCAGCATAAGATCGATAAGCCAGGTGACCGCGGCATCGACCTTGCGCCCGCCGAGCGCCGCCGCAGTGCCGAGCGCCAGGGCGATCAGCGCGCTGACCCCCGCCGCCAAAAGCCCGATCAAAACGCTTTGCGCCAGCCCCGCCGCCGTGCGCACCAGCATATCGTGACCGAGACGGTCTGTGCCGAACGGATGCGCGAGCGACGGAGCGAGCGAACGGGCGCCCATGTCGGTCTGCACGGCCTGCGGCATAAGCGCCACGCCTACCACCGCCACCGCGAGCAAGATGAGCGCGGCGGCGACCGACGTGGCGAACAGGCGACGGCGCGAAGGAACGCGGCGAAGCGTAGGGCAATGAATGATCGGGCGTTTCATGGCGTCGGTCGACGCCGAAACGCCGCCCGCGCCCACGATATCGGACATGGCGCTAGACGGCATGCGCAGCCCCCTTCCTGATTCGGGGGTCGATAACGCCGTATAACACATTCGCCGCGAGATTCCCCCCGAACACGACAGCCGCCGACGCCAGCGCTATGCCCACGAGCAAGGGCGCATCGCCGCCAAGGCCCGCCGTGACGGCCGCTTGGCCCAGTCCCGGATACGAAAACACCTGTTCGACCAGGACGGACCCGCCGAAAATCTCCGAAATGGAGGCGAATTGCAGCGTGATAGCCGGCAGCGCGACATTGCGCAGGCCGTGCAGGCGAAACGCCTTCCAGGCAGACTGGCCCTGCGCGCGCGCGAAACGCATATACGGGCTCCCCATCACATCGATCGTCTTCTCGCGCGTATGCAGCGCGATGTTCGCCACGCCCAGAAACGAAAGCACGATGGCAGGCAGGGCCATATGATGCAGAATGTCGCCCAGACCCACGTCTTCGGCGGCCATGCCGATCGGCACTGAGAACCCGATCGGAAACCATCCCAAAGCCACGCCGAACACGATGAGCGCAAGCAATCCGAGCCAAAACGTCGGCGTGGAAACGAGCACATAGCAATACACGCGCACGATGCGGTCGAGCACGCCGTCGCGACGCAAGCCCGCCGCGACGCCCAACGCGAATCCGAGCACGCCCGAACACGCCCATGCGCAGCCCATCAGCAACAACGAATTGCCCGCTCGCCATGCGATGACATCGACCACCGGAGCATTGAAACGCAAGCTTTGACCCATATCGCCTTGCAGGGCGGCGGCGGCCCATTCGACGTAGCGCTCCCACAGCGGAGCGTCGGTACCCCAATAAGCCGCAAGCTGAGCCTTCTTCTCGACGCTCATAGACACAAGCGACGCTTGGCCCATGTTCGCCTGCACGGGATCGATCGGAGACACCGCCACCAGCACGAATGCCACGATGCTCACGGCAACCATGAGCAGCGCGAATTTCAGGATATTTCGTACGACGAATTTGACCATGGATCGATAGTTCGGTCTCTCTCTTCGGATTCACGACCAGGCCGATCGAAGCGCACGAACGCGCCCGACAAGCAAAAACGCCTCAAGGATACACGAGGGCATCGCGCCCCGCCGCCGCGGCGCGCGAACTCGGACGAACGGACGCGCCGCCGCAAGAGCCGGACCGAACCCGGCCGCAAGCAGTGGCGCGCAATGCGGTCCGAAAGGCCTTACGCCCATGCCCATTCGTCGACGTTGTTCACGATGGACCATCCGTGGCCGTGCGGATGCGGCTTTTGATCGGCCACTTCGAGGCCGTCGCGGGTGAAGTACAGGTGATCGGCGTTGGCGAGCCACACCCACGGGGCATCGGTATCGGGCGTGACGCCCTCGGCCCCGTCGAACTGCGCCTTGCGGTACAGCTCATACGACGCCTCGATCGTCGGCGTGGAAACGGCCTGCTCGAGGTATTCGTTGGTGGTCTCGTTGTCGCGGCAGGCGAAATCGGACGTGCCTTCGGAGTAATTCAGGTTGTAGATTTCGATGGGCGAATTCGACCCCCAGCCCCACAGCTGCGCCTCGCTGTACGACAAAGGCTCGAGGTCGTCCCACGACTTGCCCTCGACATTCACCTTGATGCCGAGCGGCGCCATCTGCTCGGCGAAATCGGCCGCCATGGCCTGGCGCATCATGTCGTTGGTCATGTAGTAGAGCGTGAACTCGGCGCGCACCCCGTCTTTGACCGCGACGCCGTCAGCGCCTACGGCCCAGCCGCCTTCGGCCAAAATGACCTTGGCCTTGTCCACGTCGGTGGACACGCGCATGTCCTCGCACGCCCACGGCATGCCGTCGGAGGGGCTGAACGCGGGCGTCGCATGGCCGTTCAAGGCGCGCTCGACCAAAAGCTCGCGATCGACCGCATGATTCATGGCTCGACGCAAAGAGACGTCGCAGGTCACGTCGTTGCCCGCAGCGTATTCGACGTCGCCGACCGTGCGCTTCGCTCCCGCAGGCACCATGGGAAGCGAGATACCGCGCGAGTCGACCGTTTTCACCGACAGCAGCTCGTAGCCGGCAGGCAGCGCATCGGCCATGGTCGCAGAGGTATACGCCACGTCGACCTGGCCCGCCTGCGCGGCGGCAAGCGACGCATCCTCGTCCATGAAGACCACGACGACGCGCTGCATCGCAGGAGGCTCGCCGTAATAATCGGGATTGGCCTCGAAAATGACCTGCTGGCCGCGATCCCACTGCGCCAGCTTGTAACGCCCCGAGCCCACGGGATTGCTGCCGTAATCGTCCCCATGCGCATGAGCGGGGCAGATACCGATCGTAGCAAGCGTGTACATGAGGATGTTGAACGGATGCGCCATGCGGATCTCGACCGTCTCGTCGTCGAGCGCCACGGCCTCGGAAACCATAGAAAGATCGGCCTCGGAAGCAGGCGCGTCTTTGATGCCGTTGATGGTGAAGGCCACGTCTTCGGCGGTCAGCGGCTCGCCGTCGGTGAACACGGCGTCGGTGCGAATCTTGAACGTCCACACCATGCCGTCATCGCTGCATTCGTACGACGTGGCCAGATCGTTATGCAGGCCCATGTCGACATCGGTTTTGACCAGGGTGGATTGGATCAGCGGCTCATGCACGTGCTCGCCGCAGCCCCACGCCACGAACGGATCGAAGCCCGCTTCGGGCTCGGCATTGGTCGGCATGGACACGACGACCTGCGTAGGCTGTTGGGCAGAGCCTGCGGGCGCGTCGGGCTCGGGGGCCTGCTCCCCCGAGGAACACGAGCTCAAAACGCCGGCGAACGCTGCAGCGGCGCCGCCTGCGGCGAGAAGCTGCGAAAAACGGCGGCGCGACACCACGGTTGATTCTTGCATGACAGACCCCTCCCTTGGTCGGACGAGAAGCGAAGCGCTTTGCCGCATGGCAGATCGTCGGCCGCGCTCCGTCGCATCCATAGTGTTACCTTTCCAAAACGCGTAACACCATAATGCAATAGTGTTATCGTTTCAATATTCGTAACACCAACGGCGCGAAACGGAACGTCTTCGGAAGAAGAAGACCGCCGCACGCCTCCAACGCACGACGGCCTCGCCATCGAAAACCTTTACGCGCAGCGCGGCGCCTACCGCTGCTCGACCGGCACATACGGCACGCCCGCATAGCCGAATGCCGCAGGACCCGCCACGGCAAGGCCCTCGGCCGTGCGCCATTGCGGCGCGCAGGGAATGCCTACGATCAAGGCGCGGCAGCCGTACTTGAGCGCCTCGCCCGTAATGGGCGTCAGCGTCTCCGCATCGAATGCGGCGATCAAGTCGGGCGCGGTGCATACCGGGACCCCGTCGCGACGCGCCATGAGGAATTCGTTTTGGAACTCCATCGCGAGCACGCTACCGCGATAGGCGTCGAGGCCTTCGAGCGTGGCTATGCCGCGCGCGAAACCGCCCTCGGTACGGCGCTCCACATCGCGCACCTTGCCGCAGAACAGCTCGACCGCACCGAGGCGCTCCATAATTCTGTCGTACGCATCGACCCTGTTCGTGCGGGCGTAGCGCAGCAGCGCCCCCACCTCTTCGCACAGCGTGTACGTGCCGGCCACGCTGTGCGTTCGCGCCTGGGCCCCCGTCATGCCATAGCACGCCAACGAGATATTGCCGCCCATCGCCACGGTGGCGCCGCGACACAGATCCTCGGCGCGCTTGTTGTCGCGCGTATCGATCAGCATCGTGTTGCCGCGCTCGTCGGCGACGCCGATAGGCGCGGCGCTCTGCCCGAACACCGACCACGTGACCATCTGCAACTCGGGAAACGCACGCCCCATGCCGTCGCCGTCGAGCAACGGAAGGCCGCGGCGCGCGGCAGGAAGCATAGGATGCAACGAATTCCATCCGCCGGCTTCGGAGGGAAGCAGCGCGTCGAACCGGTAGCCGCACGCATTCTCGAGCACCTCCAGCGCGAATTCGGGCTCGGTGCCGCGCGGCACCTTCTCGACCAGCACCGTCGGCGCGCCGAGCCCCATCGACACCGCTACGCGCGCGCCATCGGGCACCTCGCCGAGTTCGAGCAGCTCGATGGGGCCGAACTCCTCCACCGTCTGGCGCGCGACGACCATGCCCAGATACGGATCGCCGCCGCCTCCCGACGCCATGACCGCAGCGCCGCGCGCGATGTCCTCGACCGCCTGGACCCCCAGTTTCCTCATGTCTATCCAACCATCCTTCGCACAACCCGCAACGCCTACAGCCTCAAGCTGCCGACGGCCTTCGCCCGCACGCGCGTGGCGTTGCCAGGCAGATAGGCCAACGGCACGTCTTCCACATCGACGATTTCGATCGTATCGGGGTCGGCCCCCGCCTTGACGGCCTCGTCCCTCGCAAGACCCTTCGCCGCTTCAAGCGCCTCGGCACGCCCCATCTCATCCAGCGAGAAAATGCGCTCGACCTGGCCCGATACCTGCGAAATCGCACTGCCGATCGCATTGGCGACGCCGAAGTTCGCAGGCCTGTGCACGGCGCGCACGCCTTTGAGCGTATCAGGAACGAGGATCGATCCGCCGCCCACCAAGATGACGTCGACATCGCCCGCACTCGTCTTCATCGCATCGACGCGCTCTTCGACCATGCGCGCCATTTCCGCCGAGGCGGCGTCGACCAACGCGGAATCGAGCCCTGCGACCTTGGAAGGATCGCCCACGCCGCAAGCCGCGCCCGCCGCCACGGCGATGTCGGTCGCCGTCAACACGTCGCCGCCGAAGCACAGCGCGCGCGTCGTCACCTGATAGCCCACCGAATCGGGACCGACCGTGACGCGTCCGTCTTCATGCCTGCGCACGATGGAGCCGCCGCCGAGCCCGATCGAGATGACGTCCGGCATGCGGAAATTCGTGCGCACGCCGCCGATCTCGACCGCAAGCAGGCTCTCGCGCGGGAAACCGTGCGAGAGCGCGCCCAGGTCGGCCGTCGTGCCGCCGACGTCCACCACCACGGCATCGTCGAGGCCCGTCAGAAACGACGCGCCACGAATGGAGTTGGTGGGGCCGCACGCGATGGTGAGGATCGGATAGCGCATGGCGTAAGCCGCGCTCATCAATGTGCCGTCGTTCTGGCACAGATACACCTCGGCATCTTCGATGCCCTCGGCGGCCAAGGCGGCGACGAAGCTTTCGGACGTGGTCTTCGCCACCGACACCAGCGCCGCATTGAGAATGGTGGCGTTTTCGCGCTCGAGCAGGCTCACGCTACCGATCTCGCTGGAAATGGAAATCGGGAAATCGTCTCCGAGCCTGGCGCGCACGATGGCGGCGGCGCGCTTTTCGTGCGATGCGTCCACCGGCGAGAACACGCTGGAAATGGCCACGCTCTCGCACGTGCCGTCGATTTCGGCCGCGATGCGCTCGAGCTCGGCCGTATCGAGCGGCGCGATCTCGCGGCCGTCGAATTCATGGCCGCCGCCCACCAGATACCAGCGGTCGCTGATGGCCTCGCGCAGGTCGGCGGGCCAATCCACCATGGGCTTGATGGCCGCCGTCGCAGGCGCCCCCAGACGTATGACCGCCACGCGATCGAGCCTCTTGCGCTCCACGATCGCGTTCGTGCAATGCGTGGTTCCGAGCATCGCATACCCGATGCGCTCGCGTGCGGCGGGCGCCTGGGCGAGGGCGGACGCCATCGCATCGCGAATCCCGCCCATCACGTCTTCGGTGGTCGGACGCTTCACAGCCGCCACCAGATTCAATTCGTCGTCGAGCACCACGACGTCGGTATTGGTTCCGCCGACGTCGATGCCTATTCTCCAATCGCGCATTTCACTCCTCCTGACGGAAATCGAGGCGGGCGCCCCGCCTATCGCTTTTCCACGGGCACGTAATCGATTTCATAGCCGAACGAACGCGGACCGGCGATCCTCAAACCGCGCGGACTGCGCCAATGCTCATGCACGGGAATGCCAGCAACCACGACGCGGGCGCCGTACTTCAACGCCTCGGTCGTGATGGGCAGCGCCGTTTCCGCATCGAGCACGGCAATCAGGTCGGGGGCGCTGCACAGCACCGCGCCGTCGGCGCGCGCGATCAGATGCTCGTTTTGGAACTCGATCTCGCAAGTGCGGCCGCTATAGCCGTCGATACCTTCGAAATGCGCATAGCCGCGCACGAATCCGCCCGCCGTGCGCCGCGATACATCGTCGAGCTTGCCGCGGAACAGCTCCTTGCCGCGAAGCATGGCGAGAATCGCGGGAAGCGGGTCGCCGCCCTCTTCGCGTGCCTCGCGAATCGCGCGACCCACCGCCTCGCAATACGTCGACGTGCCGGGAATGCTCGTCTTTTTGGCCTGCGCGCCCGTCATGGCGTAATCGGCCATGAACACGCTGCCGCCTGTAGTGACGGCCACGTTGCGCGCCAAACGCTCGGCCCATTCGTTGTCCGCCGCCTCGAGCACCACGGTGTCGCCCTTTTCGTCGCACACCGCCGCAGGGCACGCCGGCACGTCGAACAGCGTCCAAGTCACATGACGCAGCTCGGGAAACGCACGGCCCATGCCGTCGGCGTCCACGATCGGCACGCCTTTGGCCGCCGCCACCTGAAACGGCAGAAGCGAATTCAACCCGCCTGCTTCAAGCGGCATGATGGCGTCGAACGCACGCCCGAAACGGGCTTCGAGCGCCTCGACGGCACCGACCCCTTCGCGGCCGTTGGGCACTTTTTCCACCAGCACCGTCGGCGCGCCGAGCATATGGGACGCGCAGACCCACGCGTCGTCGTCAAGCTCGTCGAGCGTCACCATCCGAAACGGCCCGTATTCGTCGATGGCCTGCAGCGCCATGAGCTTGCCGATATACGGATCGCCTCCGCCGCCTGAAGCAAGCACCGCCGCGCCGACGGCCATATCCTCCACTTCCTGTTTGCCGATAATGCGCACGGCATCCTCCTTTCCGAACGCGGGCGTCCCGAGCGCGACGTCCGCGCGATCGCATCGAGCGCCTTCGTCCTGCGAGACACGATGCCCGCGAACGCTTCGTCCGTCTCGTGGCGAAACACCGTCCTGCAGGCATGCGGCACCGTTTACGCCAGCTCGTCGACCGGCGGCGTGGCGCCGAATCCCTGCAAACCGCCCATATCGCCGTAGCGATCGACGAACGCGCGATATTCGGCCTCGTCGCACAACGAGCAGGCGCCGGCGCCGAACGCCTTGGCGGCTTCGATCATGAACGTGCCCGCTTCGTCCAAATCGCCCAGACGCGTGGCGCCGGTGGCGCATCCCGCCACGGCGGTCTCGGTGGTGATGGCGACGCCGACGACGGGCGCATCGGTGCAGGTGCACGGCTGCAGGATGCTGTTGAGGTGGTACAGACCGTTGCCGTACGGCGTGATATCGGCCATCGACAGCGCGAACACGTGCGGCAGGCGCCCCGTGGCGGTCTGGGCAAGATCGAGCAGGTCTTCGCTGACGCGCATGATGACGCCGCGTTTGACCGTTGGGCTGATGGCGAATCCGCGCGCATTGATGATGCGATTGCCCTTGGTGGTGTCGCACACCAGGATGGCGTCGAGCTCGTCGGTCACCTCTTCTTTATTGATAGCCGCCGTCGACGTGGGCGAGCCCATGAACGGCACGGGGTCGTGCGGGAAGGTGGGCGCATGCGGGCACACGTGCGTGGAGACGAACACGTCGCCTGGCAGCACATCGCCCTTGCGGCGCATGTCGACAAGCTTCGCCGCGCAGGCGAGCGCGGTAAGCGCGCCGTCGCCGTCGGACACGAAACCGATGCGCTCGGGCCGCGCGCCCAGGCCGCCCAAGCGCCCCAGAAGGCCCATCGTGGGCGCGTCGCCCCCCGCCGTCTTGCCGTGCGCGCCGGGAATCCGGACACGCACCATATCGGTGCTGCCTTTAGGGCCTTCCAGCGCGTAGGTTTCGACGTCGCAATCAGGGTCGATGCCGCGCAAATACGCCGCCGCCGCAGCGCCGCTCGCCTGCGGGGAGTCCAAAACGTCGTACAGATCCATCAGATATCGCAGGAGCATGGAGCGGTCCTTTCGTCGTGCGCCGAAGAAGGCGCGGGGCTTGCGAGCGGCATTGCCGCCGAACATGAAAGAGCGCGCAGACGTCCGCATAGCCCGAACATCTGCGCGCGCGAATCCATCCGCCCCATTGTAGCGCCCTGCCGCCGCTTCTGCAGCAAAGCAGCGTGCTAAAGCGCCACGACGGCGGCGAACGAGCGGGGCGTCGACCGAGGCGCAGACGAACCGCGGCGATCCGACGCGCGGCGGCCTCGTGCCGCTACAATAGGCGAAACGAACCGAAAGGACGCTTATGAAGAATGCCTGGATCGCCCTCGTGCAATTCGAGGGTACGCTCGGCGACGTCGAGCAGAACGTGGAGCGCGCGTGCGATATCGTGAAAGAAGCCGCCGAACACGGAGCCGACCTGGTGGTATTCCCCGAACTGTTCAGCACGGGCTACCATCTGGACACCATCGGACCGCGCATCGTCGAGCTGGCCGAGCCGATCGACGGACCCACCGTACGCGCCATGCGGCAGGCGGCGCGCGAGGCGGGCTGCTACGTGGTGGCGCCGATCGCCCTCGTGCGCGAAGTCGGCGGCGTGCCGTTCAACAGCGCCGTGCTCATCGACCGCCAAGGCAACGTGGCAGGCAGCTACGACAAAGTGCATCTGTGGGCGCTCGAGCGCTTCTATTTCCGCGCGGGCGCAAACTATCCGGTGTTCGACACCGATTTCGGACGCCTGGGCATCATGATCTGTTACGACATGGGCTTCCCCGAGGCGGCTCGTTCGCTGACATTGCAGGGCGCCGACCTGATCGTCTGCCCGAGCGCCTGGTGCGCCGAGGATATGGACGTCTGGGAAATCAACGCGCCGGCGCGCGCCCTGGAAAACACCGTGTTTTTGGCAGCCTGCAACCGCTTCGGCCGCGAAGGCGACGATTTGTATATGCCCGGCAAATCCATGGTATGCAACCCGCGCGGCAAGAAAATCGCCCAGCTCGAAGACGAAGCGGCGGGCATCCTCTACGTCGATTTGAAAGCCGCCGACATCGACACGTATCGCGTGAAAAGCCCGTATATGCGCGACCGTCGCGCCGACACCTACGCCGACGTGGCCCGCTGGTAAAACGGAAGCAACCGCGAAAGGAAGCTCCGTCCATCGCAACGATACGCCCGCCTGCCCGACCGAAAGCCCGCGCAGGCGGGCGGCGCGACACAATGGGGGCACTCGGTCTCCTGCAAAAACCGGCAGAAACATCAGGGCCGACGTCCCGGCGGAACAAGGAGCGTTTTATGAACCGTGCTTTTCTCTCCCTCGTCGCTCCTGTGCTCATTGCGCTCGTCTCCATGCTTGCAAGCTGCTCGGCCCCCGAACCAGTCGATATCGAAAGCTCCGCCGTCGCCGTCATGGAAACGCGGGGAACGGAAAAGACCAGCAGAATCGTCTTTTACGACGAAGACTTGAAAAAAACGGGGCATCTCGATCTGCCCTATGCGACGTTCGGCGGTATGTTCTACAACCCCCTCGTGTCGGAAGGCTTCCTCTACGCCATCCCGCAAGGAGAGCATGGCAAAAAAGACGGCAACATGGCCGTCAGGATAGACCTCGCCACCCTTTCCGTCGACGAATACCGAATCGAGCAACCCGCAATGAACGCGATCGCGACGAACGGCGAAACCGTCTGGACATGCAACACGTTCAATCGGGAATCGTTCATCAACCGATGCGCGATGGCAGACGGAAGCGTCTCCAGCATATCCGTGCCCAACGAATTCATCATGAACATCCTCTGGAAGAACGGCACGCTTTATGCGTTCAGCAAATCGATGAGCACGAACGATATCTCCGTCTACTGCTACGACGACCGGCTCAACCTCATAGAGCGCATCGAAATCGCCGACAAGAACCTATCGGTATACCGCACCGCCGCCCACGAAGACCTCGTGTACTTCTGCGGCATAGGCGCAGACGAAGACGCCGGCCACGAAGGGACGATAGGGGTGCTCGACACGCGGAGCAATACGATCGAATACATGGATTTAGACGGGCAATACCCGTCGAGCATCGCGTTTTTCCACGGAAAACTGTTCGTATCCCATTACGACCCCTTCCAGCAATCGGAAACCAACAGCCCCTTCAGCGTCGTCGACCTGGAAACGGAAAGCATCGAGCGCTTCGACCTCGGGCATCCCGTAGAGCAAATCGCCATTCGGAACGACAGCCTGTTCATATTGGGCGGCACGACCGTATACCGCTACGACCCCGATACCATGCAATGCATCGAGAGCGCCGAGGTGCCCATGATGCCCGGCGATTTCAGCTATATATCAGGCATGTTCGCCATGCCGTAGCGCGTCACCGAACACGCCCAGGCAGGCGGGCGATCCGTGCCGAAACGAAGAGAGGAGGGACCCGCGGGCCCCTCCTCTCTTCATGTGCGCGATTCCGTCGAAAGCGCCTACGCCAGCTCGGCTTCCACCACCGCGGCAATAGCGCGGGCATGGGAATCGGCCACGTCTTGCGTTTCGGCCTCCACCATCACGCGGACCAAAGGCTCAGTGCCGCTCGTGCGCACCAGCACGCGGCCGGCATCGCCCATGGCCTCTTCGGCGACGCGGACGGCGTCCCATACGGCCTCGTTGCCCTCAAGCGCATGCTTGTCCTGCACGCGCACGTTGATCAACGTCTGAGGGAAGCGCGTCATCACCTTGACGGCCTCCTCGACCGGCTTGCCGCTGCGACGCACCGCTGCCAAGAACTGGCACGCGGTCATCAGCCCATCGCCCGTGGAATTGTGGTCGAGCAGAATCATATGCCCCGACTGTTCGCCGCCCAAGGCGTATCCGCCGGCACGCATGGCTTCGAGCACATAGCGATCGCCCACCTTGGTCTGCACCACGTCGATACCCGCATCGCGCATGGCATGGACGAATCCCAGATTGGTCATCACCGTCGACACGGCCACATTGCCGGGAAGGCATCCGCGGTTTTTCAGATCGACCGCCAAAACGGCCTCCATCATATCGCCGTCTATCTCGGTGCCGTCGGCGGCAAGCATCATCACGCGGTCGGCATCGCCGTCGTGCGCGATGCCCACGTCGGCGCCGCTTTCCTCCATCAGCGCACGCAGAGGACCGAGATGGGTCGAACCGCACTGCACATTGATGTCGTTGCCGTCGAAATCATCGTTGATCACGGTGACTTCGGCGCCGAGACGACGCAGAGCCTCGGCGCTCGTCAACGACGAGGCGCCGTGGCCGGTATCCAGCGCCACATGCAGGCCCGAGAAATCGATGTCCTGCTCCTGGATCGATTTCACCACATGGTCGATGTACATCTCGCATGCGTCTTCGATCTCCACCGCGACGCCCACCATGGATCCCGCAGGCATGCAGGCCTCTTCGCCTGCCGCGACGGCACGGGCCGCAACCCCTTCGAGGCCGCCGTCCGCGATGAAACGCTCGATATCGTCCTCGACCGCATCGGGGAGTTTGAAGCCCTGGCCGTCGAAGAATTTGATGCCGTTATACTCGGGCGGATTATGCGATGCCGAAATGACGATGCCGCCATCGGCATGCAACTCGCGCGTGAGCAGCGCGACCGCAGGCGTGGGGATAACGCCTGCGAGCAACGCATCGCCGCCGGCGCTCGTGATGCCCGCCACGACGGCCGCTTCCAGCATGTCTCCGCTTTTACGCGTATCCTTGCCCACGACCACGGCGGCGCCCATGAACGCCACCGCCGCCTGACCCATGCGATACGCCAGCTCGCACGTAAGATCGATATTAGCGACGCCGCGCACGCCGTCGGTTCCGAAAAGTCGAGCCATAAACGCCCCTTTCACTGAATGAACCCTCGTATTCTACCACTGGCCGCGAAAAGCCCGTTCAACCGCGCGCGAGCGGCGGCCCGAACCCGATCGGGCGCGCCGCGCGCAAAAAGGACGCCGCCTATCGCTCGTAAGGCGTGATGGCCACCTTCAGGCACCCGTCTTCGCGGGCCTCGAAGATCCGATACGCCTCGAGAATATCGTTCAGAGGCAGGCTGCGCGAGATCAGGCATCCGGTGTCGATGCGTCCCGCAGCGATAAGATCCATCACATGGCCGAGGTCGGAAGCATCGACGCCGCCCGTCTTGAACACGAGGTTCTTCCCGTACATGGAAGGCAGCGGAAGCACCTGGTCGTCTTCGTAGAGCGCCGCGACCGACACCACCGCGTTGGGGCGGGCAATGCGCCACGCCGTCTCGAACGTCGTCGGAGCACCGGCCGCCTCTATGACCGCGTCGGCGCCGCGGCCCTCCGTCAACGCGCGCACGGCCTCGGCCGCGTCCACACGCGTCGGATCGAGCACGACGTCCGCCAGGCCGTTATCGCGCGCCACGGCGAGTCGCCCTTCGTCGATATCGAGGGCGATAATGCACGCGGGATCGTGCAGGCGCGCGCACATCATCGCGGTCAATCCCACGGGGCCCGCGCCGATGACCGCCACCGTCGAACCCGGTTCGATTTCCGCGATATCGGCGCTCCAGTAGCCCGTCGCCAACACATCGCCCAGAAAGAGCGCCGCCTCGTCGCTCACCTCGTCGGGGATGGGCGTGCATCCGTTGTCGGCGAACGGAACGCGCACGTATTCCGCCTGACAGCCGTCGATGCGGCACCCCAGCTCCCAGCCGCCATGCTCGCAATTGTTCACATAGCCGCGCTCGCAGAAAAAGCAGGAGCCGCAAAACGTCTCCACGTTCACCGCCACGCGGTCGCCGGGCTTCACCGTGCGTACATCGGAGCCCGTCTGCTCGACGACGCCCACGAACTCATGCCCCAACACGGTATCGGGCAAGGCGCGCGGCACGCACCCGTGCATGATGTGCAGATCGCTCGTGCAGATGGTGGAAAGCGTGACGCGAATCACCGCATCGGTCGATTCCTGCACATGCGGACGGGGCCTGTCCTGCAGCGCGATGCCACCGTTTCCGTCGTGAACCAAAGCCTTCATGCAAACCTCCTGCCCGCACGCCCGCGACCGTCGCATGAACGGAAATCCGCGGTATGCTGTTTCGATAACGCTTGCGCGCCGAAGCGCGCACGTTGCCATTATCCGATGCCTACGACGCGGCTTCAAGAAAGCCGGAAACGAGGATCCCATGGAACTTAAGAAGATCGCCAGCTTTCAGGTGGACCACACCAAACTGGTCCCCGGCATGTACACCTCGCGCGTGGACGGCGACATCACCACGTACGACATCCGCATGGTCAAACCCAACTGCGGCACCTACCTTCCCGTACCCGCCATCCATACCTTCGAGCATCTGTTCGCCACCTATGCGCGCAGCGTCGATGCGTCCGACCAGGTAATCTACGTGGGGCCGATGGGGTGCCGCACCGGCTTTTATTTCCTCGTGCGCGATATGGAGCCCGCTGCAGCCATCAAGCTGGTCAACGACATGCTGGTTTTCGTCGCGAACTTCGAAGGAGCCGTTCCCGGCGCCACCGAGGTCGAATGCGGCAACTATCGCGAACAGGATCTGGAAGGCGCCAAGGACATCGCGCGCACGATGATCCCCGTACTGGCGGATTGGACGCCCGAAAACCTCGCCTACTGATTTTCAGAAGCCGAGCCGTCGCGCGGCTTCGTTCCGTACGGCCCGAAACGCCTCGAAACCCGGGCCGTACGGCGCCGCACGCGGCGCGACCGGAAACAACAGCGCCGCGAAAGGCGCGAAGCTTCGAGCCCGGACATCGCGAAAGCGGCGTTGGAGGCGGCGCGCCGCGTGCGGCAGACGAGTTATCGCTTGAATCGAATGGAGAAATTCACGGGAAGCAGGTATTCCCCGTCGCTTTTCTCGATATAGCTCCATCCGTACTTTTTCGCGCTCACGTATTCGAACACCGTAGTGTGGAAAAGATACGAACGGAATTCCTCGCGATCGTTGGCGTGGTAGCACAATACGTCCCCATCGGGCTTCACCACGATATAGCCGCCGTTGACCTGTTCGACGCCATCCCACGGCTTGGTCATCGACATGCCCGAAAACGCCGCGTAAAGAAAATCCTTCATCGCCTTTTCGTACACCGCCGCGGCGACTGCGGGCGGGTATCTCATGGGGTTTTGCTCCGCCACCGACGCGACGATGCCCGCCACGTCCGATACGGCCGCGCCCCTGATAAAGCGCTCGCGCACACAAGCCGCGATGATTTCCAGCATGCCTTCGCGCACGAACAAGAGATTGCGCTCGAACGAGCCCGCGTGACGGGCGCGGGCGAAACTGACGCGCAGGCCGTGCTCGTCGAAAAACGGCTGACAGCATCGGAACCATCCCCGGTTGCCGCGCGCATCGCGCAGCCCGTTGAACTCCGCCATCAACGCATCGTCGCAATGCGCGACCCAATAAAGAAGCGGAGCCGTCGGGCTTGCGTTGAAGAGCGTCGCCGCACTTCCGAACTGCGATTTCACCGAAAACCCCGTGCTGTTGGTCATCCCGTTGCGCGCGTCGCGCGTCTCGATGACGATATCCGCCTTGCCGCCGAATGCATCGCCCGCGTGCGGCACGCTTTGCGCCTTCGGATTCGCCACGCCGATCCGCTCCGCGAAGTCGCATACCTCGATGGGCGCGCGCATCGTTTTCGCACCGCTTTCATGCGACACGAGATACGCGAACAGCGCCTGCGCGGCGCGGCGGCATTCCTCCATGGACACGACCGCGAACGAATCGCCCGCAAGCGCGCCGCCCGTATCGTTCGCGCCGGCAGCGCACGGCCGCACCTCGACTGCGGCCGAAGCGGGCCGCACGACGTATTCCATCAGCCCCGCGCCGTCGGCGGCGCGGCGAACGACCTTCGCCACCTCGAGAAACGAATCTTCCTTACGATTCAAATCGCCGTCGGCGGCATACAGCACGCCCGTGCCTAACAGCTGCAAAAGCACGTACAGCTCGGCCCATTCGCCCTTGTTGTACTCGCGATCGTGAATGCGCTTTTCCATGCGATCCCTTCCCTGTGCGACACCGTGCCGGCCGAGCGCGAACGCTGCGTTGCATACGGCCGTTTCGGCGAGGGAGGCCGCCCCTGCGTGCACCTGCGCACCTGCGCCAATCCGCGCGGAATCGGCCCTCGGCGACGCTACGCCTGCGCTTCAAGCACCGCGCGGATTTCGCGCGCAATAGCGGCGATCACCGGCACGGTGACGCTGTTGCCGAGCTGCTTGTACAGATGCGTATCGGAAAGCGGCAGCTTATAGGAATCGGGGAACCCCTGCAGCCTCGCCCATTCGCGCGGCGTGAGCTTGCGAATATCGGCATCGTTGATTTTGCCTTTGATGGCCGTCGTGGGCACCATGCTGTGTTCGCGATGGTCGACGATCAGATTGCGCTCGCGGCCCATACCGCCGCACACGATGGCGCCCGACGTACCGTCGAGCGATCGCACCTGGTAGCCGAAACCGTTGCCTCGCGATTCGTGGCGACGCTTGTGGCGCTCGAGCGTCGCGAGGTAGGTATCGGAAAGATAGTAACGCGACGGTATGGGCGCATCCTCCAAGATATCGCGCAGAACGACGCCCGCCTGAGCAGGCTCGGGGAAACGAAATGCGCTCGCGTCTATATCACCGCGAAACGCCACGATGTAGATGCGCTCGCGATTCTGCGCCACGCCGTAATCCTTGCTGTTGAGCACCGCGTCGTACACCGTGTATCCGATCTGGCGCAAAGCGCCGCGGATCACCTCCAGCGTACGCCCCTTATCGTGCATGACCAGGCCTTTGACGTTTTCGCAGAAAATAACCGACGGCTTATGACGCTCGCAGATGCGCAGCACGTCGAAAAACAGCGTGCCACGGCTGCGGCCCTTGAAGTTGTCGTCGAATCCCTTCTTCGCGCCGGCGATCGAAAACGCCTGGCAGGGAAAGCCCGCCAGACAGATGTCGAACGCGGGGATGTCATCGGCGGATATGCCCGTGATATCGCCGTACACATACGGATCGGAGCTCATAGGCTCGGCGGATCCGGACGGATGCGACGGAGTGGAGAAATTCGCGCCGTACGTCTTCACCGCGTGCTCGTCGAATTCGCTCGCGAACACCGTTTCGATGCCGTCGCCGAACGCAAGCTCGAACCCCATGCGAATACCGCCGATGCCGGCGAACAGATCGATCGTTTTCAGAGCTTGAGGCTTCAAAGTGCTCCTCTCGTTCGGCAATGGATACGGCGCGAAGGCGCGCGGCCTTCGCGGAATGCCGCCAGTCGATCCATACGGATCGACGATGGAGGCGCTCCGCGAAAAACGCGGGCTTCGTATTGTAATGCGCGGGATCGGCGGCGGCGGGACAAAGGGCGCCGCTTCGACAAAACATCCCAGCGAAAGACGAATCGGACGGCCCGCCGGCATCCGCAGAACGCACGGCCCGACGACGCGCGGCGCGCACCGATCGAAGCAAAAGAAAGCCCGCCTCCAAAGAAGCGGGCTTTCCGAAACCGACGTGAAAACGCGGTAAGCTTAGCGCTTGCTGAACTGCGGGCGCTTGCGAGCCTTCTTGAGGCCGTACTTCTTGCGCTCGACCATACGGGGGTCACGCGTGAGGAAGCCTGCCTTCTTCAGCTCGGGACGATACTCGCCTGCCTGCAGCAGAGCACGGCTGATGCCGTGGCGCAGAGCGCCTGCCTGGCCGGAAACGCCGCCGCCATTGCAGCGGGCGATGACGTCGAAATGACCCATGGTGTCGGTGACCTTGAACGGAGCCATGGCGTAGTTCACCAGAGCCTCGCGGCCGAAGAACTCCTGGGCCTCACGGCCGTTGACGGTGACTTTGCCGGTGCCGGGGACCAAACGGACGCGAGCAACGGCGTTCTTGCGACGGCCAGTGCCGTAATACAAAGCTTCAGCTGCCATTGTTAGTTCTCCTCCATCTTGATCTCACGGGGGTTCTGAGCAGCATGCGGATGCTCGGAACCGACGTACACCTTAAGCTTCTTGCCCTGGGCGCGACCAAGCGTGTTCTTGGGCAGCATACCCTTGACCGCGTGCTCGATGACGCGCTCGGGGTGCTTCTGCATGGCCTCGGTGAAGGTCTCCATCTTCAGGCCGCCGGGGAAACCGGAGTGACGGTAGTATTCCTTGCTGGTGGCCTTGGTGCCCGTCATGCGGATCTTGTCAGCATTCACGATGATGACGAAGTCGCCGGTGTCGACATGGGGGGTGTACTGCGGCTTGTGCTTGCCCTTCAAGATGTGGGCGGCCTTAGCGGCAACGCGGCCCAGCACCTGGTCGGTGGCGTCGATGACGACCCACTCGCGCTCAACCTCATGCGGCTTTGCGTAATACGTCTTCACTGTATCCTCCAATAGAATCTTTTGTTCTGTTCAAAAGTGCTGGCAACAAGACCGTTCGGGTTCCTACGCCGAACCGACGCTTCAGGATCTGGACTTCCCTCGACGCCGTGTCCCGTTTTCGCGCAGCAAAATACGGGGCTTTTGAAAGCGAACTTTTACAGTATAGGAACGGCACGGCCCCGCGTCAATAACGCTCCACGAAAAAACGGCCGTATTTACGCCCATGACGTGCGGTTCCCTTGGCGCTCAAGCATCGCACGCGAGCCCGGCGGCGAAGCTCGAAACGCGGCGGCTTCTACGAATGCGCTTCGACCAGGTCGATGAGCTCCTGCTGAGAATGAACGTCGAGCTTCTGATAAATGTGCTTCACGTGGGTTTTGATGGTATTGCGCGATATGATCAATTCCTCCTCGATAAAAGGCACATTGCGCCCGCGCGCAAGAAGAGACATGATTTCAGCCTCACGCTCGGTGAGGCCGAAATCGCGTGCAACACGGCCGTAAGCCGCATCGACACGAGCGGCGACGAGAGAGTCCCCACCCCCGCGCGGCGAGCATGCGTGATCAGATACAGGACAGGGCGCACAAAGACGTCGATCGCCCACAGGCGCGGCAGCGCTTGGAGACGGCCGATCGGACGCAGAGAACGACTCGGACCCATCCCCTTCTCCCGGAGAAGAAGACTCTCGCCCGCCGACGCGGACACCTGGCGAAACATAAGGCGACACGCCGTCGATCACCGCTTCAAACGAAAACATACGCAACGCAGTCGCATTGAAAGCAACGAATACGAACAGCACGAATGCCATCAGCAAAAACACCGCATCGGGCGCAGCCGTCGACAGAAACGCAACCCCGTTGCCTATCGACGTTCCCAGCAAAACGCCGCCCGACAACGCGCATTGCCCCCACGCCAAAACGGCCAACGCATTAAGCGGGTTACGTGCACCGACAACGCAAAGCGTATACAGCGCCATCACGTTGAAACAATCGGAACCTGCCGCAAGCAGGGCATTCGGCAAAGAGGACGAATCCGACCCTGGAGCGAAAGTCCCGATGAGCCCGGCGACAACCAGAAGAAACGCGACCTGATACAAGATGTCCGAGGAGGGACGCACACGCGCGCACGAAGCATAAAGCGCGGCGGCGGCAAGCGGCAGCAAAGGAAACATGACAGGGAGCGGCATGCCGTCGCTCGCATTCAAAGTAAGCGAGCATCCGTGCGCAGCCCTGAAAACAAAAAACGACACGAACAACACGTGCGAAAACGGCAGGAACGAACGCGGCTCGAGAAAAGAAACCTCTAACGCCAACGGAGCACTCGTCATCGCCGAGCAATAGCGCGCAACATGAGTTCGGGAAATCAGCGCCAGAGCGAACGGCGCGCACGCAAAAAGAGCCACCGAAACTTCCATGCCGACCCCGAGAAGCACGGGTCGCAACGCATACGAGGCCGCGATGCCGCAAGCAATGCACGACGCCGCAGCACGCTTGCCGAGGTCAGCCACGACCAGCATCGCCATGCACGAAACGACCGCTCGCCCCGCATTCATGACGAAAGAGCTCGCGCTGAGTAAGAATCCCGACGACGAATCGAGGCTGGCGGCCATTCCCAAAAACCCGCACGCATGAGCCATCAGAGCGAGCGCGGTGCACCGCCCGTAGAGAAACACGCGCGGCCTGCGCATCGCCGATACAGCAACGAACGCATAACCGCATACGGATCCCACGCTGGCTGCTTCGCGCGCCAGTGAAAGCACCGACAGAAACGACGGGAAGATATATCGATTCAGCAGCCAAGTCGCCGCGAATATACATGCGACAACGGTGCAACCGAGCAGCCATGAACGGCCAATGCCCACTTCCGGCGAATTATCCATCGCCCCTCCCCTCTCCACCAAAACCGCAGTATATCAGGCTGTCACCTGCGCATACGAAATCTCACCTAGCCTGGGTGATGGCCGATGCGCACGCGCGCCCATAATAAAAAGAGCAGGAGACGTCTGTGCGCATCGTCATATCGAGACGCACACATATCCAAGGAGGAGGAACACCATGACGTTCGAATCGCAGCGCGGAGTATCGCGTAGGGGATTTCTGGGCCTCGCAGGCATCACAGGCGCCGCAGCGGCTATGGGCCTGGCGGGCTGCGCGCCGAAACCCGCCACGAACGACGACAAACCGTCCGCATCGTCCACAAATAATGCGCAGGAAGACTGGCTGGGAGAAGCGCCGGCAATAGATGAGGCTTCCATCATAGAAACCAGGCAGACCGACTTGCTGATCGTCGGCGCGGGCGCAGGCGGCATCATGGCCGCCGCAACGGCGGCCGACGAGGGCGTCGATTTCATCATCTGCGAAAAAAACTCGCAGGTTCAACGCACCCGTCACTGGATAGGCGCCGTCGATACCGCCCAACAGAAAGCCGCTGGCGTCAAGATCGACCACAATACGCTCATAAACGAACTCGCCCGCTATGCGTCGTACAAATGCGATATGGACGTCTGGCGCGTCTGGGTGGAAGAATCGGGAGAAATGCTGGGCTTCCTCGACGGCATCATGAAGGCCGATCCCGGCGTCGGCATCGAGGCTGTAGTCGACACGGTCGATTTCGATAAGCAGACTCATTACACCCCTTGCACCCAGCACATGTATCTCACCGACCCCGAGCTCGGCATCCAGGCTGAAAAAGAGCGCAACGTCGTATTGGAGGATTACATCATCTCCAAGGGCCATCAGGTATCCTACGGGCATAAGCTGGTAAAACTCGAGCGCGGCGATAACGGCGCGGGGCGCGTGACGGGTGCGATTTTCGAAGTCGACGGCGGCTACGTACGAATCAATGCCGCAAAGGGCGTCTTGCTCGCCACGGGCGGCTACGCAGGCAATCCAGTCATGACTAAGGCGCTCGCGCCCATCGTGCCGCAATGCACCACTACCGCGGACAACACGCCATCCTGTGACGGATCGGGCATCAAGGCGGCCATGTGGATCGGAGCGAAACGCGACCAGCAAGCAGCCCCCATGTTGTTCGCCCGCGGCGCCGTCACGCCTGGCGTAAATGCAGGTTATGAAGGCGAAGGTATGGAGGCGACACTCCCCGGCACCGTCTTCCAATCCAACATAGGCACCCAGCCGTTCATGAAAGTCAACCGCAAGGGCGTGCGTTTCATCAATGAATCGACTCCCTACGAAGCCGTCTGCTTCGCCGCCGCAGGCCAACCGGGCGGCGTATGGTGCGAAACGTGGGACTCCCATGCCGCCGAAGACATCAAGCAATTCGCCACGGTGGGCTGCTCCAAGATGATCGCCCAACAAATCGCGCGCGGCGAAACAATCGACCAAATCTTCGCCAAGCAAATCGAGGGCGGCACCGTCTTCAAAGCCGACACCATCGAAGAACTCGCCGACAAGCTAGGCTTCGAGGGCGATGCCAAGCAAGCCTACCTCGCGCAAGTCGAACGCTACAACGAACTATTCGACAAACAAATCGACGAGGATTACGGAAAAGAACCCTTCCGCCTGTCCGCACTGCGTACTCCGCCGTTTTACGGCGGCTGGTTCGGAGCCTGCTACCTGACAACGGTCGACGGCGTAAAGATCGACGCCGACATGCACGTTCTCGACACGGAAAACGAGGTCATCGAAGGCCTGTACGCAACAGGTGACTGCTCCGGCAGCCTGTTCGCAGACAACTACCCCGAATACGTCATCGGATGCGCATGCGGCCGCACGCTCACCTTTGCACGTCACGTCGCCAAGGCGATCGCAGCTCAATAAGCTGCGGACATCACGACAGGCGGGCGGATCCCCCTTCATCCGACCGCCTGTTCGAAGCGCAAAACTCCAGCAAACAGAGGGCCCGGCGGCTTCGCCGGGCCCTCTGTTTGCTGGCGAACGAAGTCGGCTTTCCCCGTCGCGTCCGCGTTCGCATCGCGAAAAAGGCTACGCCCATGACGTGCGGTTCCCTTGGCGCTCCGCCCACCCCTCCGATCGCCCGCAACGCAAAGCGGCCCCTCTCCGACAAGGAGAAGGGCCGCTGCCGTCGAACGACGGAGGAGGGACTCATGCGCCGCCGCGGCCGGCCAGGATGGGAAGGAACCGGCCGCGGCGGCATGAAAACACGCTAGATGATCTCGAAGGTCAGGCTCGCCTCCAGCGGAGAGACCACGCCGTCGGCGGTCTTCGCGCGCACCTTGAGCTGGTATTCGCCCGCCTCTTCGAAGGAGGTCTCGAACTGCCAGTTGACCCACCTGTCCGCGGTGGCGCCTTCGGTCGCGCACGTCGTCCAGGTCTCGCCGCCGTCGAAGGAGAACTCGATGGCTTCGATGGCGCTGCCCAGATCGTCGGCAACGCCCTCGAAGGTGATGGAGCTGCCCGCGAAGAAGACGCAGCCGTCGGCGCTGTTCATGATCTCGATCTTGTTGCGATACGAAGGATCGACGCCCTGCACATCGGGGATCTGCTCCTCGGCGGTCAGCTTGATGTCGACCACGTTGCGCGTGAAGTAACGGGCCACGGTCTCGGGCATCCACAGCTGAGCGGACGGGCCGTTCTCGTTCTGCAGCTTCTCTCCGTTGACCTCGTAGACGAGCAAGGCGTCGCGATCGAGGCAATACTGCAGCGGCAGCGCCTGGCCGAAGCCGTCGGCGCCGTAGGCCGTCACCGTGTTCACGCCCTCTTCCAGGTCGGCCATGTCGACCACGGCCGCCAGAGGAACGCCCACGACGGCCGCCTGGCCGAAGGGAGCGCCGGTCGCGCACGAGCACACCATGGTCTGCTCTTCGGACTGCTCTTCCATGTCCTCCAGGTTCACCGAGAAGCTCTCTTTGATGTTGCCGCCCACATTGATGTAGTAGGTGGCGACGCCTTCGGCGGGCTCGCCGGCGACAAGCTCGTTGGCGGGCTTGGAGCACATCGAGGTGATGGCGGTGCCGAACACGTTGAACAGCTCGTCGTTGGGGGTCACGCCGTCCTGGTTGAAGTAGAACGAACCCTCCTGATCGGCAGCCTTCACGTACTCGGGCTCTTCGATCTGCAGCGTGTGCGAGTCGATGGTGTAGCCGTTGTTCTCATGCGTGGCGCCCTCGGCGGCTTCGTCGCCCAGGATCGAAGGCGCGTTGGCCGCAACCGCAACGCCGGTCATTCCCAGCAGAAGGGCGCTTCCGGCCGCGCCCGCGGCCACTGCTTTCTTCTTGTTCATACGAAACGCTCCTTCAGGCTATTCGTTATTCTCGAGACCGGTCGAGAACATCAGGGGCATATCGGAATCGGAGCTGCCCGGCTTGATGACCCGGTCTTCGGCGGGAAGCTCGTCCATGGCGTTGACCATGACCTCGTGGTTGCGATAGCTCACTTCGCCCTGGTCGGTGGTGGCGCGCACGCTCAGGCAGTAGGCACCGTGCTCAGGCGGAGTCCATTCGAAGGTCCACCAAATCCAGCGCTTGGTGTCGGTGTCGCCCAGATCGTACGTGGTCCAGGTCTCGCCGTGGTCCATGGAGAACTCGATGGTCTTGATCTTGTGGTCGAATGCATCGGCATAGCCCTGGAAGGTGTACGGCTTGCCGGTCTCGATGATCACGCCCTCAGGAGTGCCGCAGATCGTGGCATTGGGACGATTGACCAGCTTATCCTCGGGATTGACCTGACCGCACTCGCGCGGATCCATCTCGTCGGAAGAAACGATGTAGCCGGACAGCTGCTTGGAGAAGACCTGAGCGTCATAGGACTCGACCCAGTTGGTGCACGGATAACCGCGGCGGGCGTCGAGATACTCGCCGTTCATTTTATAGACGAGATACTCGTTCTCCAGCATGGAGACGTCGATGCCGTTTTTGGAAGAACCGTCGGCACGCACGCAGCGAATGGAGTTGGTGCCTTCGGTCATGCCGCCGGCGCGCTCGATCAGCCAGCTGACGGGAATGCCCGTGATTTCGGTCTGGCCGATGCCGCCGCCGCCGATCGGGTTGAGATCGCAGACCATCTTGGACTGCTTGGTCACCACGGCGCCCGCAGCTTCGGCTTCAGCGATCAGGTCGACCAGCTTGGCCGTGTAGGGATTGGGCACGTTGCCCTCGATCGTGATCTCCCATTCGTCCATCATGCTCTGAGGAAGATCGAGATCGAGCGCCGCATCGCTGCAGGCATAGCGCATATGGTCGTAGTAGCCGTGCACGAAGTCGTAGCTGTACAGCTCGTCCATGCTCTGCGTCTTGTCCTGGGTGAACTCGAAGGTGCCCTCGACGTTCTCGACGGTGGTGATGCTATCGCCCAGGGCCTTGTACTTCACGTTGTCCCACAGCTGCATGCCCTGGCCGTCGCCGGTGGCGCTATGGCAGGACTCGCAGGTGCCGTTGAAGCCCTCGGCGAACTTCTCGGTATTGCGGGAGTTGTAGTGGATGCCGTGCATCAGGCGGCCGAATTCGTCGCCGTTGTCGCGATGGCAGGAAATGCACTGGTTCACGTCGCTATAGGTTTCCAATGCGGGATTGGGCAACACCGCATGGCGATACTCCATGCCCATCACGGTCTCGTTGAGATCGGCGTGGCAGGAATTGCAGCCTTTTTTGTCAGCGTCGAGATAGTACGTGTTGTACGAAATGGTCCAGCTTTGCTGCATCCAGTGCGGGCACTCGTACTCGCTCGGCGTGCGCTGGACCAGCTTGCCGTTGGGCAGCTGACGAACCTCGGGCGCGTATTCCTCCGCGATCTGGTCCCACTTCTCGTAGTTCTCGATGATGTACTCTTTGCCCGGATACTGGACATCGCCGTCGGGCTCGCCGCCGCGGACGATATCCGCCGCAGTGGAAGCCGAATCGACGGCGAAGGCCGGCACCATGAGCGCGGACGTCGCCAATACGGCGGCGACGCCCGTCACCATGGCCGCGCGTTTCGTCACCTTCTTCATCGTTCCCCCTTCTTCGATTTCTCGGTGCGCGCCGCGCTCCCGCGCAGACCGCACCTCCCCTCCGAGACCGGCACAGGCCCCGTTCTTGCTTGCCGATCGTAGCGCGAGGATGCGAAACGCCCTATCGGCGCAATCGTGCTAAAAATATAAAACCGCAGGTGAAAGGCATAGCCCATTTTGGTTGATGCGCGAACCGGAGAGCCGCGAGCATAGACAGCGGCGATGTTTTCGGACACAATGCCACTAAAGGGGGACCTGTGCGCCGCACATGGAAAACGCGGCGCGCGCCATAAACAAAGGGGTACTTGATGACCGCATCGATCAAAGATGCCGGCCTTTGCGCGCTCTTCGCAGCCGTCGGCCTTACCGTTAATCTGACCTGGTGCACGCTCGCCGGACACACGCCCGGCTTCAACGGCACGCTCTCAAGCATCGGGGTGGCCGTCAATCCGCGCGCATTCTTCCTCGCGGGCATCCTCGTCACCGGCATCGCGTTCGTCGCGCTCCCGCGCAAAATGCGTGAATGGGACGCCTCCCTCTGGCCGGCCGTCGCGCTGCTTGCGTCGGTAGGCACGGGATGCTTCGCCATCGCGGCGAACCAAGACGCGTTTCCGCCTATCATGCTCGCCATCGGCGGGCTTATCGTGTTCGGCGTGGGATATTTCTGGCTGACGGCGCGTTTCATGCTGTTGCTGGCGCGCACCCAAAGCTTCGCCTGCACTGCGGCGTGCGTGAGCGCCTCGCTGATAGCCGAGCCCGTGTTGGTGGCCGCCATGGAACGCCTCGGCAGCGCGACGCAGATAGGAGCCGTCATAGCGCTGCCGATCGTATCGGCAGCGCTGTTCCAATGCGCCCGATCGGCCGCGCTCAAGCAGCGCGCCTGCGAAGCGAGCGGCGGACGCACGGTATTCGGCGTCCCTTCCCTGCCCAACGAAGGCGCGCGCGTCAGCGACCCGGCCGAGATGCGCAACGCCTTCATTCTGGCGGCGGCGTCTTCGCTGCTGCTTGCCACGGTGCGCGGCCTGAGTTTCGTCGGACTGTGGGGCGAAGGCCATTTCGACACCTTCGAGCAGCCCTCCATGACCTCGCACCCCGGACTCTGGGCCGTCTACGCCATCGCGCTGATCGGATTCGCCTATCTCGTTTTGTACCGCACGGCGAACTGGCCGTTGCGTTTGCGCTTCCAGCCGTCGTTTCTCACCATCATCCTGACGCTCGCCGCGTCGATGATCCTCGCGGGCGACGCGCATGCCGACCCCGCCCTGCTCGACACGCTCATGCGCCTGAACGACTCTTTCTCGCACCTCATGTTCTGGATGCTCGTCGTCATCATCGCCAACGCGGTGTCCATTCCGTCCTATCGCGTCATCGGCGCGGCAGGAAGCCTGTACGCAGGCGCCTCCATCGTCTGGGTGCTGTTCCTCGGCAAGGCGAGCGCCGTCGAAAATCTCATCGTCATCGTGGTCATCTACCTGCTGACCATCGTTTCCATGCACTACGGCTGGGACAAGCGCGGAACGGAAAGGATCGAGCAGCACGATGCACACGACGCCGCAGCGGGCGCGAACGTCGCGAGCGATACGGAAACCACGGAACAAAACGAAGAAGGATTGGGCGCGTTGCTCATGACGCGCGCGATCGAGCGCAGGTGCGCCGAAGTGGCGCAGGCGTATCGCCTATCGCCGCGCGAAAGCGAGATCCTCGTGCTGCTGGCGCAAGGCCGCACCCGCACGTATATTCAAGAAGAGCTCGTGCTCGCCGAAAACACCGTGAAGACTCATGTGACGCACATCTACGGCAAGCTGGGCGTCCGCGATCGCCAGGATATGATCGATATCGTATTAGGCCTGGCAGACGAGAAAAACGAAGCTAAGGGATAGGGTCTAAAACGCTTTTCGCTTCCTGTAAAATGCGCCATTCGTAAAGTATCCCGCCAATTTGTCCATCGGCAGAGGACTCGTCTCTTCTCGTCTGGCAACGAGAAACTCAACGGATATCCCCCAAGTACCAGGCAAAAGAGCCCATCAGACCCCGACAGGGAACAAGCAGCAGAAACGAGCGCTTTCAGGATAGCGGCAGAAAACGCTCGTCTATCTCACCTGGAGCAATTGCACCGCCCGCGATATCCGTTGGCCACGAATAGGCACGTTTCGCCCAAATTGAAAAAAGCCTTTGTTTCTACCCCTAGGAACTTGGCTGGAGCAATTAATGTAATCCTAGCCGTTAACACTTACGTAAGCTAGCCGACGTCGGCGTGCATAAAGAAAGGCCTCATTTTGTTTTTAATTGCAGCCTTGCTCTTCTTTCTCGTCTTCTCTATCGTTTTTTTCGCAATCGGAAATAAACTCAAACAAGGAAAATGGCTTCATCTTATCGCAGGCAATACGGTCGTTTCGAAAAAAGAGCTCGAATCAATCGAACAGCGCATGCTTGGGAAGAAGGTGGCCAAAATAGCAAATGCAGGAGGAATTGTTTTCCTCGCCCATAGTGGCAACATCCTCTCGATCTTGGGGCAAAATCAAGAGTTGACGAGGGTTTCCAATATAGCCCTATGTCTCTCGTACGCAATCCTCGTTCTTTCATTTCTTCTGCTCTTCAGGAAACATTGATTTGTAATCCCTTTTTGGCCATATGGAATTCAGCAGACACACCGCACGAGAAGGGAAAGGATAGATTTTCCCTTCTCGATGCAAACGCGCAACAGTCCGTCAATCGCAGCTGCGGCCCTATACGGCGGCAATATCGGACGAAGGTCCCTTATGGCAACAAGTCCTGTGCCAAGGAACGAAGCTACCCGATCAGAAAAAACTGGCCCAACGGCAAATGACTCAGCCCGCCGATATAAACACCGGTATGCAAGAGACCAGCACGAACGCCGCAATGATAAACATAAATACACCCATTGCCCTGCATTCTGCACGTTTGTCATCTTCTTCTATTCTATTGAAAAACAGCGCAAGACCGCTCACGACAAAAGCCAAAACACCCATGAAGGCAATAGCAACGCCCAGAACGCTTTCAGACAACTTAACCACCCCTTTTTTTCGACCATTATCGTCGGCGCCCTGGCAGAATCCATCAATTTTTAATCCGTACGTTCAAACATCCATTGCAATACGCAATTCTATTGTTTTCGTCAAAACGATTAACACGTCCTCGAAACGCTCCACAATCGCGTCGAACCGCCCCGGGTAACTTCACAACCATTCCCGACAGCGTCGCACACCTTCCACCCCGTTCCACGGCGGCAAAAAGAGGGCCCCGAAGGGCCCTCTCGGCTATGCGAGGTATTCGATTAGCCGCGCATGCGGCAATGCGACACGCGTCGCGCCGATCTACATGCGCTGTGGAGAAGAGATGCCCAGGATTCCCAGGGTGGTGGACATCACGATACGCGTTGCGTCGCACAGCGCCAAACGGGCCTGTTTGAGCGTTTCGTCCTCGACCTTGAGCACGGGGCAGTTCGTATAGAACTGATGGAACAGGCTCGCCAGATCCTGCGCGTAATGCGTCAGGCGGAACGGAGCGCGGTCGCGCGCCGCCAGTGCGACCAGGTCGCCGAATTCGCTCATCTTGCGCATCAGGGCGAACTCGGACGGATCGGTCAGCACGCTCAGGTCGACATCGGCGGGAATGCACTCGGCTGCGATAGCGTCCATGTCGAGGTTGTCTTCGCCCGCATGGCCGGATGCGTCGCGCAGCAGCTTGCAGATGCGCGCATGCGCGTACTGGTCGTAATACACGGGATTCGAAGAATCCTGCTTCTTGGCCACGTCGATATCGAAATCGATGGGCTGCTCGGTGGAGCGGCTCAGCATGTAGTAACGCGTCGCGTCGATGCCGACCTCGTCGATAAGTTCCTCGAAGGTGATCATCTCGCCGGTACGCTTGGACATACGGACGGGCTTGCCGTCGCGGAACAGGTTAACCAGCTGGCCGAGCACCACTTCGAGCGCGCCTTCGTGACCCATCGCGGCCAAGACGGCGGCGACGCGGGCGATGTATCCGTGGTGGTCGGCGCCCCAGATGTCGATGAGGACGTCGAAGCCGCGCAGCTTCTTCCAGTAGTGATACGCCACGTCGGAAGCGAAGTAGGTGTAATCGCCGTCCGCCTTGCGCACGACGCGGTCTTTCTCATCGCCGTACTTGGAGGAGCGGAACCACACCGCGCCGTCCTTGTCGTAGATGTCGCCCTGCTCGCGCAGATTGCCCAGGCAGAAATCGAACGGGCTTTTGCCGTCGAACTCCTCGGAGGGCAGATACATCTCGCGCTCGGACTGCCAACGCTCGAAGTGGTTGCCGAAGCGGCCGGTGATATCGCGGAACATCTTCATGATGTACGCGTAGCCGTACTCGCGGAATTCGACCATGCGCTCGCGCTCGTCGGCGTTTTCCCACTTGTTGCCGTCGCGCTCGATCAGTTCGCGGGCGATATCGTTGACGTACAGGCCGTTGTAGCCGCCCTCGGGAACCTCGACGTCGTCATGGCCGAGCTGCTGCAGGTAGCGAGCCGCGATGGACAGGCCGAACTTGTCCATCTGGACGCCATGGTCGTTGATGTAGAACTCCTCGAACACGTCGTAGCCCGCATGGCGCATGAGATTGGCCATGGCCGATCCCAACGCGGCCCAGCGGCCGTGTCCCACGTGCATGGGGCCGGTGGGGTTGGCGGAAATGTACTCGATATTGACCTTGCGCTTGTCCTCGGGAGCGACGCCGCGGCCGTAATCGCCCTTCTCGGAGCGGACCTTGACGATGACGTCCTGAAGCGCATCGTTGTTCAGATAGAAGTTGATGAAGCCGGGGCCTGCGATCTCGACCTTGTTGACCAGCGTGTTCTCGGGAAGCTCGTCGACGATGGTCTGGGCGATCTCGCGGGGGTTCTTCTTCGCCAGCTTGGCGCAGCGCATAGCGGCGGTGCAGGCCCAATCGCCGTGACCTTCATCTCGGGGTCGCTCGAGCGTGATTTCGGGAGCGTTTTCCATCTGAAGTTTGCCGGATGCGATGGCTGCGTCCAGCGCAGCCGCGATAAGCTGCGTCAGTTCCTCGCGAGGTTGCATAGATCTCTACCCTTTCGTTCGAGCGACGGCCGCGATGCGCACCTTCGATCGCGCGCCGAAAACACCGATAAGTCGTTCGATTGTACCATGCGCAACGCAGGCCACATCGCGCGCGGGCGATAATCGCCGCAGCGGCGGGCAGGCGCGGACGGCCTATCCCGAAACGCGCGGCAGGCAACGCTTCGATATTCAGTTGAAAATGTTTTTGCTCTGCTTTATGCGTCTTGACGCATATCTTGGCAACGCGGCCGAAGCCGCGGCCGCTCCTGCATAAAGCAGCGAATCACACGAACTTCACATTTACCAGCATGCATAAGACGCGCCCTTTATTCAGGTGCTTCGACGCTGCTGCGAAAGCGGCCTTTTCCGCAGACCGCACGGGCGCGATCAAGGGCGAAAACCAACGGCCGAAAAGACGCCGCCAAGCTTCACGAGCGCGTTCTGCGCGGCGCGCGTTATCATGTTCGAGAATAATAGAAAGAGGGGAGCCATGATCGATTTCGAACACGAATGGGAATGCATCCAGGCGACGCGCCCGAAGCCGAACGACGCCTGCGGATGGAACAAACGCTCGGCACGCTACGACAACAAGGACGCGAAAAACGCCTACGCGGAGGATTTCGTTCGCCTCGCCGGCATCATGCCGGGCGAGTCGGTCTTCGACATGGGGTGCGGAACCGGCACGCTCGACATCCTGCTCGCCCGGCAAGGCTGCCGCGTGACGGCCGCCGACTTCAGCGACGGCATGCTGGGCAAACTCGCGGAAAACGTCGCCATGCACCGCGCACAAGGAATCGAAGCCATGAAGATGAGCTGGGAAGACGACTGGTCGTCGTTCGGAATCGAAGACGACATGGCAGATGTGGCCATCGCGTCGCGCTCGATGGCGGTCGCGCGGCTCGACGAGGCGATCGACAAGCTCACCCGCGTCGCCCGCCGCAAGTGCTGCATCACCATGACCACGGGAACGGCCCCCTATGTGGACAGCCGCATCCTTTCCGCGGTCGGCGTGCCCGCCGCCTCCACGAAAGACTACCTCTACGCATTCGGCATCCTCGCCCAGCGCGGCTTCGAGCCCACGGTCGACTACATCCATTCCACCCGTAAAGACACCTTCGACTCGCACGCCGAGGCGCTCGAGGACTTCTCCCGCATGATCGACCGCTGCGGCGTCGCGCTCGACGAAGCCGAACGCCAGGCCGCCTACGAGCGGCTTTCTCTATGGCTCGAAGACCACATCGTCGCCAATCCCGACGCGGGAAAGCCCGACAAGAAAGGCATCCCCGAAAAGGCGCTGTGCCTCGACGTCCTTCGCGTGGTTTCCTGGGCATTCATCTCGTGGGACACACGTCCCGAACGCCTCTACTGATATCCGCGCGCCGCGCGCTCGAACGTACGGCGCCTTATGAAGAAAGGACAGCCATGTCTGACATTCCATCCATGATATCGCTCGAAGAGGCGCGCGCGCTCGTGCTCTCCCATATCGAGCCTTTGCCCACCGAGGACGTGGACCTGCTCGAATCGACCGGCAGGGTCGCCGCCGCCGACATGGCAAGCGATATGGACGTAAGCCCCTTCGCCCACGCGGCGATGGACGGATTCGCGCTGTGCGCCGCCGAGCTGGCGGACGCATCGCACGACCGCCCCGTCGAACTCGACGTCATCGCGGAGGTTCCCGCAGGCGGCACCTTCGAAGGACTCGTCGGCCCGGGGCAATGCGTGCGCATCATGACGGGCGCCGCCCTCCCCGATCAGCTCGACTCCGTCGTCAAATACGAAATCGTGGAAACCGTGCGCGGAGACGGCAAAACGGGCAGCCGCGTGCGTTTCGCGCGCCCTTGCGAGCTCGGATCCAACGTACGCCCCGCAGGCGATGAGGCCCGCGAAGGCGAAACGGTGCTGCACGCAGGCGAAATCATCCATCCCGCAGGCGTGGGATTCCTCGCGGGCTGCGGCGTCATGCGCGTGCCCGTGCATCGCCGTCCGCGCGTCGCCGTCATTCCGATCGGCAGCGAGCTGGTGGAGCCGCCCGCAAAGCCCGAAGCAGGCCACATCCGCAACTCGAACGGATACGCCATGGCCGCATGCGTGCGCGACGCAGGCGGTCTGTGCGATATCATGCCCATCGTCATCGACGACGAAGAGCTGCTCGCGCAGGCGGTGCGCGCCGCCGCGGCCGACCACGATTTCGTCATCACGACAGGTGGCGCCTCGAACGGGGATTTCGACTTCATCAAGCCCGTCGTCGAACGCCTGGGAACCCTCTATATGACCACGGTGAACATGCGCCCCGGCAAAGCCCAGACCTTCGGCATGGTCGACGGCACGCCGGTATTCGGCCTGCCGGGCAATCCCGCCGCGGCCTACATGGGATTCTCCCTGCTCATCCGACCTGCGCTGCGCACCATGCAAGGCTACGCCGCGCTCGAACATCCCCATGTCATGGCGCGCATAACCGTCTCGAAGACCAAGAAAGACCCGCGCCGCATCTTCTCCCGCGCCACGATCGCGCGCGGCGCCGACGGAACGCTCGAGGTGACGCCCGCGAAAAACCAAAGCTCGGGCCTGTTCGGCGTCATACAGCGTAGCAACTGCGTCGCCATCATGCCCGAGGGGCTCGACCCGGTGCATGCGGGCGATATGGTGGAATGCATTCTGCTGGACGCCCCTGAAGAAATCGCCCTCCGATAGCGCCGAGCGGGCGCAAACGCTCGGAAACGAAACGGCCGCGCGCAAAACGCACACGCGCGCGGTGCGCTACCCTGGCATGCGGCATGTCCGCATCGCGCGCCCGCCGGCGCGCACAACGAAAGGAACACCATGACCGACGCCTACTGCGAACCCTCTCCCACCTTCGCCATCATCACCTGCTCCGACACCCGCACCATCGAAACCGACACGGCCGGCGCGGCGCTCGAAGCCCTCATCGCCGAACGCGGCTGGACCTGCCTGGAACGCGTAGTGGTGGAAGACGAGCGCCCCTTCATATCGGGCGCGCTTTTGAACGCCATCCAGAATCTGCACGCCGATATCGTGCTGACCTGCGGAGGCAGCGGACTTTCGCCGCGCGACGTGACTCCCGAGGCCACGCGCGACGTTTGCACGCGCGACGTGCCGGGCATCGCCGAAGCCATGCGCGCCCACAGCATGGCCATCACGCCGCGCGCCATGCTCTCGCGCGCCGTCTGCATGCAGCGCGACGGCAGCATCGTCATCAACCTTCCCGGCAGCGAGAAAGCCGCGCGCGAGAACTGGGAAGCCATCGTCGACGTGCTTCCCCATGCCGCCCTCATGATGCAGGGAGCGGGGCACTAGGCGCGTTCGAACGACGTCGCTCGAACGCATTGCGCAGAACGGCCCCGATTCGGGGCCGTTCTGCGTGCGTGTCCGGTCCGATACGCACGTATTCTTTCATCGCCTCCGCGGCACGATATTCCTTACGAGCGCTCCCACAAGCCGGTCTTGCCGCCGTCTTTCTTCAGAAGACGCACATCCATGATCTCCATGCCGCGGTCGACCGCCTTGCACATGTCGTACACGGTCAAGCACGCCACGCTCGCAGCCGTGAGGGCCTCCATCTCGATGCCGGTCTTGCCCGTGACGCCGCACGTCGTGATTACGTGAATGCCCGTCAAGCCGTCGGCGCGCTCGCCTGCGCGCACAGGTTCGCACGTCACCTTCGCCTTCGTGATATTGAGCGGATGACACATGGGAATAAGGTCGCTCGTCTTTTTCGCGGCCATGACGCCCGCCACGCGTGCGCACGCCAGCACGTCTCCTTTCGCAGCCGATCCGGAAACGATCAGCTCCAGGGTCTCGGGCTTCATGGCGATGAAACCCTCGGCTACGGCCACGCGTTCGGTATCCGCTTTCTGAGACACGTCCACCATGCGGACGTCGCCCTGCTCGTCTATATGGGTCAGCGTTTCGGTCATCCTTGTATCTCCTATCCTGACAGCTGGCATAACGCGCCGAAACGACGCGCTCGGTTCGAAAACCCGCAGGCTATCCGCCTATCTGGCTCATGCCGCGCTCGGTTCCCACCTTGTCATGATGGTCATCGGGCTTCGCCCCCAACGCCGCATACAGTACATCTCTCACGGCGGAGTCGTCTGCGCCCGAACGCAAGGCCGCACGCACGTCGAACTCGTCGTCCGAGAACAGGCACGGACGGATCTTGCCGTCGGCCGTCAAACGCAACCGGTTGCACCGGCTGCAGAAATGGCGGGACAGCGGCGATATGAATCCCACGGTTCCCTTCGCGCCCTCGAACTCGTAATACTGCGCGGGGCCCCACCCTTCGGGCGTATGACGCGCCGCGGGAAGCAGGGGGCCGATGCCCGCCGCGCACGCCTGCTCTTCGATCGTCGCGCGCAACTCGTCGCTCGCTATCACGTCCTGCTTTCCCCATCCGCAGCCGCACGCGCCGGCGCTTGCTCCCACGGGCATGTACTCGATGAACCGGACATGCAGCGGACGATCGAGAGACATGCGCGCGAACGAGAGAACGTCCTGGTTCAGCGAGCGCACCACCACCGCATTCACCTTGACGGGGTCGAAGCCCGCCTCGAGGGCGGCGTCGATGCCGGCCATGGCCTCGTCGAACGACCCGCGGCGCGTGATGGCGGCGTACTGCTCGGGATCGAGCGTATCCAGCGAGATGTTCACGCGCGACAAGCCCGCCGCCGCCAATTCGTCGGCCATGCGCGGCAAAAGAATGCCGTTCGTGGTCAGCGCCACGTTCTCGATGCCGGGCGTCGCGCGGATGGCCCGCACCAGATCGGTCACGCCGCGGCGCACCAACGGCTCCCCGCCCGTCAAACGCACGCGCGTGATGCCCATATCCGCCGCGATGCGCACCACGCGCTCGATTTCCTCGAGCGTCAGAATATCCGCATGCGCCAAAGACGTCACCCCTTCTTCGGGCATACAGTAGATACACCGCAGATTGCAGCGGTCGGTCAGCGATATGCGCAGATAGTCGATCGTGCGCCCATGCGAATCCTTCATAGCGACATTCCCCTCGTAGCTTCGAATGAGACCATTATAAATAAGCGGCGCGGCGCGCCCCACGCGACGACGCTCGCTCAGCGCGAAACCAGATACACGGCGTCGGAGGGAAACTCGATCAGCAGCTCGTCGCCCTCCTCGGGAAGCGGAAGACAGGAGGCCGAGAGTTTGTCGACCCTCCATTGCACATGGTTCTTGAGAAACTTCATCGTGACGTCTTCCTCGGAAGCGTCCTTTTCGACGTCGGGACCGCATGCGTCGAGAAACGACAGCATGACCGTGCGCTCGAAACGCGAATCGCTCACCCGATCGGCGCGCATCCGGAAAACGTTCGCGCCCGGATGCTTCGCGCGACGCAGAGAGAACGCACGCACGCCGAGCCATCGCACGTCGGAGGCGACCGGCTCGGATACGGCGAGCGAAACGCCCCACTCGGGCAGCAACACCTCGTGCGCGCCCATGCGACGCGCGGGCGTCGTGTTCTTGCAGCCCGAAAGCTTCACCGCCGCCAAACTCGAAGGATGGTGGACCACTCGGTCCTTCGGGCCTATCTCGTCGATATGTCCGCCGTCCACCACGGCGATGCGATCGCAGAATCGATATGCCTCGTCGATATCGTGGCTCACGTAGAGGATCGTTCCTTCGAATTCCGAGAACAGCCCGATCAGATTCTGCTCGAGCGAGCTTTTGAGATGAGCGTCGAGCGCCGAAAACGGCTCGTCCAGCATAAGGATGCCGGGGCCTGCCGCCAGCATGCGCGCCAAGGCGACCCGCTGCTGCTGTCCGCCCGACAGCTGCGCGGGATAGCGATCCTCCAACCCCGACAGGCCGAAACGCCGCAGATGCGATTCGACGATGCGCGCATTCGCCTCGGCATCCGCGCGGCGATCCATGCCTGCCATCACGTTCTGACGCACCGTCATGTTCGGAAACAGCATGTAATTCTGAAAGAGCAGCGCGGTCTTGCGCTGTTGCGGCGACAGGTCGATCTTCGCACGCCGACCCGCGACCTTGTCGAAAAACGTCGTTCCGTTCACCACGATGCGCCCTGCGTCCGGCTTTTCGATGCCGGCGATGCAGCGCAGCGTGAGCGATTTCCCGCAACCCGATGCGCCAAGGAACCCGAGCGTCTCATCGCCCGCCGAAAACGCGACGTCGAGGCGGAAATCGCCCATCCTCTTCTCGATATCGACCTCCAGGCTCACAAGCCCGCTCCTTTCCCGTGACGGCGGCGCGGAAGCTATCCGCCCTCTCGTTCGTTGCGGATGCCGCCGCGGCTTTCGGCAGCGACGCCTCAGCGTTCCTTCTCCTGCGTCCGCCGTCGGTAGCGCGTCGTACGGCGGCTCCATACATTGATGAACAGGATCACCGCGAAGCTGAATGCGATGATGACGCCCGTCCAGAACAGCGCGACATCAGTATTGCCGTTCATCCATTCGAAGTAGATGGCGATGGGAATCGTGCGCGTGACGCCCACGTAATTACCCGCCAAAAACAACGTGGCCCCGAACTCTCCGAGCGCACGCGCGAATGCAAGCACCGTGCCCGCCGCGATCGACGACCAGGCGAGCGGCAGCATCAGCCTGAAAAAAATGCGCCCCTCGCTCCATCCGAGCGTACGCGCCGCATCGAGCATCGTGCGGTCGATGCTTTCGAATGCCCCGCGCGCGCTGCGATACATCAGCGGAAACGACACCACGACGGCCGCAAGCACCGTCGCAGGCCAACTGAAAATGAGCGGGAAGCCCACGTCTATGAACCACTGACCCAGCGCCGTATTCTTGCCGAGCAACAACAGCAGCACGAAGCCGCATACCGTAGGCGGCAAGACCATGGGGATCGTAAAGATCGAATCGGCGATATCCTGCATACGCGAAGGAATGCGCAAGCTCCACCATGCAGCCGCAAGGCCCAAGAAGAACACGATGGCGATAGCCGTTCCCGTGGTTTTAAGCGTCACCCACAACGGGCTCCAATCGAGCCGGGATAGAAACTGCTCGAATGCCGCCATCGCGCCCGCTGGCGCGGCGAACGTGCCTTCGGCCCACGACGCCACATTGCAGAAATCGGCGAAGCGCAGCTCCGCATGCGCGGCAGACGCATCGTCGGTCGCATCCGAACCGTCGATGCCGATGACGCTCGTGTAGAACGACCCCGCAACGTATTCCTGGTTGAACGAGAATCGCAACCCTGCATCGGCAAGATCGAACGACTCCTCGGTCGTCACGAACAGCCGCATGCCCGCCCCGATGCTCGCCGACCCGTTCGCAGCGGCGGCATCGAGCGCCTGCAGATAGGCGACGACCCACGAAAGCTCCGTTTCCACCGCGGCGTCGTCGATGGCGACCGCGCCGCCGGGCGCTTCGAGCAAAGAGCGCGCCGCGGTCTGCCACCCTTGCGTTCCCGTACGGGCGGCCATCGCTTCGGCGTCGATGTAGAGCACGGCGTAGTCGTCCACGGCCACCAGGCATACGTCGTTTCGCTCGGTTCCCTGCAAATAAGCATAGCCCCGATACATGTCCTCGATGGGACGGTTGCTCCCCTTCTGGGCGCGTACGAACTGCGCGATATCGAGCGGCGCGGCAGGCGCCACGGCGTCTTCGCCCTCCTCGTCTATCTCGATAGGGTCCGCATCCACCGGCGCCGAGGATATGCCCGCGCCGGCTTCGGCGGTCGTGTCGGAGAAAAACGACGAGGCCTGACCGCCTGCGGCGTTTTGCGCCGCATACGCCGAAACGGGCATCGCCGAAGCGATGCCCAGAAAAAGCACGAACGCCCATGTCGCTATGCGGCTACGCAAGCTCGAAACCCCATTTCTGCCACACGGCGATCGCGGAAGGGTCGCTCACCGCCCATTCGAGAAACGCCTGCGCCATATCGGCATGGGCCGTATCGGCGGTCAAAGCCGCGGGATAGACGATGGCCTTGTGTGCATCGTCGTCGATCACGGAAACCGTCTTGACGCCGCCGAAGCGATAGACGTCGGAGCTGTAGACGAACGAAATGTCGACATCGCCCGATTCGGCGTGCTTGCACACATTGCCGACCGACGTATCGAGCACCACCTTATCGGCCACGGCACCCGTGAACGTTCCGCCCTTGCCCGAAGCGTCGGAATAGGCGCCCACGGTCGACAACGCCTGGCAGGCGTAATTACCCGCAGGAACCGACTCGTCGCCAAGGCAGATCACGTACTCGCCCGAAACAGCCTGCTCGAGCGTCAATCCCTCGGGAACCTTCTCATTGTGCTCGCCTGTGACCATAACCAGATCGTTGGTGAACATATCAAAGCGAGTCGCGTCATTGAGCAGCGACGCGACGACGGCATCGTCCATCTTCCCCTTGGAGGCCGAAATGAATATATCCGCGGACGACCCCGCCTTGAGCATCTCGACCAGCTCGCCCGACGCCTTGTACTGCGTATCGGCGAACGTCACCTCGGGATGCTGTTCGGTATACAGCGCCTGCACCTCATCGAGCGCCTTCGACAGCGAATTGGCCGCGAAAATCTGCAATTCGACGGGTTGGGCCTGTGCGGCCTCCTCGGATACTTGCTGCGCTTCCTCCGACGGACCGGCGCATCCCGCGAATACCGCACACACGACACACATCGCCGCGCATGTCGCCGCAGCGGCCACGCATTTCCATGCCTTGACCATGGCTTCCCCTCTTTTCCCGAAGCCGTGCCGCCGGCCTCGATTCGAATCCCCTCATATCGGCGACGTTTATTCTTGCATCAGAATAAATGCACGTCAAGAAAGCGATTCCCTGCATCGCGACCCCCCCTCGCGAAACGCCCGCTTAACGCCGAATGGAATCGCGTCGTCGCTCCTCCTTTGTGCGCCATGCGCTTTTCCTGCATGACGCGCGCATAATGACCTACAATCGACGAAATGCAGAAACGAACTCGGAGGAACGGCATGCACCTCGCCGCCATCGCGCCCCATATCAAACTCAGCCTACAGGCATCCGACAACGCGGAAAGCGCGGTGTTCGGGCGCGGCGTCGCTCAACTCTGCCGCGGCGTGCGCGAGACGGGGTCGCTCAATAAAGCGGCGAAGAACATGGGCATGGCCTACAGCAAGGCGTGGCGCATCGTCAAAAATACCGAAGAGGCTTTCGGCGTCTTGCTGCTCGAACGCAACGGCGCCCACGGCTCCACGCTGACCGCGGACGGCGAACGCATACTCGACCTCTACGACAAGCTTCAGCGCGACGCCGCGCGCTATGCCGCGCAGCGCCTTGTCGAATTGTCATCGGAATACGAGGAATAACCCTACGCCGCACGCGAACGCGCATCCGCCCTCCTCAACGGCGCGGTGCCGGCGGCCGAAGATGAAAACCGGGTTCGGCCGCGCCGATCAGCCATTTCGACCGGACATCACCGTTTGAAAAGGCCGCCCGCCTGCATGCGCTTCGCGCCGCGTATGGCGCGCGGTTCGAGTTCGAGTATCTTTTCGCAATCCACGGCGCGCTCCACATGGAGCGCCTTGCGCACGCAGGCGTCCTCGCACAAGCCGCACGCCACGCAATCGGCCACGCGAAACTCGAGGCGATCGAGCACGGGGCGCTTTTCGCCTTCCGCGAACACCTTGCGCAACGCCCCCGTAGGACAAAAGGTCGCGCACATGCCGCACATGACGCACGACGTCCCATCTACCACGACGTCGCCCCACAACCCCGCATCGGTAACCGCGCCGGATGCGGGATCACCCATCTCGAACAGGCTTTCCATCAGCGACTCATGCGCGTAGGCACGCACGTGCGGCATCGTTCCGCTCGCATCGACACGCAACATGGCTCTCAGCGACGCCCTATCGCGCCTGATGCCGAGCTCGTTTTCGACGGTCACAGCAACGGCTTCGGCCGCGACGTCTTTAACCGACGCACGCGCGGCGGAGAAGAAATGACGACGCGAAACGCCGCCCGTGCCTTGCGCCGCGCTTTGAGCTCGCGCCCTCTGCGGCAGTTCGCTCGTCGACGCCACGCGAGCCGTGCTACCCCATGCCTCGAGCAAAACGTTGGCCGCATGCACGCGGTCGGAAAACCCTTCGGCGGCCTTGCGGTATTTGCAGGTGGCGCACACGCCGTCGACCACCGTCAACGATGATGCACCGCGGGCGCACGCGCCTACAAGGTTGGCGACCCCCAGGCGCGACACGCACGGAACGACGGCGACCGCATCGGCATCGGCCGCGCGCTTCGCGGAAACACGCGCGCACACCGCGACGGCAGCGCCCTCGAGCGCACGCGAAGAGACGTCGATGGACGCATCGAGTTCGGCATCGGAAGGCTTCATGGCGCGAATGGCGCTCGTCGGACACGCCGTCACACACGATCCGCACCCGATGCATGATTGCGAGTCGACGCTGAGCGAATTGCCGCTCAAGGCTATGGCCTGCGTCGGACACGCATCGACGCATCGGGAGCACGATGCGTTCCTATTGCGCACCCGCACGCAATGCGCGGGCTCCATATGCAAGGATTTGCTTTCGAGGCGCTCCATCACCTCGACCATATCCATGATCGACGGCACGGGCCTCACCGATCCCCGTCTTCTTCAATGGAGCGTTCGATGCGCGCAAGCTCATCGGGAGTGTTCGCGTTGATGAAGCAACCGCCTTCGGGAACGACCGCCATCAGCGCATCGCGCTCGAACATCCCGACACGCACGTCGTCGAAGAAATCACGTGCGCGCACCCTGCCGCGCGCAATGGCGTCCCGAGCGGCGGGAAGGCAAGCCTGCGCTCGATACACCGCATGAAACGGCTCGAAACCGAACTTGTTATGCGGCACCATGGCGTCGAATCCCCCCTGATGCAATGCATGGGCCTCGTGCACGATCAGCGACGGCGAAGCGAAGATCATATCGCACGCTACGATGGCGACCAGCGGATTCGAAGCGGCCTCGAATGCCGTGGCCAAACCGCGCAACGCGCCGCGCTCCTCGTAGGCATCTTCCACAAGCCGCAGCGGACACGAAACGGCGATATCATCGAGGAATCCAAGCTGATCGGGCTCGTTCGTCGTAATAACAAGCTCGTCGGCAACAGGCGCGACGCGCTCGACGATGCGCACAAGCAACGGAGCGCCCAAAAACGGCACCGTCGCCTTGCTGCGTCCCATGCGCTTCGACTCGCCGCCGGCCTGGATGGCCACCGTCAGACCAGGACGCGCGAACACGCGCATCAGGTAATCCGCAAGAGCCGATACGTCTTCAAGACCGAACGACTCGACGCCGCGCGCATACGCGGCATGCGCAACCGATTCCATATCGGTCACCACGGCGCACGGAAACACGCCGCGCACGCTTCCCCGATCGCAAAACTCGTCGGCGGCCGCAAGATCGCGCTCGTTCGCACGGCGGATAACCTCTATCACGGGAAGGCCGCTTTGACGATACCCTTCGACTATGACCAGATCGTGATCGGGCATGGTCTCGACGATCGCATTGCATTCGGGCTCGACCTTCAGCTCGGTCACGCGCGCCATACGCGTCGGCGACACGATCACCGTATCGCACGAACCCGCCGCACGATGACGAAACGAATCTTTACCGGGATAGTCTATTTCGAAATCGGAGTGCCCATGATGCTTGATCGTTCCTATGTCGAGGCCCCGGGAAACAAGCTCCGCTATCACCTTCACCAACAACGTCGTCTTGCCCGAATTATGGCGCCCGACGAATGAAACCGCCGGACTCGGCCTATGAACCATCTGCATCCGCTTTCCCTCTTCCCAAAATCATGCGGCACGCCGTCGTACGCTCCCCTATGCGTACACTTCCTTCTCTTCGACGAGATCGTTTTTGATATGCCCCACCAGCTTTTGCAGCGCATCGATGGCATGGGGGCGAATGTCGGCGCCGATCAGCACGTACATCAAAGAATCACCCACGGCGAGACGTCCCTCGTTCAACCACACGCGCACGTAATAGACGCCAGGCCACGTCTTGGCCTCCTCGATCGCGCGAGCAAGACCCTCCTCATCGTACGAGAAGTCGACGAAATGCACATCGCCCAACGCGCGGGCCGCCTCTTCTTCCTCGGCCGTATGAGCGCGCACCTGCTTTTTCGGGGTGATACGCACTACGCCGTTATGCGTCAGATACATACCGACCCGATCCGCCTGAGGATCGCGTTTCGCTTCTTCGAGCCATGCATCGATCGAGGGGGTCAGAGCTGCCATAGCGCCTCCGTTCATCGAGTTCAAATCCTGTCGAATACGTAGGAAAAGAGTACCCGAAGTCACACCTTCGCGCAAAGAAGAATGCACGCGGCCCGCAAAAAAGGCCTCGATACCGAGGCCTTTTCCATAGATGATGAATACGACGCATCAGCCGATAACGCGCTACGATGCCGCCCCTTCTTTTTCGGCGAGCGCATCAAGCGCATAACGATAACCGCCGCTGCCGTAATTCAAAGCTTTCGAAACACGTGCGATGGTGGTTGCAGACGCTCCCGTGGTTTCGGCGATCGCCGTATACGGATTGCCCGCATCCAACAAACGCGCGACGGAAAGGCGCTGCGAGGTCTCCTTGATTTCACGAATGGTGAACAAGTCTTCGCAGAGCGCGTAAAGCTCATCCTTATCCGTCAGGGCCGACAAGACCTCGAGCAGGCTTTCGACCTCAGGCGTACGCAGATTGCTCATATCCCACCCACTTTCATTATGATGCCACGCTATTCTACTCCACTTTGATGGAGCGTTCGCGCGAAAAAAAGCGCATTAACGCGAACGGACGGTATATACAGATTATCTCCCCATCGCCATGAAGAGAGGACGCACCTGCGCTTGAATGCGCACGTCGGCCAGGCGACATACGCCCCAGACCGCATCCGAGCGAAAAAAGAGGGAGGACCCCCGAAGGGGTCCTCCCTCTGCGCACAAGCGCCCTGCGCGGGCACGACGACCCTGCCTCCCGCGGTCTACACCGCAGTAC
>JAUNBA010000027.1 GCA_030527325.1 Slackia sp.
CGGACAGCCGCCATCCGTACGCCTGCCGGCCGCGTTCGAGCAGCGGCACCATCAGGGCCACGAAGGCGTCGGCCAACCGCTGGCGCTCCGTCGCAGGCGCATCGGGCGCAAGCGCGCACAGCTTCTCGTTGAGGCGTACGTATTCGCCCACCGCGTCCATTTCGTCCAGCAGCACGAAAAAGCGCACCACCGCCTGCTTGCGCGCGCCATCGCCCGCCAGCAGGCGGTCGACGAGCAGCAGACCGGCGCGCTCCATGGCCACGAACCGCTCGCTCGCGCCGGCATGCTTGAGGCGCGCCACGTGTTCGGCGAACGCGGGCGGCACATCAGGATCGACGCAGCGCGCGCGAAGCTCCGCCACGACGCGGCGCTTCTCTTGCAGGCGTGCGATGCGCTCGGCCAGCTCGGCATCGAGGGCGGCAAGCACCTCATCGGTATCGGAGGGTTTGCAATGCGCGGCCACGCCGGCCACATCGGTTTCGGAGTACATGCCGTCGGAGGCATCGACGTCGCGATCGAGCATGTCCTTCACCTGCTGCAGCGAAAATCCCAGCGAAGCGAGGCGCTTGATGCGCAGCACCCGCGCCATATCGACGGCCCCGTAATCACGATAGCCGTTATGCGAACGAGGCGGCTCGGGAAGCACGCCCATCTGATGATAGTGGCGCAACGCGCGCACCGTGACCCCGGTCAGATCGGCCAGTTCCTTGCTTCGCATCAGTCCGCATCCCCTCTCGCTCGCACCCGCTGACGCATGCCGTGCATCATCCATTTTGATAACTAAGTGATAACTAGATGATAACTACAAAACCCCAGGTGAATGGATTTTCACCCTGCGAAAAACCATCGTTTTGTGATTCCGATGCAACAAGAAGCAACGAAAAGCGGCACGCAGATCCTACCCGCTCGCGCCGTCGCACGCCCGCAGCACGCGACGGCGACGGAGGGCGTCCCTTCGACGCCGCGCATCGCTACGCCCAAAATGGAAGATAGCGCCTGTATTTATCTCCGACGTCCTCATCTTCATCTTTAATAATGCCGTCATCGCAGCATTCCTTGATAAGCCGGGAGATTGCCACCGTATTCTTACGGGAGGCATCCAGACCGAACCGTTCGCGAAGCGATTGGTTGCACATAGCGTCATCGCGCGCGCACATAAGGCAAGCATGCCAATACGCAGCATCTTTACGCTCTGCCTTTTTCATTCTGCTATACGCGTCGCCTGCATACAGCGTCACCCGCGTCCCCAAGTCCTCTTCGCTCTCGACCCTGGGTGCCGCCATATGACGGGCCTCGCACGACGCGACCACGATATCCCAGCCGCTTCCCTGCTCTTCGCACAAATGCATCTGCCTGAGCAGGCCGGCCAAAGCGGCATTCCTGCTTTTCGGTGACGCATTGAGCATGTACTCCGTCGGCACGAGCGAAGCACCCGGATTGGAAAACTCGATGCGACCGTCGAAAACGCTCACAGTAAGCGCCGAGTAGGAATCCGCAAGGTCTTGATGGATGACCATATTGCAAAGCAACTCGCGAACGGCGCGAGCGGGATAGACAGGCTCAAGACGGCGAAACGCTCCATCCAAGCGCTCGCTTTGAGGAAGAAGCGTCAGAATATGCTGCTCGGCAGCGGGAAGCGAAAGCGCATACCCCTCATCGAATGTGTTGTCGCTCGCCTTATCGAGCACGTCGCGACCGCAATACGAAATCACCCGAATAGCCCGCTTGCGAAGCCCCGCAAACGATGCAAGAGACCTCCCCACAAGAAGTGCGCCGAGATTCGTTATCGAAAAACGCCCATTATCCTGAAGCCGAACGATATCCTGCTCGGCGAGGAACCGAACGGCATTCTCGATGTGCGAAGGACGTCTCATTTCAAGAAGACGGAAGTACGCATCGATATCGATGCGCTCCTCGAGCTCCTCGAGCGTAACGTCCCTCTCGGCAACCTTCGACTCGAAATCGCCCGACTGCAAGCGCTCCCACAGCTTCGCCTCCTTCGCCGATCCGGCGACGAGCTTCGTCGTGCTGCTTCCTTCGCGGATATAGGCGGCCCTATCGAAGCAGATAGGCTGGCCCGATGCCGCCTCGACAGTCAAGACGACGAACGTCATACCGTCATGCACGACCGATTCGAACTCGTAGCTCGCACGAACAGACAGATGCGTGCGCAGCCAGATAAGCAAATCCTGATTGCCTTTGCCCTTCGCATGATACGGATCGAACGAGGTACCGACCAATCTATGGGTGCCATCCTCCACACCCCACACTTTATAAGCGCGGCCCCTTTTAAGGTAGGCCGCCGCATTAGCAAGCGCCGAGATATCGCGTCCGATACGCTCAGGATCGTTGTTGCCCGTTTTGAATTCTATCCACTCCGTCTCGTCGGGATACCCGACGAGGGAATAGATGAGTTCCATGCCTCCCGCTTCACCCATGACGCCCTCTTTCTCTTCGTTTGATAACTAGATG
>JAUNBA010000002.1 GCA_030527325.1 Slackia sp.
CATAGCGGGTGGTTTACTCGGCGCGGCTACGCGCGCGCCAGGCTCAAGCCATTAACGAAAACGGGTCGAACCGTATAGGTTCGACCCGTTCATAGATACATGGAGCCAGTGACAGGAATCGAACCTGCAACCGACTGATTACAAATCAGTTGCGCTACCGTTGCGCCACACTGGCATTACCGTAAAAACCGTATTAGTCTACCACATCTTTCGCACAGCGCAATAAGGCGTTTCATCGCTGTTGTCCCTTGCATAACCGACGATGCGCGCGAGTGCGCCACAAAACATCAAAGCGTCAGTATCTTGGCGATCTGCACCGCATTGGTGGCGGCGCCTTTACGAATCTGATCGCCGCAGCACCACAGCGTCAGACCGTACGTGCCGGCTGCAGCCGAGATATCCTCGCGAACGCGACCCACGTAGATGGCATCCTTGTCGGTGGTGTCCAAGGGCATGGGATACGCCTTCGATGCGGGATCGTCCACGAGCGCGACGCCCGGAGCCTCGGACAAAGCGGCGCGAGCCGCCTCGACGCTTACCGGACGTTCGAACTCGAGCGTGATGCTTTCGGAATGAGACCTCATCACAGGAACGCGGACACACGTGCAATTCACGCGCAAATCGGGCGCGTGCATGATCTTGCGCCCTTCGTTTTGCATCTTCATCTCCTCGGACGTATAGCCCGCGTCATCGAATCCGCCGATCTGGGGAATGAGATTGCACGCGAGCTGGTAAGCGAACGCACGCGGCTCGTCGACGGATTCGCCCGACGCGATGCGTGCCATCTGGCTTTCGAGCTCGCGCAACCCTCCGACGCCGGCACCCGATGCGGCCTGATACGTCGACACGACCATGCGCTTGATCGTGCCGAGACGATGCAAGGGATTGACGGCGACCAAACCGATGATCGTCGCGCAATTGGGATTCGCGACGATCCCCCGATGCAAGGAAAGGTCTTCCGGATTCACCTCGGGTATCACCAGAGGAACGTCGGGGTCGAGGCGATACGCGCTCGAATTGTCCACCGTGACGGCTCCCTTTTCACGCGCGACGGGCACGAAGCGACGGGCGATATCGTTATCCGCAGCCCCCAAGACGATATCAACGCCGTCGAACGCTTCGTCGCACGCCTCCTCGACGACGACTTCTTCCCCCATGAACCGCATGGTCTTGCCCGCAGAGCGCGCCGAGGCAAGAAGCTTGAGGGAGCCCACGGGGAAATCCTGCTCGGCCAGACACGTCAGCATCTGCTGACCAACGGCACCGGTCGCCCCCAGAATAGCAACGTTATACGACCTCATCGCACACAGCCTTTCTCTTCGAGATCGGAAACGGTGATCACGTTATCCTCGGAATCGACGAACGCTTCGTATATGACGCGAATCGCGCGTTCGAAATCCTCATCGGCGACGCCGACGATGATGTCGAACTCTTCGGAGCCCTGCGCGATCATCCTGATATTGATGCCCGCATTGCCCAGTTCGCCGAAAAGGCGCCCGGAAACGCCCGGACGGCTCGGCATATTGCGACCGACCGTCGAAATAAGGGCGAGATGCTCGACTACCTTGATTTCGTCGGGCGCAAGCTCGCGCTGCAAATCCCCGACGATCGAATACAGGCAATCCTTCACGTCGGCGCCCTGGACCACGACGGCGAACGAATCGATGCCCGACGGCAAATGCTCGATGCTGACGCGATAGCGCTCGAAAACGGACAGGGCTTTGCGCAGGTATCCGATCTGGTTCGACATATGGTTGGTGCGAATATGAACGGCCACGAAATCGCGTTTGCCCGCGATGCCCGTGATGATGGGTTCTTCCAATCCGGGCTCGGTCTCCTCGCTGATGATGGTTCCCGGATCATCGGGGCGGTTGGTATTCTTGATGACGAGAGGAATACCCGCGTCTTTCACAGGGAAGATGGCCTCTTCGTGCAAGACGCTCGCTCCCATATACGAAAGCTCACGCAGCTCGGCATACGTGATGCGTTCGATGGATTTCGGGTTATCGACGATACGCGGGTCGGCAGTCAGAAAGCCCGAGACGTCGGTCCAGTTCTCATACAGGTCGGCGCCGATCGACTGCGCGAGAATCGCGCCGGTGATGTCCCCGCCGCCGCGGTCGAGCAAGCGGATCTGCCCGTCTTCGGAAGCTCCGTAGAATCCGGGAAGCACGAAATGCTTGTGATCGCCGATGGCGGCGCGCAGCTGTTCTCCAGTGCGTTGCATGTTAAGCGACCCGTCCTGATCGAAGGCGATCACATCGGCGGCGTCGACGAAGGGAAAACCGAGATACTCGGCCATCATACGCGCGGTGAAATACTCGCCGCGGCTGACGATATGCTCGGGCGTGAAGTCGCCCCGCTTGGCGCGCTCGCGAAAAACGCCGAACTCATGCCCGATCGGATACGCAAGGCCCAGTTCCTTGCCGATTTCGCAAAAGCGCTGGCCGATCGTTCCGAGCAGATCGTCGCAAGAAACGTGATATTGCAAATGCGCGTTCACCAGATACAGCAAGTCGGTGATCTTACTATCGGTCCTATCGCGCTTTCCCGCGGCCGACACGACCACGAAGCGGCGCGCATCGTCCGCTTCGACGATCGCTTTCACTTTCTTGAATTGCTCGGCAGAGCTGACGCTCGAACCGCCGAACTTGGTGATTTTAATCATAGGTCCACCTTCGCATCGCATGCCTTCCCCTCCCTTCGGCGCTTAAAGCCCGCGCGGCGCATTTCGCCGTCCCGCAGTCGCGGTCGCGCGTTTTATTGCTACTATTAATCGCAACCGCGGCCGACGGCCCCGTTGTATCTCGAAAACGCCAAGGAGTAGTCGAATGGCATCAATGTATCACAGCACACGCTCTAGCGTGAAGGAGTGCTCGGCCAAAGGGGCCGTCCTCGACGGATTGGCCCCCGACGGAGGGCTGTACGTAACCGACGAACTCGGCTCTGCGCGGATCGACCTGTCCGCCGTCGTCGGAGGAACGTACCGCGACAACGCCCGGCTCGTGCTGAAAACCCTGCTCGACGACTACACGGACGCCGAAATGGAAGACTGCGTCGAAGCGGCCTACGCATCGACCTTCTCCACCGAGGCCGTCACGCCCGTCGTCAAGGTGGGAAATGATTTCGTTTTGGAACTCTTCCACGGCCCGACCAGCGCCTTTAAAGATGTCGCCCTCCAGATGCTGCCGCAGTTGATGAGCCGTGCGGCGGCCCAGGAGAACAAGCGCATCATGATTCTCGCGGCCACCAGCGGAGACACGGGGAAAGCGGCCCTGGCGGGCTTCGCCGACACGCCCGGGTGCGGAATCACGGTGTTCTACCCCCATGGCAAGACCTCCGAGATACAGCGTCTCCAGATGGTCACGCAAGCAGGCGGCAACGTGGCCGTCGGGGCCGTGCGCGGCAATTTCGACGATACGCAAAGCGCCGTCAAACGCATCTTCGGCGATCGCGAACTCGCGCAGCGCCTCGATAAGCGCGGCATCATGCTCTCGAGCGCGAACTCCATCAACATCGGCAGGCTGGCGCCCCAGGTCGTCTACTATTTCGACGCCTATGCTCAGCTGGTCGGAAACGGAGCGATCGCCCAGGGCGACATGGTCGACTTCTGCGTTCCTACGGGCAATTTCGGCGATGTGCTCGCGGGATACTACGCGCTGCGCATGGGATTGCCGATACGCAAGCTCATCGTGGCGAGCAACGAGAACAACGTGCTGACCGATTTTCTGCAAACGGGCGTCTACGATCGCAATCGTCCGTTCCATAAAACCATATCCCCCAGCATGGACATCCTGATATCGTCCAACCTCGAACGCCTGCTCTACTACATGAGCGACGGAGACACCGCCTTGATCGCACGTCTCATGGACGACCTGGCTACCACGGGACGCTACGAAATCGACGGCGCATTGCTCGAGCGCATCCAGGCGCTTTTCTGCTGCGGATACGCCACCGACGACGAAGCGCGCGAGGCCATGAAGGCATGCTTCGTCAAGCACGGCTACGTGCTCGACCCCCATACGGCCGTAGCATGGCACGTATCGCAGCGCATCCCGAAACAGGATGGAACCGCACGCGTGGTCCTCGCCACTGCAAGCCCGTACAAATTCTGCCGCGACGTCTGCGCGGCGCTCGACCTCGACGGCGAGGGCGACGATTTCTCGTGCATGCGCGTGCTCGAAGCAGCAAGCGGCCGCAAGGCGCCCGCTGCGCTTTGCGGCCTGGAAAACGCCGAAGAGCGCTTCTGCGATGTCATGGAGGCAAAAGACATGGCGGCCTACGTCGAAGCGAAATGCGGTGATCTGCTGTGAGCGTCAAGATAAGCGTGCCGGCGACCTCGGCGAACCTCGGCATCGGATACGACTGCCTCGGCATGGCCGTGAGCCTGTATTCGCATTTCACCTTCGATCTGTCCGACAAGCTGCGCATCACGGGATGCCCGGAAGAGTTCCGCGACGAAAACAACCTGGTCTATCGCTCGTTTGCCGAAGCGCTTTCCCGCTGGGGCGAAGAAGCGTTTCCCATATCGATCCATATCGAGACCGACATTCCCGTATCGCGCGGGCTTGGGTCGTCATCGACCTGCACGGTGGCGGGCATCATGGGAGCCGCGGCTTTAACCGGTCGCATCGTGGGCCGCGCCGAAGCCGTCGCCATCGCCACGAAAATGGAAGGGCATCCCGACAATGTGGCCCCGGCCATCATGGGATCGCTCGTCTGCTCTTTCACCCCCGAAGGGGCGCTTCCCCGTTGCATCCGTTACGACGTCGACCAGCATCTGAAATTCATCACGATCATCCCTCCCTACGAGGTGCGCACGGAAAGCGCGCGCAAGATCGTCCCCGTCGAAGTGCCGCTGTCGACGGCCGTCTGGCAAATGGGCCGCATATCGGGCCTGACACGCGGACTGGAATCGGGCGACACCGATCTGATAGCCGCCGCCTGCGAAGATCGCCTGCAGGAGCCTTACCGCCGCACGCTGATCGCCGATTACGACGAAGTGCGCCGCATCTGCCTCGAAGGCGGCGCCTGCACGATGTGGATATCGGGATCCGGCTCGACCATGATGGCCGTCACCGCCGACGGCCTTGTCGCCGAAAGCCTGCGCGCGCGCCTGGCCGCCCTGTACCCCGATTTCCAGGTGCACGTGCTCGAATGCGACACCAAAGGCGTACGCATCGCCTACGCCTGACGAATCGGACGCGCAAATCCGAATGCATCTTCGAAACGCCCCCTGAAGCCTTCCATCGTCCCGAAGGCTTCAGGGGCGAAGAACGCATCGGCGAGAAACGCCTCGCGCTCCTCGTCCAAATGCAATTCGTCGCGCCACGTGCCGTGCCGCCGCGTATCGTCGCGCAAGCGGCACGCATCCGAATACAGCATGAACAGAATCGTCTCGGCGACGCCTTCTATATCGGGCGACGATGCGGCAAGGCACTCCCGTCCGTCACGCGTGCGGTCGTAGAAACGCGCCAGGCCGAAATCGACGAGCGAAACCGATCCGCCCGCATCGACAAGGACGTTCGCAGGACGGATATCGCCATGGACGACCCCGCGCGAAGCGGCATGCAGAACCAAATCGATCAAGCCCGACCCGATGCGCGCTATATCGCCGTCGGAAAACACGCATCCTGATTTCAAAAGACGCGAAAGACAATCCCCTCCGCACAAAGTCTCGACAATGAAATACCGAGGCTCTTCGCCGCGAACGACCGCATGTTCGATGCCGAGCCATCGAGGCACGCCAGCATGGTCGAGCAACGACAGCGCGGCGCATTCGGCCCATACGGCCTGACGGTCTATGCGGCCTTTACGCGGCTTGATGAGCTTCATCGCCACACGGCACGGTGTCGGCACCGCGAAGCTATCGCCTTGAAAGGCGATGCGCTCGGCCTCGAAACACGATCCGTAACGCCCCTGGCCGAGCAGGCGCGCAAGGCGATAATCGCCGATGGCGGAGCCGACCAAGCGCCGATCGGCGCATGCCGTGGCCAAACGCGCCGCATGGCCGAGAAAACGCAATCCCTTCGATTCACCGCCATCCGAAGCCGCATGCGCGCGCCCTTCGCCCGACAAGCGTCGGCCGAAAAGCGCGCGACGAGCGGTGCCTATCGACGCGGAGTCCCGCACGACGGGCAGAATCGCGCATCGGCGGGAAGGGCCGCGCCGCACCCGGCGCAAAAGCCGCCGCCGACCTTTTGACCGCACGCAAGGCAGAATTTAGACCCCGCCGGAATCGCCGAACCGCACCGAGGGCACGCCGTCGAAGGGGCGTAAGAACCCTGCACAGGAACCGTCGGCGCCGGACGCGTATACGGAGCCGCCGGCTGGCGATAGGCCATGCGCTTGCGCGCCGACGACGACATCGAACTTCTCAGAAGATTCATCATGGCGCCGATGGCCGTTTTAGGAGCGCCGTAATACGCGCCTCCCCCATAGGCACCCTGCCTTTTACGCTTATCGCTCGAACTGAATGAGAAAAGACCCATCATGGCCCCTTTCGCTTCGTTGAAACACATGGTCCGAACCCTGAAAAGCAACTCTACCATGAAGACCCGGAGCATGCGGCGGCGTTTCCGCGCCGCGCCCTGGCTCGACTCCGGCAGCCATCCGGCAATGTGTCATTCGACGACGAGTTCGGGCCCGCACACGCCCTCGAGGCTGAAAAAATCGGGCACGAAGCTTTCCTGGGCCGCATCGCCCTGCTGCCAGAAATAATCGTCGCACCCGATCGAATCGGCGAAGTCGAGCAGCTCCTCGTAATCGGCGGCTCGCACCCGCCGTTCGAGTTCAGGATGCGCAGGGCACCTGCGCAAAGGCGTGTATTGGCTCATCATGCTCAACACGATCCGATCGCCGTATGTCTCGTGAAGATAGCGGACATTGTCTTTCGCCTCGTCGAGATGATCGGGCAAAAGCAGGATGCGCACGATGATATCGGCGTCCGTGCGCGCCATGGCGGCAAGTGCGGCGCGCGCGACCTCGGGGTAATCGGGCGCATGGGAATACGCTTGCGCCGTCTCACGGCGCGCATAGCGCATATCGGTCAGAAAGACATCGACGAACGACGATACCAGCCGTACGGTTTCGGGGGTCTCGTAGCCTGAGGTGTTCCATACGATCGGGAGCCGCAATCCCGCACGACGAGCATCTTCGACGGCGTACAGCACCTGCGGTGCATACTGGGTCGCCGTCACCAGGTTCACGTTCAACGCGCCGCGCTCTTGCAACTCGAGGAATATCCGCGCCAGACGCGCGATGGAGATATCGGCGCCGACGCGGCCGTTCGCTATCGGAGCGTTTTGGCAATACGCGCAATGCAAGGGGCAGTGCGAGAAAAACACCGCGCCGCTGCCCGCATCGCCCGAAAGCGGCGGCTCTTCCCAGAAATGAAGCGCCGCGCGAGCCACACGCAGCTCATCGGCGGCGCCGCAGACGCCGCGGGCGCCCCGCAGACGACGGGCGCGGCACCGTCGCGGACACAACGTGCAGCACGCGAGATGCGCCTCGAGCGCGGCTTTCGACGAGGGCCCCATGGCGGCCTACGCGCCTTTCACCTTGCGCGCGATCCTATCCGCGACGGACAGATCCTCGCGACGGTCGCAACCCCAGAACACGATGGCCAGCATATCGGGACCGACGTGGCTGCCGATAACGGGACCGATGGCGCTTTCCATGAACAGGACGCCTTCGTCCTGCTTGCACACCAGCTCGCGCAAACGATGCGCGTCTTTCGGGCAGTCGGCATGGCCTACCGCCACGCATTGGGAGAAATTATCGTGGTCGCGGCGCTCGAAATAGTATTCGACCAGCTGCTTGATGGCCTTTTTACGGCCGCGCGCCACTCCCTTGAGTGACAGCTTGCCGTCGATTCCCATGCTGAGCAGCGGTTTCACATCGAGCTTCGAACCCGCATACGCCACCGAATCGGGAATGCGGCCTCCGCGGCGCAGGCTTTCGAGGTCGTCCACCATGAACAGCGCGTTCACGAAATAGCGGGCCTCCTCGGCCCATGCCGCGAGTTCGAAAGCCGTCATGCCCTGGTCGCGCAAGCGTATGGCGTCATAGACGAGCAACGCCTCGGCGACCGATGCCAGTTTGGTATCGACGATAAGCAGTTCCATCTCGGGATAGCGATCACGGACTTGGTCGGCCACGATGCAGGCGACATCGTAGCTGCCCGAAAGCCCCGAAGAAAAGCTCAGATACACCGTGGGAACGCCGCTTTGCGCCGCACGCTCGAAAACTTCCGTGAACGCCGGAATGGAGACCTGCGAGGTCGTCGGATGGGCGCCCGCGCGCATCCTCTCGAAAAACTCATGGGAAGACATGCTGCATCCCATATCGTCGAGATGCTCCTCGTCGCCGAAAAGAAACGGGAAACGAACGAGCGAGACGCCCTCGCGATCGACGACCGAAAACGGCAGGTCGCAGCAAGAATCGACAATAAGATTGCACTGAGCGGTCATGAAGCTCCTCTCGGGCGCGCGGCCCTTTCAGCATGCATCGACGCATCGCGGCGCCGACTCGGTTAACGGACGAACACGATCGCGTCGTCGAGTGTTTCGGTAAGTTTTCCGTCGAGCGGGCGCTCGCATGTATACGCGATGCCCATAGCGGGCCCGACATGCAGCCCGACCACCGGGCTTACAGGCAGCACGCGCACGCGGCGACCGAGATACGGCTCGACGCTTTCACGAGCCCATGCGACGGCATCGTCGGACGATCCGATATAGTGTACCACGGCATCGACGAGGCCTTTCGTCTCGACGTCCGAGACGAACATCTCGAATGCACGGGCGATGGCCTTTTTCTGCGTACGCGCCTTGGCCACGTCGACGGGCATGCCGTCGCGCACCGTCAGCACCGGAACGATATGGACGAGATTGCCGAGCAGCGCCTTCGCCGCGCCGATCCGCCCTCCTTTTTTCAAGAACGTCAAATCGGTCGGGGCGAAAAGAAAGCGCGTACGCACGACGGCGTCGGCAGCGGCCTGGGCGCATCGCTCGAGCGGCTCTCCCGCACGCGCGGCGCGGGCGGCGGCCAAAGCGCAATACGCCTGGTCCCATCCGGTAGAACAGCTATCGACGAAAGCGGCCGTGAAGCCCGGAATGCGGCTGCGCACGGCGCGGGCCGCACGCACGGCCCCTTCGAACGTCCCCGACATCTTCGACGATATGAAGACGCCGACAACCGCATCGCCGTCGTGCGCAGCCTGCTCGAAATAACGCTCGAAATCCTGCTGGGACGGCTGCGAAGACGTCGGGATGTCGTCCGCCATCGTGGCGATGCGCGCATAAAACGCATCGAGGTCCATCGCGGCGTCGACGTGCTCGATGCCGCCTTCGTTGACGTATAGCGAAATCACGTCGATGCCCGCATCGCGCGCGTCATCTGCGGGAATAGAGGCGACCGAATCGGTGAGAATCCTGATCATAAAGCGCATCCCTTCTTCTTCGATGGCGCAGACGACGTCATCGATCCCTGCATTTCACGATAGCCCTGTCCGAGGACCCCATCAAGCAAGCGGCGTGCGAACTCCGCGCAAGGCGGTCGCCATTGCAGCGCGACGATGCCACAGGCCCGCCTCAAGCCCCACCGGATAGGAGTGGGGATTCAAAAAGCGCTTCTGCGACTCGTCGAGATGCGCGAGGCCTGCCGCCGTGCGATCGCGCGCCGCGACGGCGCAGCGATCCTCGTCGGAAAGAACCGACACGCCGCAACGGGCCAGCGGACGAAGCAGCGTCTCGTACGGCAGCCCGCCGAGCTCCTTGCGTCGCAAGGCATCCGCCGGGTCGATGATGGTCTCGCGTTCATCGACCGGCTCAGAAACGTCGAACACCATGTCGCCGGCGAGGCGGCCGTCGGCGAAGCGGTACCGCCGCACATCGAGCACGCCGGGAAGCGTCAGCTTAGACGACTGCTCCGACACCTTCAGGCGGGCTTCCCACGCCGAAGATCCGCAGGCACGAGTCGCCGACAGCTTGTACACGCCGCCCAACGACGGCTGGTCGTACGCCGTGGCAAGCTTGGTTCCCACGCCCCACGACATGACCTGGGCCCCCTGCTCGCGAATGGACTTGATCGTATATTCATCCAGGTCGTTGGACAGCACGATGCCGCAATCGGAAAGCCCCGCCCGATCGAGCCGCTCGCGCGCATATCGGGCAAGCCAGGCGAGATCCCCCGAGTCGATGCGGATGCCCGCCAAGCGCTCGCCGCGCGCGCGCATTTCGAGACCCACCGTGATGGCGTTGTCGATGCCGCGCTTGACATCGTAGGTATCGACCAGCAAAACGCAGTTCGTCGGAAAGCTTTTCGCGTAGGCCCGAAACGCCTCGAGCTCATCGTCGAACGCCATCACCCACGAATGGGCGTGCGTGCCCGAGACGGGAAGACCGAACATCTTTCCCGCCATGACATTCGACGTCGAGGCGCATCCGCCGACGACGGCGGCACGGCTCGCCCAAAGCGAACCGCCCGCGCCCTGGGCGCGGCGCAGCCCGAACTCGGCGACGGGGGCCTGGGCGGCAAGGCAGACGCGAGCCGCTTTCGTCGCGATCAGCGTCTGGAAATTCATGCAGCACAGAAGCGCCGTCTCGAGCAGCTGGCATTGCAGAATGGGGCCCGTCACGCGCACGATAGGCTCCATGGGAAACACCACGGTACCCTCGCGCGCGGCATCGACATCCACGCTCAAGCGCATCGAGCGCAGATACGAGAGGAAATCGCGATCGAACAGCGCGCCGCCGCCCGGCGCGTCGAGCGAAGCGAGATAGGCGATGTCGTCATCGGAAAACGAAAAACCGTCGATCATCTCGGCCAGCTGAGCCGCGCCGCACGCGATCGCAAAACCGCCCTTGAACGGATTGTCGCGGAAAAACATATGGAAGCACGCTTCTTCGTCCGCCTTGCCGTTCTCCCAATAGCCCTGTGCCATGGTGATCTGGTACAAGTCGGTCAAAAGCGCATAGGCAAGCGATCCGGAACGGGAAGGATTCTGCTGCATAGGCTCCATGGAATCATCTCCTCAGCCGGCGCTCGGCCGGAACAGATATGCGAACCGCCGCGCGATGCGCGGCGGACGACGACTTATTTATCCTGATGGGCATCGAGTCCCTGCGCCTTATGGCTGCGACGGCGGGACCTGCGATGCTCGTTGCTCGAAGGGCGCTGCGCGGCATTTTCGTTCGCCTCGGACACGCGCGGCCGCTCCTGCTGACGCGCGTTCGACAAGCCCGAAGAGCGCTGGCCCGGACGACGCTGCTTCGAGCGTTCCGGTGCCTGGCCCTTACCCTGTCCCCCACGCGCGGCCTGCGTCACAGCGGACTTTTCTTGACGCGAAGGCCTGGCCTGGCCGGGCGACGGCTTGCTCGGCGCATTCTTCTGCGAAGAACGGCGCGGCTTCGGCGAGCGATCCTGACGCTGCTGCTGAGAAGCGTCCTGCACGCGCGCCTTACCCGAGCGGCGGCGACGCGACGAGCGCTTTTTGTCGCCCGATGCATCCTGACGCGCCGCGGAACCGTGCGCCGATTTATCGGCCAGCTTATCGGTTCCAGTAAACATCGGCGTCACCAAAACCTCGGCGGACGACGCCCGTCCGTTTTGGCAATTCACGCATTCGTCGAACACGTCGGAAGGAACGATGCCAGGCTTGCCCGTCTTCTTGTCGATTTCCATCTGCGCGACAGGAATGCGAACACGCTTATCCCCGGTCATGACGGTCACGGTTTCACGCGGAACGTTCACCTCGATGACCTTTGCATCGCCTTCGGGGGTCGACACCGTCGAATTCATCTTCGGACAACGCGTCTTGAATTCCTTATACGTGTCGGCCTCGTAGCGCAAGCAGCACATCAAGCGGCCGCACACGCCCGATATTTTCTGAGGATTAAGGGAGAGGTCTTGGTCTTTCGCCATGCGTATGGACACGGGGTTGAACTCCCCGCCCAAACGTTTGCAGCACAGCTCCTGGCCGCAATGGCCCAGACCTCCCACGATGCGGGCTTCGTCGCGCACGCCGATTTGGCGCATATCGATACGCACGTGGAAGCGCGCGGCCAAAGCGCGCACCAATTCGCGGAAATCGACGCGGTCTTCGGCCTCGAAATAAAAAACGGCCTTATCGCCGTCGAACAGGAATTCGACTGTGACGGGATGCATCTCGAGCCCCTGCTCGGCGACCATCTGCTTGAAAACAGGCAGGGCCTCCTGCGCTTTTTTCTGCATCGACGCCCACGTCTCAGCGTCTTCGGCCGTCGCTTTGCGCTCGACCGGCTTCAAAGCGCACTTCAAAGCGTTGATGGCCTTTTGCTCGACCTTTTTCACATCTTCTTCGGCGACGCCGTACTCCAAACCGCGCTCGGTGCGCACGATCAAGGCGTCGCCCGCATGGAATTCGACGCCATTGGGGTCGAACCAGAGCACCTTCGGGTTATATGTCAGCCTGACGGCAGCGACGTTAGGCATACAGTACCTCTCTTATCTCGAACAGCATGGCTTCGATACTCACCTGCGGCGATACATTATACGAAATGGCCTCGTCCGCGGCGTCGACGCACCGCAGAGCGGCGCATATGCGGCCAAGACCGCTGCGTTGCGCGCATATGCGCAGCGCATCCAGGCAATCGACGTTGACGACCGTATCGCCTGCGTCCGCAGCAAGCGCTGCGGCGTCGCGCAACCACGAACGAACGATATTGGTCGCCTGACGAAAAGCCTCCGATTCCGCCTGGGAAAGCGACCGCTTATGGCGCGTCTCGAGCTCCTTGAGCGCCGATTTCTCCAAAAAGTCGGCCTGGTCGTTCCGCATGGCCTCCTGCTCGCGACGCACCGATTCGAGCGGAGTTTTGACTGCGGCCACGATACTGGAGGCGGCGGAGAGAATATCGAGATCGTCGACGCGGGCAAGAGATCCGAGCGCCGTTGCGATCGTGCGACGGAATTCGAGCCGCTCGCTCGAACGCAGGAAATCCGCAGCCTGAGACAACGACCCGGCGCACGCCTCGATGGCGATCGAAGCCTGCACCGGCGCACAGCCGACATCCTGCGCAAGCAAGGATGCCGCTTCGCTTGCAGGAATATGGCGAAACGCCACCGTTTGGCAGCGCGACGCGATCGTCGGCAACACGCCGTCGCGCGACGCGGCCAGCAAAATGAGGACGACGTCGGCAGGCGGCTCTTCGAGCGTTTTGAGAAACGCGTTGGCAGCAGCGGTGCCGAGCGTGTCGGCCCGATCGACGATGTAAACCTTCCTGCGACCTTCGATCGGCGCGAGCGACGCGTCCGCCGTCAAGGCGCGAATCTGGCCGACGACATAGCCCGCCGACCCTTCGGGCGCAAGATAGTGCACGTCAGGATGGGCGCGACGACCGATGCGCGCGCACGCCTTCGATTCGCATCCTGCACAGCCCCTCCCGAAACCCTCTTCGCACAAAAGGGCGCGGGCGAAGGCCGTCGCCGCCTGCAGCTTATGGCTGCCGGCAGGGCCGCAGAACAGATAGGCGTGGCTCACCCGGTCCGACGTCGCGCACGAGCGCAGAAACGCGCACACGCGCGGCTGGCCGGCGATGCCGTCGAAGACATCGCCCATCACGCACGCTCCTCGCGCTTGCTTCGCGCGGCAGAGGCGGCATGATCGCGCGCGGCACGAAGGAGCGCTTCGAGCGAAAGTTCGGGGAATACCGCGGCAACCGCCGCATACACCGCCGCTGCGGTATCTTCGATCGAAGCGCGCGACGAGACGACGGCCACGCGGTCGGGATCGGCCTGCGCAATAGCGCGAAATGCCGCGTTGACCCGATCGTGAAACGCCGCACCCGCACGTTCGAGACGGTCGGGGTCGCCGGCGGATGCGGCACGCGATAGGCCGGCCGCCGCCGAGGGCGCCTCGAGCACTATCGTGCGCGCGGGAACCAAACCCTGGCATGCGACTTCGTTGACAAGGCGCACCGCCCTCTCGTCGATTCCGCGCCCATAGGCCTGGTAAGCCACCGTCGAATCGCAAAAGCGATCGCACAGCACCGCCGCGCCGCGCTCGAGCGCGGGAAGCACCTTCTCGCGCACCAGCTGGGCGCGGGCGGCCTCGTACACGAACAATTCGCACAAAGGAGCCATCTCGTCATTGGACGGATCGAGCACCACGCCGCGCAATTGCTCGCCTATAGCCGTGCCTCCCGGCTCGCGCACGCAGACCGTCTCGCGGCCCGATGCGCGCAACGCGGCCGCAAGGATGGCGATATGCGTGGATTTTCCCGCGCCCTCTCCTCCTTCGAAGGTCACAAAAACGCCGACAGGCGCGAAGGCACGCTCGAAGCGCTCGGCATCACAGGTCATAGATGCACGCTCCTTCGGTATCTATGCCGACGAACACCGGCAGATCGCGCACCTCTATGCGGCGCAAAGCCTCGGTCCCCAAATCACCGTAGGCGATCGTCTCACCGCGCACGACGCAGCGCGCGAGCAGCGCGGCGGCGCCGCCCGTCGCCACGAAATACACCGAGCCCGTCTCGCGACATGCGCGCACCACGTCGTCGCTGCGTACGCCTTTGCCGATAGTGGCGGCGACGCCCGCGCGATAGAGGCGGGGAGCCGCGAAATCCATCCGCGACGCAGTCGTCGGACCGACGGCGCCGAACGGACGGCCAGCCGCCGCAGGCGAAGGCCCCGCATAGAAAATCGCGGCGCCGTCGAGCCCGTACGGCAAACGGCCCGCAGCGTCGAGCTCGTCCAAAAGCCTGATATGGCCCGCATCGCGCAACATGAACATCGTGCCGGAAAGCAGGCAGGCGTCCCCCGCGCGCAACGCGGCCAGCGCGGCGCGATCGCACGGCAGCGCAAGATTCTTCTTCATCGCACACCGCCTTCGTTCGCGCAGGACAGCTCCACCGTCATGCGGCGCATGGCCGAACAGCCCATATTGATGGCGAGCGGCAATGCGGCGATATGGCAGGGCGCGGTTTCGACATGCACGTCGAGCGCGAGCGTCGAGCCTCCGAGAGCGCCCGGACCCATGCCCGTGGCATTGACCGCTTCGAGCAGCATGCGCTCGAATGCAGCCACGCGGGAATCGGACGCAGTCGTGCCGACAGGGCGCAGCAATGCGGTCTTGGCAAGGTGCGCCACGCTATCGAATGTCGACCCGACGCCGATGCCTATGACGAGAGGAGGACAGGCGTTGGCCGCCTTCGTGCGCACGCAATCCATCACTTCGTGCACGATCCCCTCGTGCCCGGCGCCAGGAGCCAGCATGACGACGCGCGAGGCATTATCGGAGCCGCCGCCTTTCAACATGACATGCACGCGGGCGCCGGGTCGCTCGACGAAATGGACGTCCGTAAACGCAGGCGTGTTATCGCCCGTGTTGCGACGATCGACCAGTGCGTCGCGCACGACGCTTTTCCGAAGGCGCGCCTCGTCGTAAGCGCGCGCTACCGCGGCATCGACCGCAGAAAACGCATCGCCCGCCACGCACACATCGGGCCCCGCTTCCAAGCAGACCCATACGGTTCCCGTGTCCTGGCACAACGGCACGCGATCATGCTGCGCTATGCGAGCGTTTTCGATCAATTGATCGAGCACGAAAGCCCCGCGCTCGTTGCGTTCGAGCGCGCGGGCGTCTTCGAGCGCACAACGCACATCGCAGGGCAGAACGCATGCGATATGCGGAATGGCCTCATACACGGCGCGCGCTATCTGTTCTTTGGTGATTATTCTCAACGTATCCATGCATACAGTATACCCGCTCGCCGCACGACCCGAACCTCGAAGGCGAGAAGAGCCGCGTACCTCCATGCGAACAAAACGCGAGCAACGCGATCGGCGGCGGGCGTGCCCGAAAAATGCCGGGCATCCATGCGACAAGCGACGCTTCCTCGGAAGCGCGCCGAAAAGCACCATGCACGCAAAAGCCCCGGCATATGCCGGGGCTTTCAGGCGGCGCGATGGAGAGCGTTAGGCCATCGCCTCGCAAAACCAACTCGTGATGCTCGTGGGATGCGTGATGGCAGTGCCCACGACGACGGCCCATGCGCCGACGTCCATGGCCGCCTTGGCGTCCTGCGGACTGTGCACGCGGCCCTCGCAAATCACAGGCTTGCCGGGAAACTCCTCGACCGCCTGTCGCACAAGCGCCACATCCGGCCCGTCGGCCATCGTGCAGTCGATCGCGGCCCCCGGATGAGACAGCGTCGTCGAGGCGATATCGCAGCCGATGGCGAACGCATGGCGGATATCTTCGATAGTCGCGCAATCGGCCATCACCAAAACGCCCTCTTCCTTGAGCGGACGCACCGTGTCTTCCAGCGTCTTTCCGTCAGGGCGAGGGCGATCGGTGGCGTCGATCGCAACGATGTCGGCACCCGCCATGACGCATGCGCGCGCATGGCGCAGCGTCGGCGTGATATACACCCCTTCGTGCCCCTCTTTCCAAATGCCGATGACCGGCACCTCGGTGCGGCCCTTGATAGCCGCGATATCGGAAAGGCCCTGGCAGCGGATGCCGCCCGCGCCGCCGAGCTCGCATGCGCGAGCCATCTGGGCCATGGTTTCGGGATGGCGCAACGGCTCGCCCATGTACGCTTGGCAGCTCACGATAAGCTTGCCTTTCAGCTGTTCGATAACGGGATGCATGATCATCTACCCTTCCAACGAATCGATCAAATTCTCGGCAGCGCCCACCAACGGCGCCGCATCGCCCAACGAAGCGTCCACGATCGGCAAGTCCGCCAAGACCGACGGGGCATGCGCGACGTAAGCCTCACGCAAAGCATCGCGCCATACGGGACCCGCCTTGACGACGGAGCCGGACACCACGGCGATTTCGGGGTCGAGCATATTGGCCCATCCCGCAAGCGCGATTCCCAGGGCGCGTCCTGCATTGCCGATGACTTCGACGGCGGCGGCATCGCCCTCATAGGCGCGCGCCGAAATATCGGCGCCCGCACGATGTATGCCGGTCAGCGTCTCGTAGCGCGCCTCGATGCCGCTGCCCGACGCGACCGACTCGAGATTTCCGTCGCCCGCACGAAGCGTATTGCCCGTAGCGCCGATTTCGCCCGCGAATCCATGGGCGCCGCGCACGATACGGCCGCCGACGACGATGCCGCCGCCCAAGCCCGTGCCGGGCGCCATGACGATGCAGGTCTGAGCACCGCGCGCCGCGCCATGGCGCGCCTCTCCGAGCGCATGGGCCTGCACATCGCCGAGCACTGCGACAGGCATACCGAAAGCCTCGCGCAAACGAGCCGCAACGGGACGACCCGTCCAACCGGGCATGATCTCATTGGCATAGGCGATCGATCCATCGCGCGCATCGACGCGACCCGCCGTGCCGACGCCGATGCCGAGGATGCGCCCGCATGACGCATCGTGTCCGCCCAGCACATCGGCGACCAAGGACACGATGCGCTCCAACACCGCATCGCCCCCCTCGACCGCGCACGTGGCGACGGTTCTTTTGCCTTTGACGACAGGAGCGGCGCCTTCGCGCTCGTAGCAAACGAGGGCGGACGCGATCTTCGTTCCGCCGACATCGACGGCCGCCACGCAACGAGGATAATCCATATCTTCCCCCTTACTCCGCGGCCCTGCGAGACGCATGCGATACGCCGCGCAAGACCAATAAAAAAGCGCCGTCCTCAACGGGCGGCGCCGTAATGAACCGAAGCCTAGAGCAGACCGGCGCGATCGAGCACCGCGCGAATGGCCTCGACGTCCTCGCCTTCGAGCTTCTGGACGGGCTCGCGCATCTGGTTGGTGTTGAACACGCCCATCTGCCACAATGCCGTCTTGAATGCGCCGACGCCTGCGCCGAAGCCGACAGTGGCCTTGACGACGCGCGTGACGAACATGAGACGAGCGAGATGATCCTGGATCTCGCGCACCTTCTCCCAATCGCCTGCCTGAGCCGCTTTCCACTGCTCGACATAGCTATGCGGATCGATGTTGGCGAGGCCGGGAACGGAGCCGTCGGCGCCGGACATATACGCGCCGTCGACGACGACCTCATGGCCGGTGAACACCTGCAGAGGATGGCCCGCATCCTCGTTTTCGAGACACAGCCAACGGAAGGAGACATCGTCGCCCGAAGAGTCCTTGACACCCTGGATGACGCCGTCTTTGCCCAAGCGGACCAGCATCGTGGGATCGAGCTTAGTGTGCACGCACACGGGCAGGTCATACGCGAACAAAGGCAGGTCGGTATGCTCGCGAATGGCGCGGAAGTGACGCTCGGTTTCCTTCGGACCGCCGAGAGCGTAGAAGGGAGCCGTCGCAACCAGGCCGTCGACGCCGTAACCCGTCGCACGCTTGGCCTGATCGACCACGCGCAGGGTTTCCATGTCGATGATACCCGCCAAAACGGGAACGCGGCCGTGCACCATGGCGACCGCCTCCTGAAGCACGTGGTAGCGCTGAGCGTCGGTCAGAAACGCCACTTCGCCGCTGGAGCCCAGGAAGAACAAGCCGTCGACGCCTGCGTCGATCATGCGGTTGATCGAGCGCTCGAGAGCCTCGAGATCGAGCGTGCGCTCCTCGGTCAAAGGAATGACCACGGGAGGAATGACGCCGCGGAATTGGATGTCAGACATGAGTGATTACCTCTACTCTTCGATTGATACAGACAATAAAACTATATGGCCCGGGCGCGCATGCGTCAAGAATGCCCCGAACGGTCCTACAAAATGACCGCCTCGCCGCGAAACGGGCGCATGCATGCAGATAACGCGGCGCCGATATCTTGAAAAGTCATTCGCCTTCGCACCGCTCAAAAAACGAACGGGGCCGGAAACGAAACGTCTCCGGCCCCGTCGTCGGCTCGGCCCGCAAGGCGGCCTCACTCGAATCGAAAGCGGGCTACTTGCTCAAATCGGGATGAAGCAGCGAAGGCGCTGCGCCCAGAAGCAAGCGCGTGTACTCGTCTTTCGGATTCTCGAAGACTTCGGACGCTTTACCCTGCTCGACGGCCTGGCCGCCGTTCATGACGATGATACGGTCGGAAATGTAGCGCACCGTCTGAATATCGTGGCTGATGAAGACCATCGACAATCCGAGTTCTTTTTTAAGATCGGACAGCAGATTCAAAATCTGCGCGCGCACGGACACGTCGAGCGCGCTCGTCGGTTCGTCGGCGATGATCGCATCGGGCTTCAAGGAAAGCGCGCGAGCGATGGCGACGCGCTGGCGCTGACCGCCAGAGAGCTGTCCAGGCAAGGCGGCAAGAACCGAATTCGGCAGTCCGACCATCTCGATCAGCTCTTTGACGCGCGCCTCGCGCTCGTCCTTCGTACCGACCTTATGCACGTTCATGGGGTCCATGAGCTGGTCATGGACGGACATGCGCGCATTCAGCGCGGTTGCGGGATCCTGGAAGACCACCGAAATAACGCGGCCGATGGTCTTGCGCTGGTCCGCCGTACGCTTCGTGACGTCGATGCCCTTGAAAAAGACGCGTCCAGTCGTAGGAGCCTGCAGGCCGCACATGACGTTGGCCGTCGTGGACTTGCCGCATCCCGATTCGCCCACGATGCCGATGGTCTCGCCTGGCATGAGCTTCAGGGTAAGGCCGTTGACCGCATGGACCTTGTTCGGACGGAACAGCGATCCGGTGCGCGTCTTGAAGACGACGTGAATATCGTCCAAGAAGATGATCGGCGTCTGCTCGTCGGCCTGAGCCGCGTTCGTCTGCTTGGTATCGGTCATTACTTCTCACCTCCGTACGGCGTCAGGCCCAAACGCTTCATCTCTTCATCGGGAAGCTCAGCATACCAATGGTTCGAATCGCCGTCCTGCTTGAGTACGGGACGCACGTCGGAAACGGCATCGGGATGGCTCGAGCGCGGCGTGAAGCGATCGCCCTTGGGGAAGTCGGAAGGACTGGGGACGGAGCCGGGAACCTGATGCAATCGACCCGAACCGGCCTCGATGGACAGAACCGAGCCGAGCAGGCCGCGCGTGTACTCGTGGATGGGGTTGGTGAGAATGTCGCGCACCGAACCCTGCTCGACGATCTGGCCGGCATACATGACGGTGATCGAATTGGCGACTTCGGCCACCAGGGCGAGGTCGTGGCTCACGAAGACCATAGCGAAGCCGAGTTCTTCCTGAAGCTTGTTCAGCAGATCGACGACCTGCTTTTGCACGGTGACGTCCAGTGCGGTCGTCGGCTCGTCGGCGATGATGACCTTGGGGTCGCGCGTCAAAGCCATAGCGATCAGCACGCGCTGACGCTGTCCGCCCGAAAGCTCATGGGGATATGAGTCGAGCGTGCGCTTGGGATCGAGGCCGACCAGCTCGAGCAGCTCCTCGGCAGTGCGCGTGCCGCCGCGCTTGGTGAGCTGCTTCATCTGGGCGCGAATGAGCATCGAAGGATTCAGCGACGAAAGAGCGTCCTGGTAGATCATCGCGATCTCGCGGCCGCGCAGGGTGTTCATCTCCTTCTGAGACATCTCCAGGAGGTTCTTGCCCTTGTAGAGCACCTCGCCGGAAATCTCCGCCTTCGGGTCGATCAGGCCCATGATGGTCAAAGACGTAATCGATTTGCCGCAGCCGGACTCGCCCACCAGGCCCATGGTCTGATGCGGACGAACCTTGAAGCTCACGTTGTCGACCACATTGACATCGCCATGGCGCGGGAACTTGATGCACAGGTTCTTCACTTCGAGGATGGGCTCGTCATCGGTGTTCGACTCGGCGCGATCGGTTCGACGGGCTTCGATTTCCTTAAGAGCGGCAAGGCGCTCTTTGAGGGATTCCGCCTGGGCCTCGTACGCAAGAACGGGATTAGCGACCAGCTTGTCGGCTTCGCGATCGCTATTGAGGTTGGAATCGCTCGCCTTGATGGCGGCCTTGGGAGCGGCAGCCATGGCGTCAGTCATGCCTTCCGAAAGAATATTCAGGCACAGCACCGTGATCATAATGGCCAGACCGGGGAACAACGCCTGCCACCAACGGCCGGAAAGCACGCCGCCACGCGCGTCGGCAAGGATGTTGCCCCACGTCGGCGTAGGCTCGGGAATGCCGGCGCTGATGAACGCCAGCGATGCCTCGAAAACGATGGCGTCCGCGACCAAAACGATGGTGAACACCATGACGGGCGCGATGCAGTTGCGGATGACGTGCTTGACGAGGATCCACGGAGCACGGGCACCGGAAACCACGACGGCGCGGACGTAGTCCTGGTTGTATTCGCTCACGATATTCGCGCGCACGATGCGGGCGATCTGCGGAATGTACAAAAAGCCGATGGCGAAGATCAGCGAGGGCAGATTGGTGCCGAACACCACGACGAACGTCGCAGCCAAAGCGATGCCGGGAAACGACATGACGACGTCGAGGACACGCATGATGACCTCAGACACCCATTTGCGCGAAACCGCGGCCAAAGCGCCGATGATAGAACCGCAGATCAGCGCGAAGCCCGTAGCGCCCAAGCCGATGACCAGCGAATAACGGGCGCCGTACATCATGCGAGACAAGACGTCGCGGCCCTTGTCGTCGGTGCCGAAGAGGAATTCGGCATCGGGAGCCTGACGGGCCGTGAAGATCTGGAGCGGATCGTGCGGCGCGATGAAGTTCGCCAAAGCGGCGATCAAAACGATGAGCGTCAAGACCACCAAGGAGATACGAGCGCCGATGCTCATGGCCTTCCAGCGGCGGAAGCGCACTTTGCCCGGATTCGACTCCATTTTCTCGGTAAGGTTTTTTCTCAGTTGAACCATGCGTTACACCGTCCTGATTCGCGGATCGATCAGGATATAAAGCATATCCACGATGATGTTGATGATGATGAACGTAAAGGCCACGCACAAAACCACGCCTTGGACGAGCATGGTATAGCTGGACTGAATGCCGGAAATGATGGCCATGCCCATGCCGGGGAGGTTGAAGATAACCTCGATGACCACCGCGCCGCCGATCAGATAGCCGATGCGCAGACCGAGCACGGTGACCGGGGTGATAAGCGCATTGCGCAGCACGTTGCGCGCGACGACGACGCTTTTCGGAATGCCCGCGCCCAAAGCGGTGCGCACGTAATCCTTATCGAGCTCCTCGACCATGGAGGTTCGAATGACGCGCGTCAGCTGGCCGATAACGGGAACGGCCAATGCGAAAGCAGGCATGGCCATGCGCGCGATCCATCCGCCCGGATCGGACGAGAACGAAGGCAAAGGACCCGATGCGGGAAGCAAGTGCAGCATCGAAGAGAACAGCAGAATCAACAAAACCGCGAGCCAGAACGAAGGCGTGGCGATAAAGGCGATCGAGAAGACGCGGATGATCTGGTCGGGCCATCGGTCGCGATACAAAGCGGAGACGACGCCGAGGATGACGGCGAAAACGACCGCGATGATCAGACCCATGAAGGTGAGCTGCATCGTAACGGGCAATGCTTCGGCGATGCGATCGGCGACGGAGGCGTTGTTCGCGCCGTACGTACCGAGGTCGCCCTGAACCAGGCCGACCATGAAATTGCCGTATTGCACGAGCACCGGATCATTCAGACCGTGCTCTTCGCGATACTGCTGGACTTGGGCCTCGGAAGCGTTCTCGCCCAAGACCGAATATGCCTGGTCGATGGGAGAAAGCGCCATGAGGAAGAATACGAGGATGGTAACGCCGATGATCATGATGGGAAGCGCTATAAGACGCCGCCCGATCAGACGCAGCAGATTGCTCACCCCGACCCCCTTTCATTTAGCGGACAATTGTATCAAGGCCGTTCGACCCGCGAGTCCAAAACGCCGGTCGAACACCCTTGAACGTACATAACTGCACTATTTTATACGAATCTTCTCCAAGTTCAAAAAAATCGACGAATTACGCGCAATGAGCAGCGCTTATTCGTCACGAACGGGATCGTAGCGGCTTTTCGCAGACCAGCGACCATGTATTGCCCGTACCGCGGGCGAACGGGCAACCGATGCAGCTTCGCTTATCGCAGCAGGATTCCGAGGTCATATCGCACGACGAAAACGCCTCTTCGAAACGATCCCGAGCGCGCTGCGTGACGACGCCGCCGAAAGCCCCCTGCTCCTCCATCGAACAGATAGCCATGGCGGACAGCTGGCGCATGCCGAGCGCAGTCGGATGCGTGCCGTCGGCGGCCTCGTAATCGAGGCCGTATGCCGCGAAATCGATCAACCGGCAGCCATTGCGCGACGCGGCCGCCCTGATGGCCTCGTTGTAAGAATCGAACGGAACGCCGCGCAGGCGGCGTATGAACGTCGAACGGACCGCGCCCGCGACGCGGCCGGGACACAACGTGCAGCACCATACATCGGAGGCGGGATACGCCGATCTGATGCGACCGAGCATCGAATCGTAAGCCTTCCCGAAGCGGTCGGCGGCGTCAAGCGGCGCCAAGGCAGCCACGCGGCGTTCCGCCTCCTCCACGCACGAACATGCGGGCGTCGCCCGCCCCGCACCATGCGCCTGGGCCTCAGGACCACCCCATCCGTAATCATTGATGCCGATGAACACGACGATGGCATCGGGCGATGCGGAAGACGACCCGATCGCCTCGACGCGCTGCTCGCTCGACGCGGCCGGAAAGCCTGCGCCTTCCACCATGCTACCCGAGAACGACCCATTAACCGCAACCGTGCCGCCGAAATGCTCGACGACCTGCTGCCACCATGTGTCGCGACGATTTTCGACGCCCGTTCGCGCGCAGCGATCGCCTTCATAGAAAACGTCGAATCCCGCAGGATTGCATCCTTCGAACGTCGAAATCGAATCCCCCATGAAGGAAAAACGAGGGGCGGCGCTCTTCTCGGCCATCGACCCACCCTTTCTCGAACGCGCAGCAGACCCGATACATGACCGAAGGCATGCCGCGATACCGATACAAACGAAAAAAGGACCCGCTTTCATAGCGGGTCCTTGCGCATACGCTCGAACGCGAACGCGATGAAGACTTACGCCTTGGCGCCTGCGCCGAGGAAGACCAGGCCAGTCGTGGCGATCGGCTTGAAGCCATCGATCTGGGAAGCCTGGTAGCCGGTAGCGACCTGGCGATGGAACAACGGGTACAGCGGCACCTGCTCGGCCAGGATGTCGAAGCACTGGTTCCAGAGCTGCTGCTGCTCTTCGCCCGTCGCCTCGCGAGCTTCCTGCATAAGCTCCTGCAGCTGCGTCCACTCGGGAGCGCCCTTCCAGCAAGAACGGCCCTGGGTCCAGATATTGTCGGCATACCACCAGCTCATGAGCAGGTCGGGGTCGTTGCCGAAGCAGGTCGGGTCGCCAGGAGTGAGCATGACGTCGTACGACAGGGTCTTGCCCTCGCCCGGATCGGCGAACTCGGCCCAGTTGATCTTCTGCTCGGCGTTGGTCATCTTGACGCCGATAGCCTCGAGGTCGTTCTGAATCTGCGCCGCAAGACCCTTGACCCAGTTGTTATTGGTGACCATGGTGAATTCGAGATTCTCCACGCCGGCCTCGGCGAGCAGGCTCTTCGCCTTCTCGGGGTCGTACGTGTAGACCACGGAAGCCTGGTGGAAGTTCTCGTGGCTCTTCGGCAAGAAGCCCTCGACCTTGTCGGCATGACCGGCCATCTGGTTGCTGATCAGCTTGTCCGTGTCGATAGCGTAGAAGAACGCCTGACGCACGCGAGGATCGTCGAAGGGAGCCTTCTTGGTGTTGAACATCAAGAAGGGCTGGTTGAAGCCGGGAACGTACTCGACCGTAGCGCCTGCCGCGGAAAGCTGCTCGGCGTTCGCATCGGGAACGTTCTCCATGACCTGGACGGATGCTTCCTGCAATGCCGTGGTACGAGCGGTGTCGTCAAGCAGGATGTTCCAGCTCATGGTATCGGCAGTCGCCTTCATCGGGCCGTTGTAGTTCTCATTGGGCACGAACTCGATCTTACCGCCGTCGTCGCCGTTGATGGAGGCGTACTTCCAGGGACCGGAACCGACGGGCATGGTCTTCAGGTCATCCTCGGTCGCCGAAGCGGGGAACACCTTGACGACGCTCAGACGGCCCTTGAGCAGGCTGTCGAAGGGATACTTCAGCATGAAGGAAACCGTGGTGTCGTCCTTAGCGGAAACCGTGTCGATGAACGACAGGAACGCGCCGTAGGTGGCGTCGGCCATGTTCTTCTCGAACGCGTTGACGACATCGGCGGCGGTGACGTCGGTGCCATCGGAGAACTTGGCGCCTTCGCGCAGGGTGACTTCATACTCGAGATCGGAGACCTTCACCGGCTCATCGGCAGCCAAAGCGTTGTAGGTCTTGTACGTATGCAGGTCGAGGTCGTACAGGCCCTCGAAAACATGCCACGTGGCGGCCAGCATCAGCGCGGAGCTGTTACCGATGGGATTGCAGTTGGTGCTGGTGTAAGCGCAAGCACCCGTCAATGCGCCGCCTTCGATGGCAGCGCCCTCGCCGCCCTCGGTGGTCGTGGCGGTTTCTCCGCCGCCGCAGCCGTACAGGCCAAGGCCGACCGTTGCCGCTGCGACAGCGCTGCCGGCGACGAAGGTACGGCGATCAAGAGCGATCTTGTTTTCCATTGTCCTCCCTTTCGACAATATCCTGAGAGATGCGCCCGCATGGGCGCCATCGAGGAAATGCTACGGGCTGTATTGTATCGGAATGCCCGCAGACCGTAGCATATGCGCCGCTCGCATGCGGCGAACGGCGCATATGCCAGCCGAAAAGGCATCGGCAACGGCGATGTATAAGCATACCTTGATTGAAGAGGCGTGTTACACCTCCGTTAAACTTTCGTAATGTTTCGAACGGATTTCACGGTAAACGGCCCAAGAATGCGGATCGGCGGCGCGCGCATGCAGCCTGAGCCCGAATATCGGGATAACGGCGCCCAGCGACGATATCGACGGCTTTCTCCCCTTAACGACCGAACACATGGTACAATAGCTGACGCTACGCGGGCCGGACGGTCGCGGGGGCTGTACGCCCACGAGGAAAGTCCGGGCTTCTTGAGGCAGGATGCCGGCTAACGGCCGGGCGGGGAAACCCGACGGAAAGTGCTGAAGAAACTTAAACTCCCACTGGCGCTATGCGTTAAGAGAAAAGCTGAGAAGGTGCGGTAAGAGCGCACCAGCACGTCGGTAACGGCGTGGCTTGGTAAACCCCATCCGAAGCAAGGGCGAATAGGCATGCGATACGGTTGAGCCTCTCCGTGCATGCGGGTAGCCTGCTCGAGGCGTGCGGCGACGCACGCCCTAGATAAATGGCCGTCTTCGAAGACAGAACCCGGCTTATAGGCCCGCTACGGCATTGCAAAGCCCCCCCATGGGGGCTTTTTTCATAGGAACGCGCGGAAAAGCGAATGAACCGAAAAACAACGAGGACCCCGCATCATGCGGGGTCCTCGACGCTCAAGCGTGTATGTGCGGCTTAGCCGAACAACTCGATGGTCTGGCCTTCGGCCAAGGTGACCATGGCCTTTTTCCAGGTACGGGTGTAACCCTGCTGGTAGCGAACGCGCTTCGGCTTCGGCTTGACGTTCATCGTGTTGACGCGAACGACCTTGACGTCGAAGATTGCCTCGACGGCCTGGCGGATCTCAACCTTGTTGGAATCCTTGGCAACCTCGAAGGTGTACGTGTTCTGCGACATCATGTCGTAGCTATGCTCGGTGATGACCGGGCGGATAATAACCTCGCGGGGATCCTTCATTATGCGAGCACCTCCTCAAGGCGTTCCAGAGCGGCGGCGGTCAGAACGAGAGCCTTGTTGTCGACGAGCTCAAGAGTGTTGGCCTCGGCGACAGGCAGAATATTGACGCGCTCGATGTTGCGGAAAGACAGGTAGGTGTTCACGTCGTCATCGGCGATAACGATGGTGGTACGACGATCGCAACCCAGAGCTTTCAGAGCAGCAGCAGCCTGCTTGGTGGAAGGCTTCTCGAAGTTGAAGCCATCGACCACGATGAGCTGCTCGTCGGCCAGCTTGGCGGACAGAGCGGAACGCATGGCCAGCTTGACCTCTTTGCGATTCACGCGGAAGGCGTAGCTGCGGGGATGGGGACCGAACACGGTGCCGCCGCCGACCCAATGGGGAGCGCGGATCGTACCCTGACGAGCACGGCCGGTGCCTTTCTGGCGCCACGGCTTCTTGCCGCCGCCGCGGACTTCGCCGCGGGTCTTGGTGTCGTGGGTGCCCTGACGCATGGCGGCGCGATAGGCACGGACGACCGTGTGCATCACATGCACGTTCGGCTCGATGCCGAACACAGCGGCGTTCAAGTCGGCCTCTTTGACCTTCTTGCCGCTGGCATCTTTGATTTCAATCTTTGCCATTATGGTGATCTCCTAATACAGGTAAGGTCTTAAGCCATGCGAACGCGGACGATACCGTTCTTGCCGCCCGGCACGGAGCCCTTGACAAGAATCAGGTTCTGCTCGGCGTCGATGCGCACGACCTCGAGGTTCTTGACGGTCACGGTGTCGCAACCCATGTGGCCGGGCATGCGGACGCCCTTGAACACGCGAGACGGGGTTGCGCACTGGCCGATGGAACCGGGAGCGCGGTGGAAGTGCGCGCCGTGGCCGCCCGGGCCGCCGCCGAAGCCGTGACGCTTGATAACGCCCTGGAAGCCCTTACCCTTGGAGGTGCCGGTGACGTCGACCTTCTTGACCTCGGCGAACGCCTCGACGGTCTGCAGGTCGCCGACGTTGTACTCGCCTGCGTTCTCAACGCGAACCTCGCGCAGGTAGCGGGTAGGCTCGGTGCCGAGCTTGGCGAAATGGCCGGTCATGGGCTTGTTCATCTTGTATTCGCCGCTCTTGTACTGCTTCACGGCGCCGAAGCCGAGCTGGACGGCCTCGTAGCCATCGGTAGCAGCGGTCTTGACCTGGCAGACTTTGTTGGGCTCTGCGACGATAACGGTAACGGGGACCACGCGGTCGTTCTCGTCGAACAACTGGGTCATGCCGATTTTCTTGCCGTAAATAGCGTTAATCATGCCACACACTCCTTACAGCTTGATCTCGATGTCGACGCCCGCAGGGAGATCGAGACGCATAAGCGAATCGACCGTGTTGGGGGTCGGCTCGAGGATGTCGATCAGGCGCTTGTGGGTACGCATCTCGAACTGCTCACGCGAATCCTTGTTCACGTGGGGTCCGCGCACGACGCAGTACAGATTGCGCTCGGTGGGCAGGGGAATAGGTCCGGAAACCTTGGCACCGGTCTTCTGGGCGGTGTCGACGATGAGCTTGGTGGACTGGTCCACGATCTCATGGTCGTAGCCCTTCAGGCGGATGCGAATCTTCTGATTAGCCACTTTCATTTCCTCCATGAATTAAAGCCGAGGCTTAGGCGTTGCCGCCGGCCTTGCTGATGATCTCCTCTTGAACGCCCTTGGGAACAGGCTCGTAGGAGTCGAACTGCATGGTGTAGGTCGCACGACCCTGGGTGCCGCTGCGCAGGTCGGTCGCATAGCCGAACATGTTGCCCAGAGGAACCTTGGCGCTGATGGAAACGGCGTTGCCACGCTGCTCCTGGCCCTGGATCAGGCCGCGACGCGACGGGATGTCGCCCATGACGAAGCCCGTGTACTCTTCGGGGGTCTCGACCTCGACGGCCATGACCGGCTCGAGAATGACCGGGTTGGACTTCTTCAGCGCGTCCTTGATAGCCATAGAACCGGCAACCTTGAACGCCGCCTCGGAGGAGTCGACATCGTGGTACGAACCGTCGATGAGCTCGACACGCACGTCCTCGACGGGGTAACCGGCCAAAACGCCGTGCGCCAAAGCATCCTGGATGCCCTTGTCGATCGAGGGGATGTACTCCTTGGGGATAACGCCGCCCACGATCTTGTTCTCGAACTCGTAGCCCTTGCCGGCCTCCTGCGGGTACATGTTGATGACCGCATGGCCGTACTGGCCGCGACCGCCGGACTGACGGACGAACTTGCCTTCGGCGCTCATGACTTCCTTGCCGGGGCGCTCGCGATACGCGACCTGAGGCTTGCCGACGTTCGCTTCGACCTTGAACTCGCGAAGCAGACGGTCGACGATGATCTCGAGGTGCAGCTCGCCCATGCCGGCGATGATGGTCTGGCCGGTCTCATGGTTGGTGGAGACGCGGAAGGTCGGATCCTCCTCGGCGAGCTTCTGCAGAGCGAGGCTCATCTTGTCCTGCTCGGCCTTGGTCTTGGGCTCGACCGCGATGTCGATAACCGGGTCGGCGAATTCCATGGACTCGAGGATGATGGGAGCATTCTCGTCGCACAGGGTGTCGCCCGTGGAGGTGTCCTTCAGACCGACGACGGCAACGATATCGCCTGCGGAGCAGGAATCGATGTCGACGCGCTGGTTGGAGTGCATCTGCAGCAGGCGGCCGATGCGCTCTTTCTTATCCTTGCACGCATTGGTCACGTAGGAGCCGGACTCCAGCGTGCCCGAGTAAACGCGCAGGTAAGTGAGCTTGCCGACGAACGGGTCGGTCATGATCTTGAAGGCCAGAGAGGAGAACGGCGCCTTGGGATCGCTCGGACGCTCTTCCTCTTCGTCGGTGTTGGGGTTGACGCCCTTGATGGCGGCAACGTCGGTGGGAGCAGGCATGTAATCGACGACGGCGTCGAGCAGCTCCTGAACGCCCTTGTTCTTGTAAGAAGAACCGACGAACACCGGGTGGATCTGGCAGGCGATGGTGCCCTTGCGCAGGGCCGCCTTCAGCTCCTCGACGGTGACCTCTTCGTCCATCAGGACCTTCTCCATCAGATCGTCGTCGCAGTCAGCGGCGGCGTCGAGGAGTTCCTGATGACGCAGAGCGGCCTCTTCGGCGAATTCCGCGGGGATTTCGTCGAGCTGCTCGGGATAGGTCATGCCCTTGTCATCGGGCTTGAAGTCCCATGCGGTCATGTCGACGAGGTCGATCAAGCCCCAGAAGTTGTCTTCTGCACCCATCGGCATCTGAGCGGCGATAGCCGGAGCGCCGAGGCGCTCTTTCATGGTGTCGATAGCATGGAAGAAATCGGCGCCGACGCGGTCGTACTTATTGATGTACGCGATGCGGGGAACGCCGTAACGGCTTGCCTGACGCCACACGGTCTCGGACTGGGGCTGAACGCCTGCGACAGCGTCGAAGACGGCGACAGCGCCGTCGAGAACGCGCAAAGAACGCTCGACCTCGGCCGTGAAGTCGACGTGGCCCGGGGTGTCGATGATCTGGAAACGATACTCCTGGCCGTCCTTCTTCCAGAAGCACGTGGTCGCGGCGGAAGTGATGGTCACGCCGCGCTCCTGCTCCTGGACCATCCAGTCCATGGTAGCGGCGCCTTCGTGAACCTCGCCGATCTTGTGGGTCTTGCCCGTGTAGTAAAGAATACGCTCGGTCGTGGTGGTCTTACCCGCATCGATGTGGGCCATGATGCCGATATTACGCGTATTCTGCAGAGCGTTGGATTTAGCCATGGTAGTAAGTCCCTTCCCTACCAGCGGTAGTGCGAGAACGCACGGTTGGACTCGGCCATCTTGTAGAGGTCCTCACGCTTCTTGACCGAAGAACCGGTGTTCTCGGCGGCATCCATGATTTCGGCAGCAAGACGCTGAGCCATGGTGTGCTCTTTGCGCTTGCGGGAGAAGTCCACGATCCAACGGATGGCGAGCGTGGTGGCGCGACGGGGGTTGACTTCCATCGGGACCTGATAGGTTGCGCCGCCGACACGCTTCGGCTTGACCTCGAGCGTGGGGCGAACGTTGTCCATGGCCTTCTTGAAGACGGACAGGGGATCCTGCTCGGTCTTCGCGGCGACGATGTCGAATGCGCCATAGACGATGCCCTCGGCGATGGACTTCTTGCCATCGAGGAGGACCTTGTTGATCAGCTGCGTGACCAAACGGTTGTTGTACACGGCGTCCGGCTGAACTTCACGACGGACTGCTGCTGCACGACGCGGCATAATAATGCTCCTTCATGTTCTGTGCGCGCTTCGGGGCCGAAGGCCCATTAGGCCGCCATGCGGCCCGCGCGGCTTAATCCTACTTATTTGGGGCGCTTGGCGCCGTAGCGGCTACGAGCCTGCATGCGGTTGTTGACTGCAGCGCAGTCGAGGGCCGCACGGATGATCTTGTAGCGAACACCGGGGAGGTCCCTAACACGGCCGCCGCGGATGAGCACCATGGAGTGCTCCTGGAGGTTGTGGCCGATGCCCGGGATGTACGCGGTGACTTCCATGCCGTTGACGAGACGGACACGGGCGACCTTACGCAGTGCGGAGTTCGGCTTTTTCGGGGTGGTGGTGTACACGCGGGTGCACACGCCACGCTTCTGGGGGTTACCCTTGAGCGCCGGGGTCTTCTTCTTGTCGACCGACTTGGCGCGGCCCTTGCGGACCAGCTGGTTGATAGTAGGCAAAGTAGTTCTCCTCTTCTTTCGCCTATTCCTTACAGGCGGACCGACCCCTTTCCCCGGTTCGTCTTCAACCCTGGAACCGCGGCAAGAAGCCCATCCTTGCTTTCGGTCACGCAGCATACGTACGCGAAAACAAGCGCCCATGCGGACGCAAGGTGGAACTTTAACACCGGCATCACATGGTGTCAAACGCCACGCGCCCGGGCGTATCTATAACATAATATCACTATATCGCCTGATAAAATGCACTTTTACTCTTTACCGACACCGATAAAGGGCGGTTTTTCGCGAAAAAACTTGAAAAGATGTGCGCCTTATGGGTTGAAATCCACTCCGCAATGCACAAAGACGGGCGCCGCAGCGGCCGAAGGCGGCCTATATGCAATCGGCCAGCTTGTATCCGACGCGCCACACCGTCAGCAGGTACTTCGGCTTGGAAGGATCGTCTTCTATCTTCTCGCGTATCTTGCGCACCAGCACCGTGATGGTGTTGGGATCGGCGGAAGATTCGTCTTCCCAAAGCTTCGCCATGATCTGACGACGGGAAAACACCGCGCCGGGATCGCTCGCAAGAAGCGCCAGCACCTCGAATTCGCGCGAGGTGCAAGCGATGGGGCGCCCCTTGAGACGGACCTCGTATTTCCCGAAAAACACCTCGAGGTCGCCCACGCGAAACGACGCGGCGTTTTTGCGCGGACGCGTGCGCGCCTGCGCCTCATGCCTGCGCAAATGCGCCTCTATGCGCAAAAGAAGCTCTTCGGGTTGGAAAGGCTTTACCAGATAATCGTCCGCACCCGCCCTGAAACCGACGCTTTTATCGACGATGTCCCCTTTCGCCGAAAGGAACATGACGGGCACCATGCGGCCTTCCGCCCTGATGGTGCGGCAGATGTCGAATCCGTTGATATCGGGCAGCATCACGTCGAGCACGAGGAAATCGGGGCGTTCGGCACGCAACATGGCCAACCCGTCGTATCCCGTGGCGGCGCAGCAGAAATCGTAGCCCGCACGTCCGACGATCTGCCCGACCAGCATCTGCATGCTTTCATCGTCATCGATCAACATGATTTTCGTCATCGCAGCCTCCCCCTTCGGCGCAATCGTTGTCGGCATCGGCGGCACGGATGGGCAGATTGACCGTGAATGTCGATCCGAACCCGGGCGCGCTGACAAGGTCGATGGAGCCCCCGAGCATGGAAACGAGGTCGTCGACGAGCGACAGGCCGAGCCCGCTTCCCCCGTAGCGACGCACGGTCGACATGTTCTCCTGCGTGAAACGCTCGAAAACCAGCCGATGCTTATCGGCGGGAATACCGATGCCCGTATCGCGCACGGCGATGGCGACCTCGCGCTTTCGAACATCGAACGAGACATGCACCGATACATCCCCGCCGCTCGGCGTGAACTTCACGGCATTGCTCACCAGATTCGAAACGATGCGACGAAGCTTCTCCCAATCGCTCACGATAAGAGGAACGTCATGATCGACGCTCGTGGAAAACGACACCCCTTTTTTCACGGCGACCGCATCGGTGCTCGATTCGACCAACCCGATGATATCGGATACATCGACGATTTCGAGATTCACATGCTCGGAACCGGCCTGTATGCGCGCCGTTTCCAAGACATTATCGACCATTTCGAGCAGCACGCGCCCGTTTTTGCGTATCTCCTCGAGCTGAGCGCGCGCCAGCGCCTCATCGCTGCCCAAGCTGTCGTCGAGCAACTCCGCGAATGCAAGAACCGACGTCAAAGGCGTGCGCAACTCATGGCTCACGATAGCAAGGAAATCCGACTTGTAGCGGTTCTCCCCTTTCAACCGCTCGTTGACCCGTTCGACATGCAGACGCTGGGCCCGCAGCTCTTCATTGGCGCGGCGCAACTGCTCGGTGCGCTCCTCCACCTGCCCTTCGAGCCCCGCGTGCAGCGCCTCTATGCGCGCCGCCATCTCGTTGAAGCGGATGAACAGATCGCTGATCTCCGACGTTGCATACGCGGCATGGGGCGGCTTGAGGCATACCGGCCGCGCGGACGCCTCCCCCACGCGGCGCAATCCCGAAGACAGTTCGGCAACAGGGCGCGTCACCAGCCTATCGAGCACGATATAGAAACCGACGCACATGCCGGCGATGATGACGAGGAAAAACAGCAGATTGGTCCCCACAGCGAGCCACATGTTCGAATCGTAGAGGGCCGTCGGGATGGTCACGCTCGCTGCTCCGGCAAGGTCGCCGCGTGCAAGCCCCTCTCGGGGATAGCCCGTCACATCGATTTCGCCCGCAGGAGAACCGTGGCAATCGGTGCATTGGTCGGTGATATGCATGGCGCTCACGTAACGGAACACCTGCTCTCCGACCTCGTCGTCGAAGCAGTAATACTCGGACGCCTGAGGATCGCGCTCGAAATACGCCAGAGCGGCAGCCTCCACCTCGTCGGGAGCATTGGATATATTGCGCGGGTCGGTTTTCGTGAAGCGCATGCGGTAATCGGATTCCCGCGAGAACAGCACGGCGACCGATTTGCCGACGATGGCGCAATGAAGCCCCTTGTACTCGTAGGTTCCATCGCTCGTGCAATCGATACGCTCTTGATTCAACGATACGAAATCCCAAACCGCATCCATTTCGTCCACGAGAACGCGCGACGTCTCGAGCAGCTCGGCCTCGGTCGCCTTGCGCTGCTCCGCATACGTCCACGTGCCGAATACGGCCAAAAGCACGAAGGCCATGGCGAGCAGCAATCCCGCGATCTTCGTCTTAAGGCCCGCGTCCCATCCGCTTCTCTCTTCAAGCGAACCCATGGATGAAACCTCGGCTACGCCTGTTCTCGGCAACCGCCGCACCACGCATCGAGCGCCTCCGACACCTGGGTCGCAAGCGCGGCGATCAGGCATGCGATCGCGCGATACCAATCGCTGCGAGCGTGCGCGCGCATCGAATCGAGCATCGTGAAAGCGAAGACCGCCACATGATCGTCCATGAACGCCTTGGCCGCGCGCAATGCCGCCTGCGCCTCATCGGGCACGCTCATCGCGTGGGAGAACAAAGCCGCGAGAAAGGCCAATTCGACGGCGATATGATCGGCAGGGATTCCCCCGCTCAAGTCGGGATCGAATCCGAATCGCCGATACGTCTCGCGCACGTCGAACATGGTCGGACCGCACAACGTAGCATCGTCGGTGCGATACACCGACTCGTAAGCGAACACCTTGCTCGCCGAAGCCATGTAGAAAAGATAGGCGTAATCCTGACGCGTCAGGTGCCACAGCGCCTCCGGGCCGCCTTCGGCGCGGGCGGCTTCTGCGCATATCTCGCGAAGACGCCTCGCCGCAGTCGCATCCGCAGAGCGAAACGGCTCCTCATCGAACAAATCGCGATGCGCGATGAGCTCGTCGACTTCGCTTCGCTCGAGACTCGCCCCCACCATGCGAGCGCTCCATGCGCATGCGGTCTGACAGGCCATAAGCATCTCAAGCGCAGGCGTTCGGTTATCCATGATTCTTCCCTCGTCGTTTCCCGGGTCTGCCCGACCGCGTCCTGATATCGAAAACGGGGGCATGCGCCCTTGCGAGCGCATGCCCCCGCAAAGGAGGGGCGTTATTGCTCGTGCGACACCTCGAGCGGGTTTTTCAAAGCACCGCCCTTGTCGGAATCGCGATGAGGCGTGAACACCACGTTCGGAACCGTCGAATCTCCGAGCTCGCCGAGCTTGCACACGTCGCCATGCTCTGCGCGCAGCGTCTCGATATCGCCGAACTGGATGGCGCGGACCGGGCAGGCCTTCGCGCAGGCCGGATCGGGCGTGCCGTCCTCGCTGCGATCGGTGCACATCACGCACTTATGGGCAAAGCCGTCGGACATCTGCACCGGATGACCGTACGGACACGCTTTCTCGCAGCCCATGCAGCCGGTGCACAACTCGTAATCGACGCTGACGATGCCCGTCTCATCATCTTTGGACAGCGCGCCCGTCGGACACGATGCCATGCAGGCGGGCTTTTCGCACTGGCCGCACGTCATGGAAACATAATACCCGAAGGCGGTGTTGGTGAAAGCGCCCGAAGCATCGGCGCTCCACGAACCGCCGCCGAACTCGTAGACCTTGCGGAACTTCTGAGGAACCTCGAGGTCGTTGCGGTCGAAGCAAGACGTCATGCACGCTTTGCACCCCGTGCAGATGTCGGTGTTGACGTAAAAGCCGTATTGACCCATCTTTACAAGCCTCCTTAGGCCTTCTCGATCTTGCACAGGTTGGAGTGGACCCCGTTACCCTTGGAAATGGCCGTGGGACGCTGCGAGGTCAAAACCGAAATGCAGCCGCCGCGGTCGAGAACGTCGGGATCGCCGAGTTTATCGGCGTCGCGCGTCTCGGGGTCGTACCATGCACCCTGGGGAATGGAAACGACGCCCGGCATGATGCGGTCGGTGACCTTCGCGGAAATCTGCGTACGCCCTCGCTTGGTGCTCACGATCACGGCATCGCCGTTCGCAACGCCCAGCTTTTCGGCGTCGAGCGTGTTGATCCAGCACTGCTGCGGCGCGACGGACTTCATCCAATCGACATTGCCGTACGAAGAATGCGTACGCGTCTTGCCGTGATGTCCGATAAGCTGGAAGGGATATTCCTGCTTGGTCTCCTCGTCGCCGAAGCTCTCGAAGCTTTCGTACCAGACGGGGCACGGCGTGATTTGATCGAGGCCGTCTTCGGGGATGTAGCCCGCAGCCGTCAGATCCCACTGCTTCGAGATGTTGTAGGCCTGCTTGGAGAAGACCTCGTATTTACCCGACGGAGTCATGATTTCGGAAGTGTCCGCAACGAACGGCTCGTGGTCGTTGGTCTGCTTGAACAGCCCTTGAGCCTTGAACTCCTCGAAGGTATCGGGCAAAGCGTCGCCTTTCTCCTTGCCCTTCTCGTAGCACCACTTGACCCAGTCTTCCTGCGTCTTGCCTTCGGTGAACTCGTCTTTGACGCCCAGCTGCTCGGAAAGCATCGTGCAGATCTCGTAGACGGGCTTCGCCTCGAACAGGGGGTCGATGGCAGGCGTCTCGCACATGACGAAGCCCGTCCATGCGCTGCCGCCCTTGGTGACGTCGATCTCCTCGAAACTCGTGGTGCCGGGCAGAATGTAGTCGGAGACCATGGCCGTAGGCGTCATATAGACATCGCAGGTCACGATGCAGCGCAGGCCGGAATCCTTCTCATCGGGAAGGTTGTAGATGCGCAGGCAGTCGTTGATATCGGCATGCTGGCCCATCATCACGTTGCTGGCGTAGTTCCAGATGAACTTGATCGGCGCCTTGAGGCTGATCTCGCCGGGCTCGGATGCATGCACCGTATCGCCGTCCTCGTTGACGCGACGCAGACCCCACGTGGTATCGGTCATCGACTTGTAATCCTCGATGGCGCGGAACCATTCGAAGAACGAGATCACCGGCTCGACGGTGTTTTTCGCGCCGAACGCAGGGATGGACGAAGGGGTTTTGTAAGACACGCCGCCCGTCGCTTCGCGCGCACCCGTGCCACCGCCGGAAATGCCCGCATTGCCCGTGATGGCCGCGATCAGGCCGATGGCACGCGCAGAATTGCCGCCGTTGGAATGACGCTGCGGACCCCAGCCCTGAATCGTCGCCGTCGGGCCGTCGACATACAGTTCGGCGAGCATACGGATGGTATCGGCAGGAATGCCCGTGATGGAGGCCGCCCATTCGGGGGTCTTCTCGCCCGTTCCGGCATAGGCGCCCGTGCCCTTGAGATACGCCTCATAGGACATATCCTCATCGACCGTCAACGACCCGCTCGGATCGACGCCCATGAACAAAGATGCGTCCGTCGGCTCGGCGGCTTTGACATCCTCGGCGAACGAATCGGAGAAAAAGCCCACGAATTTCTCGCGAATCATCGCCTCGTCGAGCTTGCCGTTCGCATACAGATACTGGATCATGCCCGCAACGAGCGCCGCATCGGTGCCGGGGCGAATGGGAATCCAGGTGGTGGCGACGCCGATGGCCGTATCGGACAAATGCGGATCGACGACGATGATGCTCGCCTCGGGATTCTGCTCGCGCACCTTCGAGATCAGGTACATCATGGCCGAGCCCGACATGCGCGTATTCGCGGGATTGTTGCCGAACAAGACGATATTCTTCGAGTTCACCAGGTCGGTGACCTCGTTATTGGAGTACGAATCGCCGTTGAACAAGGAGAGTTCGCGGTCGATCTGCCCCGTCGAATAATCGCAGTACTGACGCAGGTATCCGCCCCAGCAATTCATCATGCGGGCGAACATCGTGGAATCGGGATGCCACGACTTGGCGACAGTGCCGCCGATCTGGCCCGTGCCGTACTGGATATAGAAGGCATCGTTGCCGTATTCTTCTTTGATGCCCTTCATGATGTCGCCGATTTCGCGAATGGCGTCTTCCCACGAGATTTCTTCGTATTTGCCCTCGCCGCGCTTCGTTCCCTCGACGCGCTTCAGCGGCTTTTGGATACGCGTGGCGTTATAGATGCGCTGACGATTGGTGCGACCGCGCACGCAGGAGCGCATCTGGTAAATCTGGCCGGGACCGAAATCGTCGGTGCCGTCATTGTCATTGCCGACGCGCACGACCGTTCCGTCTTTGACATACAGCTTCAGCGGGCAGCGGCTTCCACAGTTGACATGGCATCCGCCCCAGACTTCCTTGTCATACGAAAACGGCTCGGAACCGATGACTTCGGATTCCTGCTGTTTTTCTTCTTTACCCTTCGGAGCACAACCGCTCAAAGCGGCGCCGGCGCCCAAAACGCCTGCCCACGCCATGAAAGAACGCCTGCTCATGCCCTTCATGGGCGCATGATGCGCATCACGCATGATTCCCCCTCCTCTTTCGTTGCATGCACGACGGCGACGTCGTGCATAGGGAAGCGTACCCGAGAGAAGGAGGAATCTCTATACCTGATGTATTTCCTTTTCCTTATCGAATTCTTATCGTTTCATTAATGAACCGAACAAGACAGGCATGGATCGTACGCGCGCACGAGCTTTTCGATTTCGAGGCGCATCGTGTGCTCATCGACCCCCGCTGCCGCAAGCTGCTCGGCGACGCGGCGAATATTGCATTCGGTGTCGCTGAGGTTATGCACCGTCGGCGTGATGATGTTGGCCCTCGTCACATGCCCCGTCTCGTCGAATTCGATATCGTGCACGAGCGTCCCGCGCGGCGCCTCGGTCATAGCGACCCCTCGTGCCGCACGCGGCACGACGCGCACGGGAGCCGACGATCCCTGCATCTCCGCCAGGTTGCGCAGCATCGCCTCGCACCGCACGCAAACGTCGACCAGCTCGACCGCCTGCGCGACATTGTTACGGTACGGATTGAGCGCAGGAGGACGAAGGCCCGCCTTCGCAGCCGCCAAGCGGGCTTCGCGCGTCAGCTCGTCCCAACTGGTATTGATACGCGCCAATGCGCTCGCGGCGAACGTGGCCCCCGTATCCGCGCGACGCGAGAAATAGGCCGCGGAATGACCGACCGGATACTCGTCGATATACGCGCGGTAATCGCGTACGGCGAACGCCGTCGCATCGCGTGCGAAACGCGGTACGCCCGTGACGACGGCGTAGCGTCCGTCTTCGTGCAATGCCATGAAGTCGCCCGCCGATTCGATCTCGGGTATGGGAAATCCTGCGAACACATCGACGGCATGCTCGGCGAACGGCCTGATCGCAGCGAGTTTATCGGCAAGCGCGATATACTCGGCGGAATCCATCTCATAGGTGAAGCCGCCTGGAACCGCCGTGATCGGATGAATGGAGCGCCCGCCCACCTTGGCGCACAGCTCGTTGCCCAACGCCTTCAGCGCCAATCCGCCCTCGAAAAACTCGGGGTCTTTTTCGGCCAGCGGGAATACGCTTTCATCCCCCGTGAAATCCGGGGCGGCGAAAACGAAAAGATGAGCTGCGTGATTCTGCAGATAGCTCCCGTAGACGAGCAGCTCGCGCAGCATGCGCGTACGCTCGCTGACCTCGATTCCAAAAGCGTCCTCGATAGCCATCAGGTCAGTGACCACATGACTCGAAGAGCAGATGCCGCAGATACGCGAAGCGATGTAGCTCACCTTGTCGTACGGACGTCCCACGACCATCGATTCGAACAATCGGGCCGGCTCGACGATGTTCATACGCACGTCGCGCACGATTCCGTCTTCGATATCCACATGCACGTTTCCATGGCCTTCGACACGGGCTATATGGTGCATGGTAAGCGTCGTGCGCGTCATCGGTTCTCCTTTTGCAGCAGCGAATTCGTCTGATTGAACAACTCGAGCGAACGATCGAACTCATCGACGTCCATGCCCATGGCGGCGACCATCCTGCGCGCGGCGGCCACATTGGCATGGGGAGACAGGCCTCTACATCCGTTGCATTCACGACCCAGCGCGACGCATTTCGCCCCGCATCCCGCGAGCGTGACCAGGCCGAGGCATTGTTTGCCTTCGCGCCACAGGCATCCGCTCTCGTTGCGCTTGCAGCTGCCGCACATCGTATCGGAAAGCTCGAACCGATTGCTTCCGTAAAGCGCCTGCTCGAGCACGCGTATGAAATCGGCCGTATCGATCGGACACGAGCGGACCTCGAAATCGACCCGGACGACCGACGACACGCTGCACGGAGCGCACACCGCTCCGCATGCATCGGGAAGATCGCCGCCGTACACCGCATCGCAACGGTCGACGAGCGCATCGGAGGCCATGCCGGGAATGCCGCCTGTCACAGCGCAGGCGCCCACCGCTATCATCACGCGGCACCGCTCGCGCCACCGTTGCACGCAGCGACGGCTTTCCTCCGTCGTCACCGCGCCCTCGACCACGACGACGTCCACGTCGCCCTGCGGTTCGGGCGCGCTCGATGCGAGCTGCCAATACGAAAGCTCTATCTGACCGAGCACATCGAGCAGATGCGCCTCGTCGTTGGTGATCTGAAGCTGGCAGCCGAAACAGCTCGCCAAGCCGATAATCGCGACGCGCGGACGCGTTTGCGCGCAGGTATCCGTACAAGCCATGCTACATCGACCCCTGGATATTCTTCGCTTCCCAATAATTGAACACAGGCCCGTCGATACAGACGTACTGATGCCCCACTTGGCAGTGGCCGCATTTGCCCATGCCGCATTTCATGTGACGCTCGAAGCTCATGTAGATACGGTCGTAAGGAATGCCCTTCTTGCGCATCTCCTCGACCACGAACCGATACATGACAGGCGGGCCGCACAGCACGCCGTACGTATTGGCCGCGTCCACCTCGAGCGTTTCGAACGGCTTGGTCACCAGCCCCACTTCGCCATCCCAGCCATCCTCATACGTATCGACGGTGAGATGCAAGTCGAAATCGTTGCGGTGCTTCCACATTTCGAACTGGTCGCGAAACATGACCTCGCGCGGGTTCTTCGACCCGTACACGATCGTGACCTTGCCGAACGCATGCCTCTCGTCGTGAATATAGTTGATGAGCGATTTCAGCGGAGCGATGCCGAGGCCGCCTGCGACAAGCAAGATATCGTGCCCCTTCATCTCTTCGAACGGAAACCCGCGCCCGAAAGGACCGCGAATGCCCACCACATCGCCACACTGCATCGTATGAAGAACCTCGGTGAAACGCCCGGCACGACGAACGCACAATTCGATGAATCCCTGTTTGGAAGGGGCGGACGATATGGAAATGGGCGCTTCGCCGACGCCGAAAATAGACAGCTCGACAAATTGGCCCGGATCTTGATGGAACGCCGAGCGAATGCGTTCGTCGATCAACCGAAACTCGAAGAGTTTCTCGTTCGCCGTCAGATCGGTGATCGATGTGATGCGAGCAGGCCATGGACGATACGGGTTTTCGGCCATAAGCTCGGCGCCCGTCTTGACATGATGGGCGCTCGCAAGCGGATTCACCTGCACCGACGTGGCATGGGCGTGGCTATTCGGCATGACGGCCCTCCTTATCGATCGCAGCCGACATACGCGTCTTCTCGTCGAAGAAACGCAGCACTTCGATAGGACTGATATCCGTCTTGCATGCGTTCACGCAGCGACCGCAGCCCACGCAGAGCATGCTGCCATGCTTCACCTTGAAGCCGTTGAGCTTGTGATACATACGATGGCGCACGCGGCGACGCTCGTCTTCACGGAAATTATGGCCGCCTGCCACCTGCGCGAATTCGGGACTCGTGCAGCTATCCCACGTGCGGATGCGCTCGCCCGTCTTCGCATCGGGCGATAGCACGTCTTTGATATCGAAGCACATGCACGTAGGACACACGGATGCGCACGCCGTGCAATTCAAGCACCGTGCGCCGAGCTCCTCCCAAAAAGGATCGGAATGATACGTGTCCATCAGCATGGCCACATCTTGAACATTGGGGATGTCCTCGTTGAATCCTGCGGTCCGCCTGCGCGTAGCCGCGGCGAATGCAGCGCGATCGGCATCGTCGGCTTCGCGCAAATGCGTGCTCTCCTCGAGCACTTCGGCCGCTGCGACCGACGAAATGGAAACCCAATAGCGATCGCCGAGGTCTTGCAAGAACAAGTCGTATCCGCGCGAAGCCTCATCGGCGCCGACACGGTGGCAAAAACAACTTTGGGAAGGCGTGCAGCCTATGCCGACGATAAGCGTGGCTTCGCGACGGGCGCGGTAATACGGATCGCAGTAGCGCGGATCGAGAAAAACGGCATCGAGACGCTCGATGGCATTGAGATCGCACGGGTGCACGCCGAAAAGGACGCGGGGCTTCACATCGAGCTCGAAGGGCGCGACGTCATTGCTCTCGACATCGAACGCGAACAGCGTCTCGCGGGGCGGCAGGAAGAATTTCTTAGGAGATGCGATCGTGGTGGGATAGTCCAAAACGACATCGTCGGGGTTTTCTATCTCATCGAAAACGTAGCCCTGGCCGCGCGCGACCGGGGCTACGAGTTCATACGAGTCCATAAAGGCTCTGATCAGCGACGGAATGTCATCGGCATCGATGATACGGTAGAGCACGCGCTCCTCCTTTGCAGGGACGTTCTATCGATGGCGCCGATGCGTCGCGCACGTCATGCTACGCGCCGAAGAACACGCCGATCTCGCGCTCGGCGGACTCGGGGGAATCGGAGCCATGAATGACATTTTCGTCCATAATGAGACCGAAATCGCCACGAATCGTGCCAGGGGCCGCTTCTGCGGGGTTGGTGGCGCCCATGAGGGTGCGCATCTTCTTGACGGCGCCCTCGCCGGAAACGACCATCTTGACCACGGGGCCGCTGGTGATGTACTCGATCAGGCCGTTGTAGAAGGGCTTGCCCTCATGCTCGGCGTAATTGGCGGCAGCCTGCTCGGGGGTGACCATGCCCAGCTCCATGCGCTCGATGGTCAGGCCGGAACGCTCGATGCGCGCGATGATCTCGCCCATGTGGCGGTTGCGCACGGCGTCGGGCTTGAGCATGGAGTAGGTCTTCTCGATTGCCATAGTTCTTTTCCTTTCTTCGAATCCGTCATACGACGGCTTGAACACCGTGAGAAAAAACGCGCCGCTAACGCGGCGCGCGCAGAATTATTGTTGCGAGGGGAACGACATCTCGATGCCGGATACCTTCCAGCCCAAAAGATCGCGCACCATCTGCACTTTATAATCCACATCTCCGCCCTCGGCGGTCTTCGCGGAAACATATACCGTGGAATTCGACATGCTCTTGTCGATGCCGTCGATCGTGATGGCGGAATCTTGCACGACGCCGCGCATGGCGGCATTCACGTTATCCTCGCCCATCGTCTCCACGAAGTACTGAGACGCATGGGCGGTATCGGAAAACAAACCGCGCGCGACCGACTCCTGCGTGGGATAGCCGTATCCCTGCGTATAGAGGAACACGCATCCGGCAGCGGCGACCAGAAGCACCGTGAAAAACGCCACCAGAACCTTCAGGCCGACATTGCGGCGCTTGCGTTCCTGCTTGGCCACGCCCTTGGAGTAGCGCTCGAGCTCTTCGTCGCTCGCATTGAAGAAGCGCTCGTCGCCCGAAGCATAGATTCCGGAGGCGTCGTAGCCGTATGCGTCCGCCTGGCCGTACGAAGAGTCGCTATAAGCCCCGAATGCCTGAGTAGCCTGATCATAGGAGGCGTCCTGCTGCAAGGGCGCGCCATCGGCGGCCACGTCGAGACCCGACATATCGGCCTGGGGTTCGTCGTCGACGACGATCGGCTGCATGGCCGCCGTGCCCGTCGCGACCGCCTGTGCGGCGCGCCCGTAATCGACGCTGGCCGAATCGTTCAGGAAGTACGTCTTATCGGCCAAGGCGGCGTCGAATGCATTCATGGCCTTCTGCATCTGGTTGCATGCCACGTACGCCTGGCCCAAGTTGGCGTTCATCTTGTTGCGCATAGCCGGCTCCATGTCGAACTGAAGCGCGCTCTCGTACGACTGGACGGCATCGGCGGGACGACCCAGCGCCATGAAGCACACGCCGAGATTGAGCAAGGCCTTCGTGGGGTCGGGGTTGGAGGCGTCCAAGGCCGCCTCGCGAAACGCCACGCCGGCTTCGGCATTCTTGCCGAGCTTCAGCAATGCGTTGCCGAGCCCGAGGTACGCCTTATACGGGGTTTCGTATTTGGCATCGGCGACGGCGGCCTCGAAATGCGAAGCGGCGGTTTCGTAATCGTGAAGGAACGCGTACGCTTTGCCCATGTTGCAGTTGACCGCGCCGCACGCATCGTAGGCGGTATCGGCCGTGGCCTGCGTATAGGCATGGATGGCCTGGTCGAAATCCTTCATCTGCAAAAAGCAATTGCCGATCTGATGGTAGATATAGCCCTGATCGCCCGGCGCCTGGGGGCGCTCAGGATCGGCGAGACACTGGTTGAACAGGTTCAACGCAGTTTCGAAATCGCGCGCCTGATATGCGGCGCGTGCCTGGGCGATGTTCTGATTATCCATTGGTTTCTTCCTTCGAGCCGATTGTGTCCGATGCGCGCGAGCGACCGTCCGTTAATCGGCGTTCTCGATTTCGATGGTTTCGATGACGTCGCCGACGCGAAGCTCGGCGATCACGTCTTTGCCCTCGATCGTCTGCCCGAACACCGTGTAGCCGGAGTCGAGATTATGCTGAGGGCCCAGGCAGAGATAGAACTGGGAGCCGGCGGAATCGGGATTCTGGGAACGAGCCATGGCGAGCGCCCCGTCTTCGTGCGAATTGTGGGGATTCGTGGTGTATTCCTGTTTGATGGTGTAGCCAGGACCGCCCGTTCCGAGGCCGGCCCACGGATTGCCCGCCGCCTCTTTGACCTGCTCGGAATCGAGGTCGCGCGTATTGGGGCATCCGCCCTGGATCACGAAGCCGGGAACATAGCGATGGAACTTCAAATCGTCGTAGAAGCCTTTGCGCGCAAGCTCGACGAAATTGCCCACATGAATCGGGGCATCCGCACCCGCCAACTGCACGCGAACGGTGCCTTTCGAAGTCTTGATGACGGCGATTTCCTTGCCGTTCGGCTGGTATTCGGGGGTGTACATAGCCATGCTCATGCGCTCCTTCTCTTAAGCATATCCTTCGAGCCGGCGCAGCATGCGCCGAACGTATCGTCGAAGGCCGAAGGCTCGGCGTCGGCCGTATGCGCGAGCATCGCCGCCCGAGCTGATACCGGTGCTTCGCGAATTCGCGAAATCCGAATGCTGGTGCCCCCTATAGGATTCGAACCTACGGCTTTCTGCTCCGGAGGCAGACGCTCTATCCCCTGAGCTAAGGGGGCACATTAGCGTTCGAGATTATACGCTAAAATGTGCGAATAGGAGAAAAGAGGAGCCATGCGTGAAGAAATAATCATAGAACGCCTTTCTTACGGCGACGCCGCCGTCGGAAAATGCGCCGATGGAAAGACGATTCTCGTCGACGGCGGATGCCCTGGCGACATCGCCGTCATCGAAGTGACCGCCGATAAAAAGGGCTACCGCGAAGGGTGCGTGGTCGATTTGACGACGGCATCGCCCGACCGCGTCGCGCCCGTCTGCCCCTATGCCGCCGAATGCGGCGGCTGCGGATGGCAGCATATCTCATACGAGCGCCAGCTTGCCGCCAAGCGCGACAACGTCGTCTCGCAGCTGGTGCGCACCGCGCATATGGACGTCGCGCGCGCCGAGGCCCTCGTCGAACAGACCGTCCCCTCGAAGCGCACCATGGGATACCGCAACAAGCTGGAATTCGGCTGCGCGCGCGACGAACGAGGCGGCTTTTCGACCGGCCCCTATCGCAAGCATACCAACGAAATCCTCCGCATCGACCGCTGTCCGCTCGCCCATAAGGCCATCGAGGGCGCGCCGAAGGCGATCCGCGGCGCGCTGCGCTATCTCAGCGGAAGCAACGACTTGGGAGTCTACCGCGTCGGCGTGCGGCACTCGGCACGCACCGCCTCCACCGAAATAGCGCTTTGGACCAACACCGGCGCGTTTCCCCGAACGGCCGTCGCCAAAACCCTCTCCCAGGCGCTCAAGGCGACGAGCATCGTGCGCGTCATGACCTCCGACCGCGGCAAGGCCCGCAAACTCAAAGGCGTCGAAGTGCTCGCGGGGAAAGGCTATTGGACCGAAACCGTCGACGACCGCGCGTTCAAGGTAAGCGCTCCGTCGTTTTTCCAGGTCAATACCGCGCAGGCGGAACGCCTCGTCGATCTGGCGGTCGAGGGGCTGCAGCTTGACGACGACGCTGTCGTCGCCGATCTGTATTGCGGCGTAGGGACGTTCACGCTCCCCCTCGCCGAGCGCTGCGATACCGTATTCGCCGTTGAAAGCTACGGAAGCAGCGTGCGCGACCTGCGCCGCCTGTGCGAGGAGGGAGGCTACGACAATATCGAGCCCATAGGAGGGGACGCGGCGCGCGAGCTTCCCGAGCTCGGATCGCTCGACGCGCTCGTGGTCGATCCGCCGCGTGCGGGCCTTGCGCCCGAAATCGTGACCGGCATCGCCGAAGCGGGTCCCGAACGCGTCGCGTACGTCAGCTGCGACCCCGCCACCTGGGCGCGCGATACCGCGCGCCTGGAGCAGGCGGGCTATGAACTGCAACGGGCGACGCCGGTCGACATGTTCCCCCAGACCTACCATACGGAAACCGTTTCCATTTTCCGACGAATCGGCTAGCCGCCGCCATCGCCGTCCGCAAACGTGGCGAAGGGGTATACTGAAAGCATAAGACATCATGCACGATCGTCTCTGACGAGACGGAAGGAGGGCATCATGGGTCTTGAAAAAATCCTCGTCGCTTACGACGGATCGCAGGCCTCGACGGCGGCGCTCGACTTGGCCGCTTCCATGGCGGACGGCAACGACGACATGCGCATCGACGTTGTCAATGTGGTGGCCGTGCCCCTGCTCAACGACGAGCAGCTCAACAGCTTCGCATCGGTCCTCGACCTGATGGAGCGCGATGCCGAAGGACTTTTGAAGCAGGCCGTCGCGCATCTCGACGATGCGGGCGTCGAAAACGACGTCGAAACCTTCATCCTCAACGGCACCGATGCGGCAAGCGAGATAGCCAAGCTCGCCGAACAGGGCCGCTATGACATGGTGGTCATCGGCAGCCGCGGGCTGGCAGGAATCAAAGGCTACCTCGGCAGCGTCAGTCACAAACTGCTCGGCATCTGCGCCGTGCCGGTGCTTATCGCCAAATAGCAAAACGCCGAACGAACCGCGTTTTCGAATCCGGCGCCCCGAAACGGAGTCCCCTCGAAAAACGCGGTTCGCCGCGCCGCGGAAAACGACTCTCCCTCTTCGTTTTTTTTTATCTTGCACCGCTTCGTCGATTGTAGTATCGTATGCGAATGCACTTATGCGGGTGTAGTTCAATGGTAGAACCTGAGCCTTCCAAGCTCATGACGCGGGTTCGATTCCCGTCACCCGCTCCACGGACACCTGGTCGAAGTATTCTTCGACTTTTTTTATATCGCGTGGTGCACGGCCTTTTCACGACAGCGTCCCGTTTCTTGGAAAACGAAGGACGTGACGGAAAGGCGCAATCGCCGGGATGTGGCGCAGTTTGGTAGCGCGCCTGCTTTGGGAGCAGGATGTCGCAGGTTCGAATCCTGTCATCCCGACCATCGATCACAAGCCGGCCTTCATGCCGGCTTTTCCGTATCAAGGCGCACGACACGCATCCGAATCCCGTCCGAAAGGCAACGCATGTCCGACACGCTGATGCAAGAAGCGCACGATGCCGTAGAAGCGGCGGGGCTTGCCCTCGAATACGACGACGAAGGACTCGTCCTGCGCGAAGGGGCCATGGCTTTGCCGTCGGGATTCGGGCCCCTGGCGCCCCGCATCAAAGAACAGGCCCTGCATCGCGAATTGCTCGTACGGGCGGCGCGCATCAAAGGCGTCGCCGAACCGCGCGGCCTCGATGCCACAGCCGGGCTCGGATGCGACTCGCTGCTGCTCGCCGCGGCGGGATTCGATATGACGTTGTACGAACGCAACCCCGTCGCCTGTGCCCTGCTCGAAGATGCGCTGCGCAAAGCGGCCGATGATGCACGCTTCGCCCATGCCGCACGGCGGATGCGCGCCGTGCACGGCGATAGCATCGAAGCGCTGAAGCGATGCCGTGGCACGTTCGATCTGGTCTACCTCGACCCCATGTTTCCCAAAAAACGGAAGAGCGCGGCGACGAACAAGAAATTCCAGCTCATCCACCGCATCGAAGCGCCCTGTGCGGACGAAGAGCGGCTCTTGCAGGCCGCATTCGAAGCCAAGCCGCGCAGAATCGTCGTGAAGCGTTCGGTCAAAGGGCCATACCTCGCAGGCGTCAAGCCTCATTACAGCATCGCGGGCAAAGCGGTGCGCTATGACTGCTTCAGCTTCGCTCGTCCCGTATAAATAACGCCTCGCGTAAGCGAACGCGAGGCGTTTGACGAACGAACACGCCGAACGGCTTCGGCGGCGCGGGCGTTACGCAAGAGCGTCTTTAAGCGCACGCAACGCATTTCCGCGATGGCTGATAGCGTTTTTCTCGTCCTGGCTCACTTCGGCCAAGCTCGTCTTTCCTCCGAACGCATCGGGTAAAAACAGCGGATCGTAGCCGAAGCCTTTTGCGCCCGCCGCGCTGCGAGCGATGCGGCCCTCGACCGAGCCCGAAGCGCACACCTCGCGCCCCTGTTCGTCGATGAACACGAGCGAGCATACGAAACGGGCCGTACGATGCCCGTCTTCCACGTCGGCGAGCTCTTCGAGCAGCTTGGCGTTGTTCGCCTCGTCATCTCCGTGCGTGCCCGCATACCGCGCCGAAAGGACCCCGGGAGCGCCGCCGAGCGCATCGACGACCAGGCCCGAATCGTCCGCCAACGCCGCGTAGCCCGTATGCGCATGCGCAGCGCGTGCCTTGATGCGCGCGTTGCCCTCGAACGTATCGGCGTCTTCGATAGGCTCGTCATAAGGCGGGCATTGGGAAAGCGTGACGAATTCCCACCCTTCGAAATCGAGCGCCGAGCGGATTTCTTCCACCTTATGCGCGTTATTCGTCGCGATGACCACTTTTCTCATGGCGTCGATCCTTTCTTTTCGCACTGCGCGGCGCATGCCGCACGTTAGGCGCCGCTATTCGAGTCCGACCGTTGCGCGCTGCAAACGAAGCAGCTCGTCGATTCCGTCTTGCGCCATATCGAGCATCTCGTTCAGGCGCGTGCGCGAGAAACTCACCTGTTCGCCCGTGCCCTGCACCTCGACGAGTTCGCCTTTGGCGTTCATCACCACGTTCATATCGATTTCCGCCTGCGAGTCCTCGCGATAGTCGAGGTCGAGCAGCAAACGCCCTCCGACCATGCCGACGCTCACCGCCGCAACCTGTCCGAACAAGGGATTCGTCTTCACCTTTCCGGAGGCGCGCCACATTTCGAAGGCGTCATAAGCCGCCACCCAGGCTCCCGTGATGGCGGCCGTGCGCGTGCCGCCGTCCGCCTGCAGAACGTCGCAATCGACGGTCATGGTGATTTCGCCGCCCATGGCCGCCATATCGCACACATTGCGCAACGAGCGGCCGATCAGGCGTTCGATTTCCTGGCTGCGTCCTTTACGGCCTTTGGTCTCGCGCGGCGTGCGCTTCGCCGTGGAAGCGGGAAGCATGGCATACTCGGCGGTCAACCAGCCCAGGCCGCTGCCCTTGCGCCACGCCCCGACGCGTTCCTCGATCGTGGCGCTGCACAACACGTGCGTATCGCCGAATTTCACCAGGCAGCTGCCTGCGGCGTTCTTCATCACATTGCGCTCGAGCGTCACGGGGCGCAAGGCGCGGTCTTTACGGTTGTCGGTACGCATGCCGAACATAAGGTTCCTCCTTCAAGGGCGCATGGCGCCCGCACGTATCCAAGGTTCGCAGAGTTTCGCAAGCCCGCCGTCTGCATCGCGAGCATCGAACGGATCTACCACGCAGGCAGATCGACATGCACGGGACGGCCTATTTCACGATTGAACACGCGCGAGCCGAACGACTGGAAATCATCGACCGCATGCGACGACGTGAAAAACTCGTGCGTCGGCTCGTTATCGGGCGATGCCAGCTGGCCGCGCAGGGCCAGCGTCGCGCGCACGTCTTTGGCCATCTCCTCCGCGGAAGAAACGAGCAGCACGCCATGGCCCATCACGCCGCCGATCAAGGCCTTGAGCATGGGGTAATGCGTGCAGCCGAGCACGAGCGTATCCACGCCGCAGCGACGCAGCGGCTCAAGATAATCCTGCGCGATTTCTTGGAATGCGGGGCGGATATACACCTTCGACGCTTTGCTCGTAAGGTCTTCGATCGGGCCGTTGCTGATGCGGATGCCCTGCTCGACGATGTCGACGAATTTCGGCGTGGCGGTGGAAAAGACCGTGATGCCCGCGTCGATATGACGGATGGCGCGCGGATAGCAATCGCTTTCCACCGTGCCCTTCGTGGCTATGACGCCGACCCGGCGATTCTTCGTGGCGCGCGCCGCAGCACGAGCCCCCGGCTCGACCGCGCCGATGACGGGGACGGAAAACGTGCGCTGGGCATGCTCGAGCCCCGCAGCCGTGGCGGTATTGCAGGCGATCACCAGCAATTTCACACCGCGTTCGACCAGCCACGTGCAAATCTGCTGCACGAAGCCGTCCACTTCCTCCTGGGAACGAGGGCCGTAGGGACAGCGCGCCGTATCGCCGAAATAGACGATCGATTCATTCGGCAGCTCTTCGACGATTTCGCGCGCGACGGTCAAGCCGCCGAAACCGGAATCGAAAATGCCGATCGGCGCGTCGTCATAGGAAGGAAGCGATTCGCTTACGCCCCGCGTGCTAGCGAGAGCGGGATTGGTGTCTTCGTTCGAATTCTGCATGCCTTTTAGAATACCCCCATTCTCCGCCGCGGGCAAATACCCGACATCGACGCTACAAAACCGCCGGCGCGCGCGAAACGAACGGCACGCCGCAGCGCGCCGACGGTGCAACCCGGCCGAAAAAGACCGGCGCCGATACAAAGAAACCCCCTGGACGGACGCTGCCGTTCAGGGGGTCGAAATCGATTGGTGGAGGCGCGGAGAATCGAACTCCGGTCCATACTATGCGATCCCTCAGGCTCTACAAGCTTATTCCGTGGTCGAAATTCGAACCGTTGCGGCCTACGGACACGCGTTGGCGGTTCTAGCCCGTTCGATCTTAGCCGAAACCATACAGGCTACGTGCTTCGGCGCAGTTCCCTGCAATGACGTCGCGCCCGGAGCGGGAACGATCCGGGGTTGACGGGCCGCGTAAATTAAGCAGCCATGGCGAGCGCCGGAGCGCTCTGAGTGTTAGCTTTGCCAATTAACTTGACGGTACCCCTGTTTAACGTGGCGAGGAGACCACGACCTGCTCCTCAGTTCAAACATACCATGTCGAAACCAGTCGCCCCCGATACGCGCCCGATATTTCAGGCGGCTCATGCGGCGATGTGCTCCACCGGCTTGGGTTTTCAAGATACCCGCGACGTCTATGACGTCGAATCGTTCATTATATTCGTTATGCATACGATGTCAAATGCCGATCGCACGCGCACGACGACGGATGCGCTATTGCAGGTATTTCTTGATATCGAGCCCGCCCATGATATCATCCATGGCCTCTTTGAGCTCCTTGGCGGCCAAAGCGCCCTCGCGGGCGAGCTGCACGCTGCCTTTGGCCATGTCTTTCATCTCTCCCTGCGTCATGCCCATCATGACGACCTTGTCGTCGGGATCGATTTCCTCCTCGGCGGGACACCAGTCGTAATGCTCGCAGCGCTCGCACGCGCCGTCGCAGCCCGCTTCGTAATAGGCCTCGGCGGCGTTTTTGGCCGCGCGCTCTTCATCGGTCAGCGCAGGCTCTTCTTCGCAGACGGTCTCCTCGTGCTTTTCGGACGCCTCGTCGTCTTTCGATGCCCGCTCGTCGTCGCGATCGGAAGAATCGGGCTTTTCGTCCTGCGCGTCTTCCTCGAAGTCATCGGGACACCAATCGTAATACGGACACGCATCGCAATCGCCGTCGCAACGCTCCTCGTAGTATTTCTCCCATTCCGCGCGCATCGTAGCGTCGTCTTTCGGCTCGAACTTCTCTTTCAAGCGCCGGTATTCTTCATACTCGCGGCGTTCGCGCGCCTTCTTGCCCACGTGCGCGCGATGGCCGCCTTTCTTCTCAGACTTCTCGCCCTCAAGGTCGAGATCGCCGAAAACCGCCTCTTTCGCGACGTTTTTCGCCACGCGGCCCGCCGTGCGCGTGGCCTTCCTGAACAAACCCATCGAATAACCCCCCTCGGTCGTTATCGCACGTGCGCCTTCAGGGCGCGCTCGATCTCACGCTTCGAATCACGCTCGGCCATGGCGGCGCGCTTATCGTAGAGCTTCTTGCCCTTCGCAAGCGCGATCTCGAGCTTCACCAGGCCGTTGGTCGCAAAGTACATCTGCAACGGCACGAGGGCCATGCCCTTTTCGCGCGTTTTCTCTTCGAGATAGCGGATCTGATTGCGATGGAGCAGCAGCTTGCGTTTACGGTCGGGATCAGGATTGGCGATATTGCCGTGAGAATACGGTGCGATATGCAGCGCATGCAGCCAAACCTCCCCGTGCCTGATCAGCGCGAAGCAATCGACGAGCTGGCAGTTGTTCTCGCGCAAAGAGCACACTTCGGTGCCGGACAAGACGATGCCCGCCTCGAACGTTTCCACGATTTCGTATTCGTGCAATGCCTTGCGATTCTTCGCTATCTGCTTTTTTTCACGCGCCACGCGTCCGCCGCCCTTCCTTCATAGCGCCGCGGCTTTTCGCCGCGGCATCGATTCAGTATATCTTTTCGCCCTGGTTCTGTCGCCTCGAAAGCAATCGCAGGCGTCGAGCGCGCCGATCAGAGCAAAACGAAATCGGCACGACGTTCATACGGGTACACCGCCGCTATGCGCACGCGGACCTGCATGCCCAAACGATAGACGCGGCCCGTCTGCGAACCGATAAGCATCCTGCGACGGGCATCGAGCGTGAAATACTCGTCCTGAGAACCGAGCGCGACGAAGCCTTCCGCCGTGTCGGCGAGCCTGACGAAAAATCCCGATGCGCCGACACCCGACACGATGCCCTCCGCCGTCTCGCCGACCGATCGGGCCAAAAGCTCATAGAGCTTGAGCTCCTGGGATTCGCGCGCCGCCTGCTCGGCCACACGCTCCGCCTGGGAGGAGCGCTGCGCGATAGCGGGAAGAGCATGCTCGATGGCAGACGTTTCCCAAGAACGCCCGAACAGCGCGGTCTTCAACGAACGATGCGCCATCAAATCGGGATAGCGCCTGATAGGACTCGTGAAATGAACATAGGCGTCGCTCGCAAGGCCGAAATGCGCCTCGCATGCGCACGTATACACGGCCCTGTTCATGCTGCGCACGATAAGCGACGACACGAGGAATTCCTCGCGGCGGCCGCGGGCGTGCGCCAAAACGGCCTGGATCGCCTTGGGCTCGGCGCGGCAGAACGCATCGAGCGAAACGTGCTTCTCGTAGCCGAATTCCTGAAGGATGGGCCGCAACTGCGCCATATCCCCTGGCAGCGGCGCTTCGTGCACGCGATAAATGCACGCCGTCTTCGAATCGCGCAGCAGGCGCGCCACCGCTTCGTTGGCCGCGATCATGGCCTCTTCGACCAAGGCGGTGGCATCGGTTTTCACGCGTAGCTCGACGCCGGTCGGAGCGCCCGCCTCATCGAGCGTGACTTTGGCCTCGACGCTGTCGAAATCCATGCCGCCCTTGGCGAGACGGGCGCTATGCAGCGATCGCGCCGCGCGATCGAGCAGCGCTATGCGATCGGATATATCGAGCGCATCCTGGAAAGACGCGATCCCAAGCGAACGCGCCGCCCTCTCGAAATCGTACAGGGCGCGTGCGTCCAGGCACTCCTGCACACGACCGTACGAAAGGCGCGCACGCGATTCGATCACGGCGGGATACGCCTGCACGTCGTGCACCGAGCCATCGGGGCGCACGGTCATATCGACCGTCATCGTACGCCGCGGACGCCGCTGGCGCAGCGAGCACACATCGCACGAAAGCTCCTCGGGAAGCATGGGAAGCACGCGATCGACCAGGTAAACGCTCGTCGAGCGCATACGCGCCTCCTTATCGAGGGCAGACTCCCAGGCGACGTAATGCGAGACGTCGGCTATATGGACCCCGAGACGCCACGAGCCGTCGTCGAGCTGCTCGATGGACAGCGCATCGTCGAAGTCCTTCGCGTCATCGGGATCGATAGTGAAAGCCGTTCGGGCGCGCAGGTCGCGATAGCGCGCATCCGACAAGGCTTCTTCGGCATCGTCGCGCACGCGGCGGGCCTCTTCGAGCGCCGCATCCGAAAAACGGGTCTCGAGCTTGTGCCGCGCGACGATCGAAGCGACGTCGGCGCCCGTATCGCCTGCGTGGCCGAGCACCTCTTCGATGGTCCCCTGCGCAGGGGCATGACGCGTGGGATACGAGGAAATGCGCACGCGCACGATATCGCCGTCACGCACATGGGGAGCGTCGGAGCGCAGCGTGAACACATCATGGCGAATGCGCGGATCGTCGGGCACCACGATCCCGAAAGGCTCCGCCACCTCATAGCGCCCCACGACGCTCTCGTGCGCGCGCGAAACGACCTGCACCACCCGGGCGCACGGCCGCCGCGCGGGCGCCGGCGCGGACGAAGACGACCCGATGCGCGCGACCTCGACGATGTCGCCGTCGAACGCGTCGGCTATTTTTCCTGCGGGAACGAAAAACTCCCCTTCTGCCGTCTGCACGAAACCGTAGCCTGCGACACGAAGCTCGAGCACCCCGCGCGGATGAACGCGCGGGGTGCGTCTCGTATTCCTCTTACGCGATCGGGAACGAGGCATCTGACCCCCCTGGATCGAAAAAACGAATGACGATCAGTCGACGAGCGACGCCGCCGTGTCGACCGCGAAATCCTTCTGATTGTCGGAAGAGGCCCCCTCGCGGACCGTGACCGTGACATCGGGAGCAACGCCCACGCCGTCGATCGAGGATCCGGACGGACCGATATAGCGGGCCGCGGTATAGCGCAGCGCCCCGCCGAACGAAAGCGGCTTGGTCACCTGGACGGAACCTTTGCCCATAGTGGTCGTGCCCGCAAGCAATGCGCGATCGGTATCGCGCAGCGCGGCGGCGAGCACCTCGGCCGCACCGGCCGTATTGCCGTTGATCAGTACCACGAGCGGCGCATCGGTGGCCGTCTCGCCCGAAACCTGCTTGGTGGTCTTGGCCTCCGCCGTCTCGATCTCGACCGCCACGCCGCTGCGCACGAACAGCGACGCCACGTCGACGGCTTTGGTCAGATACCCGCCCGGATTATCGCGCAGATCGAGAACGAAGGCGGAAGCGCCCTCGGACGAAAGCTGTTCGATAGCGCGACGAACCAACGCGTCGGAATTCTGCGTGAACTGCTTCAAGCCGATATAGCCGACGGAATCGATCTTCTGGGTCGTCACGTTCGGCTCGCGATAATCGGAGCACACGAGCGTCGTCGTGAACTCCTCTCCCGCCGAGCCGTCGGATGTCGACGGGCGCAGCCATGTGACGACGACCGAAGAGCCCTCTTCGCGCTGAACGGCGTTGATCGCCTCCGTCGCGGTCCAGGCCTGAGAGCGATCGCCGTCGATCGCCACGACGATATCGCCCTGTCGCACGCCCGCCTCGGCCGCCGAAGAGCCCTCGAAAACATCGAGCGCGAACGCACGTCCGTTCTGCTCGGAGAAAAACACGCCGACGCCGGGATACGCCTCCGCCGAAGACTCCACGAAGGCCGCATAGCGCGCGGCATCGAAATAACGCGCATACGCATCGTCGGTGCTTTTCAGAAACGAATCGAGCACCGCAAGCGACGACGCATCGGCATCATAGGTGCCCAGGCCTTCGGCCATCAGGATATGCTCGACTTCGTCGAGACGCGATGCGACCTCGGTCATATCGACCGAAGTGTTCGACGCGTTTTTCGCATCGTCCGCAGGAGCCGAGAACCCCACGCGGGCCATGAGTTCTTCATTGCCGCGCATAAGGAATCCCGCGCAAAAAAGGAGGCACGCTCCAATGCAAAGACCCAGGCTTTTGAGGATCTTCGCATTGCGCGCGCCCATTTCGATATGTCTGCCTTTGCGATTACGCATGGCCCCTCTTCGTTAGACCTTCAAGTAACGGCGCATCGCGAGCAGCGAACCGATAGCCGCGATGATCAAGCCGAACACGAACATAAGCACGTAGATGCCGCCATACACCGTGCCCGGCAGATCGATCGGCAGCCACATAAGCGCCGTGGACACCTGCGGCAAGGCGAATCGGCGCAAAAGCTCGATGCTCAGCACCGCAAGCGCCGAGCCGATGATCGCATGCACGGCGCCTTCCATGAGAAACGGCCCGCGAATGAATCCGTTCGAAGCGCCGACCAGACGCATGATCGAAATCTCCTTGCGACGAGCAAGAATGGCCAGCCTGATGGTGTTGTTGATAAACACCAGGGCGATGAAGATCAGCAAGGCGATCAGCGCGACGCCGATATAACGGATATAGCTCGTCAGACTGAACAGGCGATCGACGCTGTCCTCGCCGTATTTCACGCTATCGGAGGGATCGTCGGGGTTGTCGCAGATCTTCGAGAACGCAGGATCGGCGGCCAGCTGCCCGGCGATGGTTTCGACCATCTGAGGATCGGCGAGTTCGATGTCGATCGACGCGGGAAGCGGGTTGGTGCCGTCGAGCTGGTCGACGATGTCGGTCGAGCTCATGGAGTTCTGGAAGTTCTCGAGCGCCTGGTCTTTCGTCGTGAACCCGACGCTTTCGACGCCTTGCGTCGTCTTGAGCTTCTTCATGACCGAATCGATGTCGGACTGCGCCGCCTCGTCATCGACGTAGGCGGTGATGGACACCTTATCTTCGACCGAAGAGACCGTATTATTGATGATGGCGCCGCCGACGAGGAAGATGCCGATTATCAGCAGCGAGAGGAAGATGGTGATGATCGACCCCAACGACGTGCTGAGATTGCGGGCGAATCCCGTCAGGGATTCTTTGAAGAAATAGATAAGGCTAGACATCGAAGCCGTACACCCCCCTGTCCTGGTCGCGGGTCAGCTGACCGCTGTCGAGCGCGATGACGCGGCGACGCATATTGTCGACCATTTCGCGGTCGTGCGTTGCGACGAGCACGGTCGTACCCGTGCGGTTGATGCGCTCGAGCAGGTCCATGATGCCGCGCGAAGTCTGCGGATCGAGATTGCCCGTGGGCTCGTCGCACACCAACAGCGGCGGGCGGTTCACGATGGCGCGCGCGATGGAGACGCGCTGCTGCTCGCCGCCCGAAAGCTGGTCGGGCCGTTTGTCCAGCTTGTCCTGCAGGCCCACCAAACGCAGGACCTCGGGGACCTGGGTTTTGATGACGTGGCGGCTTTTCCCGATGACCTCGAGCGCGAACGCGACGTTTTCGAATACCGTCTTGTTCGGAAGCAGCTTGAAATCCTGGAAAACGCAGCCGATGTTGCGGCGCAGATACGGGACGCGCCAATTGCGCATCGTGGAGAGGTCCTCTCCCGCGATGTAGATATGGCCGTCGGTGGGCTTGAGCTCGCGCGTGATGAGCTTGATGAACGTCGACTTGCCCGATCCGGAATGACCCACCAGGAAAACGAACTCGCCCGCGTATATCTGCAACGAGATGTCGTGAAGCGACGGCTTGTTGGGCTGGGCAGGATAGACCTTGGTCACGTGGTCGAACGTGATGACGGGCTCGCCGACCTGCTGGCGCTGGGCATCTTCGACCGAAAGCTGCGGCAAAGACGCCGAAAGGTCGGGCAGAACGCCCGTCGCGCCCGAAGGGCGCCGCGTGTGCGCGCCGCGTTGCGGCTGCGCTGCCGCGGTCGCAGAGGACAGCACGGGGATGGCCCCCGTCGCCTGCGGTCGGACGGCGCCGGAATACCCGGCGGACGGCCGCACGGACGCAGCGTCGGCGGAAACCGCATGACGGCCCTGCGGCGCGAATGCATCGGAAGAGTCCCCGACGGCTTCGCGAGCAAAACGCTGCTCATCGTTCATATTCGTCACAGAATGCTCCGTTCAATCATGATTGCCGGACTCAACCGAACCATTCTAGCAAGACCGCCGCACGAGGGTGCGGCGGTCACAGAATGTTCATCGCGCCCGCCGAAGCGGGCGTATGCGGTTGAAGCGAACAGGCGCGCTATGCCTGCTTTTTGGCCATAGCGGCCTCGGCGGCCTCGACGATGGCCTGCGCATCGAGGGAAAACTCGCGCATCAGTTCGGCCATCTCGCCCGACGTGCCGAAGCAATCCTGCATGCCGACGCGCACGAGCGGAGCGGGATAGGAATCGCACAGCGTCTCGGCGACGGCGCTGCCAAGGCCGCCGATCACGGAATGCTCCTCGGCGGTGACCACGCATCCGGTCTTGCGCACCGACTCGAGCAAGCGCTCCTCATCGAGGGGCTTGATCGAGAACATGTCGATGACCTCGGCGGAAATACCCTTTTCAGCGAGCATCTCGGCCGCCTTGAGGGCCTCGTCGATCTCGACGCCGCACGCGACGATCGTCACGTCGGAGCCGTCGCGCAGCACATGCGCGCGGCCGATTTCGAAGGTCGCATCGGCATCGTAGACGCACGGCACCGAAGCACGGCCCATGCGGACGTAAACGGGGCCGGGGGTTTCGGCCGCCAGCTTGATGGCCGCTTTGGCGGCGGCGTAGTCGGCGGGCACGAGCACGCGCATATTGGGAAGCGCGCGCATCAAGGCGATGTCTTCGACCATCTGATGGCTGCCGCCGTCGGGACCGACCGAAACGCCCGCGTGGGTCGGGGCGATCTTGACGTCGAGATTGGCATAGCACACGGTATTGCGGATCTGATCGTATACGCGGCCCGTGCCGAACACGGCGAACGACCCCGTGAATGCGACGTGGCCCGTCAGCGCAAGGCCCGCGGCGACGCCGACCATATCCTGCTCGGCGATGCCGACGTTGAACAGGCGGTCGGGATAGGCGTCCCCGAGCTTCTTGGTCGTGGTGGATCCCGAAAGATCGGCCTCGACGGCGACGACATCAAGGCCTTCGTTCACCAATTCGACCAGCGTCTCGCCGTATGCGGCGCGCGTGGCCTTCTTCTCATTAGCCATGCATGGCCTCCTTGTCGGTCAACTCGTCGATAGCCTGCTCGGTCTGCTCGGCGTTGGGAGCCTTGCCGTGCCAGCCGGCCTGCCCCTCCATGAAGGACACGCCCTTGCCCTTGGTGGTCTCGGCGATAACGGCCTTGGGCTTGCCGCCGCGCGATGCCTTGGCGGCTTCGAGCGTGGAGACGACGGCCTCCATATCGTTGCCGTCGCACACGAACACCTGCCATCCGAATGCCTCGAACTTCGCGCTCAGGCTTTCGAGCGAGCAGACGTCTTCGACCGCGCCGTCGATCTGAAGATGGTTATGGTCGACGATGGCGACCAGGTTGTCCAGCGAGCGATGAGCCGCGAACATGGCGGCCTCCCACACCTGGCCTTCCTGGCACTCGCCGTCGCCCATCAGCGTGAACACGGTGGAATCCTCGCCGTTCAGACGCAGGCCGCACGCCATGCCCGATGCGATGGAGAGGCCCTGGCCCAGCGATCCCGTAGAAGCCTCGACGCCGGGAAGTTTGCGGCAGTCGGGATGGCCCTGCAGACGGCTATGCAGCTTGCGCAGCGTGGCCAGCTCCTCGACGGGGAAATAGCCCGCCTCGGCGAGGGTGGCGTACAGAACAGGCGCGGCATGGCCCTTGGAAAGCACGAAGCGATCGCGGCCCGCGGCTTTCGGGTCGCTCGGATCATGCTCGAGCACGCCGCCGAAATACAGCGCGCACAACACTTCGGCAGACGAGAGCGATCCGCCGGGATGCCCGCTGCCGGCTTCGGCCACCATTTTGACGATATCGATGCGGATATCGTTGGCCTTGCCTTTCAAATCTTCCAGGTTCACGTCTTTCCTTCCAATGATGCGGCAATCGATGCCTTGTTATTGCGTGACATGCCAACGGTGGTACCCGATGACGAATTCCTCGATGTCGCCGTCGAGCACCGCGTCGACGTTGCCCGTCTCAATATTACTACGAAGGTCTTTGACCAACTGGTACGGGTAGAGCACGTAGTTGCGAATTTGGCTGCCGAAGCTGTTTTCCATGCGCTCGCCGCGCAAAGCGGCCACCTCGGCATCGCGCTTGCTGCACTCGAGCTCGTAGAGTTTCGCGCGCAGCACCTTGAACGCGGCCTCCTTGTTTTGAAGCTGGCTTTTCTCGTTCTGGCACGTGACCACGATGCCCGTCGGCATATGGGTCAGGCGAACCGCCGAATCCGTGGTATTGACGCACTGCCCGCCGGGTCCGCTCGAGCGGTACACGTCGACGCGGACGTCCGCGGGGTTGAGGTCGACCTCGATATCGTCGTTCATGACGGGCAGCACCTCGACGCTGGCGAACGTCGTCTGACGACGCTTCTTATCGTCGGTGGGAGAAATACGCACCAGGCGATGCACGCCGTGTTCGCTGCGCAGCATGCCGTATGCATTGCGGCCTTCGATTTGGAAAACGGCGCGATCGAGCCCGACGTTGTCGCTTCCGGAAACGACGTCGAGCGGCTTGACGCTCCAACCCTTCTTCTCGGCATAGCGCGTATACATGCGATACAGCATGTCGGTCCAGTCCTGAGCCTCCAGACCGCCCTGGCCGGGATTGATGGAGACGATGGCGTCGTTGCCGTCCATCTCTCCGGAAAACCACGATTCGATCTCGAAGCGATCGAGCATCGCGGACAGCTCGGCCAACGCATGGTCTTTCTCGTCGGCGAAGGCCTCGTCCTCGTCGGCTAGTTCCGCCGCGGCGCGGGCGTCGTCCAAAAGCGCCTCGGCGGCGGCATAGCCGTCGATGGTATCGCGCAACGCGCTCGCTTTGCGAGAAACGTCCTGCGCATGCTGCGCGTCGTCCCAGAATCCCGGCGCGGCGATTTCGGCGTCGAGGGCGGCCAAACGGTCCTGTTTCTCCTCGATGCGCAGCCACACGCGCGCGTCGGCCAGGCGCGCGGCGGCGGCTTCTATATCTTTCGGTTCTTTTTCGGCCATGAATTACCTATCGCGTCCGTGACATTTCTTGAATTTCAACCCGCTGCCGCACGGGCACGGGTCGTTGCGTCCCACATTGGCATACGGGTCGTGCTCGTCTTTGCGGTACGTCTGCGGCTTCGCCTGCTGCGGTCGGGAAGCGGGCTGCGCCGCCTGGCGAGGACGCGATGCAGCCGCAGACGACTCGAGCGCGGCCTCGGGAGACGAGTAGCTGACGGCCTTGCCGTCGAGCGGAGATTCCTCGTTTTCCTCGACGGGAGACGCGACCTGCAAGCGAAGCAGCGTGCGCAAGAAATCCTCATACATGGAGGCGGTCAGAGCAGCGAACGCCGCGTGCGCCTCCTCCTTGTACTCGACCAGCGGATCGCGCTGGCCGAAGGCGCGCAGGCCGATGCCCGTCTTCAGGTAGTCCATCTCCTGCAGGTGGTTCATCCAACGCACGTCGATGATGCGGAGCATCACCTGGGCCTCGAGCTTCTTCATGTTCTCATCGCCCACGGCGGAACGCTTCTCCTCGTAAACGCCCTCGAGATACGCGATCAGCGCATCCGCGACGACGCCCGCGTCGTCGTCGTGGTCGACCTGGTCGACATGGAAATCGGAGCGACCCGTCATCTCGGCCGCCCAGCGGTCGACGGCGCGCATGTCCCAGTCGTCGCTGGCATCGCGCGCCGAGCAGTTCTCGTCGACGACCGCATTGGCGGCGTCGGCGATGATGTCGCCGACGCGGCTCGAAAGGTCCTTGCCGTCCAAGATGGCGTTGCGCTCTTTATAGATGGCGTTGCGCTGCAGATTCATCACGTCGTCGTATTCGAGAACGTTTTTACGAGCGGCGAAATGCATGGCTTCGACCTGGCGCTGCGCGCTTTCGATCGCCTTGCTCACCATGGATGCCTGGATGGGCACGTCGTCTTCGGCGCCCGTCTTCTCCATCATACGCCCGATGGATTCCATGCGGTTGCCGCCGAACAGGCGCATCAGGTCGTCTTCGAGCGACAGATAGAACTGCGTCAAGCCGGGATCGCCCTGGCGGCCGGCGCGGCCGCGCAGCTGGTTGTCGATACGGCGCGATTCGTGGCGCTCGGTGCCGATGACGGCCAAACCTCCCGCTGCCAAAACGCGCTCGTGCTCGGCCGCGCACACCTCCTTGGCCTGACGCAAGGCGTCGGCGCGCTGCTCGTCGCTCGGCGCAGGCAAAGCGGCGGGATCGTCGGATTCGTCGCCGATACGGCGGTCGGGATCGAACCCCCGATCGCGCAGGACATCCTCCATCAAGACATCTGGATTGCCGCCCAGAAGGATGTCGGTTCCTCGGCCCGCCATATTGGTGGCGATGGTCACCGCTCCCGCGCGGCCCGCCTGCGCGACGATATGGGCTTCGCGTTCGTGGTTTTTCGCATTCAAGGTCTCGTGCGCGATGCCGCGCTTGTCGAGCAAGCGGGACAAACGCTCGGAGCTTTCGATGGAAACCGTTCCGACCAGGCACGGCTGGCCTGCCGCATGACGGCGGGCGACATCGTCGGCGACGGCGCTGAATTTCGCGTCGATCGTGCGATAGATCAGGTCGTTTTCGTCGATACGCTGAGGCGTCTTGTTCGACGGGATGGCGACGACGGGCAGATTGTAGATCTGGCGGAATTCGCCGTCTTCGGTCATGGCCGTGCCCGTCATGCCCGAAAGCTTGTCGTACAGGCGGAAATAATTCTGCAGCGTGATCGTCGCAAGCGTCTGGTTCTCCTCGCGGATGCGTACGCGCTCCTTTGCCTCGAGCGCCTGGTGAAGGCCCTCGGAATACCGGCGGCCCTGCATGATGCGGCCCGTGAACTCGTCGACGATCTTCACTTCCCCGTCGGCCACCACGTAATCCTTGTCGCGATGGAACAGGAAGTGCGCGCGCAGCGCCTGCTGCAGGTGGTTCGCCAGCTGGCCCGAAGGGTCGGCGTAGATGTCCTCGATGCCGAGGCGCGATTCGATTTTCGCCAGGCCGCTTTCGGTGGCCATGATGGTGCGCTTCGCCTCGTCCATCTCGTAATCCTCGTCGCGCACCAGGCCGAACATGGCCTGCGCGAACTTCTTATACGTATCGGCCGCCTTCACGCCGGCGCCCGATATGATGAGCGGCGTGCGGGCCTCGTCGATAAGGATGGAGTCGACCTCGTCGACGATGGCGAAATGATGCCCGCGCTGCACGCGCTGCGAGGCGCGGGTCACCATGTTGTCGCGCAGGTAATCGAAGCCGAACTCGGCATTCGTTCCATACGTCACATCGGCCTGATAGGCGGGGATGCGAGCCGCAGGACGCATGCCGTTTTGAATCAGGCCGACCTTCATGCCGAGGAATTCGTAGATACGGCCCATCCATTCGCTGTCGCGGCGGGCGAGATAATCGTTCACCGTCACGATATGGACGTTCTCGCCCGTCAAGGCGTTGAGATAGCCCGCCAGAGAAGACACGAGCGTTTTGCCTTCGCCCGTGCGCATCTCCGCGATCTGCCCGTCGTTGAGCGCCATGGCGCCGATGAGCTGCACGTCGAAATGGCGCAGGCCCAGCGTGCGCACGCTGGCTTCGCGCACCGTGGCGAACGCCTCGGGCAGGATGGACTCGAGCGTCTCCCCCTCAGAGACGCGCTTTTTATATTCCTCGGTCAAGGCGCGCAGCTCCTCGTCGCTGCGCGCCTGCATCTGCGGCTCGAGCGCATTGATCTTGGCGACCTGCGCCTGATAGCCTTTGAGCTGCTTGCCTTCGCCGAATGTCAGCAGCTTCGATAGAAATCCCATGGCACCTCTCGTTCGCCGACCGTCCCCGACGGCCGGGCCTTATCGGTTATGCACCTGTCTGTTCTCTATGCGGGCTACTTTACCATATCGCCGGCGAGCGCCTTCATCGGCCGCTCATATCGCCATCGGAGAACCATCCTGGGAACCGGTCAGCAGCGCCCTGTGCAAGGCGGCCATGCGCTCGGACGGATCCATCCCCAGCTCGTCGCGCATGAAATCGCGGCATGCCACGAAGGTCTCCATGGCCAAGCTGCGCTTTCCGGCGAGCATCTGCGCGCGCATCAAGGCGCAGTACGCGTCCTCGCGGCGGTCGCACTGCTCCTCGGCGGCCTGGGCGAACAGCAGCGCCGCCTGGGCCTCGCCCGCATCGCACAAGCGCTCCGCGCCCCTGACGTACAGATCGCCCAGGCGCGTTTTATACCGCTCGCGCAAGCGCTCGATATACGCGTTCCCCGTCTCGGAAGGCAGAAGATCGCACGCGAAATCGTCCTGCAGGCGAGCGAAGGCTTCGATCCAGGCTTGCACATCGGGCTGATCGAAGGACAGCATCCGCCATATCCGCTCGAACTCTTCGACGTCGCTGCGCATATAGCGCGCATCGACCAGGTATCCGGCCTGACGCCTGGCCACATACGGGCATGCCCCCTCCCCGTCGCCGAGCGCGTGGCGCAAAGCCGACCACAGCGAGTAGAAATTATTGGCCGCGCGGTCGGCGGGCGCATCGGGCCAAAGGATATCGAACATCTCGCCGCGCGCCACCTCCTTGCCCCGATGAAGCACCAGCACGGCGAGAAGGGTCTTGGCCTTCTGCTTGCGAAACGCGGAGGAATCGAGCGGATCGCCGCCGATGCGCACCTCCATGCCGCCGAAAAGACGCACTTCCATCAGCGCGACGCCGTCGGCAGAGGCGATCGGCTTTTCCCGTACGCGCGAAGCGTCCGAAAGCCTCGTGCGCGCAGAAGGCCGGCTCCACGACGCGCGTTGCTCGGCAAGAGAGACGAGCAGCGATTCCGCACGGCGTGCGCGATCGGCGTCGTCCAAAGCGGCAGGCCCCGCCGCATCGCGCGCCGACGCCTCCGCCGCATCCACCGGCACAGCGTTCGCGCGGCGGTAGGCAAGGCAACGAAGAACGACCGCCTGAAGGCGCTCGCGGGCGCGAACGGCGTCGTCGAAGCATTCGTCGGGAGAACACAGCAACCGAGCCGCAAGATAGAGAAACGCCGGAGATTGCGCCGCGTCGTCGCAGCAGGCCTCCATGGCGTCGAGTTCGGCCTCGTCGCAACGCTTGCCGCACGCGAACGCCGCCGCAGTCGATAGCGAGCCGAACGCGCCGAGCGTGCGATCGGACGCGCTGCGCAACACGGCCGCGGCGCGCATGGGGACTTCGCCATCCGATGCGGCGCGGGCGCACAACGCCGCGCGGCAGGCCGTCTCCTCGTCGCAATCGGGATGCCCCAGCGCCCGCAAGCACAAGCGAAGCGCACGGACGTCGTCGCCCAGAAGATGCAGCCTGATGCCGGCTCCGGCAAGAAGCGACGGGGTCAATCCCCCTGCGCGCTCGCCCAGCCCGTCGAACAGGCGCTGGACGTCGTCGATGCGGCCTTGCGCCAAAAACGCATCCTGTTCCGATTCGATCCAGGCGGCGCGGCGCGTCCTCGGACACAGCGACGCCATCAACTCACAGGCCCGCGCGTGGCGGCCGCGCGAACACAGCAGGCTCGCCAAGCGCGCGACCGCCGTTTCGACGCTCGACGATCCTGCGCTGCGCACCAAAGGATCGAGAGCGCGGCGAAACGCATGTTCGATGTCGGCGATGGAAAACCCGCATGTCGCGAATCTCTCTTCGACCGCGTCGAACCCGACATACGGATAATGCTCGTCGATGAAGCGGCGCGAATCCTTGCGCAGGCCGCGTACGAAGGCGGAGACGTCTTCCAAATCGCCCTCCTCGAGGACGGCCATGACGAACAGGGCGTAGCGCACTTCGGCAGGCACGTCGGCCGCCGCCGCGTCATCGAGCAGCGACGACGCGCCCGACGCGTCGCCCCACACAAGCGCGGGCACCCTTCTGCATGCGGGCTGCGCGGCCTGTTCGGGCGGCAATTCGGCATCGTCGACCATCAAATCGCACGTCGAGACGAGCACGCGGTCGTTTTGGCGCTCGGCAAGCGAATCGACGGCGGGACACGTCGCGACCACGACCTCCCACTGACGGGCGAGCAGCGCGTCGATATCGCGCGAAAAGGCGTCGGCGCGCTCGTCGTCGAGATACGGCACATCGTCGAAGACCGCCAAAGCATGCGACGGGGCGCACGCCAGAAGCGACAAGGCGATATCGCCATCGTCCAAATCGCGCAGAAAGCACGGACTCTGCGCGTTCACCCAGTACACGTTCTCGAAGCCGAACATCGACTCCGCGTACTCGCAAGCAAGCGAGGTCTTGCCGAAGCCGTTCGGCGCGACGATGAAGCGCGCCACGCCCCGGTCGGACATCATCTTCTTGATCAAGCGCGGACGGGCGTCGATCCTCGAAGACCCTACCGCTTTCGGTCTTCTTCCGCAGCATGCGGAATCGGCAATGAAGTGTTTCATCGAATCTCCCTCCACCATGAAGCGGCGTATACGCGCCGTTGCATATCGATACCTTCAAACACATATAAGTGAATGGCGTAACGCATTGTAGGCAACAATTCCCGCGAAAAAAGTCGAGACCCGGCGGATGCGCGCCAACGGACGAACAGGCGCCCCGAACGCGAAAACAATGCCGAAAACCACCGCGTCTACACGGAAATCCGCATGTTTTCCACCGCGGTATCCACCGCGAAAGCGCGTATCATGCCGAACATGAAAGAAAAAAACGACCTCGTCCTCGCCATGGATCCCCGCGCATTGCGCGCCCTCGCCCTTATCGAATCGTCCGGAGCTGAAGCATGGCTCGTAGGAGGGTGCGTGCGCGACGCCCTCATCGGACGGACGCCCCACGACTTCGACATCGCCTCGTCGGCACCCTGGAAACGGACGGCGCAGCTTTTCCGCGCGCACGGCATGCGCGTGATAGAAACGGGAGCGCGCCACGGCAGCATCTGCGCCGTCGTCGACGGCCTTCCCGTGGAAATAACCTCCTACCGCATCGACGGCGTCTACGGCGACAGGCGCCGTCCCGACAGCATCGCTCCTGCCGACGACATCGAATCCGATCTGGCGCGCCGCGACTTCACGATGAACGCGACGGCCTTCCATCCGCAACGCGGGCTGATCGATCCGTTTTCGGGACGCCGCGATATGGAGCGCGACGCGATACGCTGCGTCGGCGACGCCTCTGCGCGCTTCGAAGAGGACCCTCTTCGCATCATGCGAGCCTTGCGCTTTGCGTCCCAACTGGGATTTTCGCTCGACGAAGCCGCCGAGGCCGCAGCCGCGCGCTACGCTTTCCTCGTGCGCACGGTGGCGCGCGAACGGGTTTACAGCGAGCTCGTAAAACTGCTCGAAGGCCCCGACGCGGGCGAGACGCTTCGGCTCTACAGCCGCATCGCCGCATCATCGATATGCCCCGATGACGAACGGGAGACGGCCGTGTGGGACCGCGCCATGCGAGACGCGGCATGCGCCGTAGCCGCCCTTCCCCCCGACGCCGCTTTGCGTTTCGCGGCCATCGCCGCATGCCGCGACGACGACGCATGCGCGCACGCCGCGTTGCAAAACCTCAAAGCCCCCCGCCGCGTAAGGGAGCGCGTGCGCAAGCTCCTCGAAGGGGCGCGGCGTTTCGAAAGCGCGCATCCGACGCGACGCGAGACATGGTTCGCCGTACATGGCCTCGACGGCGATACGGACCTCGCCCGCGACGTCCTCGCGTTGCGCGAAGCGCTCGCCGCATCCGAACAATGCGCCGAACAAGCGCGGCGATTCATCGCGATCATCGAGGAAATGAAGCGCGATCGCATACCGTTCAAACGCAGCGACCTGGCCGTATCGGGCAGCGACCTTGCGGTCGAAGGAATCGCCCGAGGGGCCGACATGGGACCTGCGCTCGAGCGGCTTCTTATCGCATCCGGCACAGGACGAGCGCCCAACGAACGCGCTGCGCTGCTCGCGCTGGCACGCGATCTGTCATGGGCGCAGGCGCCGCGTTCTTCAGAAAACTTGAAAAAACGCTCGAAAACAGTTGACACCCATGAATCGCATCAGTAATATACCGTCCTGCGCTTGATAGCGATACGCACTGGGGTGTCGTCTAATGGCAGGACAGCGGTTTCTGGTGCCGTATGTGAGGGTTCGACTCCTTCCACCCCAGCCATTATTCAAGTCGCACAGCATGGCCTGGTCGTCTAGCGGTTTAGGACATCGCCCTCTCAAGGCGAAGATCGGGGGTTCGAATCCCCTCCAGGCTACCATGAATTTTCAAGAAGCCCTCATCGAGGGCTTCTTTTTCTATACGCAAGACTTTGCGAACAGAGCAAAGTCCTGCCTCGATTCTTCGAATCAACGCCTGGCCTTTCTCTGCACCGTGCGCCCACGCGCGCCGCGAACGCACGATGCAACGCGCGCCGAATTATACGCATCGACGCGAATCCGGCAGAAACCTCCCCCGAATCCAGCCCGTGCGCCCATGAGCGCCGGCGCCTCTCTTGCCCGAGGCGAACCCGCAGCGGCAGAGCATCCGACCGCTTTTTTTCGCATCCGCGTCCCCCATCTGCCCCCAACTCGAATCAATACAGTGAAAAAGCCGCACCGTACGCCACGATGCGGCTTTAAAAAAATCAGCGACAGGGCCGATAATTCGGCGAACGGAGTCGGAACGACGAGCGTCAGGGCCGCCGACGAGCGTAATCATGGTCGAGAGGACCGCAGCCGCGCCCCATATCGAAGCCGGCCGCCAACGCCTGGGCGACATAACGCTTCGCGGCGCGCACCGCTTCGAGGACATCATCGCCTTGCGCAAGCCCGCACGCGATAGCGCTCGAAAGCGTGCACCCGGTGCCATGCGTGTTCTCGGTGGCGATACGACGCCCCTCGATCGAAACCACGTCGCCGTCGACGCACAAAACGTCGTCGGCGGATGCGCCGGACGCGTGCCCGCCCTTCACCAAAACGGCCGCGCCCGTCTCCTCGTGAAGCCGCAGCGCCGCGCGGCGCATCGACGCCGTGTCGCGCACCTCGAAACCGCACAACGCCTCGGCCTCGGGCATATTCGGCGTCACGACGGCGGCCAGGGGGAACAGGCGGTCCGCCAAAACCTCCCGAGCGTCCCGATCGATCAGGCGCGCGCCCGACGTCGAAACCATGACGGGATCGACCACGACCCGCGATGCGCCGTGATGCGCAAGGCGGTCGACCACGACCGAGGCGATGTCGGCCGATGCGATCATGCCGACTTTGACGGCCTGCGGGCGTATGTCGGCGAAAACCGCATCGATCTGCGCGCCGACGAACTCAGGCGTCGGCGTCTCGACGCCGTATACCCCTTCGGTATTCTGGGCGGTAAGCGCCGTTATAGCCGTCTGCGCGAACAGCCCGTGCGCTTGGATGGTCTTGATATCGGCCTGGATGCCGGCCCCGCCCGAACTATCCGATCCGGCGATGCTTAAAACCGATGCCACGCTATACGACACGATCGACCTCCCTTCGCAGCATCCTCGTCGCCTTCTCGATATCGTCGGCCGCGAAAATCGCGGATACGGCGGCGGCGCCCGCGGCACCCGTTTCCTCGAGACACGAAACGGTGCGCGCGCTCAGTCCGCCGATACCGACCACGGGAATCGACGTCGCAGCGCAGATGCGACGCAACTCGTCGCGCGAGACATGCGCCGCGTCGGGCTTGGTCGGCGTGGCGATCAGGGCGCCCGCTCCCACGTAATCGGCGCCTGCGACCTCGGCGGCGCAAGCCTGCTCGACGCTTTGAGCCGATACGCCGACGATCTTATCAGGACCGAGCACCGCGCGGGCCCTGACGCAATCCGTATCGTCCTGGCCCACATGCACGCCGTCGGCATCGGCGGCGAGCGCGGCTTCCACGTCGTCGTCGATCACGCACAAGACCTCGCCGAAGCCCGCCTCATCGAGCGCGGCGCGGATGCGGCGATACTGAGCGACAAGACCGTCCGTAGAAGCCCTCTTATCGCGCAACTGCAGAAACGTCGCACCGCCGCGGACGGCTTCGACGCAGCACGACTCGAGCGAGCGGCCGTCGAGCCAAGCGTCGTCGGTCACCGCATACAAGCGCAACGATGCGGGCGCTTCGCGCAAACGGGCACGCGGCGTCGGCATCACAAAACCTCGCTGACTGCGGCGGCGCAAGCAAGCGTCTTGCCGTCAAGCAGGGAAAGCTCGTCCATCATACGCAGGCGAAACGTCGCCGTTCCCTCGTCTGAAGCCAAGCGGGATGCGGCGCGCTCGCCTGCCACTCCCATATGCACGACGGCCGCAAGCGCCGCTTCGAGGACATGCGCGCCGGCAGCCGCGACGTATCCGCCGCACAGAGCGGACAGCATGCAGCCCGAACCGGTGATGCGCGCCTGCCAGGCGGATCCGTTGCGCACCGCGAAAGCACGGTCGGCATCGGCGACGATATCGATAGGGCCGGTGATCGCCACCGCGCACCCCGCCGTGCGGGCGAACTCGCGCGCGAAGGCGGCGGCGGGCGCGATATCGTCTTCGCACGTCACGGCATCGGCGGGGTTCACGTCGACGCCCTGCGTAGCCGCAGCGTTTCCGGCAAGCGCCTTAAGCTCGCTCATGTTCCCGCGCACGAGGGCGACAGGCAGGGTGTCGAGCAGTTCGCACGCCGTCTGCGTGCGCAAGCGGGATGCGCCGGCGCCGACCGGGTCGAGCACGATAGGATGGCCGAGTTGCGCCGCACGCGCGCCGGCCGTTTTCATGCCGGCAATGCTCCTGCTGTTCAAGGTGCCGATATTGAGCACGAGCGCGCCGCAGATCGAGGTGATATCCTCCACGTCTTCGGGCTCGTCGCTCATGATGGGACTTGCGCCCGCCGCCAAAAGGGCGTTGGCGCAGCTTTCGACCGTCACGTAATTCGTGATGCAATGCACAAGCGGCGCGGCGGCGCGCACGGCGTCGGCTTGAGCGGAAATGGACGGAATGGTAGACATAGACGTGCTCCCTTCGCTGGCATTATCCAATCAGGTTCGATGGGTCGAGGCCCGATCCCGGCCTCCTCTCAGCCCGCTGCGACGAGCTCCCCGACGGCATCGGATTATAGGCGCAAAACCCCGCCGTCGCACACGGCGATCGCCGAAATGCCGCAAACGGCGCGCAGGCTACGAAAACCGCAAGTCGGAAAGCGGACACGCCGGAAGATAGACCGCCGCGTCCCCTTCGCGCACCGCGATGCGCACGGCGGATCCCGCGAACTCGTTGGACAAGCCGAGCGTCGAGTCGTCGCGCATCGCCACGCCGTCGATCTCGTATTTCGATCCGCGTTCGGTAACGAGCGGCGCGAAGGCGCCGTAAGCGAACACGGAAAACGTTCCTTGATCGTATGCGGGAAGATCGAGCGCCGAATACCCCTGCGAAGAAAGCACGGTCACGACGGACCCCTCGCCTATCGCCGCCGCGCGCATACCCGAGCGGGCGGCGTGCGCAAGAGCAGCCAGAGCGGCATGCGTGTGGTCGAGCCGGCCGCCGAGCACGCCGTAGAACGCAACCGAATCGAAACCTCGACGACGCGCCCAATCGAGGGCGAGCGCCGTGTCGCTGTCGTCTTTCATCGAGGGATGGCGCTCGATCGCGACGTCGCGCGGCACATAACCCAGCGAATCGAAATCGCCGATCGCGAAATCGGGGCGCACCCCTGAGCGGACGAGCGCCTCGTAGCCCCCGTCGACCGCCACCACGGCGTCGAAGCGCTCCTGCAGAAAATGACGAGCATCGAACGCGGCGGCCCCCACCAGGGCGCACGAAAAACAGGTCTGCATGATGTATCTCCCATCGCTTGAAAAGGGCCGTCAGCGCCTGATGCCGCCGCGCAGCAACGCCGCGCGATCGCGCCAATCGGGTAAAAACCCGTCCATCAGCGCTTTGAAACGCGGGCCGTGGCCCGCCTCGAGCAGATGGCACAGCTCGTGCACCACGACGTATTCGAGACATGCGTCGGGATGCGCCGCGAGCTGCACGTTGATGCAAATGCGGCCCGTGGCGGGATTGCAGCTTCCCCAACGGCTCACCATATTGCGATAGACCACGCGCGAAACGGATACGCCCATGACAGGCGACCACCGACGTATAAGCACGGGGACGCGAGCCCGAACCGCGGCCTTCCAGCGCGCAAGCTCGTCTTCGGACACAGGACGCGATACGCGCGACGCGGCCAAGGAGCGCTTTTCGTCGATCCAGGCCGCATGCGCACGCACGAACTGCCGAATCGCGTCGTCATCGACCTGGGCGGGCGCCGAAATCTCAATGCGCCCGTCGGGCGGCTTCACCCGCATGTAGATGCGTTTCTGCCCGACCCGACGCGTCACCGACACGGCATATCCGCCCGCCTCCAACGCAGAGCGCCGCACGCTCGACGACGAAGGCGCGCGCGAGCCGTCACGCCTCGTCGTCATAGCAAGCACGCACCAAGGCGGGATCGGAGAAAGCCGACAGATAGATAGCGCGCGCATCGCTTGCGCGAAGCGGCATGAACGCGCCGAATACATCCCCCTTCGACGCGCGCAGCGATTCGACGAGCGCATCGACGTCGCCAAGCTCGATGCCCAGCTCGCCTAAGGTCTTCGGCATGCCCATGTCGACGAAAAACGCCTGCAGTTCGTCGATGGCCGCGCATACCGCGTCTTCCACGGCTTCTTCGCCGTCATCGATAGGCTCGATGTCGAGCACCTCCAAGGCGAACTGCAAAAAACGGCTCGGATCGACGCGCCATACGTAACGCATCCACGCGGGCATCATCACCGCGAGGCCTGCCCCATGCACGATGGAAGCGTCGAGGGCGGAAAGCTCGTGTTCGAGCGCATGGCTTTCCCAGCCGCCCGCACGCCCCTCGGGTTTCAAACCGCGACCGCATCCCGCGATGTCGTTGTGGGCGAGCATGCCCGCCCACATGATATCGGCGCGGGCATCGTAATCGCACGGATCGGACAACACGCGCGCGGCGGCGTCCATCAACGTGCGGATCAGCGACGCCGCGATATGGTCGGTGACGGGCACCGCGCCGACGCCCGAAAACCAGCGCTCGCAGATATGCGCGACCATGTCGGTGATGCCGGCGGCGGTCTGATACGAAGGAAGCGTGAACGTCAGCTCGGGATTCATGAACGACACCTGGGGGCGGAACACGTCGCCGTTCGTGCCCCGCTTCGCCCGCAGCGCATCATTGCTGATGACGCACGAACTCGAAGCCTCCGAGCCCGCTGCGGGAATCGTCAGCACGCAAAAGATCGGCAACGCACGCTGCACGCGGGCTTTTCCGCAGAAGAAGTCCCAGACGTCGCCGTCGTAGAGCGCGCCGAACGCGACGGCCTTGGCGCAGTCGATCACGCTGCCGCCGCCGACGGCGACCACCAGGTCGATCCTTTCTTCGCGCGCGATGCGGATGCCGTCGCGCACGCGCTCGACCTCGGGATTGGGACGCACGCCCCCAAGCTCGACGCACGACGTCGCCGCCGCCTCGAGCGAAGACTCCACGCGGCCGAGCAGCCCCGAGCGCACCGCCGAACCGCCGCCGTAGACCACGAGCGCGCGCTTGTACCCATGCGCGGCGGCATACGATCCGATCTTCGTTTCCGCGTCGCGGCCGAATACGAATTCGGTCGGAGAATAATAGGTGAAATCGTTCATGGCTCCTCGCTTTCAGCGTCGGTTGCGTATCGGGAAAAGCGATCGGGACTCGCTTGGAATCACGCCTTCATGGCAAGATCGTATGCGTCGTTGCGCGCGATGCCGAACTCGTCGCGCAAGATCTTCGCTATCTCCTTGCGCGTATGCGCGCCCTCGGCCGCAAGCACGCGGGCGTGCTTGGCCGCCGCATCGTTGGCGTCCTCGCGCACACGATGGCGCTCGTCATGCGTAGGAGGTCCGATGACCAGCACGATCTCGCCTTTCACGCCGCCTTGTTCTTCATCCCGGCGCATGAATTCGTCGCGCAGGTCGGATGTCGATGCGCGCACCACTTCCTCGTGCACCTTGGTCAGTTCGCGACACACGGCCGCCTCGCGATCGGGAAACGCCTCGGCCACCGACGAAAGCGCGGACGCGATGCGGCGCGGGCTTTCGTAAAACATCGACACCGCGTCGAGCGCGGCGATCGATGCGAGCGCGGCGCGGCGCTCGCCGTCTTTGCGCGGGAAAAATCCGCCGAAGAAAAACCGCGGATTATTGAACCCGCTGGCCACATACGCCGTCACCGCCGCCGAAGCGCCGGGCAGCACGCTCACGTCCCCGCCCGCGTCGCGCACGGCCTCGATCAGCCGCGCGCCGGGATCGGAAACCCCCGGCATCCCCGCATCGCTGCAAAACGCCACGGTTTCGCCCGCGGCGACACGCTGCGCCACGCGGCCCGCCTGATGCGTGATAGCCGCCTCGTCGAGACGTTCCAGACGTTTTTCGATACCGAAGTGCGCAAGCAGCTTTCCCGTGACGCGCGTATCCTCGGCGCAAACCGTGTCGGCGGCGCGCAGCTGTTCGAGCGCGCGCGGCGTCATATCGCCCAGGTTTCCGATGGGGGTCGGACAAACGATGAGCCGTCCTGCCATAGATGCTTCTCCTTTTTCTCGCTCGGCCGCGCGGGGCTTTACGCGCACGGCTAGTCACACTATACCCGTTAGACGTCCGCGACGGCCGCAGAACGCATGCGCGACGGCGTCGAGCGAAGCGTACGGCGCACGACTGTATTACACTGGGTGCATTCGTCGAGAAAGGATGCCATGGACACGATCATCTTCGGGTCGGCCGATATAGCGCGCGCCGTCGTAGCCGCGCTTTCGGCCGCCGTCGTCCTGCTTGCATCCCTGCTCGTCGGAACGATACTCGGCCGCAGCGCGCACCGCAGGGGGAAAGAAGGGCGCCATGGAGCGGCCGCCATGATCGAAGGCGGCGCAGGAATCGTCGAGCAGATCGTATTCGGCCTGCTCGGATCGCCTTTCGCGCTCGTGCTCGGCATCGCGGCGATCATCGAGGCGCGCGCACTGCGCGCACGGCGCGGCGCAGGCGGAGCCTCGTACAGGGCGGGGTTCGCCTTGGGGCTGTTCTCCCTCGTGTCGAGCATCTTCTCCATGGCCCTGCCCCTGGCCGTCGCCGTCCTCTGACGCGGCGCGGCACGTCTTCACGCAACGACCGTTATGAAAGGAACCCGATGGAACTTCTCGACATGCCGCCGACCGAACTGGCCGCCTTGGCCGCGCCTCCGCTGCTCGTCTTCATCATCTGCGCAATCGCCGGCGCGCTTTTGTACCGCCGCGCGAAACGAAGCGACAACGACGGCTCGGCGGCGACCGCCTCGCTCGTCTTAGGCGTCGCCTCCGCCGTCGAAGGCACGTTTTTCGGCGTCATAGGGCTGCCGTTCGCCCTCGCGACGGGCATAGCGGCCGTCGCCGCATGCCGCGCCCATAAAACGCTCACCGGCACCGCAGGAAACAATGCATCGACCGCGGGCCTCATGCTGGGCATCGTCGGCATCGCCATGTGCATCATCGGCCTGGGGCAGACGGGCGTCATCATGTTCTCGACGGGAGCCTAGCGTATCGCGCCATGCGTCCGCGAAAAAACGCCCGCCGGGAAGACCCGACGGGCGCAGGAGGGGACCGGTTACGCCTCGGCGGATTCGGCCGCGGCGTTTTTGCCCGCGATGCGGCCGAACGTCAACACGTCGGCCATAGACGAGCCGCTGCCCATATACCAGCCGTAGATGCTGCCGGAATTGCGGCCGGCCGCGTACAGGCCGGGAATCGGCGCATCGGCCGTGTCGAGCACGCGTGCGTCGAGGTCGATCTTCAGACCGCCGCACGAACCGAAGTTGCACGCCGCCGATCCGCGCTTGTAGATATCGAACGGCGCCTCGAGCGGCGTCGCGAGAAAGCGGGGGTCTTTGCCGAATTCGTCATCGACGCCCGCTTCGACCGAGCGGTTATAGAACTCGATCGTACGCTGAAGCACCGATGCGGCGATACCCGTGGCCGCAGCGGCCTCCTCGACCGACGCGACGGTCGCCACGTATTCGCCCGCCCATTTCTTCGCCGCGTCGTCCTGCACGAACGAAGCATCGATCAGCAAGTAGCACGTGCTCGTAGGGGCCAGCGTAATGGCCTTGCCCATGAAGGAGTTGTACTCGTCTTCGGCCACGATGCGGCGCCCCTTGCCGTCGATCAAGACGCCGTTGGCCAGCGGTTCGGCCATGGTGACGGTAGGCGCGCCGATCTGGAAATCGCCCAAGCCGCGCGTCGCGGCGCCGATCGCCAAGCCCATGGCGATGCCCGACCCGTTCTCGTTGCCGCCCGAGATCTTGCTCGTGGCGCGCTCGTTGGGATACGGCCAGCACGCCGCGACCATCTCGTCGTTGTCGGTGAAGCCGCCTGCGGCCAGCACGACGCCCTTGCGGGCTCTCACGGCGCATTCGCCGTCAGGCCCTTCGGCCATAACGCCTACCACGCGGCCGCCGTCCACGACAAGGCGGCGAGCAGGCGTTTCCAAAAGCACCTCGATGCCGAGCGATTCGACCGTCGCCGAAAGCGCTTTGAAGATATCCTGGCCCGACGATCCCGGCTGCGGAAGATGGCCGTGCGGCACGGGCTCGGCCGCGGCGGCGTAGTCGCGCGCCATCTCGTTGCCGCTGAAGCCGAGGGAGATGCCTTTGTTGAAGCCTCCCAGATGGTGCTCTGTATCGACCTGGCCGCTTTCGAAATCCATGCCGCATTCGACGCACCAATCGTAGAGCGCAGGCGAATTGTCCGCCACCAACCTGATGGCGTCTTTGTTCGCGTTCGCGCCGCCTGCGGCGCACAAGTATTCGTAGAAATTGTCCACCGACTCGTCGATGCCGAATTTCTTCTGCAGAGGCGTCCCGCCCATCATGATGAAGCCGCCGCACGCCGCCGTCGATCCGCCGCCTTTGGGCATCTCCTCGAGCACGACTACTTCGGCGCCCGCACGCTTGGCCTCGATGGCCGCGGCGGCGCCCGCGCCGCCATATCCGACCACGACGACGTCGGCTTCCTTATCCCATTTCACATCGGCCGCGCTGCCCGATACGGCCGATGCCGAAGATTCGGACGATGCCTGCTTGGGCGCGCAGCCCGCCAATCCGAACGCCGCCAACGCGGCCGCCGACGCCCCCATGCCGATGAACGAACGACGAGACACATCCGTCATGCCATTCCCCTTCCCTCGTGTTGTTTTGCGTCGCGAGACCCGCACGCTTCCCCCGCGCCAGGCCCGCCTCTGCAGCATACGGCGCACCGCGGCGCCTGCATATTTCCAAAAATAGAACACGGTATAAGGGAGGGCCTCATAGCATCCGTTCGGGAAACCGTCGAAAAGCCCTATCATGCACCGATGGACATAAGGAGGGATCATGAACGAAGACCAGATGCGATCGTTTATCGACGTCGTCGACACGGGAAGCATCAACAAAGCGGCCCGACGCCAGCATCTATCCGTGCCTTCGCTCGCGCAGCGCGTGACCTCGCTCGAGCACGAGCTCGGATTCGAACTGCTCGAACGAGGTCCGCGCGGCACCGTCGCCACCGAAGCGGGACGCTGCCTGTATCACGCCTTCGCAGAGGCGCTGGCCATCATCGACGCCGCCAAAGAACGCGGGCGGGCGCTTGCGGCCCGTCGCGCGCGCCTCGTGTCGATAGGCATCTGGGGGCGCGCGGCGAAATTCATGACCGACGCCGTAGAAGAGCTTACCGCGCGCGACGAGACGCTGCGCGTCGATTTCGTCAGCACCAGCCTTATGGCGGCGCCGAAAGACTTCGAGGACCGGGCGTTCGACATCTTCTATTCGTGCCGCTGCACAACGCTCGACGCCATGGGTCTCGAATTCGTGCCGCTGCACAAGCAGCAGCACGTATGCGTCTTCGCGCCCGGCAACCCCCTCGAACGACTTGAAACCGTATCCATGGACGATCTTGCACGCACCGTCGTCTACGCGGGCGCCGACTATCGCGAAATCCCCGAGCTGCAGCCCTACGCCGCGTTTTTCGCGTCCGATTCCGTAATCAAAGAATCGATCTTCCCCGAAAAGCTGCTGATCGATTGCCTGCAAAACAGGGCCGTGGCCTTCTACACCCTGCAGACATGCGCCCGCGTCTGTCCGCCGCTTTCCATGCGGCCCATGGACTGGCCCCCTGTCGTCTACGGTCTTTACCTGCGCAAAAACGCAGGATACGCCGTGCGGGCGTGCGTCGAGGCATTAACCGCGCACGGCGGAAAGGACGCCTGGGGACGCGAAGGGGCCGCAGCGTCTTAGGATTGCTCGAGGATGTCCTCGATAAAGCCCGCGCGATATCGGACGAAGGCCACATCGCCCGATTCCTGGGTGGCGTCCAGATCGACATCGGCCATGATGCCGAAATCGTCGTCGCCGTCGCCATCGCGCACGATCTGATGCACATGCCAGACGTGCAAGGCGGCCTCGTCGCGCTCGTCGACGCTGAAATACGCGTTCGAGCGTGCGTCGGCGTCGAGCAGGACCTCGTCGTGGACGTCGAAATACGCATCGAGCGCCTCCTGCCAGCGACGGGCGGAAAAGCCCCATTGCGCATCGACGTCGCCGAGGCCCTGCGCATCGTTGCGCGCGATCAGGCGCACGCGGCGGAACAGCGCATTGCGCACCAGGACGGTAAGGCCGCGACGATCGGCCACGACCGCGTCGACCGCCGTCGGAGGAGGCGTCTGCTCGCCGCTGCCCGCCGATTCCCACTCGTCGACGAGGCTCGAATCGACCGAACGCACCGTAAGGCCCAGCCAGGCGATGATGTCCTTCAGGCGCTCATCGCGCTTGTCGAAAGGAATCGTGCGGTCGAGGACGCGGTATGCATCGGAAAGGTACCGCAGAAACGTGCCCTCGCTGCGGGCGATGCCGTAGCGGCCCACGTACTCCTTGAAATCGGAGGCCGTTTCGAGCATGTCGCGCAGCACCGACTTGGGCGCGAGCTCGTAATCGCGCGCCCAAGGCACGGCTTCGCAATACTGCGAGAACGCTGCGGCGTGCAGCTCCTCGAGCGGCTTGGGATACGTGATGTCGGCGATGCGGTCGATACGTTCCTCGTAATCGACGCCGTCGGCCTTCATCTCCGCCATGGCCCGTTCGCGGGCCTTGCGCTGCTGGGCGCGCAGCACCTGGCGCGGATCTTCGAGCGTCGCCTCCACCATGGAGATCAAATCGAGCGTATACGTCTCGCTGTCGGGGTCGAGCAGTTCGAGCGCGGCGAGCAAAAACGGCGATAGCGGCTGGTCGAGGGCGAAATCATCGGGAACGTCCACCGTGGCGCGATATTCGACGCCCCCATCGGCGTCGACGCGCTCGACCACGCCCGCGTCGATCAGCGTGGCGAACACCTCGTCGGCGCGCACGAGCAGCTGCTCTTTTTCCTCGGGCTGCTGGGCCGAATCCTCGATGATCTTGCGCACACGCGCCAAAGCATCGCCGCCCTGAGACACCACGGCGAGCGCCATGGAATGCGTGATGCGCATGCGGGGCTTAAGGGTCTCGGGCGGCGCGGCGATCAGCCGCTCGAACGTCGCCTCGTTCCAATTGACGAATCCCTCAGGCGGCTTTTTCTTCTTCAGCTTGCGCAGTTTTTTGGGATCGCCCGCCGCTTTCGCGACGGCCTTGGCGTTCTCTATCTCATGCTCGGGCGCCTCGGCGATGACCACGCCCTCCGTGTCGAAGCCCGAACGGCCCGCGCGGCCCGCGATCTGGTGGAACTCGCGCGCACGCAGCCTGCGCATCTTGAATCCGTCGAATTTCGCGAGCGAGGTGAGGATCACCGTGTGAATGGGCACGTTGATGCCGACACCCAACGTGTCGGTGCCGCAGATGACCGGCAAAAGGCCCTGTTGGGCGAGCTTTTCCATAGCCAGGCGATAGCGCGGCAGCATGCCCGCGTGATGCACGCCGACGCCGCATGCCAAAAGGCGCTGCAGCGTCTTGCCGAACGCCGTGGTGAAGCGCACGCCTTTGATTGCTTGCTTGATGGCTTCGCGTTGGGCCTTGTCGGCCACGCCGTAGCTCGCCAGCGACTGCGCCGTGTCAAGCGCCGCATCCTGCGAGAAATGCACGATGTACAGCGGCGTTTCGCGCGCGCGGATGGCCAGTTCGACCGTCGCCTCCAAAGGCGTCGAAACGTATTGATAGCTCAAAGGGACGGGCCTGGGCGCGTCGGCGATGACGTCGACGTCGAAATCGGTATGGGCCTTCAGCGTGTCGACGACATGGGAGACATCGCCCAGCGTGGCGCTCATCAGCAAAAACTGCGTATGCGGAAGCGTCAGAAGCGGCACCTGCCACGCCCAGCCGCGCTGGGGGTCGCCGTAGAAATGGAACTCGTCCATGGCCACGCATCCGACATCGGCCTTGTCGCCTTCGCGCAAGGCCTGGTTGGCAAGGATCTCGGCGGTACAGCACACCACGGGAGCATACGGGTTGATGGACACGTCGCCCGTGATCATGCCGACGTTCTCGCGTCCGAGCACCTCGACGAGCGAGAAGAACTTCTCGCTGACCAGCGCCTTGATGGGAGCCGTGTAGTACGACACCTTGCCCGTCATCACGGCCATGAAATGCATGCCGAGCGCGACGAGCGATTTTCCCGATCCCGTCGGCGTCCCCAGGATGACATGGTCGCCCATCATCAGGCCCATCAGGGCCTCCTCCTGATGGGCCCACGGCTCGATGCCGCGCGCGGCGACCCAGCCTAGAAACGAATCGAGCGCGTCTTCGGCGCTCGGAAGCTCCTCCGGATCGACGACGGGCGGCTCGGCGGCGTCGCCGTAATCCCAGTATTTCGACCATACCGCATCGGGCACGAGCGCGCCGAGGGAGCCGAATGCGGCCGCGGCGCCTCCCGCCTGAGATTCCTCGCCCTGTTCCGTCGTCATATATTCCATGGGAAACCCTCACCCTGTCGAACGGCGCGCCGGCGCGCGACGGCGCGGGCGCAAGCCGTATTTATCGTGCAAAATGCGGCGCGGCGCATATGGGCGCATCCGCATCCGGCATTGTACCTGGAATGCATCGCACCGAAGCCGCGGCCGCGCGCTTCGCATACGTGAAAACCACGACCCTTGAGGAGCAATCGTGTTCACCGACCCCAACCAATCCCGCCCCGCAGCGCACGCCGCGCTCGACGGCGCGGCCCCGCAAGACGCCTGCAAGACCGATCCCGTATTCGCCGAGGAGCAAGCGCACCTCGGCAACGTCTACGCGACGCTGCAGCGCATCGAGAGCGCGACCGTCGCGAAGATCCGCAAGCTCGACGCCGAAGTCGCCGCCGACAAAGAGATGTTCGCCGACGAACTCACCGGCAACTTCGCCAGCATGGGCGAATCATTCGAGACGTACGCCGAATTCGCCGCAGCCAACAAGCTCATCGACCTGCACAACGCCACCCAGGAGCTCAACGTGCAGACGCTCGAGAACGCGCGCACGCTGCTGCGCCAACCTTATTTCGCCAAAGTCGTCCTGCAATACAAACCGGGCGCACAGCCCAAAGAACTCTACATCGGCAATGCGGGGATGTCGGACGAAAACTACAAACGCCTCGTGGTCGACTGGCGCTCGCCTGTGGCGGAAACCTATTACAACCAGGAAAACGGCCCCATGTCCTATGAGGCTAACGGACGCGTCATCGATGTCGATTTGAAGCTGCGCCGCCAATTCGACATCGAAGAATCACGCCTCAACGCCTATTTCGATACCACGGTGGCCATCCAAGACGCCATGCTGCTCGCATCGCTGTCGCATGAGCGCACGTCACGCATGCAGGCCATCACCGCAACCATCCAAAAAGAGCAGAACACCGTCATCCGCCACGCCGACGTCGACGTGCTGCTGGTCAACGGCATCGCGGGAAGCGGCAAAACGTCGGTGCTCATGCAGCGCATCGCCTACCTGTTCTACAGGCAACGCGAGACGCTGCGCCCGGAAGAGGTCTTCTTGATAACGCCCAACCCGGTATTCAGCCGCTATATCGAAAACGTCCTTCCCGACTTGGGGGAGCGCAACCCCGAAACGATGACCTTCGACCAGTTCATGGCCCGCATCATGCCCGCCGACCGCAGCCGCGGGCGCGCCGATGCGAGTCTCGAGCGCCTCGCCGCCATCGATAAGGCCGTGCGCGCGATGCGCTTCGACGGCAACGATTTCAAAGACGTGGCGCTTCACGGCGTAAAGCTCGTATCCGCCGGGCAGATACGTCGGATCGTCGACGGATACAGCCGCATACCGGCAGGGCCGCACCTGGTCACGCTCGTACGCGAAGAGCTGCTCAAGCGCGTCGAAAGCCGCCTGAAGCAGATGGCCGCCGACGAGCGCTCGCAAGCGGAGCTTTCCGCCCTTTCCGTCGAAGAGCAGGTGCGCATCTTCCGCGAAACCATCGCGCCGCAAAGCGACGAAGAGCTGCGCGCATGCACCCTGACGTATCTGCGCGATCGATTCGCCGCCGCCGTAGACGCCGTCGAGCGCGACGAATGGCTGCGCATCGACCGCATCGGCATGCGCCTGCTCGGCGCCGAGGGCCTGACCCCCGTCGAATGGGTCTACCTCAAAATGGCCGTCACCGGCATGGGAAACCCCGATGCGAAATACGTCATGATCGACGAGGTCCAGGATTACACCTGCGCCCAGCTGGCCGTGATGCGCCGCTACTTCCGCCGCGCGCATTTCCTGTTGCTCGGCGACGAGAACCAGGCCATCAAGGCGCATACCGCCTCGTTCGCCGAAGCGCGCGAGGTCTTCGAGCGGGCGGGCGACGCGGTCGAGGAATGCAGGCTTTTGACGAGCTACCGATCCTCTCCGCAGATCACCCGTCTTTTCGCAAGCCTCATGCCCGCATCCGACCGCATGCGCGTCACCTCGGTGCAGCACGAACGCTTCGAGCCCGAAATCCTTTCGTTTCACGACGAGGCGGCCTGGGCGGACGCGCTGCGCCGCGCCGTGGAGCAAAGCGGCGCGCGACCGGGGCTGTGCGCGCTGATCGCCGATAGCCGAGACGGGCTCAAGCGGGTCGCCTCCCTGCTCGGCGACGCGATGCCGCCCGTGATCGACGACGACGCCTGCCTGCCCGACGAAGGCGTCGTCGCCATGACGCTCGAATTCGCCAAGGGCCTCGAATTCGATCACGTCATCATTCCCGACGCACGCGAGACCGCATTCGCCGCCGACGACCGCGTTGCCCGCAACCGCCTCTACACGAGCATATCGCGCGCCACGGGCCGCATCACCATCCTCGCGCCCGGACCTTTGTGCTCCCTGCTCGAAAACGCGGTCGAACGCGCCTAAGGCCCCGACGGCGTCCGTTATGTTTCGAATATTTGAAGAATGAGGACAACCGCCCGCCCGCGCCCCCGGCGCGCGCGGGCGGGTTTATACTGAATCTTTCCATGTATCGAACAACGAAAGGTGCACAATGGGCGGATTTTTCGGCGCCGCATCGCATCGCGATGTGGTCATCGATGTCTTCTTCGGCGTAGACTACCACTCCCATCTGGGAACACGTCGTGCAGGCATGATCTTTTTCGATTCCGAGACGGGCTTTCAGCGCGAAATCCACTCCATCGAGAACACCCCGTTCCGCACGAAATTCGAAGACGACCTGCAGGGCTTCCACGGCCGCAGCGGCATCGGCTGCATCAGCGACACCGACCCCCAGCCCCTGCTCGTGCGCTCGCATCTGGGCACGTTCGGCATCACCACGGTCGGCATCATCAACAACGCCGAAGAGCTGATCGAGGAGTGCTTCTCCGCCGGCGGCAAACAGTTCATGGCGATGAGCTCGGGCAAGGTGAACAGCACCGAACTGGTGGCCGCGCTCATCAACCAGAAGGAGAGCTTCGTCGAAGGCATCAAATTCGCCCAGGAGGTCATCGACGGATCGCTCACGCTGCTCATCATGACCGATGACGGCGACATCATCGCCGCGCGCGACAAGGTGGGCCGCCTGCCCGTCCTCGTGGGCAAAAACGACGAAGGCCGCTGCATCTCCTTCGAATCGTTCCCCTACCACAAGCTGGGATACGATGACGAATACGAGCTCGGTCCCGGCGAGATCGTGCGCGTGAACGCCGACGGCTACGAGACCCTCGCGCCCGCCGGCGACACGATGAAGATCTGCGCCTTTTTGTGGACCTACTACGGCTACCCCAACTCGAACTACGAAGGCCAGAACGTCGAAGTGGTGCGCTACCGCAACGGAGCCATCATGGCACGCGACGAAGCGGCCGCAGGCACGCTTCCCGAGGTCGATTACGTCGCGGGCGTGCCCGATTCCGGCGTTCCCCACGCCATCGGATACTCGACCCAGTGCAAGACCCCGTTCGCACGCCCCTTCATCAAGTACACCCCCACCTGGGCGCGCTCGTTCATGCCTTCCAACCAGGAAGTGCGCAACCGCGTGGCGAAGATGAAGCAGGTCGCCGTGCCCGAGCTCATCAAAGATAAGAAGCTCCTGCTGATCGACGACTCCATCGTGCGCGGCACGCAGCTGCGCGAAACCGTCGATTTCCTCTACGACGCTGGCGCCACGGAAGTCCACATGCGCTCCGCCTGCCCGCCCATCATGTTCAGCTGCAAATACCTCAGCTTCTCGAGCAGCAAATCCGAAATGGACCTGATTTCGCGCCGCACCATCCAGGAACTCGAAGGCGACGAAGGCCAAAAGCACCTCGAGGAATACGCCGACGCCTCCACTGAACGCGGCGGCTGCATGCTGCGCGCCATCTGCGAAAAGCTCGGGTTCGACTCGCTCGGCTACCAATCGCTCCAGGGCATGATCGAGTCCACAGGCATCGATCCCGAAAAGATCTGCACCTACTGCTGGACGGGCAAAGAATAACCCGACCGACGAAAAGAGCCCCGACTCGGGGCTCTTTTCGTCGAAACAGCGGCTTGCGCGCGGCGGCATTTCCGCCCTCGCAAGCGCCTTCCTACATCGAGGCCGCCAAACGTCCGGCAATCGCCTCGATGAAAGCGCGCGTCGACAGCTTCACCGGATGCTCCAGCGTCGTGATAGCTGCAAGATCGCCCGTCATCTCGCCCGCCTCGATGGTATCGATGGTCGCTTGCTCCAAACGGTCGGCGAAGGCCTTAAGCTCGGGCAGGCCGTCGAGCTCCCCTCGCTTACGCAGCGCACCCGACCACGCGAAAATCGTGGCGACCGAATTGGTCGAGGTCTCCTCGCCTTTCAGATGCTTGTAATAGTGGCGCTGCACGGTGCCGTGCGCCGCTTCATACTCGTAGACGCCGTCGGGCGACACCAGCACCGACGTCATCATGGCCAGCGAGCCGAACGCCGACGAGACCATATCGCTCATCACGTCGCCGTCGTAATTCTTGCAGGCCCAGATGAATCCCCCCTTCGATTTCATAACGCGGGCGACGGCGTCGTCGATAAGCGTATAGAAGTATTCGATCCCGGCCTCTTCGAAGCGCGCGCGGTATTCCGCGTCGAAGATGTCCTGGAATATGTCCTTGAAGCGATGGTCGTACTTCTTGGAGATGGTGTCCTTCGTGGCGAACCATACGTCCTGCTTGACGTCGAGCGCGTAATTAAAGCAGCTGCGCGCGAAGCTCTCGATGGAAGCATCCAGATTATGCACGCCCTGCACCACGCCGGGTCCGTCGAAACGATGGATCAACTCGCGCTGTTCGGTGCCGTCTTCGGCGGTGTAAACGAGCTCGACCGTGCCTGCGCCGGGAATGCGCATCTCGGCGTTTTTGTACACGTCACCGTACGCATGGCGCGCCAGCGTGATCGGCATCCCCCAATTGCGCACGCACGGCTCGATGCCCTTCACCGCGATAGGCGCGCGAAAGACCGTGCCGTCGAGCATGGCGCGAATAGTGCCGTTCGGGCTTTTCCACATCTGCTTGAGGCCGTATTCTTCGACACGGGCCGCATTGGCCGTGATGGTGGCGCATTTCACCGCAACGCCCAAACGCTTGGTAGCCTCGGCGGATTCCACCGTCACCGCATCGTCGGTTTCATTGCGATGCTCAAGCCCAAGGTCGTAATACTCCGTCTTCAGGTCGACGAACGGGCAGATCAGCTCGTCTTTGATCATCTGCCAGATGATCCTGGTCATCTCATCGCCGTCCATTTCGACCAACGGCGTGGTCATCTGAATCTTCGCCATAGCGCGCCTTTCGTCGTCTCGTGCCGAATCGACCGCGGCCCGGCGCAGCCGGGCGCGGCTATCATGCTTTCGCATGGTAAAGCATGATAGCGCCGAAAACGCGGCGGCGGGGCGCCGATGCGCACGTTTACGCGAACGGCGCGACACGACGCGCGATGTTCCCGAAAACGGGCGCCGTCCGCCGCCGCGACGACGCCGTCCGCGCGGCACGACGGCCCCTTTCCGACCTTTTCGCCGATGAAAGCATTTTCTCCCTTGCATAACGAAACGCTTTAGTACGATAATGTATGCATACCATTTCGTTGAAACTTTCGGGATTACCACGAGACCGGAAGTGGAGAAACCTCTGGAGAACTCTTAAATGAGTGCCGACGGTGCAAGGTCTATCGGAAAGCGCATATCCCCTGTGTTCCGATGCGACCGAATCTCTCAGGCAAACGGACAGAGACGGTTCTTCTGACTTCTTTTCGCAGTCGGCCGATTCATTCGCTCCCCAGAGGCTTCTCAATGCACCCTGAGGGAGGTATCACGTGGAAGAGGCACTGCTTTCCATCGTCCAAACCGTCAATTCGTATATGTCGAATTACGTGCTGATCGTGCTGCTGATCGGCACCGGCCTGTTTTTCACCATCCGCACGCGCTTCGTGCAGGTGCGCTATTTCGGCGAAGGCCTCAAACGCGTATTCGGCAACTTCTCGCTGCACGGCGGCAAGCACGAAAGCGGCATGAGCTCCTTTCAGGCGCTCGCCACGGCCATCGCCGCCCAGGTAGGAACGGGCAACATCGTCGGCGCATGCGGCGCCATCCTGGTCGGCGGCCCGGGCGCCATCTTCTGGATGTGGATCATCGCGTTTTTGGGCATGGCCACTAATTACGCCGAGGCCGTCCTGGCCCAGAAAACCCGCCGCATCGATGCCGACGGCACCGTCCACGGCGGTCCCGTCTACTACATCAAAGCGGCGTTCAAGGGTCGTTTCGGCACGTTTCTGGCAGGATTTTTCGCCATCGCCATCGTCTTGGCGCTCGGCATCATGGGCTGCATGGTGCAGTCGAACTCCATCGCATCCACCTGCAACACCGCCTTCGGCATTCCCACGTGGGTCATGGGCCTCGTCATCGTCATCGCGGGCGGCTTCATCTTCCTCGGCGGCGTAAGCCGCATCGCCTCGGTCACCGAGAAGATGGTGCCCATCATGGCCATCATCTATCTGCTCGGCGGCATCGGCGTTCTCGTCGTCAACGCGGCCGACGTTCCTGCGGCATTCGCGCTCATCTTCGAATGCGCCTTCAACCCCGAAGCGTCGGTGGGCGGCGTGACCTTCGGCCTGATCGCGGCTTTGTCGCAGGGCGCCAAGCGCGGACTTTTCTCCAACGAAGCCGGCATGGGCTCCACCCCGCACGCGCACGCCATGGCCAACGTCAAAAACCCGCACGAACAGGGCGTCGTCGCCATCGTCGCCGTGTTCGTCGATACCTTCGTCGTCGTCACCATCACCGCGCTGACCTGCATCGTCACCCTGTACGTGGGCGACGGCCTGCTGGCCCAGGGCCTCTACGAAGGCGTCGATAAGACCAATATGGCCCAGATCGCCTTCGGAAGCCTGTTCGGCGCGACGGGCGGCAACATGTTCGTGGCCGTCTGCCTGCTGTTCTTCGCCTTCTCCACGATCATCAGCTGGAACCTGTTCGCCAAAATCAACATCGAGTACCTTTTCGGCAAAAAAGCCGTGCCGGTGTTCTCCTGCATCGCGCTCGTCTTCATCTTCCTGGGCGCCCTGCTCGCCAACGACCTGGTTTGGGAGCTCGCCGACATGTTCAACCAGCTCATGGTGCTGCCTAACGCCATCGCGCTGATCGCCCTCGGCGGAGCGGTCGCCATGTGCGCCAATTCCCGCGGCGAGAAGATGGAAATAGCGCCCCGCAAGGCCGAGAAGAGCTCCGACGCCGAATAGCCCGGACGTTCCCGTCCATCGCGGAATCGACGCCCCGCTGCCACGCGCAGACGGGGCGTCGATTCGTTTTACGCGCTTTGCGCGCAAGGGCACGCCGCCTTCTATCGTTGCAAAGCGCCACAGTACGTGTAATATGCTTCGTTGTATTCATCAATGATGAATACAACGCAGTCAAACGCACGAACAAGGAAACCGCATGGACAAAAAACTCACCGTCTGGCAGGCGGCCTGCATCATCACGGGCTACGGCGTGGGAAGCGGCATCATGACGCTTCCCTATCTGGCCAACAGAGCGGGTCTCGGATGGAGCGCCCTCATCTTGATCGCCGCCTTCTTCTTCAGCTATTGCATGCATATGATGCTTGCCGAACTCGCCTTGGGCGGCGGCAAAGGAACCCAGATTATCGCGATATTCAAGAAGTATCTCTTCAACGGCCCGTACGGACGCGTGTTCGTCGGGATCCTTTTCGCGCTTACCGTATTGGTGCTCACCACGAACCTGGCCGCCTATATCGCGGGAGGCGCCGAAATCCTCGCCGCGGCAGGCATTCCGACGCCCCTTGCCCAGCTGGCGTTCTACGCCGTGGCGGCGGGCGCCGTCTTCTTCGGTCTGAAAGCCATCGGCATCAGCGAATCCGCCTCGATCATCGGCATCATCTCCATCATCGCCGTTCTGGCGGGCGCGTCGCTGTTCCATATGGACAACCCCTTCGTGTTCTCGACCGGGGAGCCCAACGAGCTCTTGGCGTTCTTCGGCATGGCGATGTTCGCCTTCGTCGCGTTTTTCAGCGTTCCGCAAGCCGTCGAGGGCCTCGACCACGACCGTGCGAAAATCCGCAAGGCCATTCTGCTCGGCCTCGGCATGAACACGGTCTTCATCGCCGTGATCGTCGTGTGCGCGACCGGCTCTTCGACGCATTTGACCGAACTCGGCATGATCGGCTGGTCCGAAGGCATCGGCGCATGGGCCCAGGTGCTCGGCTCGGTCTTCACCATTCTGGCCATGCTTACCACATATTGGTCCATCTCGCTGGCGCTCGGGGATATCATCGAAGGGCAGACGCATTTCGACCGCCGCATCTGCTGGCTGTGCGCAACGCTGCCTTCGCTGCTGCTCGTCATGTTCAACCTGGGAGGATTCCTCGAAATCATGCGCATGGCAGGCGGGCTGATCGCCATCATGATCGCGGTGCTCGTCGTGCCGGCGTTTCGCCGCTGCCGCAAGGAATGCGGCCCGCAGCTTTTGCCCGCGGCATTGGCGAGCACGCCCATGCAGGTCGCGGTGCTCGTCGCATTCCTCGTCATGGCGGCGGGCAGCATGGTGAGCATCTAAACGTCTCGCGCGCAACGCGGGCCGCATGACGGCGCCGCGGCTTACGGCCCCTGCATGACCCGACAGATCGGAGGACTCGATGAAAACGACGTTCGTCAACGCGCACTTCCACACCATGCGCGACGAAGGAGACGTCAAGGAATCCATGACGGTGAACGACGGCGTCATCGTGGGATTCGACCGCGCGGCAAACGGTCGCACGGTCGATCTCGGCGGGGCGCACGTCTATCCGGCCATGACCGATGCCCATCTGCACATGCTCGACGCCATCGCGCTCGACGGCGTGGGCATCGAGATCTGCCGCATCACCGACGAGGGCGTCGAGCCGCGCACCCTGGACGGCGTCGAGCGCATGATACGTGCACACGCCGCGCGGCATAAAGGGCCGCTTATGGTGTTCACCAACTACATCTCGGCCGTCATGGACGTCAAACGCCTTCCGACGCGCTTCGAACTCGACGAATGGACGGGCGGGGCGGCCGCATGGGTCCTCAATATAGACGGCCACTCGAGCTCATGCTCGAGCGCCCTGCTCGAGCGCGCGGCACTGCCCGATGCTCCCGAAGACGGCATTCTCGCAGGTCCTTCCCACGATGCCAACCTCGGCGTCTTCACGGGGCTTATGGCGTCGTGCATCACCCCGTCCATCCTGGCGCGCGGCATCGCCCATTTCTGCAACGAATGCGCCCGCTACGGCATCGCGACGGTATGCGCCCTGGAAGGCACCGACGACAGCGAACGCGACCGCAGCACCGAGATGATCGCCGCGCTCGCCCAACGCTTCCCCATCGACGTGCGTCTGTTTCCGCAATACATGGACCGCACCAAGCTCGCATCCGTCGATGCGCGCATGAAAACGCCGCGCGTGGGCGGGTGCATGAAATGGGAGCTCGACGGATCCGTAGGGTCGCGCACGGCCGCGTTTCGCGATCCGTATCGCGACGGAAGCACGGGCGAGCTTTACTTCTCCGACGATGAGCTGCGCGCGGCCGTCGCGGCGTTCGCGCAGGAAGGGCGCCTCGTTTCGGCCCATGCGATCGGAGAGCGAGCCATCGATCAATTGCTCTCCATCTACGAAAACGTGCCGGGGCGCCACCGCATCGACCACTGCGAGTTTCCCGCGCCCGATGCGCTCGAGCGCATCTACGCGCTTTCGCCGTTCGTCACCGTGCAGCCCGGCTACGCCTGGATCGATAAGCGCTATCTGCACGGATACGAGACGTTTTTGAGCGCAGAGCAAATCGCGCGCCAGATACCGCTGCGCGATATGGCGCGCCGCGGCGTCGTGCTGTGCGGCTCGTCCGACGCGCCGGTGCAGTCGGTCGATCCGTTTCTGCAGATGCGCGGCATGCGCGACTTCTACCTGCCCGAGCAATCCCTGACGGCATACGAAGCGCTGCGCACCTACACCGTCAACGGCGGCATCATGCTCGGCGAAACCAAGGGACTGCTCGAAGAGGGCTACGAGGCGAGCTTTTTCACGACGGAGCGCGACCTTTTGACCATGGCCCCCGAAGAGCTTGCGGGCATGCACGCCGACGCGCTCTATCTGCGCGGCAAGGCCTACCGCGCCCTGCCTGACGGCATAGCGGCCCTGGTGCGGCTCGCCTGCTCGAAAAAACGGTCCATCTAAGCAAGGCGCGCCGCGGCGAACATGGCCGGCGGCGCGCCTTCTCGATTCAGTGGGACGACGTCAGCGACACCATTCGAGCGCCTGCTCGTCTTGGTATTTACGCGGCGTAAGCCCCGTGGCCCGCTTGAACACGCGCGAGAAATGGGAGGAATCGAAAAAGCCGAGCGCGAGCGCCACCTCGGTTACCGTCAGGCCCGATTTCAGCATGACCTTCGACTCGGACACTTTGTGCTGCATGATGTACTGTTGAATCGTCGTGCCCGTTTCCGCTTTGAACTTCTTCTGTATGGCCGACGTGCTCAGGTGAAACGCATCGGCGATCTCCTGGGCGCGCAACGCCCGGTTCGCGTTCAGCCCGATGTACTGGATGATGCCCGACACAAGGCGTGAATACCCCTTCGACTTGCTCTTGCCCACTTCCGAGGTGTAGTAGACGATGGCCGCCTCGCGTATTTTGAGCACATCCTGAAACGCATTGCTCTCCTCCGTCTTGCGCACGAAAGAATTGCGGGCGAAGTAGGCCTCGATGATATCGGCACCCGCATCGATCGCCGTCTTCGCAAGCTTTTCGAACACGATGATCGAGTAATCCTTCTCGGAACGCAGAAGATCGCCCGAAACCGGCGGGATCACCGCATTGCTCAGTTCGTAGAGCATCTTCTTCAAATCCTCGGTGCGGCCCGCCTTGACGTACTGCAGGATCTCGCTTTCGTAATAGAACAGATACACGTTCGGATTGAAATCATGCGCCGCATACGCCGCCATGCGCTCCTCAGCAAGCTCGACACGGAACCTGCGCACATACGCGTACAGCTCCTCCTGCAACGGATCGATCGCATCGCCCGTCAGGCAGAAATGGATATGGATCACAATATCGCGCACGTCGCCGAGCGCATACAGCGGCAAAGCGCGCAGGTATTCGTACAGCGTCGTCCACTCGCCGCGCGGCACGCCCTGATCGGCGAATTTGCGCTCGAGCAGCGGACGGTCGACAGGACTGCAACGAAACGGCCCGAACAACGCGACCGAGCCGTCGAGTCCGTACATCAAGAACAACTCGTTGAATTTGCCGGCGATGATGCCGAACGTCCCTTGGCGGATGGAAATGCCTTCGGCAAGCGCCTTCAAGCTGTATTCGGGCAGATGCGTGCTCGACGACTTGAACACCTCCACCCGTTCGAATGTGGAATCGAACACCTGAACGGGCACGCCCGAGAGCACATGAATCGACTTCAAAACCTTCAATGCATCCATGCGGTCACCTCGCATCCTTCCTCCGACCCGTGAATCATAGGCACTTATGCGGCAAAACTCCTGTTGAATCGGCGTTCATCCCATAAGCTCTTAAATCATACAAAAACACAAGGAATTAAACGGGCGCGCGGGCGCGAAAAAAGCCCGCCGCGTACAAAAACGCGACGGGCCCGTGGATGCCAAGGCTCAGTGGACCGCAAACGAGCGTTACAGTTCCCAGCTCGCGGGGTTGCGACGGGGCTGACGCACATTGATCTCGACGCCTTTCACGCTGACGCGCGAATTGGCGGGAATGGACTCGGTGACGAACGCGCCGCCCGCGATGACCGTTCCTTTGCCGATAACCGTTTCGCCGCCGAGCACGCTGGCGTTGGAATAGATGGTGACGTCGTCTTCGATGGTGGGATGGCGCTTGACGCCCGCCAGCTGCTGACCCGCGCGCGTGGAAAGCGCGCCGAGCGTGACGCCCTGGTAGATCTTCACATGATCGCCGATCGACGTGGTCTCGCCGATGACCACGCCCGTCGCGTGATCGATGAAGAAGTACTCGCCTATCGTGGCGCCGGCATTGATATCGACTCCGGTGCGTCCGTGGGCATACTCGGTCATGATGCGGGGAATGAGCGGGACCTGCTGCACGTACAGCTCATGCGCGATACGGTAGACGAACACGGCGAAAAACCCCGGATACGAGAAGATGATCTCCTCTTTGCTCTGCGCCGCCGGGTCGCCGTCGAACGCGGCCTGCACGTCTTTGAGCAGCGTTTTGTGCAACGCAGGAAGTTTCGAGACGAACGTGGTGCATATCGCGTCGACGCGCGCTTCGATATCGTCCGCGTCGCAGGCGGACGCATCGCGGAACAGCAACGCCTCGCGCAGCTGGCGACGCAGGCAATCCTCAACGCGTATCAAGGTTTCGCCGATGAAATAGCGGGGGTCGGAACCCGTCGGCGTCTCGTCGCCGAAATACCGGGGGAACATCAGGTGGCGCAAATCGGCGAGAATGCCGATGATCGCATCCCTGCTGGGGAAATGGCGGTCGGGATCGGTAAAGAAAATCTCGGGCGAAGCGTAATTGTCCGCAATGCCCTCGACGATGGCGTCGAAATCGTTCCTAAGCATACATGCCCTCTTTCGGCCGAGGCCGAAGCATCCTTCGCTTCGGCGGTTCATATGCGGCCTATCCTATCAGCATCCGCAGCGCCGAGGCCGCGAAAATCCCGCGTACGTCCCCGATGCGGCGTGCATGGAATCCCCTCGACGCTACGCGCCCGAAAAACCCAAAAGATCGCGGCTCGTGCGAGCGATGACGCGCCCGAGCGAAGCGGCGTCGCAGCCGCGCGATTCCGCAATCGTCGCAAGCGAAGCGTCCGCGACGGCATGCCATGCCTCCCACGAGAAATCGCCGCCGGCATGCGACGGCATATCGCTTTCGAGCAGCAAGCGATCGACGGGAATGGCGCGCACATAGGCGCGGCCGCGCTTTGTGGCGAGCATGCGCGGCCCGACCGAGAAGTAAAACCCGGCGCGCACGGCCCGATGCAACTCGTCGGACGTCCCGTTGAACGAATGGATGACCAAACGCCGCCCCGCCGCCGAAGCGGGCGTCCGCTCATCGGCGCCCTCGCAAGCCCCTGCGGCCGCGAACGCCGCCACGACCTCGTCGCAAGCGCGCACCGCATGGATGGAAACGATGCCGTGCGCGAACGAAGCGTCGCCGCGCATGCAGGCGCGCACCGCGCGCGAGAACCCTTCGCGCTGGCGTGCGGCGCTCTCAAGCCGGCGTGCCGAGAAATCAAGGCCGATTTCCCCGATGAAGGCGCATTCGCAAGCGAACGCCTCGAAGGACGCGGCCTGCTCTTCGAAATCGGCGTCGGCCGCCCTCCACGGATGCAGGCCCAAAGCGACGCGTGCGCGATCGCATCCCATAAACGACGATACGGCAAGACGCCAGCGTTCCGGATCGAGCGTCGCCGTGCATGCACCCTCGTCGGGACCGAGACGGCGCGCGGCCGCGGGCCCGTCGAATGCGAAATCGAGGTGACAGTGCATGTCGTACAGCAAAGCCCCTCCCTACCACGCAGCAAACGCCGGATTCGACAGCATCGTGCGCGAAGAGGGCGCCGTGACGTCCGCCCCTTGCCCCGCCGCGGCAGCCGACGGCGACTCTCCCGAAGCGTCGTGCGGCGCGGCGCCTTGCGGGAAATCCTGCGTTCCTCCCTGGGATGCATCCCCTTGACCTTGCGAAGCATCCGACCCGCCCGAAGCCCCGTCGGGCGAAGACGGCGGAGTCTGCGAAGGAGCGGACGGCTCGGAAGGCGCGGGCTTATCGTCGGGCGCAGGATCGGAAGGACCCTGCGCCGACGTCTCGCCCGACGACGAACCCTCCTGTGCTGATTCGTCAGAAGGAGCCGACGGATCCGAAGCGTCGCCAGGCGTTCGAGACGGCGCGGAATCGGGCACTGGGGCGGAATCGCGATCGGCGGCGGGCGTCTCATGCGACGCGTAGAAAACGGAATCGGGCTTGACGCCGAAGCCCTGGCCCGCCGTCACCGCCTCGATCACGCACGCGGTCAGCGCGATGGCCGCCAAGGCGGATACCGCCGCCACGATCACGGCATTACGCTGGATCCGAGCCTTACGGGCACGAGCCGCGCGCGAACGGGCGAGCGCCTCGTCGGCATACACCTGAGAACGCGGACTGCGCACAGGACGCGAATCGACGCCCGTCGCAGCGACATCCGCGCGAAGGCCCATGGCAACCGTCTCTTCCAAACGATGCATCGGCATCGTCGGCTCAGGCGCCGTCTTCGCCGCATCGGAAACGGGAGGCTTTTCGCAATCGGTCGATCGGGGGTGCGCGGCGCGGCGCGCGAAGACCGTGCGGTCGGGCGCCATGTCCTTGAGCTTTTCAGCCGACGCCGAAAGGAATTTCTTATAAACCTGCGAAGCGACGGCCGACACGATAGAGCCGACCGCGACGCCTATGACCGACCCCGCGATACCGATGCGCGACGCCAAAAGCATCGAGGTCACGGCGGCGAGCGCGCCGGCAATCAGCTGCGCCACGGATATGTCGTCGAACAGGCTGCGCCAAAACGACGCCGAGCGCGCATCGCCCGGATTTGTGCTCTTCTCTTCCATACGAACCACCTTCCGCGTTCGACCATACGCGCCGCGGACGCAGGCGACAGCGCGAACGGGCGGCTTTCACCGAAACGCCACCGGCGCGCGTCACCGCCCGCCGTCGAGCGCGTACGCGAGAATTTGCATGCGGCGCTCCACATCCTCGATGATGCGGCTGCAATCGCGCAGCTCGTCGAACGAATCGATGCCCTGCACCCGATCGACCGCCTTGTATTTCAGGCCGTGTTCGAGGCTGGCCCAGAAATCCATCGCTATCGTGCGGAATTGCACTTCGACGGGTACGAGCTCTTTTTTGTCCATGAAATACACCGGCATGCGCACGATGGCGTGGAGGCTGCGATAGCCGTTCGGCTTCGGATGGGCGATGTAGTCTTTCACCTCGACGATTTCCAAATCGTCCTGGCGCTGCAAAAGCTCCAAAAGACCGTAGACGTCCTGTATGTAGGAGCAGATGACGCGCACGCCGGCCACGTCGGTCAAATAGCGCTCCATGTTCGCGAGCGTCGGTTCGTAGCCGCGCCGCTCGAGCTTCTCGACGATGCTCGACGGAGTTTTCACCCGCGATTCTATATGGTGGATCGGATTGCGGTCTTTTTTCAGGCTCAAATCCTTGTCGAGGACTTCGAAGCGGACCTCCATCTGCCGCATGACCGCTTGGTATTTCTGCAGCGTCTCGCGCAAAAGCAGCTCGCCGCACGCGCGCTCATCGGCCGCGGTTTTCGCCACGGACCGGGTATGTTCGATGGCATCTTTACCCATGGATGCGCCCCTTTTCGAATCGAAGCGGATACGTCGCATACCGCATCGGCGCGCCGAAAGGCGCCGATGCGGACGGATGCGCGCCTATGAGCGCCTGCGCGGCTTGGAAGAACCTTGCGCAGCGCGCTTCGAACGCCCCTGTCGTTGAGCCGTGCGCGCCTCGCCGTCGCGCCGACGAGGCGCGCCCTCGCCGCCCTTCGCCCGATGAAGGCGCACCGCGCCGTCCGTCGAAGAACGCGCCGATGCGCCGCGCGGGCGCACAAGGCAGCGCTTATCGTAGCCGATCAGGTCGTCGCGTCCGGCGCGATGCAGCGCCTCTCTCACCAGATCGCGGTTCTTCGGATCGCGATACTGGATCAATGCGCGCTGAAGCGCCTTGTCATGGGCGCTTTTCGGCGTGAAGACGGGCTTCATCGTGCGCGGATCGACGCCTGTATAGTACATACACGTCGAAAGCGTCGACGGCGTCGGATAGAAGTCCTGCACCTGCTCGGGCATATAGCCCAGGTCGCGGCAATACTCGGCAAGCTCGACCGCCTCTTTCAGCGTCGATCCCGGGTGCGACGACATGAGGTAAGGAACGAGATACTGTTTCTTGCCCAGATCGGCGTTCACGCGTCGGTAGCGCTCCCTGAAACGTTCGTAGACCTCGTTGCGCGGCTTGCCCATCACGGAAAGCACCGCGTCAGACACATGCTCGGGGGCCACTTTGAGCTGGCCGCTCACATGGTGCTCGCACAGTTCCCTGATGAACGTATCGTCGGCGTCGGCCATGACGTAGTCGAAGCGCACGCCCGAGCGCACGAACACCTTCTTCACCCCCGGAAGCGCGCGCAGGCTTCGCAGCACGTCGACGTAGTCGGCATGATCGACCTCGAGCTTTTTGCACGGCTCGGGGAACAGGCAGCTTTTATGCGGACACGCGCCGTGCGTGAGCTGCTTGCGGCAAGCGGGCGCGCGGAAATTCGCCGTGGGGCCTCCCACGTCATGGATGTAGCCTTTGAAATCGGGATCGTGCGTCATGGCTTCGGCCTCTTCGAGCAGCGACTCTTTGCTGCGCGACTGCACGATGCGGCCCTGATGGAAGGTCAGCGCGCAAAACGAGCATTCGCCGAAACAGCCGCGGCTGCTCGCGAGGCTGAATTTCACCTCGGCGATGGCCGGAACTCCGCCGCGATCTTCGTACATGGGATGGTACGTGCGTGCGTAAGGCAGGCGGTAGACCGCATCGAGCTCTTCGCGCGAAAGCGGCTTGGCAGGAGGGTTTTGCACCACGTATACGGAATGCGGATACTCTTCGACCAGGCGTTTTCCCGTGAACGGATCGGAATTGCGGTACTGGATGCCGAAGCTTTCCGCATAGGCGAGCTTGTCGGCCTGCATGCGCTCGAACGACGGCAGCGTCACGGCGTCGTACACGTAATCGAGCGAGCGGGTCTTATAGACGGTGCCGTCGATGAAGGTGATGTCCTCGATCGCCAACCCCGCGGCAAGCGCGTCGGCTATCTCCACGATCGAGCGCTCCCCCATGCCGTACGACACGATATCGGCGCCCGAATCGAGGAGGATGGAGCGCTTGAGTTTATCGGACCAGTAATCGTAATGCGCCAAACGCCGCAGGCTCGCCTCGATGCCGCCCACGATGATGGGAACGTCCTTGTACGCGCGGCGCACGAGATTGCCGTACACCGCCGCCGCGTGGTTCGGCCTCAATCCCGCCTTGCCTCCGGGAGAATAGGCGTCGCTGCGACGCGGTTTTTTCGACGAAGTGTAATGGTTCACCATGGAATCCATGTTGCCCGCCGACACGAGAAATCCCAGGCGCGGGCGGCCGAAGACCTGCACGCTCGCCGGATCTTTCCAATCGGGCTGGGCGATGACGCCTACCCGGTAGCCGTTGGCCTCGAGCACGCGCGTGATGATGGCGGCCCCGAACGAAGGGTGGTCGACGTAGGCATCGCCCGACACGTAGACGAAATCGACCTCGTCCCATCCCCGCTCGTGCGCTTCTTCGAGCGAAACCGGCAGAAACTTCCCGTTCATTGACGTCCTTTCGTCGCGGCGCGGCGCGCCTTATTCGATGCCGAGGATGGCCCGTATCACATCGCCCGCTATCATCTGCCCCATGATGGGCGGCATGAAGGAAAGCGTTCCGAGCTCGGTGCGCTGCCGCCGCTCGGCGCCCTCCCGGGCGGCCACGGGCACGGGCTGTTCGGGCGAATACAGCACCCGCATGCGGCCTATGCCCCGCTGGCGCGCCTGCTTGCGCACCGCGCGGCACAAAGGGCAGGTTTCGGTCGCATAGATATCCGCGAAACGAAGCTGCTCCGGGTAGCGCTTGTTCGCCGCCCCCATGCTGCCCACGAACGGAATGCCGTGCCGCTCGGCATAAGCCGCCAAGGCGAGTTTGGTCGTCACCGTATCGACCGCATCGACGATGAAATCGACCGAATCATCGAGAAAATCGCCCACGATATCCTCGGTGACGAACGCGTCGTAGGCCTTCACGCGGGTATGCGGCGATATATCGCGCACCATGGCGGCCATGACATCCGCCTTGCGCCTGCCGACCGTGCTGTAAAACGCCAACGCCTGACGGTTGATGTTGCTTTCCTCGACCTCGTCGCGGTCGATCAGGACAAGCGTGCCGACGCCTGCGCGCGCCAGCGCCTCGGCGCAGCTCGAACCGACGCCTCCCAGGCCGAACACCGCGACGGTCGCCGCGGCCAGGCGTTCGACGCCCTCTTCGCCCACCATGCGCGTCGTGCGTTCGAAGCGCGCCTGCGAAACCGCGACGGCGGCGACAGGTTGCGAATGAGCGTTCATCGGATCCCCTTTCGACATGCGGGCGCAAACGCCCGGCAATGAAAAAACCCGGCTTCGAACCATCCCGCACGCGGATCGCGATGCATTCGAAACCGGGTCGCGGCGCCTTACGCGGCGCGCAGCGCGCTATTGCTGGGCGGAGGCGCCGTCGGCAGATCCGCCCGCCTCGCCGGAGGCAAGCGACGCCACCATGGCATCGGCGTCGGAGAGATGCTTGATGCCCGTATCGTAGCGGGCTTGCACCGCGGCGACCTTCTCCTCGAACGCCGAAGCGTCCTTAGCGCCTTCGGGCTGGTTTTGCAACGATGCGTACGCCTCGATGTACTCGCTCAAGGCGGCGCTTACATCGGACGCGCCGGCTTTGTACTCCTCATGCACCTGGGCCAGCGCCTCGGGAGCGCTCAGCTGCTCGAACTTCTCGAGCTTTTTGGCCGCGTCGGACGCGCATTGGCGCATGGCCGCCACATCGCCCGCCGCCACCGCATCGCTGAACGAAGCCAGCGCATCGGACGCCTCGGCGCCGATGCTGTTGACGCTCGCCATATACGCGCGGTTCTGCTCGGCGGGGGTTTTCGGCGCGTTTTCGTCCCCGCCGCACGCCGCAAGGGACACGCACAGCATGCATGCCGCAACGACCAGGAGAAACGCACGCGCAGTTCGTTTTATAGACATATCCATCAAAGCCCTTTCATACTGCCGTGAAAAGGAACTATACCAAAAAGAACGCGGCGCCCCGGGGCGCCGCGCCAATTTCCATAGGAGGCCGATGGACGGATGCGGACCTTACTGGTGGTCCTGCAAATGGCGAATGACCTCGGCCACGCTTTGGGCCTCGATGGAGCTGCGGCACATGACGAAGATCGTGTCGTCGCCGGCAAGCGTTCCCGCCACGCCTTTGAGCTGGGCCGCGTCGAGCGCGACGGCCACCCCGCTCGCGATGCCCGACGGCGTGCGCACCACCAGGAAATTATTGACGATCTCGATGCCCTCGACGAGTTCGCCCACCATGCGCTGCAAACGCAGGTCTTCGGGCAGGACGTAATAGCCGTCGCGCGACTTGGCCAACCCCATGCCCGCGATATCGCGCGATACGGTGGCCTGCGTGCAATCGTAGCCCTCCGAGCGCAGCTCCTCCACCAGATCGCGCTGCGTCTTGATATTGCCGCGACGGATGATTTCGCGAATCACGTCGTGGCGCACTGCTCGCTTCGTCATAATGCTCCCCTCGGTTTTTTATGCAAAGCACCCGCATGCCGGAAGAAACCAGCATGATTTAACGAAGAGAAAATACAAGACGATGTATGCGATTGCAAGCCTTATTCAATCAAATAGCCCTTTCGTCACCGAATCGTATCCGTGATGAATATTCACGCGCCGCAACGCGCGGGGCGAAAAGCGACGGGAGCGTGACGGCTGCGTGTACGATGCCGCGCAATGCCGCGGCGCGCGGCGTTGTGCGCTACCATGGTCGGAAAAACCGGACAGAGGAGGTACGGGCATGCAGCAGGACGTCTTTTCGAGGAGGTGCGGCGCGGCGGGAGGAAGCGACGGGCGACGGGGAGCCCAACCCGCGCGCGAGCGCAATAAAGCGGCCATCGTGTCCTATTTCGAACAGGGAGCCAAGCCCGATGCGCGCTTCGTGGGCATCGAGCTCGAGCGGTTCCTCGTCGACAGCACAGGCGAGCCGCTTTCCTACGACCAGCCCCACGGCGTGCGCGACGTGCTCGAAGGCCTGCGCCGCCATTACCCGCACGTCGCCATGCACGGCGACGACATACTCGGCGTCGCCAAAGACGGCGCGAACGTGACCATCGAGCCCGCCGCGCAGATCGAGCTTTCCGCAGGCCCGTTCGTCTCCCTCGAAGAGGCCCGGCGCGCGTTCGAGGAGTTCGACGACGCGCTCGCCGAGCAGCTCGAAGCCGTCTGCGGACGCATCGTCGCGCGCGGATACGACCCCGCACTGCGTGCCGCCGACAAAACGCTCATCCCGAAGGCGCGCTACGCATACATGAGCGAATACCTCTCGGCCATCTCGCCTTGGGGACCCCGCATGATGCGCGCCAGCGCGTCCACCCAGGTGTCCGTCGACTACCGCGACGAAGCCGATTGCGTCAAAAAGATGCGCGTCGCCGCCGTGCTCGCCCCGCTATTCGCCTTGATCTGCGATAACGCGCCCGTCTTCGAAGGAGGCGCGCGGCCCCACCCCTGCATGCGCACCGAAATCTGGAAGTTCTGCGACCCCGATCGCTGCAACACGCCCCCCCGCGTGCTCGACCCGTCGTTCGGATTTTCCTCCTACGCCGACTACATCCTGGACACGCCCGCCATCGTGCGCCTCGACGAATACGGCGAAGCACATTACGACCCGCGCCCGTTCGGTGAGATCTACGCCGAACGTCCCATGACGCGTGCCGACGTGGAGCACGCGCTTTCCATGGTATTTCCCGACGTGCGCCTGAAAAGCTACGTCGAAATCAGGCCGGCCGATTCCATGCCCGTACCGTACGCGCTCGCCTACGCCGCGCTCATCAAAGGGCTTTTCTACTGCGACCGCTGCCTCGAATCGCTGCACGCCTCGTGCCTGCAGCTCGACGCCTCCCAGATCGACCTGGCCAAAGAAGCCGTCATGGCGCAGGGCTACGAAGCGCGCGTGTACGGGCGCGACGCAGGCGCGTTGGCCGACGATTTGTTCGCGATGGCCCGTCAAGGCCTTGCGTCCATAGCGCCGCACGAGGTCGGCTTCCTCGAGCCGCTCGCATCCCTCGTCGCGCGCAGGACGACCCTTGCCGACGAAGCGTAAATCCGCTCCACGTACGACGGAGCCGCCGCGACGACGCGCGACGGCTCCGTTTTTTTTCGCGGCGCGTCTGGCGCGGCCGCATCGCTATGCGCAGATGACGTTATCCGCGCACCTCGGCGCCCGTGGCGCCGCAGACCTTCTTGATCAAGCGCTCGTGGGCTTTGTCCACTTCTTCGCCGGTCAGCGTGCGATCGGCCGCGCGATACGTCAACGAATACGCCATGGACTTCTTGCCTGCGCCGATACGCTCTTCGTCGCGATACACGTCGAACAGCTGCACGCCCTCGAGCAGCTTGCCGCCTGCCGAGCTCATGCATTGCATCAGCCGCTCGTGCGTCACGGATTCGTCGACCACGAAGGCCGCATCGCGCTCGACCGCCGGGAACTGGGGCACGTCCACGTAATCGCGGGCGGGACGGCACGCACGCTCGAGCACGGCCATATCCAGCTCGAAAGCGACCACCGGCGCGTTCGCGCCGAAGGCGTCGACCGCGAGCGGATGAATCTCGCCGACCCAGCCGACCACGTCGCCGCCCGACAGCATCTGCGCAGCGCGGCCGGGCTGCAAGTGCGCGGATTCCTCGGCGGACAGCGCCTTGAAGCGCACCTTGGGCAGCGCGAGCTCGCGCGCGATGGATTCGAGCACGCCTTTGCCGTCGAAGAAATCGAAGGCGGCAGGAGCATTGTTCCAGGCCACAGGCCCCATGGCTCCCGCCAAAACGCCCGCGACCCGGCGGCGCTCCTTCGGCTGAGCCGCTCCTTCGCGCGCGGAGAACACCGTGCCGATCTCGTAAAGCTGGATATTGTCCACGCCGCGGCTCTGGTTATACGCCACGCTGCGCAACAGGCCGGGGATGATGGTGCGGCGCATGCAGGACTGCTCGGCGTTCATGGGATTGATAAGCTCAGCGGCTTCGCCCAACCCCTCCTCGTTCATGCGCAGCTTCTCGACGTCGTCGGCGGCCGCGAAAGAATACGTCATGGTCTCGTTCATGCCGCATGCGGAAAGCGCCGCGTGCAGCTTGGCGTCCACGATCTGCTGCGGCGTGCGCACCCCGAGACGTCCGCGGCCCGCAGGCAGCGTGGAGGGAATGCGGTCCATGCCGTAAAGACGCAGGACCTCTTCATACAGGTCGATTTCGCGCTCGAGGTCGGGGCGGAACGTGGGGGCGGCCACGGACAGAACGCCGTCGCCTTGATCGGACACAGCGCAACCCAGGCGCGTGAGGCAGTCGACGATGAAATCGACCGCGATCGCGGCGCCCATCATCTTCCGGAAGCGATCGACGCGAAACGCCAGGACGCGCGGCTCGGGTTCGCCGGCGGGCCATTCGTCCACGATGCCCGCGCACACGGTGCCGCCGGAAACCTCGGCGATCAAGGCGGCGGCGTAGTCGGCGCGTGCGTCGACGCCCAGGTCGTCGACGCGACGCTCGTAGCGCAGCGACGACTCGCTGATCAATCCGAGATTGCGGCTCGTGCGGCTCGTGCGGCCGGATTCGAACACGGCCGTTTCCAGCAAGACGTTCGTCGTGGCATCGGTGACCTCGGAATCGAGGCCGCCCATGACGCCGGCGAGCGCCACCGCGCGCTGCGGCGTGGCGATGACGGTCATGTCGGGCGTCAACGCGCGCTCTTCGCCGTCGAGCGTGACCAGCTTTTCGCCCTCGCGGGCCGCGCGCACCTGAATGCGAGCTTTGCCGTCTTCGGTATCGAGCGCGTCGAAATCGAACGTGTGCAAAGGCTGTCCCAGCTCGAACAGCACGTAATTCGTCACGTCGACGATGTTGTTCACGGAACGCTGGCCGATGGCGCTCAAGCGTTCGACGAGCCATGCGGGACTCGGGCCCACCTTGACGTCCTTGATCAGACGCGCGGTGTAGCGCGGGCAACGCGCGGGATCGGCTATTTCGACGCTTACCGCATCGGCGGTCGCCTCGCCCGACTCTTCGAGCTCGGCAGCAGGCTCGCACCAATCGCGGCCGTACATCGCGCCCACCTCGCGCGCGAAGCCCACCATGGACAGGCAATCGGGGCGATTCGGAGTGATTTCCAGATCGAGCACCGTGTCGGTCAGGCCCAGGTAATCGGCGATCGGCGTGCCCACGACGGCATTCTCGGGAAGTACCCAGATGCCCTCATGCTCGTTGCCCAATCCGAGCTCGCGCTTGGAGCAGCACATGCCGAAGCTCGCCACGCCGCGCAGCTTGGACTTCTTGATCTTGAAATCGCCCGGCAGCACCGCGCCCACGGTCGCCACGGGCACCTTGATACCCTGGGCGATGTTGGGAGCGCCGCATACGATCTGGATGGGCTCCGCTTCGCCCACGTCGACCGTGACCACATGCATGTGGTCGCTGTCGGGATGGTCTTCGCACGTTTCGACGAAGCCCACGACCACGCCGTCGAACGCGGCGCCGAGCGTTTCGACTCCCTCGACGCCCGTGCCCGTCAGGTCGAGACGGTCGCAGAATTCCTTGATATCGCCCGGCACGTCCACGTAATCGGACAGCCACTTCAGAGAAACCTTCATATCGTGATCTTCCCTTCGAGACCTAGAACTGACGCAGGAAACGCATATCGCCCTCGAGCAGCATGCGCAGGTCGGGCACGTTGTACTTCAGGCACGCGATACGCTCGACGCCCATGCCGAACGCGAAGCCGGAATACTTCTCGGGGTCGATGCCGACGAACCCGTACACGTTGGGATCGACCATGCCGCAGCCCAGGATTTCAAGCCAGCCCGTGCCCTTGCACATGCGGCAGCGCTCGCCGTCGTGCAGATGCCCCGTGCCGCCGCACACGCCGCAGCTGACATCGGCTTCGGCGGAAGGCTCCGTGAACGGGAAGTAATGCGCGCGAAAACGCGTCTTGCGATCTTCGCCGAACATCTGCTTGCAGAAATACTCGAGCGTTCCCTTGAGATCGCCGAACGTGATGCCCTCGTCGACGACCAGGCCTTCCACCTGGTGGAACTGCGGCAGATGGCTGGGGTCGGCCACATCGCGGCGGTAGACCTTGCCGGGCGCGATGATATAGATCGGCGGCTTGTTCTCTTCCATGGTATGCACCTGCACGCCCGACGTCTGCGTGCGCAGCAGCACCTTGGATTCGCCGCGCACCGCCGCATGGTCGCCCGTGCGGTCGACCATGTAGAAGGTGTCCTGCATGCCGCGGGAGGGGTGGTCTTCGGGCGCGTTGAGGGCCTGGAAGTTGTAGTAGTCGGTCTCGACCTCGGGACCCTGGGCCACCGAATAGCCCATGCCGAGAAAGATGTCGGAAATTTCATCGATAATGCCGCTGATCAGATGACGCGTGCCCATCTGCTGCACACGCCCGGGAAGCGTGACGTCGACGGCTTCGGCATCCATCTTCGCCGAAAGCTCCGCCTGAGAAAGCGCGGCTTTACGCGCTTCGAGCGCCGCTTCGACCGCGTTGCGCACCTCGTTGGCGGTCTTGCCCACCGTGGCGCGCTCTTCGGGGGCAAGCTGCCCCATACCGCGCAAATACCCCGTCAACGTGCCTTTCTTGCCCAGCACGCCGATGCGCACGCTTTCGAGCGCGGCCGTATCGCCGGCCTGTTCGATCTGCTCGAGCGTCGCGGCCCTCAATGCGACGAGTTCGTCGATGATCGCCATGTGCCTTCGCCTTTCTTCCGTGCGGGGCCTCGTTGCCCCGCTGTTTGCATGCGCGCGGCGGCGCGCTACGGCCGCCGCAATGAAAAAAGCCTTCTTCCGCCCCGGCGCATGATGTGCGCGTCCAAGGACGAAAGAAGGCTTTCGCGGTACCACCCTGGTTGACGACGAGACATACGACCGCCGCGATGCACGGCGACCGGGCCTGCCGCCCGCTCATTGGCCCTATGACGGGAGCACCCGGCATGGCTTACTGAACATCCGCGCCGCCGGGCACGATCGTGCTCGACAGGACGCCCCGCGTTCGGCCGTGCTGCTCGGAAGGGAATCGACGCGCGCCGCTGCGGGCTCTCTCAGCCGCGAAGCCCTTCTCTGGAGCAACGGGGATGCGCATCGCTGTCTTCGTCGACGCATTTCGCATCGCATGCGCGATGCACTGCCGCATTATAGCGCAAGCTGACGCGCACGGCGCAAAAGAGCGGCGGCGGTCGAACGCCGAAAGAGTATGATTCGTATGGCAGAGACAACCGAGACCAGGAGCGATCATGCAAGAACCGTACGATCCCTATCAGCCCCAACAGCCCCAGGACCAGCCGACGCAAACCCCTTACCAGGCATATCCGCAGCAGCCGTATCAGCAGGCCTGCTACACCCAGCCGGGCAACGGCTACGGCGGCATCTACCCCATGAGCGACACCGACCACATCCTGCGCCTTATCGCCTTCGTATTCAATATCGTATCGCTCGTGGCGTCGTGCTGGCTGATCATCCCGCTGGCATGGATGATTCCCATGTGCGTCAGATCGTGGGGAATCTACAAGGGAACCAAGCCGAACACCGTCGCGTTCGACGTCTGCACGCTGATCTTCCTGTCGCTCGTCGGAGGAATCCTGCTGCTCATTTCGCGCAAAGACCGCTAGGGCGAAGCCGCGGCGCGCGAGCGATTCCCCGCTTCGCACGGGGGGGGCGGATACCGCCCCCCCGTGCGAACGCCCTATCGAAAGGAAATGCCCGTGGGCATCAGAGAAGACATTCGCACCTACGTTGCCTGCAACGAACAGGAGGCCGTCGACAAGCGCGCCATGATGCAGGCGCTCGACAACGACCCGACGTGCTTCGAGCGAAGCGCGCAAGCCCATATGACGGCATCGGCATGGACGGTCGATGCGCGCATGCGCCGGGTGCTGGCGGTATATCACAATCTATACCGCTCATGGTCGTGGATCGGCGGGCACGCCGACGGCGAACGCGACCTTGCGGCCGTGGCCCTGCGCGAGTTGCGCGAAGAAACGGGAATCGAACATGCACGCATCGTCGCACCCGAAGCTTCGCCGATATTCTCCCTGGAAACGCTCGCCGTGAACGGACACGAGAAACGAGGCGCATACGTGGCGCCGCATCTGCATTTCAACGTGACGTACCTTATCGTGGCCGATGAAAACGACGCCGTGCGCATCAAGCCCGACGAGAACAGCGCCGTGCGCTGGATCGACCTCGACGAGATGACGGCGCTTTCAAGCGAACCGTGGATGCGCGAGCGCGTGTACCGCAAGCTTATCGACAAGACCCGCGCGATCGCGCGACGGCTATAGGCAAACGCCCCGCGAGCACCCGCAACGCGGCGCCTCCGTATGCGCCCGCAGGGCAAAACACCCGCAAAACGAAAACAGCCCGCCTTCATAAGGCGGGCTGTTTCTTAACGACATGAAGCGTTATTCAGCGGCAGCTTCCTCGGCGGCGGGAGCCTCGACGGCCTCCTCTGCGGGAGCAGCAGCCTCTTCAGCGGCAGCCTTAGCGGCAGCGGCCTCGGCCTTCTTAGCGTACTCGGCGGCACGGGCGGCCTTCTCGGCGGCCTTGGCCTCGCGCTCGGCCTTCTTCTTGGCCTCGAGCTCGGCGGCGGCAGCGGCCTTGGCGGCCTTCTTCGCAGCCTCGCGCTCGGCGACGGCGGCGGAAGCGGAACCGAACTTGTCAGCGAAGCGCTGGACGCGTCCGCCGGTGTCGATCAGCTTCTGGGTGCCGGTGAAGAACGGATGGCACGCATTGCAGATGTCGATCTTCAGCTCGGACTTGGTGGAGCGGGTAACGAAGGTGTTACCGCAGGTGCACTTGACGGTGCAGTCCATGTATTCGGGATGGATGCCCTGCTTCATGTTGGTTTCTCCTTTTCAGAGGCCTTGGTTTCCGACCAAGGCAAGACAGCCTTGGCATCATAGCACACGCGCGCATCGAGATGAAGAGGCCGTTTATGGAGATTGCACGCACTCGAACGAGCGCAGGCGGCGCGCAATCGTCCGCGCACGGCGGCGAGTAGGCTAGAATGACGGTATCGCCCGCAACGCCGCGGCTCGTCCGAGGCGGCGGCGACCACGATCACGGCTACGACGAAAGAGTGTGAACCTATGGCCACCATCGACACCATCAAAGACATCCTTCATGAAAAGCTCGACATCGACCCCGACGCCGTCTCGGGCGATTCCACCTTCGAATCGCTCGACGTCGACTCCCTCGATATGGTCGAGCTCATCTGCGAGTTGGAAGACCGTTGCGACGTCGACTTCGGCGAGCCCGAAGGCCTCTCCACCATCGACGAGCTGGTCGCCTACGTCGACTCCCTCTAACGGCCGCATCCTTCCTGCGCGAAACGCCCGCCGAACAGCGGGCGTTTCGCATCATGGGGGGGGCACGTCTCCCCTATCCGATCCGCACCACACGAAAGGCACCCATGGATACCAAACAACGCACCCTCGACGCGCATGAATCCTGGCACGGAAAGATCGAAGTAGTCAGCCGCGCCGCGGTCGAAAACGCAGACGACCTCGCCGTCGCCTACACGCCGGGCGTCGCGGCGCCGTGCCTCGAGATCGCCCGCAACCCCGAGCTTTCCTACCGCTACACGCGCCGCGGCAATCTCGTCGCCGTGATCACCGACGGCAGCGCCGTGCTGGGACTCGGCAATATCGGCCCCGAGGCGGGCATGCCCGTCATGGAGGGCAAATGCGCCCTGTTCAAAGCCTTCGCCGACGTCGACGCCTTCCCCTTGTGCCTGCGCACGCAGGATGTCGATGAGATCGTCGACACCGTGGCGCTTTTGGCGGGAAGCTTCGGCGGCATCAACCTGGAAGACATCGCGGCGCCGCGCTGCTTCGAAATCGAAGCGGCGTTGAAGCAGCGTTGCGACATCCCGGTATTCCACGACGACCAGCACGGCACCGCGGTCGTCACCAGCGCGGCGCTCATCAACGCCTGCAAGCTCACGGGACGCTCGTTCGAAGACGCCCGCGTGGTGTTTTCCGGAGCGGGAGCCGCAGGCATCAGCATCGCCAAGCTGCTGCTGCGCCTCGGCGTACGCGATATCGTCATGTGCGACATCGACGGCATCCTGTGCGCGGGAGACCCCGGTCTCAACGCCGCGCATGCCGACATCGCCGCGCTCACCAACCCGCGCGGCCTGCGCGGCACCCTCGCCGATGCGCTCGAAGGAGCCGACGTCTTCATCGGCGTTTCCGCGCCGCGCGTCATGACCCAGGCCATGGTGCGCTCCATGGCCGACGACCCGATCGTCTTCGCCATGGCCAACCCCACGCCCGAAATCATGCCCGATGAAGCGCTGGCCGCAGGCGCCGCCGTCGCCGCCACGGGACGATCCGACTTCCCCAACCAGATCAACAACGTCCTGGCGTTCCCCGGTATCTTCCGCGGAGCGCTCGATGTGCGTGCGCGCGATATCGACGAAGGCATGATGGTGGCCGCCGCGCATGCGATCGCCGACCTGATCGACGACGAACACCGCCGCGCCGACTACATCATCCCCGACGCGTTCGATGCGCGCGTGGTCCCCGCGGTCGCGCAGGCCGTGGCCCAAGCCGCACGCGACGCAGGGCTCGCGCGTCTGTAATCCCGTACGATTCCGCCATCGAAAACGGCCTCCGCGCATCGCGCGCGGAGGCCGTTTTCGTGACATGCTGCGGCAACGCTACAGCTCCATATGATCGGAATCTCGATTGTTCTGCGCCTTTTTCGCCGTGCGCAGCAGGAATTCCTCGTTGTCGTCGGTCTGCTTCAAGGACTTGATCAGCATATCCATAGCACGCTCGGTGCTGCTCATATTCGAAAGGATGCGGCGCACCGCCCAGATGAGGGGCGCCTCCTGGGGCTTGAGCAGCAGATCCTCGCGACGCGTGCCCGATGCGACCGGATCGATGGCGGGAAACACCCGTCGGTCGGCCAGGGCGCGATCGAGCTTGAGCTCCATATTGCCCGTTCCCTTGAACTCCTCGAAGATGACTTCGTCCATCTTCGACCCCGTATCGATCAGGGCCGATGCGAGGATCGTCAGGCTGCCGCCGCCTTCGATGTTGCGCGCAGCGCCCAAAAAGCGCTTGGGCGGGTACAAAGCCGTGGAATCGACGCCGCCCGAAAGGATGCGTCCGCTCGCAGGCTGCGCGAGGTTGTAGGCGCGCGCAAGGCGCGTCAGGCTATCAAGCAGGATAACGACGTCTTCCCCGCGTTCGACCAGGCGTTTCGCGCGCTCGATCACCAATTCCGAAACGGCGATGTGATTCTCGGTCGGCATGTCGAAGGTCGACGCGATGACCTCGCCTTTGATGGAACGCTGCATATCGGTGACCTCTTCGGGACGCTCGTCCACCAAAAGGCACATGAGATGCACTTCGGGGTTATTCGCCGTGATAGCGGCCGCGATATCCTTGAGCACGGTGGTCTTGCCCGCCTTCGGAGGGCTGACGATCAATCCGCGCTGGCCTTTGCCAATGGGCGACACGAGGTCGATGACGCGGGCCGTGATGGTGTTTTTGCCATGCTCCATGGTGAGGCACTCGTCGGGGAAAACCGGCGTCAAATCGCCGAATTTCACACGGGGCGCCTGGCCCTCGATCGCATCGCCGTTGACGTGGGTCACCTGCTGCAACGCCGCGTATTTCTCGTTTTCGCGCGCGGGCCGCGTCTGGCCCTTGACGAAATCGCCTTTGCGCAAACCGTTGCGGCGAATGGTGGAAAGCCCCACGTAGATATCGTTTTCGCTGGGAAGGTAGCCCTTGGTGCGCAAGAACCCGTATCCGTCGGGCATGATATCGAGGATGCCCTCTACGTCGATGAAGCCCTCCGCGCGCACCGACGCCTCGAAGACCTTCTCGACGAGCTCGGCCTTCTTCAGGCCCGTCGTGTCGAGTTCGAGCTCGGCGGCCTTCGCACGCAGCTCCGCCACTTTGAGCTTGGCGAGTTCTTCTTTGCTGGTCTTGGGAACCATGGGCTCGCGACCGTGCCCGCGACGCTGGCGGCGGTGGTCGTTGCGGTCGCGATCGTACGAACGGTCGTTGCGGTCGTTGCGCATAGCGCGATCGCCGCGGCGATCGGCGCCCTGTTTGTTCTGGCGGCGTTCCGATCGCGCATCGCGCTCATGGGAAGAGGCGCGGCGTTCGCGCTGCTTGTCATCGCCGCGATCCTGCTTGCCGCGCTTCGCGCGTTTGGCAGAACCGTCGTCCAAGGCCGACGCCTCGTTCGATTCGGCGTGCTCTTCGTTCGCGGATGCGCCCGCATCGTTATCGGAGCGCTCGTCGGCAGGCGCCTCGGACGGCTCTTCGGCGCAAGGTTCCTGGACCTTGCGCGGACGACCCGGTCGGCGGCGTGCAGGCTTTTCGCCGGCCGCATCAGATTCGTCCGTCGCAGACGAAGAAGGCGCCTCGGAGATGCGACCGTCGTCGTGCGGCGCTTCGAGTGCGGCACGCAAAGCGCTCGATCGACCGGGGCGCGTGCGCACAGCAGGTTTTTCGGCGGCGGATTCGCCGTCAGAAGACGCGGCGGTCTTTTCGGAAGCTTCGGAAGGTGCCGCGGGCGCATCCTCGGTCTTGCCGACCCGACGACGGGACGACGCGCGCTTCGGCGTCGCGGCTTCGCCGCTTTCGGCGTCGGAAGAAGATGCGGCCTGCGCGCTACGGCGCTTGCGCGTGCGAACGGCGGGTTTTTCCTCGCCGGAAGCATCCGAAGAAGACGCGGAATCCTGCTGCGCATCGGCGGCCGCAGCGTCTTCGACGGGCTTTTTACGCGGACGGCCCGGGCGCTTTCGGGGAGTCGCGGCGGCGGCCGAAGCCGCCTCCTCCGAAGAAGAGGCGGCGGGCTCGGCAGCGTTCGCGGACGTCAAATCGTCTGAAATCATGCGTTAGCAACCTTTTCCCAGTCTTTGAGGAACGACTCGAGGCCGCGGTCGGTCAGCGGATGCTGGACCATTTTCTTCAGCACGTTGAACGGCACGGTAGCAATATCGGCGCCCATCAGCGCGGACTGCGTGACGTGATTCGCGCTGCGGATGGATGCGGCGATGATTTCGACCTGCTCGCCGTTGGCGGTGCTTTCGGAGTAGTCGTAGTTGCCGATGGCGGTCACCACGTCGCCCAGCTGAGAAAGGCCGTCTTCGGAGATGTCGTCGAAGCGACCGACGAACGGAGAGATGTAGCGGGCGCCGGCACGGGCCGCCAGGATGGCCTGCGGCACCGAGAAGCACAGGGTCATGTTCACGCGGATGCCCTCGTCGGACAAGGCGCGGCATGCGGCAAGGCCCTCGACCATGGTGGGGATCTTCACGACCACGTTCGGGGCGATCTTGGCCAGCTCGCGGCCGTCGCGAATGATCTCGTCGCGCGTCATGGCAACGCTTTCGGCGCTGACGGGGCCGTCGACGATTTCGCAGATGCGCGCGATGTGGTTGTGGAAATCATCCAGCTTGCCGCCGATGCGCGAATACAGCGTCGGGTTGGTGGTCACGCCCGCAAGAGCGCCCCAGCTTGCCGCCTCTTTGATTTCGTCGAGATCGGCGGTATCCAGAAAGAACTTCACTTTTCCTCCTCTAAAACAGGAATCGCCCTCGCAACGCACGAAGGCCTTTGACACATGGGAAAACCGGCGCGGCGGCGCCGAACGTAAAAATGTTGATGGGATTCGTATGAACGAACGGCCCGATAATACCACGAAGACCGCAGGCGCGCACGAAGAGCGCGAAAAAGCCCGCTCAAGACGCATGCGCGATGCATCCGAAACGGGCTTTGGCGAATAATCCCCGAAAAACGCCTACGAAAAACGGGGATCGTCGGACGCGGCGGCCGCGAGACGGTCGCACGCACGCTCAAGAACGCGGCGCGGACACGCAACGCGAAAAAGCCCGCCCCGCGAACGCGGAGCGGGCTTGCGACGCTCGATGAAACGCAGCGCGAAAGGCTATTCGGCCACCTCGACCAGTTCGATCTCGAACGTGAGGTCTTTGCCGGCGAGCTCGTGGTTCATGTCGAACACGACATGCTCCTCGTCGACAGACACGACCTTCGCGGGGAACGGGCCCATGGGACCCTGGAAATACACCGTTTCGCCGATGGGAAGCTGCGCCGCGTTGGGAATCTGGGACACGGGAACGCTTTGCACGGCCTGCGGGTTGTACTCGCCGTACGCATCCTTCGCGGGAATGGTGACGGTCTTCTTCTCGCCCGCCGCCATGTCTTTCACCGCCGCGTCGAAACCGGGGATCATCTGGCCCGCGCAGCACGTGAACTCGAGCGGCTCGCCGCGATCGTAGCTGGAATCGAACTGGGTGCCGTCGGCCAGCGTGCCGCGATAGTGGGCCTTGACCTTCTTGCCTTCGTTGCTCATTGAGCACATCCTTTCACCGTGAAAACAGTGTTGCGTATCATACCCGAGGCGCCGCGAGCATGCGAGCGCGTGCAGTAAATACGCACAGCGCCGCAAACGCGGCATCCGCCGTCAGTCGAGATATTTCGGCGGAAGAGGGTCGGCACCCGTTCTGGAAACGGCTTCGGATATCGGCTGTATCCCATCGGCCACCAGGCATTTCGACGTGGCATGCGCCAAAAGGCGTCCGCTTTCGTCTTTGATCGTCCCCTCGCTAAGGCACAGCGTGCGCCCGTATTTGACGGCACAGCCCTCGATAACGAGCAGGCCCTCGCGCGCAGACCCCAGATCGGAAACATTCAGATCTATCGTCGTATACCCCGCGCCTTCGTCGACGCCGCAATACAGGCTCCAATACGTCGCATTGTCGAGCAAGGCGGCATACGCGCCTCCGTGGACTCCCCCGAACACATTCAGAAGATCGCGCGTGACGCGCGTCTCGCTGCGGCAATACCCGAGCGAAAGATCGGTCATGCGAACTCCGAGCATCTGCAAAAACGGGCTCTGCTCGGCGATCGATCGCACGCATGCGAGATGGGCGGGGTTCAAACGACGCTGCGAATCTGCCATGAAGCATCCTCTCCTTTCCGGCTTCTACCGCTCGATTCTACCCCGAGCGCGGCATCGACGCTCCAGCGGCGCGCGCAAGAGGCCAAGCCGCATCCTGTTATTGGACACGAACCGCTACACTGTGTAGGTGAAGCGGGCCCGAAAGGCGGTCCGCACGAAGGAAGGGGTACCTGACCATGAACCGTATCAAGCCGATTCTCGCGTTGTGCGCCGCAGCGGCGCTGGCGTGCGTCTCGATGCTCGCAGGATGCGCATCCGACGAGCCCAAACCCGAAGACGGCGTGAAAGCCGACATCGCCGCGCAGCTCGACCCGGTGAAGAACCTCGACGAAAACGCCGTGAACGACCTGGTCGAAACCATTCAGGCGGCCAACGACCTCGAAACGTACGGCATCGTCGCCCAGGATTACATACGCTCCATGCTCGCAGGATTCGACTACAGCGTCAAAGATGTCGCCATGAGCGAAGACGGCACAAGCGCGACGGCCACCGTCGCCATCACCTGCAAATCGTTCTCCGACGCAAGCCTCAAAGCGTCGGAGAAAGCGCTGGAACTCGCACAAAGCGGCGCGATGGCGGAGATGAGCATGGACGAGATGAACAAGAGCATGGGCTCGGTCATGATGGAGGCTATGGACGAAACCGCCACGAAGACCACCGATTGCACCTTCGACTACGCGCTCGAAGAGGGCGCCTGGAAGGTCGTCGGAGGAATCGACAGCGGCCTGTACGGCGCGTTTTTCGCCTAAGCCGCACGACGACGCGAATCACTGCCGAACGAGCGCCCCGCCCTTTCGCTTCCGAAACGGCGGGGCGCTCGCATACGGAAACGACTCCGGATGCGCAGCGCATCACGTCAACATGGACTGGAACGCCAAGGCGAAAAGCGTGAAGCTCCCCAAACCGTACGCAGCGGCGAACGCCGCCTGCGCGGGGAAGGAAAACCGGCGCGCTCGCGGAAAACGTTCGTACAAGCGGCGCTTGTCCATCACGACGAAGGCGATGAGCGCGACGTTCGAGGCGGCGAGCGCGAAATATTCCACGCATCGGAACCACAGCGGATAGGCGACATCGGCGCCGGTCGGAAACAGCGCCGCCCATGCGCATCCCGCAAGCACGATGACCGCGCACGCGCACACCGCCGCGTTCCATATGCCGCCCGCCCATCGGGGCACCGCACGCGCGCAGGCGGCACACCGATCACGCGCCGCCGAAAGGGCACGTACGATCGAAAGGCCCGCCTGCGACGCGATGCCGCCGGCACCGCGCTGGGGCGACGCCGAAAGCACGCGAGTTCGCCGCGCAGACGCATATGCGCAATCGGACGATGAAGCCGCGCCTGCAGAAGCCGACGAGCATGACCGCCACGCCCAGTCGAACGCGGCGCGCAAAGCACGTACGTCGGCGTAGCGCTGCGCAGGGTCGAAGGCGCATGCGCGTTCGATGACGGCGCGCAACGGCTCGGGTACGGCGGGATGGCGAAAGCCGCATTCGCGTACGACGATATCGGGTTCGGCCCCCGTCAGGCAGAAAAACAACAGCATGCCGAGCGCGTATTCATCGCTGCGCGGCGTGGTCTGGCCGAAACCGAACTGCTCGGGCGACGCATAAGCTCGCGTGCCGAAGCGACGCGTATCGGCCGCGACGCCTTCGCGGTAGATGCGCGCGATGCCGAAATCTATCAATGTCAGGCTGTCGCGCGACAAGATGACGTTAGAAGGTTTCAAATCGCGATGAATGATGGGCGCGTCGAAGCCTTCGTGCAATTCGATCGCCGCATCGCATAAACGAGGAAACACGTCGGCGGCAAGCGAAAGCGACGGCGAGCAACGGTTCACGACATCGCGCAGCGTTTCGCCGCGCACGTATTCCAGAATGGCGACGACATCGTCGCCGCACGCATAGCAGTCGAAGACCGTCGGCAGATACCGCAGACGACGGCCGGAACGGTAGGCGTCGTGCAGACGCTCGTACACCGCGCGCGGACAGACATCGCCGTGCATGATCTTGCGCAGATACGGACCGCGCTCCGCCCCGTTAGCGCCGACGAACATCACGCGCTGCGTCGTGTCAAACGCCGATTCACCCAGCACGGCGTCGACGCGGTAGCACGCTTCGCGCTGCAAGGAATCAAGGTATTCTGCCAGTTCATCGGTTTGCATGCCTGCCATGGTACCAAAAAAGAGACGGACCGCCCGCAGCCCGTCTCTTCATCAGATGGTCGACGGCTTCGCTCGCGACGAAGCGCCGTCAGTTCGGACGACACAGCGTCTGCTCGCCGAAACGATACAGTTCCTCGTCGGTCTTGCGCAGGGAATAGCCCTTATCAAGACAGAAAATGACGATGGCGTCGCGACGGTTCTTGCAATACAGGTCGCTTACGCCCGCCATGCGCAGCAGCCGATTGGTCTCACGTAGATCGAGACGCATAGCGAAGGCGATTTGAAGCACCTTATCGCGCGAGGGATTGCGCTGGCCGACGAAAATCTGATATCCGAACGTCTCGTTGAGACCCGCCTCGCGAATCACATCGATACGCTTGAGGCCCTTTTCGTCGAGGAGCCCGCTCAAGTGCTCGGAAAGCGTCGTGGCGGCAATATGATGCGTGCGCGCGAACTGTACCGGATCGGGCGCGTCAAGCAGCTCTTCGAGCAAGTCTTCCGTCAACGGCTCTTCCACGCGGCACGCCCTCCTGTCCTTCGGGTTTTTCAGCATCATAGATGAACTGAACCCGGCGGAACCACAGAATTAGGCAAGCGTGAAAACCTGCTCCGCAAGCATTACGTCATCCAGAGAAATCAACTCGGAAACCTCAACGGTTACATCGGACTGATCATCGAGAAGATACGCCAGCTGAAAAGTCGTTCCCGCGCCCGGCTTGACCTCCGCCATGTATCCGTCGCCATCAATGCCGCCCGTCACGATTCCCGCCTCAAGCTGCACGCCATTCTGGAAAGCCTTCAAGGCCAAGGCCGCCGCTGCGCTGGTCGCCTTGTCGGAATTGTTCGTCCAAGAATACGTCACGACAATTGCAGGCTTTCCCTCGTAATCGCTAGCAGGATTCAAGGCGTCGATGCTTGCCGCGTAAACAGATTCGGGAGCCTTCTCCTCAGCCGGAGCAGCAGCTTCCGTTGCATCCTGAGCAGGCTCCTGCGCACCTTCGCTCGAGCACGCAGCCAGCGCCATAGACGATGCCAACATGCAAGCGGCTGCGAAAACGGCGATCGGTTTCTTCATGTGTTTCTCCTTCGTTCGAAATGCAAAGCAGGGGCATGCACAGGACTTCGCCCCTTCGATTCATCATAGAAAAGAAACTCGAACGAAACATTAGCCACCGGCTAATGACAACGCGCCCGCGCCGGCAGCGGCGCGGGCGCGCCCCTCGGCCGTCCCGGTACGAATCACATCCCGATACGAACAAGGGCGCCGACCGAAGTCGACGCCCTTGCGATCGCGCTTGCACGCACACGATGCGGCAAACCGCCGCACGCAAGATTAACCGAGTTTTTTCGCCAGAATCTGGTTGATCATCTTCGGATTGCCCTGGCCGCGCATCTGTTTCATGCACTGACCGACGAAAAAGCCGATCAACTTGGTTTCGCCCTCTTTGTAGCGGGCGGCCTCGTCAGGATGGGCCGCGATGATCTCGTCGACCACCGCCTCGATCGCGCCCGTGTCGCTGACCTGCTTCATGCCGCGCTCTTCCACGATAACGGCAGGGTCTTTGTCCTCGTCGATAACGGCGGCGAAGACCTCTTTGGCCTGCTTGGAGGAAATCGCATCGCTCGCCGTGAGCTTCACCAGTTCCACCGCGCGCGCGGGCGAAAGCGCCGAGGCCTCCAAATCGAACGCCTCGTCGGCGTTCATGCGCGCCATGACGTCGTTGATGACCAGATTGGCGAGCGGCTTGGCCAGCTTCGCATCGCCGGCAAGCTCCATGGCGGCCTCGAAAAACACCGAGGTCGCACGATGCTCGACCAGATGGCGGGCATCGTAGGAAGAAAGGCCGAACTGCGCCGCGAAGCGCTTCGCCTTCTGATCGGGCAGTTCGGGAAGACGTGCGCGCACGTTCTCGATGAATTCATCGGACAAATCGAACGGGGCCATATCGGGCTCGGGGCACAGGCGGTAATCGTCGGCAGTCTCTTTGACGCGCATGACGATGGTGCGCTTGGCCGAAGGATCCCAATGGCGGGTTTCCTGATAGATCGTGCCCCCTTCTTCGAGAACCTGGGCCTGGCGGCAGATTTCATACGCCAAGCCGTCGTGCAGATTCTTGAAGCTGTTCATATTCTTCAGCTCGGTCTTGGTTCCGAATGCCGTCTCGCCGCGGCGACGCAAGCTGATGTTGCCGTCGCATCGCAGGCTGCCCTCCTCCATCGAGCAGTCGGAAATGCCGATGGCGAGGTAGATCTGGCGCAGCTTCTGCATGAACAGGCGCGCCTCCTCGGGCGTGCGCAGCTCGGGCTCGGTGACAAGCTCGATCAAGGGCGTGCCCGCGCGGTTGTAATCGACGAGGCTATGCGTGGCGCCTGCAATGCGGCCCTCGCCACCGCCGATGTGCACCATCTTGCCCGCGTCTTCTTCCATATGGATACGCGTGATGCCCACATGCGCCACATAGCCGTCTTCGGTACGCGTCGCATTGCCGCGGCTTTCGCCCGCGTCGAGGCCCGCCAGCTCGACGCGTTCCTTCGCGCCGATGCCGTCGACATCGAGATCGAGGCCGCCGCGCATGCAGAAGGCCACGGGGCCCTGCGTGGTCTGAAAGTTCTTCGACATATCGGGATACATGTAGTTCTTGCGGTAGAACATGGAATGCTTCTCGATATCGCAGCCGGTGGCCAGACCCGCCAGCACGATCGATTCGATCGCGGCCTTGTTCGGCACGGGCAGCGCACCCGGCAGGCCGAGGCACACGGGGCACGTATGGGTATTGGGCTCGGCGCCGAATTCCAGCTTGCAGCCGCAGAACATCTTGGTGTTGAGCGTGGTCAGCTCGGCATGCACCTCGAGGCCGATCACGGCCTCCCAATCCTGCAATACTTCTTCAAGGGTTTTCATCGTGCTTATTCACCTGCCTGGAATGCCGGCGCCACGGGGGCTGCGCCGTAGGCCGCCTCCAGCGCGGCGGCCGCGCGGAACATGTTGACGTCTTTGAACTGGGGGCTCACCAACTGCACGCCGATCGGCAGGCCGCTTTCGGCGCCCAGGCCGCACGGCACGCTCATACCGCCGTTGCCGGCGATGTTGATCGACACCGTGTAGATGTCGGACAGGTGCATCTCGACCGGATCGCCGATCTCGCCGAACTCGAACGCGGCGCGCGGGCTCGTGGGCATGAGGATGACGTCGCACTGCTCGTACGCCTTCACGTAATCCTGCGTGATCAGGCGGCGCACCTGCTGCGCGGGATAGTAGTACTTCTCGTACACGCCCGAGGAGAGCAGATAGCTGCCCAACATGATGCGGCGCTTGGCCTCCATGCCGAAGCCTGCGGCGCGGCTGCCCTCGTATTGGCCGTTGAGGTCTTTATGGCCGCCGTCGCAATAGCCGTAACGCACCGAGTCGAAGCGGGCCAGATTGGAAAACGCCTCGCACGGACCGAGAACGTAATACGCGCTGATGGCCGCATCGGCATGGGGAAGCTCGACTTCGACGATTTCGGCGCCCGCGTCGCGCAGCGTGCGCGCCGCCTCGTTCACCTTCGCTTTAACCTCGTCGGAAAGGCCGGGGTCTTCCATGAAGGCGGGCACGATGCCCACCCTCATGCCTTCGACGCCCTGGGAAAGCGCATCGACGAAATGCGGCGTGAAATGCTGCGAGGTGCAATCGCGCGGGTCGAATCCACACAGCGCGTCCATCGCGTACGCCGCATCCTCGACGCTGCGCGTGAACGGGCCGACCTGGTCGAGCGAACTGCCGAACGCCACCACGCCGTAACGCGACACCATGCCATACGTAGGCTTGACACCCACCACGCCGCAAAACGACGCGGGCTGGCGGATAGAGCCTCCGGTGTCGGAACCCAGCGTGATGCAGGCCATGCCCGCCGCAGCGGCAGCCGCCGATCCGCCCGAAGAACCGCCCGGCACGCGGGCGAGGTCCCACGGGTTTTTCGTGGGCCCGAACGCGGAGGTCTCGGTAGACGAGCCGAAGGCGAATTCATCCATGTTGAGCTTGCCCAAAGGCAAGCCGCCCGCCTCGATAAGGCGGGAGACGCAGGTGGCCGTATAGGGCGACACGTAGTTTTCGAGCATCTTGGAAGAGCAGGTGGTATGCGTGCCCTCCATGTTCATGTTGTCCTTGAAGGCGACGGGGACGCCTGCAAGCGGGCCCATTTCGCCGAACGTGCCCGCAGCGACGGCCGCATCGACCTTATCGGCCGCGGCATAGGCCGCTTCTTCGGTCAGCTCGAGATACGCATGCACCGCCTCGTCGGCCTGCGCGATATGCGCGAAGCTCGCCTCGGCCACTTCGCGCGCGGAGAATTCGCCTGCGGCGATTCCCTCGTGGATCGCACGCACGCCCATGTCGGTGGAATATGCCATTACTGATCACCTCCGCTGAGAATGGCGGGAATCAAGAAGCTGCCGTCCTGCTGCTTGGGAGCGTTGGCGAGCGCCTGCTCCTGCGTGAAGGATTCCTCCACCACGTCTTCGCGCATGACGTTGTGCAGGCCTCCGATGGGATGGAACGTCGGCTCGACGCCGTCCAGGTCGAAACGGGTGATCGGCTCGAGCGTGGCGATGATATTGTTCAAGTCGACGGTCATCCGGGCGAGCTCTTGATCATCGAGCCCGATATGCGCGTACGTCGCGATATCCCGTACGTCTTGTTCGGTCAGGCGTTCTGACATGCAGCATCCTCCAACCTCTCGTGTTTTCGTTGGTTTCGCTTAACTTGCCTATGATAGCAAAGGGGGCGCGGTCCTTACTCGGCGGAGGGCTTTTCGGAAAGCGGACGCATATCGAGCCTCAGCGTCTGCTCCACCACCTTCATCAACGTCTCGTCGCTTATATGAGGGTCGATTTTCAAAAGGCCCGTCAGCCCGAACAGCATCACGCAGAACATCTCGAAGACGAGGTCGACTTCCACATCGTGATAACGTTCGTATTCGTCGGCCACATTGCGGCAGAGAAACTCAGCCGTCTCGCGCACGGCGCGCACGTCGAACGCGTCGCGCTGCCCGAGTTCCTCGAGAACGGCCACCATAGGCCGCGGCCCGCTCGCATCGTAGAGGGTTCGGCGCAGCGTGGCCATGCAATCGCGCAGCGCGGCGGACATATCGCCGGGCGCGCGCGTCTCGTTCCAGACCGCGACGCTTTCCACGATGTCGGCCGCATAATCGTCGATAACCGCCGCGATCACGTCGTTTTTCCCCGCGAAATAGTAATAGAACAGCTCACGCGTGATGCCGGCCTCGGCCGCGATGTCTTTCACCGTTGTCGCGGCGACCCCGCGTGCTTCGAACAGGCCGCGCGCAGCCTGCATGATATCCCCGGCACGCCCTTCGAGACGCAGCCCCTTTTTGCATGCCCCCGCCGCCGAACGCGGCAGCGGCGCCGATTCGAATCGCACGCGACGCCCCTCCCCCGAACGCGCAGGCCGCCTACCGCGCCGCCTGCGCACGCACCTATGCGAAGACGCCCGCCGAAGCGGACGTCTTCGCATTATATCGCGCGTACCCGCAGACCCGCCCGCGCACCGACGGACGGCCCGCAGGCATGGGGACCGCATCGCACGAACCGTCGCCGTCGCACAACGAGCGCTACGGCGACCGCCCGCGATGAACGCCTTAGATGTTCTCGTCAAGCACGCGCTTATAGGCCGCCGTATCGGCGTACAGCTCGTCTTTGACGGGATTGAGCTTGTTCTTGCGGATCTTGTTGAATTGATAGGCCGCCAACGCGACATTGCTCGCCAAAGACACGAGGCTCACGACGAAAAACGCGGTCGGATTATGCGTCGTGGGTATAGGCGCCAGCACATCGGCGAACTGAGGAACGGTCATCACGAACATGATCCACAGCGCGAGCGTCTGAGCGCGATGCTGCAGCCATGCGCCGCGTTTGATGAAAAACGTCGGGATGGTGCACGAAAGCAGCAGCGCCAAACCGCAATACGCCGAATGGTCGGAAATACAGTTGTAGGTATAGGCGAAATTCCAGAAGTCGTAAGCGATGATCCACGCCCAGATCATATCGGGCCAGATCATATCGCGCGTCTTGTCCTTGGAAACGACGATGTCGAGCCAGCCGCAGATAGTCACGATATTCAGGATGCCCGCGATGCCGTTCATGACGTTCCACGGACCCGACATGGTCCAAAGGTTTTCCACCGTGCCGCCCTGCCACAGCCCGAAGCCGAACACCTGGAAATCGCGGATGACCGCCTCGGCGATATTGATGGCCAGGATAAGCGGCGGAAAGCACAGGGCCCACTTTTTCTCGTAGAGATGATGCGTCGCGCCGTCGGCGTCCGTCCAATGCACGAAACGCAACGCCATAAAGCCCAGACAGCCGGCCAAGGCCGAATACGTCTTCACCCAGTTGAACCAGGTTCCCGTACCGTATTCGTTGCCGGGCGCGGCCGTGACGGGCCACACGAACACCGTCAATACGATCGGCAGCACCGCGAACAGCGCGATTCCTCCCCATCTGCTCGTGCGCCCGAATTCGTTGAACGCCATCAAAGCGAACAGCACGAAAAGCCAGATGGCCTAGTACGACATATCGGCCGCTTGGTAGAGAATGCCCACGCGAACCACTTCCCCTCTCTCGCGCGCGGCGCATCGCGGCCGCGCATACCCTTCGTCCGGCGCGGGCGGCGCACCTCCCCTTGTGCGAAAAAAAGCCGCGTCGAACGCTTCGACGCGGCCAGTATAGGATGCTTGCGTGCCAGGGTCTTTACGAAAGAGGCTTGACTGTCCAAGACGACGGGCGAAGGTCACCGATCGCGCGAAAACGCCGCGATCTCGGCGAGAAATGCAGCGCCGTAGCGTTCGAGCTTTTTCTCGCCGACGCCGTTGACCTGCAAAAACTCGCGATCGTTACGCGGAAGGATCGCGCACATATCGCGCAGGGCCTTATCGGAGAAGACCATATACGGAGGCAAGCCCTTGTCGTCGGCGATGCGTTTGCGCAACGCGCGCAGGCGCTCGAACAGATCCGAAGCGGGCGCGGCATCGACGGACGCGGGGGTGCGCGCAGGCTGCGGGCGCACGCGATCGCGCTTGGCCTTCTTCATGCACAACGAAAATCCCTCCCGCTGCGCCTCGTCGAATGCGGGGCCGCGCTCGACCACCGGATAGCTGCCCTCGGAAATTGCCACGACGCCCGAAGCGGCCAGCAGCTCGATCGTCTCTTTGACGAGGGGCGCGGCGGCCCGCACCGTGCCGTAGCAACCCAGCTCGTCGAAACCGTTCTCGAGCACGCGGCGCGCCTTCGACCCGCGCACGACGTCGGCGATCATGGCCTTGCCGAAGGAGCCGGGCATGTCGCGCACGCAGGCGATGCAGGCACGGGCGATATCCGTCACGTCGATCGATTCGAAGTCGCCCAGGCAGTTCGAACAATTGCCGCACCCTTCGCTCGAGCCCGCGGCGGCATCGGCAATGCCGTCGTAGGAGCGCTCGCCGAAATAGCGCAGAATGTACGAGCGCAGGCAATCCGTCGTGCGACAATAGCCGATCATGGCTTCGAGCATGCGGCGCTGGGCGGCCTGCGCGCACGACGCCTCCTCTTGGGAAAGCCCCTCGCGAACGGATCCCTCTTCGATGAAATAGCGGCACGTGGCGATATCGCCGTCGCTCCACAGCAGCAGGCACTCGGAGGCCTCGCCGTCGCGGCCTGCGCGGCCCGCCTCCTGGTAGTACGCCTCGATGCTTTTCGGCATGCCGTAATGGATGACGTAACGCACGTTCGACTTGTCGATTCCCATGCCGAAGGCGTTGGTGGCCACCATCACCTGCACATCGTCGTCGATGAAGCGACGCTGGCTTTCGCGGCGCGCCGCAGCGTCCATGCCGGCATGGTAACGCGCCGCCGTCACGCCCTGCACCGCCAGCCATGCCGCCACGTCGTCGACGTCCTTGCGCTTGTTGCAATACACGATGCCGCTTTCGCGCGGATGCTCGGCGATGTATCCGGCGATGCGCAGCCGCTTTTCCTTCGGTTCGAGACGTTCGACGCCGAAGCGCAGATTAGGCCGGTCGAACCCGGTCACCGTTTCGACCGGATCGTCGAGACCCAGCAACGCCGATATATCGCGGCGCACCCGTTCGGTCGCCGTAGCCGTCAGCGCGACGACGCGGGGGCGCCGCGGCATCGATTCGATGAAATCGCGGATGCCGAGATACGACGGACGGAAGTCCTGCCCCCATTGCGACACGCAATGGGCCTCGTCGACCGCGACCAAAGGAATGGGGACCTGGCGCGTGAATTCGCGGAAAACGGGGTCTTCGAGGCGCTCGGGCGCCACGTACATGATTTTATACGCGCCTTCGACGGCGCGCTTCATCACCGTGCGCTGCTGGCCGGGCGTCAGCGTGGAATTGAGATACGCCCCGCGCACGCCTGCATCGATCAGCGCCCGCACCTGATCGCCCATGAGCGAAACGAGCGGGGAAACCACCAAGGCGAGGCCTGGCAGCACGATGCCGGGAATCTGATAGCACATCGATTTTCCCGCGCCGGTCGGCATCACGCCCAGCGCATCGCGGCCCGCCAGCACCGCTTCGACGATGCGCCGCTGTCCGTGCCTGAAATCGGCATACCCGAAATAGCGCAGCAACGCGGCGCGCGCATCATCCATCGTCGGCGCCGGCGCCTCGACGCCGGCGCCGCACACATTCTCGCACCCGTCTCGCACGCTATTCGCCCTTCCCTTCCTCGAACAAGGACGCAGCGGCGTCGAGGCGGTCCATGATGTCGATCTTCTGCGGGCAGACGTCTTCGCAGGCGCCGCAGCGCACGCAGCGGCTCGCCTCGCCTCCCGTGGCGTTCCACACGTAATTCTCCTTGGCGCGATGCATATCGCCGTATACGGCCATGATATTGAGCGAATCCATGATGGTCGGGATATGCACCCCTTCGGGACAGCCCTTCATGCAATAGCGGCAATCGGTGCACGGCACGGTGTCGATACCCGCCAGCACGGCGCGCACGCGATCGAGGACCGCGCGTTCGGTCGCATCGAGCGGGCGCGCCTGGGAAAACGTGCGCACGTTGTCGCGGACCTGTTCGATAGAACTCATGCCCGAAAGCACCGCCGCCACGCCCGGAAGCGAGGCGCAAAAGCGCAAGGCCCACGACGCGAGCGACGCATCGGGGTCGGCCTGACGCAGCACATCGGCGGCGGCGGGCGGAAGGTTGACCAAAGATCCGCCCTTCACGGGTTCCATGACGATGACGGGCAGATCGTGCGAGCGCGCGACCTCGTAGCATTTGCGCGACTCGATGATCGAGCTTTCCCAGTCGGCATAATTGATCTGCAGCTGCACGAAATCGATCGGGGCGTCGGGGTGCTCTGCCAGCACCTTCTCAAGCGCCGCCGCCTTATCGTGGATCGAGAATCCCACATGGCGGATAAGGCCCTGCGCGCGCTTTTCCGCCACGAACTCCCACAAACCGTAATCATCGAACACCTGCGTCAGCGGACCGCCCAGATTATGCAGCAGGTAGAAGTCGAAATACCCGAGCCCGGTCTTTTCCAGCGATCGGTCGAACATGGCACGGGCATCGGCGGCGTCATGCGCCATCCAGGCCGGAAGCTTCGTCGCTACGGTATAGGAATCGCGCGGATAGCGATCGACCAAGGCCGCCTTCAGCTCGCATTCGGATTTGCCGTCATGGTATCCGTACGCGGTATCGAAATAGGAAAACCCCGCCTCCATGAACTCGTCCACCATCGCGCAGACGGCCGCATGGTCGAAGGTCTTGACGCCGTCGTGCTCGCACTCGGGCAGGCGCATGAACCCGAAGCCCAACGGGGCGAAATCGTGATCCGTCGCAATGCCAGACATGGCTCCCCCTTTGCTCGGACGACCGCGTCGTCCGCTCGACGTGACAGAACATGCCGCATGCGCGGCGAACGATGCGGCGCATGCGGCATGCCTTTTGCCCTTATAGTACCGCGCCGCGGGATGCGGCGGCGCGCTGCATTCGAAAACGGACGAACGACGTCGGGCGATACGTCAGTCTCCCTTATGGGAAGCCACCATGACGAAGCGCACGAAATACGCAAGCGAGAAGACCACCGCCCCGATACCCACGCCCATAAGCAGCAGGTCCAAAGGCTCGGTTCCGTGGATCAGCAGTCCGAGGAAATACACGCCCATGACCACGACGATGACGCCCACAAGTTTTTCTTTGAGGTCGTCCAAATCGTGGATGCGCAACCAAGACGGCATATTGATGCCGTCATCGACGAACAGCGAATACAGGCCCACCGACATGATGTAGAGCACGACGGCGAGCAGGAAATAATCGGCGAACTCGATGTAATCGACCAGCATGTCCTGCATATCGACCCGCCCGACGACCGCTTCGAACGTCACCTTCACGGTAGAAAACAGCGTGGAAAGCGTCAGGGCCATAGAGGCGATGAACAACCCCACGCTCGGCACGACGGCCATGAAGCGGGAGTATCCGATGAGTCTGCGCTCGCGATGCCGGCGCCGGCTTTCCTCGACATCGCGCGGATCGCCCGCCGTATCGACATCGGCGCGGCCCTCCATCAATGCGGCGCGCGTGCGGCAGGTGGCCGCCTTCGGGCATTCGGACGGACGCGCATCGGAAACCGCGTCGTGCGGACGGTTTGAAACGTCGGACATGTTTGCTCCTATCGGCGTGTTCGGCATCGGCGCCATTCTATCCGCTCCTCATACGGCGCCGCGGCACGGACCGCCCAATTGAAACCGGACCGAAAAAAATGCCCCTGCGCCGTGGCGGCAGGGGCATGCGAAAACGGAGAATGCGGCGCTATTTCGCTTCGACCACCGGGATTTCCTCGTCGTATTCTTCGTCGAGGTGGCCTTCGTAGACGTAGTGCTTGGTTTCGCGTGCGATCATGCCCGAAAGCAGCAACACCATGATGATGTTGGGCACGGCCATGAGCGCATTGCCGATATCGGAGACCGTCCAGACCACATCGCCCACGCCGATCGCGCCCAAAAACCCGACGAGCACGTACAGGATCTGATAGGGACGGATGGCCTTGCGGCCGAACAGGTACGTAGCGCAGCGGTTGCCGTAATAGCTCCAGCCCAAAATGGTGGAATAGGCGAAGCTCACCATGCCGATGACCAGGATGGGCGTGCCGAGATACGGAATGGTGGCGAACGCCGCGCTGGCCAAAGCCGCGCCCTCCTTGATGCCGCCGCCCTCGATGATGCCGGGGTTGGCCAGCATGGTGGAGATGAGCACGATGCCGGTGATCGCGCAGATGACCACGGTCGACCAGAACGTGCCGGTCATGGCGACCAGCGCCTGGCGCGCCGGGTTTTTCGTAGCGGCGGCCGCGGCCACGATAGGAGCCGAGCCCAAACCGCTTTCGTTGGAGAACAGGCCGCGGGCGCAGCCGAACTGCAAAGCGACCATGATGCCGCTGCCCACCGCGCCGCCGAAGGCCGCCTTGGCGGTGAAGGCGCATTCGAAGATGAGCGCGAACGCCTGGCCGACGTATTCCCAGTTGTACGCCATGATGACGAAGCATCCGACGGTATAGGCCACGGCCATGAACGGAACGAGCTTCTCGCAGACGGTGGACACCGATTTCACGCCGCCGAAGATGACGAGCGAAACCAGCACGGTGATGGCCAAGGCGATGGCCCACGTGGGGATGCCCGGGAAATTGGACTCGATGATGCCCGTCATCGCGGCCGACTGGACCGCGGAACCCGTGCCGATGGTGGCGACGATGGCGAACAGGGCGAACGAAACCGCGCCGAGCTTCGCCCACCACGGCACCGAGCCGTCTTTACGCTTGAAAGCGCGCTCCCAGGCGTACATGGCGCCGCCGAGCATTTCCCCTTTGTGGTCTTTCACGCGGTATTTGACCGCGGCGTAGACCTCGGCGTACTTGGTGGCGATGCCGAACACGCCGGTGAGCCACATCCAGAACACCGCGCCCGGCCCGCCTGCGATGATGGCGGTGGCGACACCGACGATCGAGCCCGTGCCGATCGTGCCCGCAAGCGCCGTGACAAGCGCGCCGAACTGGCTCACGTCGCCTTCGCTGCCCTCGTCTTTGACCACCGACATCTTGATGGCCTGAGGCAGTTTGCGCTGAATGAAGCCCGTACGGACGGTGAGAAAGATATGGGAGCCCAAAAGCAGGCAGATCATCAAGGGGCCCCACACCACGGCATCTATCTGATTGAGTATGCCGACAATATCCATATACCAGCCTTCCCCCGGTTGATCCGTAGCGTTGCATTGTACGCCTGCGCATGGCGCGCACGCACGAAAAGCGGACGAAAGCAGAAAACAGCGCATAAAAATAAAAGAGGGCGGCGCGATCGCTTGCGCAGGTCGAACGCCGCATGGCGCACGCCGCCGCGAAACGAAGGAAGCGCCCGGGATTCTTGCCGGCGCGCGCTTCGCCGCTATAATGATCGCATGGATTCTGTTTCAGGGCGGGGTGCGATTCCCCACTGGCGGTGACCGCGCGGTCGAAAACCGGCGCGGAAGTCCGCGAACCCGCGCATACGCGGGCCGATTCGGTGCGATTCCGAAACCAACGGTCATAGTCCGGATGGAAGAGGCAGACATTCGCCGATGCACGCGCCACCGCGCGTGCGCATGCGCGAATCACGGGCCCGCATTGGAATTCATGCGGGCCCGTTTCTTTGCGCAAGGCGGAAACGACGTCCGACGGCAACGGCCTTGCGGAAAGAAGGACCCATGTCCCCGTCGTCGAACGCCCCTTTGGCGTACACCAACCTCTGGACGACCGGACAGCTCGCCGTCATGTCGCTTATGTGCTCCGTGGCCGCGCTGCTGTCCTTCGTGCAGATACCGATTATGCCCGCAGCCCCCTTCCTCACCTACGACCCCTCGTTGGTCCCTGCCATGATCTGCGGATTCGCCTTCGGACCCGCGGCAGGCTGCGCCGTCGGAGCCATGACGGCCGTCATCCACGGCATGCTGCTGGGAGAATGGGTGGGCTCGATCATGAACATCGTCGCCACGTTCTGCTTCATAGCGCCCGCCGCGCTCGTCTACCGGCGCATGCACACCTTCGCCGGAGCGGCATCCGGGCTCGTCGTCGCGTCGCTTGGCGCCACGGCCGCGTCGATCGCGGCCAACCTCACCATCGGCGTGGCGTTCTGGTACGGCAGCGTCGACGCCATCGCGCCCATGATCGCGCCCGTGCTCGTGCCGTTCAACCTGGTGAAATTCACCCTCGACGCCGTTCTCGTCATGCTGGCGTACAAATCCGTTTCCAACCTCATCACGCCGAAGAAGCGCCGCGTCGAAGGCCGCCGCGCGCGGGCGCGCGCCTGAACACCGAGAAAAGAGGCATCCTGATGATAGATTGCGAAGACATCCGGTTTTCCTACGACGGCGAACGCGACGTCGTCGACGGCATCGACCTGCATATCCGCGCCGGCGAATTCGTCTGCGTGCTCGGCGGCAACGGCAGCGGCAAATCGACCCTCGCCAAGCATTTCAACGCGCTGCTCGTCCCCGACGCGGGGCGCGTGAGCGTCGACGGGCTCGACACCGCCGATGAAGCAAGCGTGTACGCCATACGCTCGAACGCCGGCATGGTGTTCCAAAACCCCGACGACCAGCTGGTCGCGTCGCTCGTCGAAGACGACGTGGCCTTCGGGCCCGAAAACCTCGGCGTGCCCACGCCCGACATAGCCAGGCGCGTCGGCGACGCCCTGCGCGACGTCGGGCTGGTCGGATTCGAAACGCACGAGACCTGCGCGCTTTCGGGCGGCCAGAAACAACGCGTCGCCATCGCGGGCGCCCTTGCCATGCAGCCCCGCGTGCTCATTCTCGACGAAGCGTCCAGCATGCTCGACCCCCGCGGGCGGCGCGGGCTGATGCGCGTCTGCAAACGGCTTCATGAACGCGGCATGACCGTGGTCTGCATCACCCATTTCATGGACGAGGCGGCCGAAGCCGACCGCGTCGTCGTGCTCGACCGCGGGCGCATCGCGCTCGAAGGAACGCCCGATCGGGTGCTCGTCGAAACCGAAAGCCTCGCGCGCCTGAACCTCGAAACGCCGTTCGCCTGCCGCTTTTCGAGCATGCTGCGCGCGCGCGGCGTCGCTATCGACGTCTGCATACGCGAAAACGACCTGGTCGAGCGCATCGCAGGCCTAATCGACGCGGACGCCGCATCCTGCCCCGCCGCCGTGCGAGACGAAACGCCGAACGCGCCCGCCCGCCTCGACGGGCGCGCGCCGCTCGTGCGCTTCGAGCACGTGAGCCACACGTACCTCGACGCGAAGCAGGTCGAAAAGAACAAAAAGCGCGGCCGCGGGAAAACGGCCGCCTGGGGCAACGACCCCCATGCGATCTGGGCGCTGCGCGATGTGGACCTCGAAATCCGCGAAGGCGAATTCCTCGGCGTGGCGGGCCATACCGGATCGGGCAAATCGACGTTGATCGCCCATATGAACGGCATTCTCGCTCCCACGCGAGGACGCGTGCTCGTATGCGGAGAGGATATCGCCGACGCGAAAGGCGCAAAGACGGCGCGCAGCCTGATCGGCGTGGTGTTCCAGTACCCCGAGCGACAACTGTTCGCCCCCACCGTCTTCGACGACGTGGCGTTCGGCCCCCGCAATATGGGGCTTGCCGCCGACGAGGTGGAAGCGCGCGTGCACGAGGCGCTCGCGCTGGTCGGGCTGCACGACGACGCGCTGCTCGAAGCGAGTCCCTTCGAGCTTTCGGGCGGACAGCAGCGCCGCGTGGCCTTCGCCGGCGTGCTGGCCATGCGCCCGCGCGTGCTCGTGCTCGACGAACCCGCCGCAGGGCTCGACCCCGCAGCGCGCAGGGAATTCCTCGCGCTCGTGGCGCGCCTGCACGAACGCGAAGGCCTCACCGTGGTCATGGTGTCGCACAGCATGGACGATTTGGCATCGCTGTGCGAGCGCATCGTCGTGCTCGACGAAGGCGAGATCTTCGCCCAAGGAACGCCGCGGGAGGTCTTCGCCCGCGGCGACGAGCTCGAACGCATCGGCCTGGGATTGCCGGCCGCACGGCGGGCAGCCGTGCGGCTGGAAGAACTGACCGGGCTGCCTGCGTTTTCCGAGACGTACGACGCCGACGAACTGTGCGACCTGGTATGCGCCGCGACGCGTGCGCCGCGAGAGGAGGTCCGATGAACGCATCGTTTTCGTTCGGAAGCTACTACCCCGCCGAAAGCTTCGTCCACGCCCTCGATCCCCGCACGAAGCTCGTGGCGGGCGCGATGCTCGTCACGGCCGTGCTGACGGCGCAGGATTTCGCGGGGCTGGCCGTAGCCGCGGCCTTCGTAGCCGCCGCCTATCTCGCCGCGCGCGTTCCCGCCGCGGCGGCCGCGCGTTCCATCGTGCCGCTTCTGCCCATCGTGGCCTTGGCCGCGGCATTCAACCTGCTGTTCACCCAGGGAGGCCCCGTCGTATTCCAGTGGCTCTTCATCACCGTCAGCGAAGCAGGGGCGACGCAGGCGGCCTTCATAGGATGCCGGCTCTTCATCATGATGGCGGGCATGAGCCTCGTGGCGCTCACTACCGCAGCCAACGACCTGGCCTGCGGATTCGAGCATCTGCTGAGCCCGCTTACCCGCATCGGCCTGCCCGTTCACGAGCTCTCCATGATGCTCGGCATCGCCATGCGCTTCATGCCGCAATTCGCCGACGAGCTGGCGAACACCTACCGCGCGCAGATCTGCCGCGGCGCCAAGCCCGGGGTGCGCATGGCCGCCTCGCTTATCGTACCGCTGTTCTCGAGCGTGCTCAGGCGCGCCGAAACCCTGGCGTTCGCCATGGACGCCCGCTGCTACCACGGCGCGGGCGCCACACGCCTGCACCCCCTGCGATTCGCAGGACGCGACGCAGCGGCGGGCGCGCTATGCGCAGGCCTTATCGCATGCGTCGCGGGCATCGGCATGGTCTAAAGCCGCCGCGGCGACGCGAAACGAACCGATTCGAACCGAAAGGACCGCTATGACAGGAATCGAAACCGCCCTGAGTTACCTCAATGCCGTTCCCGCATGGTATCTGGCGACCAGCGTCGACGGACAGCCCCACGTGCGACCCTTCAGCTTCGCCGCCGAAGAGCACGGCAAAATCTGGTTTTGCACCGCCACGACCAAAGACGTCTGGGAAGAGCTGTGCGCCAATCCCCGTTTCGAGGCGACGGCCTGGTGGCCGGGGCACGGCTGGCTCATCCTGCGCGGCGAGGCGGGCATGAACGACGAAGCGGGCGCCGCCATGCGCCGTGCCGGATTCGAGCATCTCGAAAGCCTCGGCGAGCACTACGACGGGCCCGACGACGAAACCCTCGTGTTCTTCAGCGTGGAGCGCCCGCAGGCATGGATCTGCAACCACGACGAATGGCGGCCCGTGGAATTCTAGATGGCGCGACGCGCGCGGCCGCGCGCGAGCCGGGCGCGGCGGCCGGGCGGGCGCGATCGGTCACACGATGCGTTCGGGATGCGTGTAGATCGTGAAACGGTCCTCGCGCGCGAACGCCGCCAGCGTCACATTGGCCTGCGTCGCGAACTCGATGACCGCGGACGTGGGAGCCGAAACCGTGGCCACCAGTTCGATGCCGAAGCGCGCCGCCTTGTTCACCAGCTCGAGCGCGCATCGGCTGGAAAGAAAGACGAACCCGTCGCGCGAGTCGCGGCCTGCGCGCAGCAGGGCCCCTATCAGCTTGTCGAGGGCGTTATGGCGGCCGACGTCTTCGCGGACCAGCAAAAACCGCCCCTCGCGCGAGACGAAGGCGGCGGCGTGCGTGGCGCCCGTCGCACGATGCATGCCTTGGCTATCCCGCAATGCGTTGGCCGCGGCGTTGATCGCGGCGCCCGGATACGGACGGGACGCGTCCACATGCACCATATGCGCCGGGAAATACGGCTCGAGCGCGTCGCTTTCGCGCGTGCGGCGGCGTCCCGACAGCGGACTCGCCCGCCAGGCGGAATCGGGCACCGAAACACCCGCGCGCAGCGACGCTTCCACGTTGAACGCTCCTCCCGCGCGCGAAACCGCCACGTGCGACACGTCGCGCGCCTCGCGGATGATCCCCAGAGAGAACAGCACGCCGTACGCCAAATCTTCCAAATCGACCGGCGAGCACGACAGCACCGTGACGTACACCCCGTCGCAACTCAACGAGACGGGCACTTCGACGGCCACCGTCTCGTCGACGAGATGGACGCCCGACCCGTCGACGCGCGTGCACGACGGCACGCGGCGCACGCACGCCGCATGCCTGCGGGCACGATCATCGGCCGTATCGCGGCCTTCGAGAAATTCCATCGAACCTATGCCTCCCTTCGGACGGCTCGAACACGGCGCGCGGCGGCAGACCGCGCGCGACAGGGCCACGATAACGCAAAACGCCGGGCGCGCATCGCACGTGCACGCCCGGCGTACGCTTTCACGCAGCGGTCGGAAAAGCCGCGTCGATCAGAACTAGCCGCGATTCTTGGCGTGATAGACGAACCAATACGCCAGTCCCACGAACACCGCGCCGCCGACGATATTGCCCAGCGTCGCCGCCGAGATGTTGTAGAGGATGCCGCCCAAATCGAGCGCGCTCGCATCGACCGCGCATGCGTATCCTGCGCTCTTCGCCACAAGGCCCATGGGAAGGAAGAACATGTTGGCCACGCAGTGCTCGAAGCCGCAAGCGACGAATGCCGAGATGGGAAGCAGGATGCCGATGACCTTGTCCACCACGGTACGCGCGCCGAACCCGAGCCACACGGCCAAGCACACGAAGATATTGCACAGAATGCCCTTGAAGAACAGCGTGATCCAATCGGGCGTCACCTTGGAGACGGCCACCGATATCATGGCTCCGCCCACAGCACCGCCGTTCATATCGGCGATATGGGCCATGGAAACCAAAAAGACCGCCAGCAAAGCGCCCGCCAGGTTGCCGACCCACACGACGGCCCAGTTCTTCAGCATGGCGCCCCAGGTTATCTTCTTGCTGGCCAGCGCGGTCACCATCAGGGAATTGCCGGTGAACAGCTCCGCCCCGCAGCACAGCACCAGCACCAGGCCGAGGCAGAAGCACAGGCCGCCGACGGCGCGCTGCACGGCGAAGGGCATCGTCGGATCGCCCAGAAACACGCAGAAATACAGGGCGCCGAACGCGATGAAAGCGCCCGCGAACATCGCGAGGACGAAGACCTTCGCCACGGGCATCTTCGTCTTGCCCACGGCGACGGCCTCCGCTTTCGCCTCTATTTCGGCGGGCGAAAGCGCGTCGGGCTTAAGCGCCTTTACTTCGGAATCGTCAAGACAGGCCATGATCGATTCCTCCTTTCGAATACGCCCGCGCGCCCCTGCGCACGGGCACAGGTTAAGCCGGCGTCAGCAACGGACGCCGGCATGGCTCACGTCGGAAAAGCCGCGGCCGCAGGCGATGCGGTCATGGATATCCTCGATCGCACGGCGCACGGGCATGCTCAGCGGATCGAAAAATCCCAGACCGGCAGGCTGTATGCCCAAGAACACCACCTCGCCGCAAGCCTGCTGCAACTCGCCGAGAAGAAACGTGATGGGCAGCGAGTGCGTGGTGATGAGGAAATCCTGCGCGACGTCTTCGGCATCGACGATACGCACGTCCCCGGGATCGAGCCCCATGCAGGCGGCGTCGACGAGCACCAGCGTATCGGGACGCATCCTGCGCACCGTGGCGATATCGTCTTCGGGCGTCTGCCCTCCGTCGATGACCGTCCAGCCCTCCACCGGGCGCTCTTCGAACATCTTGGCGAGCATCGGGCCCGCGGCGTCGTCGCCGCGCAGCACGCTGCCCACGGTGAACAACACCTTGCGCGGCGCTTCGTCGGTCATGCGAGGCTCCTTCCCACCATGTACACATGCGGCTCGATACGCACCTCTTCGAGCGCATCGAGCAACTCGCCTAGATCGGCCGCGAGCGCGGAGACGCCCGTAGCCTCGCCCTGCGCTCCGAAGCGGTCGAGCTCGGCATCGAGGGCGGCGCGCAACGCGGCGATGAGCATCGGCGCGTGCGTCTTATCGACGGTTATCTCGCCGAATCGGAAAATGCCCTCGAGCTTGAAGCGGGCGTCGCCCGCAGGAAGCGCCCGCGTCAAAGCCTCGTAGCGCTCCATGCTGAAGCGGACGCGTTCCTCGAAGCAGTCGATGATACCCGTATGATGCCCGATGGCGAGCGTGTAATAGAGCACATCGCCCGCTTCTTGGGGAATCGAGCGCGCATCATCGACGAACTTCTTGGTCAGACGATAGAACACCACGGCCATAGCTTATCCGATCACGCGCGACAGAAGGGTCTGCTTCAACGCGCCGTAGATCTCGGCGCGACGCGGGTCTTGCTGACGGGCGATCAAAGCGTCGATCGATCCGATGACGTCCGTGTCTTCGGGCGAAAGCGCCTCCATGAAATCATCGACCAGATCACGGCCGTAGCGGTACCCCGCCATAAGCCGCGCATCGCGTTCGAGCGAAACGCGCAGCTTGTACGGGATATCGGCGTGCAGGATGGGCGCCTGGCTCCCCGGCTTCTCGACATGATGGGTCTCATGGAGCTTCTGCTCGAGCAGTCCGAGCGCCACCGCGAAACCGTACACCGTCTGCGCGGGCGTCGGAGGGCATCCGGGAATGTAGACGTCGACAGGCAAGATCTTGTCGGTACCGCCCCAGACGCAGTAGTTGTCATAGAAGATGCCGCCCGTGCATCCGCATGCGCCGTAAGACACGACCAACTTGGGATCGGGAGCCGCGTCGTAAGCGCGGCGCGCGGGCTGCAGCATGGCGCGCGTCACGGCTCCCGTGTAAAGCAGCACGTCGGCATGGCGCGGAGACGGCACCACCTTGATGCCGAAGCGCTCCACGTCGAACACCGGCAGGATGGAGGCGAAGATCTCGATCTCGCATCCGTTGCAGCCTCCGCAGTCGACGCGATACACGTACACCGAGCGCTTGATGCTCTTGAGAAGCGAGGCTTTGGCCTCGGCCACCTTGTCGTCGAGCTCGACCTTGCTCGGCTTGAACTGCAGGCGATCGGGCATATCCTGCGAAATCATCGCACGCCCCCTTTCTTCTCCGCCTCGTAATGGCGCGCCGCATGCTGGGCATCGGCCTTGCGTTTGCACTCGAGGCAGATATCGGCGGAATCCGACGCCTCGGCGGCCTCGGGGCCGCCCGCATGGGCGAGCAGCCTTTTGGCGTAATCGACTTCTTTGCGCGGCGCGAAATACTTGCCGCACGCCGCACAGCGCGCCAGCTCATAGGCGCACGTCTCCTCCAGATCGGCCTTGCTCATGACGGCGAGCTCGAACTCCTGGGACAGCTTGATCGCCTCCACGGGACACGCCTCTTCGCAGCGGCCGCAGAAGATGCAGCGGCCGTAGTTGATGCCCCACGTCGTCGTGCCTGCGGCCAGGTCGGTCTGCATGGAGATGGCGTCGGGCGGACAGGCGACGGCGCAGGCGCCGCATGCGATGCAGTGCATCTCGTCGTGCTCGGGCTTGCCGCGGGTTCCAGGCGACGTCTCAAGCGGCGCGAAGGGATACTGCACCGTGGCATTGCCCGCTTTGCGGATTTCCTTGAACAGCTTCAGCATAGCGCACCCCTAGTCCTTCAGCGGCGAATGCGTGCGATTGTAGGCGTAGTCTTCGAGCTGCGTCTTGGTGAGGACCTTGCTCTTGCGCGTATTCACGTCGACCACCGTGACACGGTCGGTGCACGAATAGCACGGGTCCATGCTGCCGACGATGACGGCGGCATCCGAAACGGTATTGCCGCGGAACATGTAGCGCAGAATAGGCCAATTCGAGTACGTGGCCGCCTTCGCACGCCAACGATAGCACTTCTGATTGTCGCCGGTCATCGCCCAGTGGACGTCTTCGCCGCGCGGCGCCTCTGTGTAGCCGATGGCGAACTTATGCGGTTCGTAGGTCCAGTCCTCGGTCAAAATCGGGCCCGTCGGCGCGTCGTCGAGCAAGGCTTCGATCATGGCGAGGCTGTCCATGAATTCCTCGATGCGCACAAGCGTGCGGCTCTGGACATCGCATCCATCATGCGAACGCGCCGCAAAGCCGCTCAAGTGCGCATAGCCGTCGAACGGATGGTCGAAACGCACGTCGCGCGTGAAGCCCGATCCGCGCACGCACGGACCGACGGGAGAAAACGCGCGGGCGATCTTGGGGTCGAGTATGCCGACGCCCTTGGTGCGGCTTTCGAAGTTCTGGGTGGAAAGCAGCATGTCGACCAGCGCCTCGACATCGTTGCGCAGCTCGCGCACCAACCGGACGGTTTCGCCTTTCTGCTCGGCGAGGATATCGCGACGCACGCCGCCGATCAGATTGAGGCCGTACGTCTTGCGCGCGCCCGTCAAAAGCTCGGCCATGTCCATGGCTTTCTCTCGCACGCGGAAGAAATGCTGGAAACCCGTGTCGAAACCGCAGTAGTGGCACACCAGGCCCAAGTTGAGCAGGTGCGAATGCAGGCGCTCGACCTCGAGAACGAGCGCGCGGATGTACTGGGCGCGCAGCGGGACCTCGATGCCCTGGGCACGCTCGACGGCCTCGGCATAGGCGACCGAATGGGCGCATCCGCAAATGCCGCAGATGCGGTCGGCCAAAAACGTCACGGCGTCGTAGTTCAGACGCGTCTCGGCCACCTTCTCCATGCCGCGATGCACATAGAACAGGCGGTAGTCGGCGTCCACGATGGTCTCGCCTTCGACGAAAAGGCGGAAGTGCCCCGGTTCGTCGGAGGTGATGTGCATCGGGCCCATGGGCATCTCGGTCACCTCTTCGGCTTCGCCTTCGTAGAGGAACCGGTAGTTCTCCACATCGGTCGAAGGCTCGGGGCGCCGGCGGTAATCCATGGAATCCTTGCGCAGCGGGTACAGCTCGTCGGGCCAGTCGTCGGGAAGCACCAAGCGGCGCTCGTCGGGAATGCCCACGGGACGCAATCCGAACAGGTCGCGCACCTCGCGCTCCGACCACACGCACGCGGGAACGCGCGGCGTGACCGAAGGAAACTCGCAGGTGTCGGGATCGACCAGGGCGCGCACCGTGCAGAAGCACGTATCCTGCTCTTCCATGGAAAGCAGGTAGTACAGCGCGTAGTGCCCGTTGATGGCCCGCTCGTCGTTGCCCACCATATTCGGCAGCCAGCCGCCGCGCTTCCAGTACAAAAACTCGACCACGTCGGGCAGCATATCGGTCTCCACCGTGATGGTCACCTGGTCGCTCGCCTGCCACGAGACGTCTTTCACCGACCCGGGAAACGTCGCCCGCACGGCCTGCACGTGGCTTTCGCCCGCGCGCAAGGGTTTATCGGTATTGCTCATACAACTCACTCCTCAGATGCTGCGGCTAATCCGCCTGGTCGGTGCCGGCGAACAGGTCCTTGAACAAAGGGGCCTCGTGCAGCACGTCGGTGTCTTCCTGCAAAACGATGCCCGTCGCGTTCTCGATGCCGTTGAGCACGGGCTGAGGCATGGCGACGCCGAACCACAGGATGATGACGACCATGACGATTTCGGGAATCAGGGCCAAAGGACCCACGTCGCGCTTCTCCATGCCCTCGGGCGCCTGGCCCATGACGGCATGCTGCACCACGTGGGCGCATGCCGCAACCACGATGGTCAGCGCGATGGCGAAGATGACCACGATGACGATATTGCCCGTGACCACGCCGGAAACGAACGCCATGATCTCGGAGATGAACATGGCGAACGGGGGAAAGCCCGCCAAGGCGAAAAATCCGATGGCCATGATGACGCCCGTCGCAGGAGCGACGCGCAGGATGCCCGTCACCTTGTTCAGATCGCGGGTGCCGTACTTCATGAGCACGTTGCCCGACACGCAGAACAGAAGCGCCTTGGTGAAGCCGTGCATCACGCAGTGCAGAAGCGCCGCGGCGACGCCCAAAGGACCGCCGAAGCCCAGGCACAGCGCCACGATGCCGACGTTCTCGCACGAATGGTAGGCGAGTTTGCGCTTCAGGTCGTCCTGCGAGAACACCGCCAAGGCCGCCATGCAGATCGACACGATGCCGATGATCATCATGAGCGTCTGCGGGAATGCGGGTCCGACCGCCTGGATCGCCAGGATGTAGAAACGGATGACGATCAGCATGGCGCATTTCAAAAGCACGCCGGACAAAAGGCCCGACACGGGGCTCGGCGCCTCGGAGTGGGCGTCGGGAAGCCACGTGTGCATGGGGAACAATCCCGCCTTGGTGCCGAAGCCTATGGCGGCGAACACGAAGGCGACCTGCATGAGCATGACGTCGAAACGGTCGGCGTACGGCAGCAGGGACGTCCAGAAGGCGGCCTGATGCGCGTCGGCCATCACGTCGGCCGCATTGGCGTAGACGAGCACGGTTCCGTACATGCCGAAGGCCACGCCCGCCGTGCAGACGATGACGTATTTCCAGGCGGCTTCAAGCGAGAGCTTCCTGTTGTACGCCCCCACGAGAAACACCGTGGACAAAGTCGTGGCCTCGATGCCGACCCACATCATGATGATGTTGTTGCTCATGCACACCACCAGCATGGTGAACACGAACAGGCTGAAGAACACGTAGTACTGCTTGACCTGGGACGCATTCATGGCGCCCGTCTCCACGTCGTGGCGGATATAGGCGATCGAATACACGCCGGTCAAAAGGCCGATGACGCCGATAAGCGCGACGAACACGCCGCCGAGCGCGTCGAGATGGAACCACAGCCCCAGCGCATCGACGGCGCGGCCCGTGGCCATGACCTGGACGACCAGGTATATCGACAACAAGAACACGCCGGCGAGGGCGACCGTGTGAACGGCTTCGTAGACGCAGCGCGGCACGCTCTTCGACGGCAGGACAGCCATCAGCAAGGCGGACGCGAGCGGCAGGGCCATCAAGACGATGACCATCGATGCAAAGTCCATGGCCTACCCCCTAACCCTTCAATTCCATAAGCTCTTCGGCATCGAGCGTATGGGCGTAGCGATAGATACGCATGGCCACCACGGCCATGATGATGACGGCGAAAAACGCGTCGGTGGCGATGCCGACCTCGACGAGCTCGGGAGCCTGCGGGGCCAAAAGCGCCAGCGTGACGTGGGAGCCGTTTTCCATCAGGCAGTAGCCGAAGATCTGCTTGACGATATTGCGCTGCGTGACGATGCAGGTCAAGCCGATGAAGAAATGCGCCAGCGAAATGGCGAGCGCAGGCTTGACCTCGGCGGCCGTCGGCAGCTCGATGCCCTGCACCACCACGAAGCAGACGAACACTTCGGCGGCGATGATGGCGATGGCCTTCACCGGCGTCAGCCGCGGCGTCAAATCGGCGCCGGCATCGCCCATCTTCTTGCAGGCGTACAAGATGACGGCGGGCACCACGAGCACCTTGGTGATAAAGCCGGTGACGGCCCACGTATACAGCTCGGTCGACCCGGTGGCGGCGCCGAGCGCCACGAACAGCGAGATCAGCACGAGCGACTGAACGGCGTAGAGATACGCGGCTCTACGCGGAGTGCGGGAGAGCACGACCAGAAGCGAAGTCAGGATGAGCGCGCCTCCCAGCATATTGACCAGAGCGAAACCTGTCATAGCGAACACCTATCCCAACCATGCCGCGGCGATGAAGCTCGAGCACACCGTCATAACGATCAGAACCACGATCACGGCCGCCATGGGCTTCGGCAAGGGAGCCGCATCGGCGACCTCGGGCGAAGGCTCGCCCGGAAGCACGGAGCCGATCCACTTGAGGAACCACGCGAAGCAGCCGACGGTCTCCAGCAGGCCGACCACCACGATGGCCATGAGCAGCCAGTTGCCCTCGGCCACGGCGAATCCGCCCGAGAAGATGGCGAACTTGCTGAAAAATCCGTTCATGGGAGGAACGCCCGCAATGGCGAGCGCCGCGAAGGCGAAGCCCACGCCCAGCAACGGCTGCTTTTTCAGGACGCCTTTGAGCTTCGGCAGCATACGCGTGCCCAGCGTGAAGCTGAACGCACCTGCGACCAGGAAGAACAGCGTCTTTGCGAACGCATGGTTGAACATGTGCATGACGCCGCCCTCGAACGCCAGCCCGCTTCCGAAGATGAAGAAGGCGAACCCGAGAAAGATGTAGGACAGCTGCGAGATGGTCGAGAAGGCCAGCAAACGCTTCATATCCTTCTGAGGCAGGTACATGAAGAAGCTGAACACGCACGTCGCGATGGCTCCGATGGCCACCACCCAGCCGACGGATTCGGGGATGACGCCCGCGCTCGCCAAAGCGCGCGCGAACACCGCGACGCCCACCTTGACCATCGAGGCGCCGTGCAAGTAGGCCGAAACCGGCGTGGGCGCTTCCATGGCGGAAGGAAGCCACATGTAAAACGGCAGCTGGGCGGATTTGCCCCATGCGGCGATCAGGATGCAGATCAAAACGAAGGTCTTCCAGAACTCGTCGAGGCCCGCGATGGCCGCCACCGCGAACGTGCCGGTCTGGAAGTACAAGGCGCCTGCGCCGATATACAGGCCGAGCGCGGCGATGTGGGTCAAAATGAGCGCCTTCATGGCGGATTTGCGAGCCGTCGGCGTATCGTAGTATCCGATAAGCGCCCACGAGCACGCGCCCGTGATTTCGAAGAAGACCAGCTGGCCGAGAACGGTCGAGCTGAACACAAGGCCTGCCATAGCGCCGATGAACACCGTGAAAAACGCGTAGAAGCGACGGCGCGGCGCATCGGGATGCTCCCTGTTGGCGGCGCTCATATAGCCCACCGAGTAGACGTCGATCAGCAATCCGATGCCGACGAAGCACGGCGCGAGCAGCACGCTCATCCTGTCGAACACGAATCCCAAGATCTCGGCGTCGCCGAACGCGGCGATGGTCACTGTGAGGCTGTCTTGACCCGTCGCCGCGAACTGAGACCATACGCCGAGGGCGCACAGAAGCGACACGGCTGCGGCGGCGATGCTGATCCATTTCGCCGCAGGCTGCTTGCACACGATGATGACGAGCGCGGCCACGAAAGGCGCCAGGATGGACGCCGAGGCGAGAAGGGCGATACCGCTGAACATGACTACCTCCCCTCTCTAGATTCCCAGAATGCAGAACACCAAGCCGAGCGCGGCGACGCCGACGACGGCCCAGGTCTGCCTCCCCATCAGCTTATAGCGCACGCGCATCATGGAGTTTTCCACGAGCGAGCAGATGAAGAAGACGACGATCAGTTTCACCGCGAACACCGCGGCGCCCGCTATAAGCGCAGGCAGCGTGCAGTCGACCGCGGACCCGAACGGCATGAACACCGCCACGAAGAAGGCGGCCATGATAACCTGCTTCATCGCCAGCGACACCTTGAGCATGGCCAGCGACGGACCGGAGTATTCGGAAAGCGGGCCTTCCTGGATCTCCTGCTCGGCCTCGGCCATGTCGAACGGCACTTTGCCGAGCTCGATATAGCACGCCATGGCGAACGCGATGCCGGCGATGACGAGCCCGACGGGGCTTGTCACCTGAAGAGAGCCGACGGCGACGCCCATCTCTCCGATGTTCGTCGTGCCGGTAGCCAGCGCCGCCACGAACAGGCCCAGCATCAGCGCGGGCTCCACCAAGACGCCCACGATGAGCTCGCGCACGCCGCCGATGCCCGCATACGCATCGGAAGAATCGACGGCGGCCAAGGCGAAGAAGAAGCGCGGCAGGGCCAAAAGATAGACCACGGTTATGACATCGCCCAACGCGGGGACGGGGCAAAAGCGCGTGATCATGGGAACGCCGCAGGCCAGCACCAGCATGCAGCCGAAGAACAGCGGCGGCGTGATGCGGAACACGAAGCTCGAATGCGCCGTGCCCACGTCCTGGCGCTTGAGCAGCTTGGCGATATCGTAATAGTCCTGCAAGATGGAAGGACCTTTGCGCGCGTGCATCTTCGCGCGCATCCACCGGGCCGTGCCCGACACCAGAGGCGCGAGAAGGACGAGCAGCAGGGCCTGCACGAATGCCAGAATGATTTCAGCCACGATGCACCCCCTACTTCATCAAAACGGTCAGGCACAGGAAGAGCACCAGCGCCACGACGATGTACACGATGTAAACGCGGAAATCGCCGCTCTCGATGCGCTGCACCTTGCGGCTGAGCCACGTGACGAACGACGCGACGGCGTCGACCAGATACTTGTCACCCACGCCTTCGGCCGCTTCGGCGCCTTTGACGGCCCCCTGGAACAAAGCGACGAACCTGCCGCTTTGGCGGGCGAGCGCGTCGCGCATGTCATACAGCGGCGCCAAGAACATACGCACCTGGGACGCGAACGTCGTGGCGACGACGGGCATATGCCCGTCGGGAACATAGCCGCACGCCCACGGATCGCGGTCGTGCGCGACGCCGCCTTTGCCCAGCACCGCGCGCAGCACGATCGGCAAGGCGATCAACGCGATCAAGAGCACCGCGATAAGCGGCGTGGAGACAATCGACCCGATACCGACGTTCACATTGGACAAGCCCGCGGATACAGGCACGCACGGCGCAGGCTGCACGAACAGCATCGACGAGGCGATATGCTCGAACATGGGCGCGATGAACGGGGCGCCCAGACCCAAGACCACGCAGACCGCGGCAAGCGCGATCATCGAAATCCGCATGGCAACAGGCACCTCGCGCGCCGACGCGGCCCGCTCGGAACGCGGGGCGGACAAAAACGTCACGCCGTACGCCTTGACGAAGCACGTCACCGCCAAAGCGCCGGTGATCGCGAGCGCGACGGCACCGAAGGCGGCGGCCAGTTTGATCACGGCATCGCCCGCGAACGCCGCATTGAACAGCGACTGGTACGTGAACCACTCGGAAACGAAGCCGTTCAACGGAGGAATGGCCGAAATGGCGAGCGAACCGATCAGAAAGCACATGGCCGTGGTGGGCATGACGCGCGCCAGACCGCCCATGCGCTCCATGTTGCGGGTACCCGTCGCATACAGCACCGAGCCTGCGCCCAAGAAGAGCAGGCCCTTGAACATCGCGTGGTTGAGCGTGTGATACAGCCCCGCCACGAACCCGATCAAAGCGACGATAGGCTGGCCTATGGCCATGCCGATGAAGCCGACGCCGCACCCCAGCAAGATGATGCCGATGTTTTCGACCGAGTGATACGCGAGCAGGCGCTTGATATCATGCTCGGCGAGCGCGTAGACCACGCCGAGAACCGACGAGACCGCGCCGAAGGCCAGCACGAGCACGCCCCACCACAACGCGCATCCCGAAGCGGCCAGCAGATCGACGCCCACCTTGAGGATGCCGAACACGCCGATCTTGATCATGCCGCCCGACATAAGCGCCGACACGTTGGACGGCGCCGCGGGATGGGCCTGCGGCAGCCAGGAGTGGAAGGGGATCATGCCGGCTTTGCAGCCGAATCCCAAAAACGCCAGCACGAAGACGAGCGATGCCACGCCGGGAGCGAACGAGGTCGCGCGAAACGCCGAGAACTCGAAGCTGCCCGTGATGCCCGCCATGGTGAAAAAGGCGATCATGATCATGAGGAATCCCACATGGGCCATGATCAGATAGAGAAAGCCGCCTTTGATGGACTTCTGGTCCTGCTCGATAATGACCAGGAAATACGAAGTCAGCGACATCATCTCGAAGAAGACCAGGAACCAGAACGCGTTATCGGACACGATGACGAAATCCATCGAGGCGATGAACAGGTTCATGAAAAACCCCGCGCTGCCGAGTCCTTTGCCCCGGTATTCGTCGAAATACGACAGGCCGTAGATCCACGCCGCGATGGCGAGGACCGAGATCAGCACCAGCAGCAGGCCCGCAAGTGGGTTGAACAGCATCGAGAAATTCGCGAACGAGAACGGCGTGGCCACGCTGACGAGCTCGGCAGGCGTGAAAATAGAGAACAAGCCGGCAAGCAGACCGAAAACGCCCGCGCCCACGCCGAAGACGCATCCGATCGTCTTCGATGCGCCCTCGGAGCGCTTCGCCGCAAGCGACGCCACGGCGCCGACGCAAGAAAGCGCGATGGAAACCAAGAATAATTGCGTAGTCATTACGGCCTCCGTATCGTCGATGTGGCGCGCATCATGACTTCGGATTCCTCTGCGGCGCGCTCGCGGCGCTCGCGCATCTGAGCCGCCCCCGTCTTCTCATCGACGAGTTCGAGCGCATCCGTCGGACAGGCCGCCACGCAATGCGGCCCCTTGTCGTCGAACGAGCACAGGTCGCATTTGACAGCGCAGGTGTACACGCCCGCATCCCAGGTAAGCAGCGTCGACATCGACGCGGGATAGCTCGGAGTGTTGTATTTGATGCCGGCGACGCCGGCGATGGAAGTTCCCGAAGGATGTATCGCGCCGAACGGGCAGGCGATGGCGCACAGCTTGCAGCCGATGCAAGTCTGCTCGTTCACCTGGATCGCTCCGTCTTCGCGCACGATGGCGCCGACGGGGCACACGGCAAGGCACGGCGCGCCCTCGCAATGGTGGCACGTGACCGCCGCCGATATATCGCGCGTCATCACGAGAGACAGGCGCGGTTCGGATTGCAAACCCGCCTCCTTATGCCCCTCGCTGCACGCTGCGCGGCATGTTCCGCATCCGATGCATTTTTCGGGATTGATGCTTATTGAACGATTCACATCCATCCGCTCCTCGTAAACCGGCTCGGGGCGACATGCGCCCCGAGCCATTGTCAGACCCCTTCGAGACGGACTAGGCCTCGTCTCGCCGCCCGCCTGCCGCCATGGCGTTGTCCACGGTATCGGCAAGCTGGCTTTTCAGCTCCTCATAGAGCTCTTGGACGTGTTGCTCGGCCCAGACCTGGTCTTCTATCGCGTCGACCTGGCAGGCGCTGAACTTGTCCTCGGGCGTATGGGAGCGGGAATCGAGCGAATGCAACGTCAGATTGTTGCACTTTCCGATCCACCACTGGTAGGTCATATAGACCGCGCCCTTGTTGATGCGCGGGTCGAGGACGGCACGGCTCATCGCCTCGCCGCGCCGCGAATGGGCGCGCACGATTTCGCCGTCGGAGATGCCGCGCGCCTCGGCGTCGGCGGGATTCATGTGGATCTCGCCCGGCTCGTCGGCCAGCAAGGCCAATGCGCGGCAATTGCCCGTCATCGAGCGGCAGGAGTAATGGCCCACTTCGCGCACGGTGCACAAGATGAGCGGATACTCTTCGTCGGGAAGCTCGGTGGGATGCTCCCAATCGTGTGCCATGAGGTTGGCGCGATGGTCGGGAGTCGTGAACTGCCCGCCCGGGAACATATCGGGAGAACCGGGATGCTCGATGGTGGGAATAGGCCACTGCGCGTGGCCGACGCCCTCCATCTTCTCGTAGGTGGCGCCGTAGAAGTTCGGGCACATCTCGCGGACTTCGTCCCAGATCTCCTTGGTGTTCTCGTAGTGCATGGGATACCCCATGCGCGTGGAAAGCTCCTGGAACACCTGCCAGTCATGCCAGCACTCGCCCTTGGGCTCGACGGCCGCGGTGAAACGCTGGAACGTGCGGTCGGAGGCCGTGAAAACGCCGTCGTGCTCGCCCCAGGCGGTGCCGGGGAACACCACGTCCGCCAGCATGGTCGTCTGGGTCATGAAGATATCCTGGCAAATAAACAGATCGAGCTTGGAAAGCTGCCGCTTGAGGTCTTGCGCATCGGGCTCGGTCTGCAGCGGGTCTTCGCCGAAGTTGTAGAAGGCGTGCACCTTGCCCTCTTCGACGTTGTGGCCCACGTCGGTCAAACGATAGCCGACATGGTCGGACAAACGCTCCACCGGAACGCCCCAGGCCTTCGCGAACTTTTCGCGCACGGCCGGGTCTTCGACCTTCTGGTAGCCGGGATACAGATTGGGAAGCATGCCCATATCGCAGCTGCCCTGCACGTTGTTCTGGCCGCGCACGGGAGCCAAGCCCGAATTGGGCTTGCCGATCTGGCCCGCGATGCAGGCCATCGATGCCAGCGTGTGCACGGTGGCGACGTTTTGCTTCTGTTGCGCGACGCCCATGCCCCATCCGACGATGGCCGAAGGCTGAGCCGTCGCATACATGCGAGCGGCGCGGCGCATGGTTTCGGGGTCGACGCCGGTGATATCGCGCACCGATTCGGGCGTGTATTCCTTGATGACCTTCCACCATTCGTCGAAGCCGTTGGTGTGCTCTTCGATGAATTTCTTATCCGCAAGGCCCTCGGTGACGATGGCGTTGCAGAACGCGTTGAGAAACGCGATGTTGCAGCCGTTGTTGATCTGCATATAGATATCGGCGATGCGCGCGGTTTCGATGACGCGCGGATCGGCGACGATGATTTTCGCGCCCTTTTCCTTCGCCTTCACGATGCGGCGCGAGACGATGGGGTGCGATGCGCTCGGGTTGTAGCCGAACAAGAAGATGCAGCCCGCGTCCTCCATGCCGGGGATCGAGCAGCTCATGCAACCGGAACCTACTGTGTCCATCAGACCGATGACTGTAGGGCCGTGTCAAGTTCGCGCGCAGTTATCGATATTGTTGGTGCCGATGCACGCGCGCGTGAACTTCTGCATCACGTAGTTGGCCTCGTTGCCGGGACCGCGCGACGAGCCCGTGAGCATGATCGAATCGGGACCGTACTTCTCTTTGATTTCCAGCAGCTTCGACGCCGTGAAGTCGAGCGCCTCGTCCCACGAGACGCGCTCGAGCGGCGCATCTTTGCTGCGGCGGATCATAGGATGGTAGATACGAGGCGTGAGGATCTTCGTATCGTTGATGAAATCGTAGCCGTGCAATCCTTTCAAGCACAGCTCCCCCTGGTTGGTCAGGCCGTCGAGGCCTTCCGCGCCCACGACGCGGCCGTTTTCCACAAGCAGGTCGAGCTTGCAGCCGGCGCCGCAATACGGGCAAACCGCCATATGCCTTTCCATGCTTTCCTCCTTACTGCGACAGATCGGCATTCAAAGCGACGCTCGAGATGCTTTCGGCGGCTTGGGCCGCCGCCATGCGCTTATCGCGCGTGCTTTGTTCCAGATCGTCTTTGTCGACCAGCTTCAATCCTCCCGTGGGGCAGGCCGCCACGCACGCGGGGCCTCCGGGACGGTCGTAGCACAGGTCGCATTTGATAACCGATGCCTTCGGTTTCTCGCCGATCGTCAGATTGCCGAACTTCACCGACTCCATGGTCGACACCACATCGACCGCGCCATACGGACACGCCATGACGCAGCTGCGGCATCCGATGCAGCGCTCGTTGGCGACTGCGACGCGTCCTTGGTCGAAAAACAGCGCGCCTTCGGGGCACGCAGCGACGCACGGCGCTTCGACGCAATGGTGGCAGACGATCGGCGCCGAAACGGCAAGCGTCGTCACCAGATTGAGCCTGGCCTTGGGCGTGTCGCCCACGACGTCGTGCTTGGAAAGACACGCGGCCATGCATGTCTTGCAGCCGATGCATAATCCGGGATCGGCCACTATGAACTTCGAGCCCATAGCATTCCCCCAATCGAGCGGGCGTTTTCTACGCGCTCGGGCCGCCCGCAAAGCCCGATGCGCCTTCCGTTTTCCCGCGACGCTCCGACACACCGCAGGACAACGACCCCCTCCTCTCACTTGCATGGGCATGCAGAGAGTTTCATAGTTCCTCCACATGCCGAACGAAAACGCTAGCTCCATAAGAAACCCGCTCGATGGTTTTGTCAACCATGATTTCCCCTGCGTGAAATATTTGCAGTACTCAAAAAATAGCCAGGTCAAATGCTATTTCTTGCCGTTTTAGACCAAGGTTTATCCTTTAGATAGATAAGAAGACCGCACTCGCGCCCCCTCTTCGACAGCGTTTCTTTACGTAGTTCATTCGTATTACATTTTTCATTGTTTCACGAGTACGCAAGCACAAAGGGGACGCTAAACCGCGCCTAAACCTCCCGTACAAGGCCCGCGCGGCCCGCATCGGACGGTGTGACGCGAATGGCGCGACCCTTGCGAGGACCGACGCGGTTTCGCCGAAAGCCGTCCGAAGCGTGCGTATATACTGCAAGACGTATCACCCCATCCCCCATGCGTGACAGGAGGCACCATGAGCGACAAAGAGCGCATCCGCCTGACCGAGCTGACCTCGCGCGGCGGTTGAGCGGCGAAATGGGGTCCGGGAGACCTCGACGACGTTTTAAGCGCGCTGGCCCGCACCCAGGCGCGATCGCTGGCAGGCGACGCGCGCGATCTGCTGCTCGGATTCGAAACGAGCGACGACGCGGCGGTCTGGAGGATAAACGACGAAACGGCCGCCGTGCTCACGGTCGATTTCTTCACGCCGATCGTCGACGATCCGTACGAATTCGGCCGCATCGCCGCGGCGAATTCGCTGTCGGATATTTTCGCCATGGGGGCATCGGCGCACGTGGCGCTCAATCTGCTGGCGCTCGACAGCGCCTTGGGGGCCGACGTCGCGGCCGAAATCCTGCGCGGCGGGGCCGATGCCGCGGCCGAAGCGGGCGCGTTCGTGGCAGGAGGCCACACCATCGACGACAACGAGCCGAAATACGGCCTGACCGTCTTCGGCACCGTGCATCCCGAGCGCATCGTGCGCAACGCGGGGGCATGCGCGGGCGACGCGCTCTACCTCACCAAGCCCATCGGCACGGGCATCATGGTGTCGGCGCGCTCGGTCGGGCTTGCCGACGACGCCGCCATGCGTCCCGTGATCGACTCGATGGCGACTTTGAACAAAAACGCGAGCGAGGCCATGGTGGAAGCAGGCGTGCATGCCGCCACCGACGTGACGGGATTCGGCCTGGCGGGCCATCTGCACGAAATACTCGTCGCAAGCGGACAGGCGGCGCATCTCGAATTCGCGCGCATCCCGCTTTTCGACGGCGCCTGGGAATACGCATGCGCCTATTGCAGGCCCAACCGCGCCTTCGCCATCATGGACAAGGCGGAGGCGTACATCGAGCGCGGCGACCTCGATGCCGAGGAATACGACAACCGCCTCGGCATCCTGTGCGACCCCCAGACATCGGGCGGCATTCTCGCAGCCGTCCCGCCGTGCAACGCGACGGCGTTCGAGCGAGCGTACGAGCGCCGTTGCGGCACGCCGCCGTGGCGTATCGGCGAAATAACCGCAGGCGAAGCGGGTCGCATAACGATGTAGAAGCCGAAATGCGTTGCGCTGCGCCCGTCGCGGGACGGCCGCGGCGGGCGCGGCCCTACAAGCGCGCTACCTCGCAAAACGCCTCGCCGTCACGGCGATACAGCGCGGCGAGGCCGCACGCGTCCCGCGAGCTTCGCGCAGCTTCGATCGCAGCGCCATCGGAAGCCGCCGCGAACATCAACGACATGCCGCACCCTGCGCTGATGCGCGCGGGCGTCGGTATGAGGGCGAACCCCGGCATATCCGCCAACGCGCGCTGCGACGCCATCGCCGCGTGCGTCGATTCGAATGCCATCACATACGTATCCATATGCCCTCCTCCTACGATGCCGAAACGAATGCGGAATTCGCCCGCGCTACCAATTGCCGAATACGAATCGCTGGATATCCTGGTTCAGCATGATGACGAAAAACCCTACGAACAACGCCATGCCTGCCAGGCTCATGTAATTCATCGCCTTATATCCCACCTGCCGGCGCGTAATCTTCTGGAAGATCTCTATGACGAAGCGGCCGCCGTCAAGAGGCGGAATGGGGAGCAGGTTCATGATGCCGAGCGAGACCGATATCATCGCCATGAACTGCAAAAACATCGCGAATCCAGCATCGGCGTACGCTTTGGAAAGCACCGCCATGCCCATGATGGACGTGGAACCCTCGACGGTTTGCGCCGCCGTCTGCGGATTGAACAGCCCCGCGACCGCCTGCACCACGGCGACGATATAGTTCAAGCCCGCCTGGATGCTCTCGATCGGCGTGAGCACGATATGCTGCTGCACCGTTCCCGCCGCATCGACCACGTCGATGCCGATGACCGAAAACGCCGCGATCAAAAGCACGATGGCAATGGCGAGATTCATGAACACGCCCGCCAGCAGGACGACCGATCGCTTCCAGAACGGAAGCGCGCGATACGTCTGCGCCCGCTCGAAACGATACAGTTCGTGAGCATCTTCGAAAGGGCGCGGCGTTCCCTCGGCCAACTGCACGCCCTTCTTTTTATTCGTATACCCCCGCGTGCGAAAGACATTGTGCTCGTCGGATTTCTTCGGGCCCACCAGGCATCCCCAATCCTCCAGGACGTAAAGCACCTCGCAGGCCTCGTCCACCGTGATGCCTATCTCCTGCGCAAGGTCGTCCGCATACACCGTTCCATGGCGATACGCGAACGCGAGCGCGGCTTCGATATGGGGGTTCTCGGGACCGGGTTCCATGCCGCACACCTTCGCATATCCGCCGAGCGGAATGGCCGTCACGCCGTAGCGGGTCCCCCGCCACGTGAAGCCGACATGAGGCCCGGGAAGCCCGATCATGAACTCGGTGACGCGCACGCCGAACGCGCGCGCCGCGAGATAGTGGCCGCCTTCGTGCACGAATACGAGCACGGAAAGCACCAGGGCCAGATAGAAGACCATCATCACAATATCCATGTAAGCACCTTTTCGGGGTTCGTCATACGACACGCGGGTGAAGCGCAGGCGCGCGTCCGGCCCATTCGACCGGACGCGCGAAGCGAACGAGGCGCCTCGCACGGACGAGCATGCAAGGCGCCTCGGAGATCCGTCGCAAGCGACGCTTATTTGAACTGGCTTTCGTGCTTCTCGAAGAAGTCGGTGCGCGGCGGAAGCTCGACAACCGCATGGCGTCCTGCGGCGCGTTCCTCTTCCGAGCACAGCTCGTCCATGCCGTCGAACGGCTCGTTCCACGAGAACACGCGATCGGCCGGAAGATCGAGATACGCGGCTATCTTCTCGCATCCCGCGGGAGCCACAGGATGCATGAGCAGAGTGCATACGCGCAGCAGATAGAAGCTGTCGACCAGCACCTGGCGACGCGCCGCCGCATCGCCGGCCGTTTCCGCAGCCTTGATGCCGTCGGCCCAGCGCTTTTGCGCCCAACGCACGAAATCGTCGAGCAAAGTCATGATCGAATGCAGTTCGGCGCGATGCATGATGCGCTCGTAGGAGGCCAACGCCTCGTGCGCGCGCGCCGCCGCATCGGCGCTCACGTCGCCCAGCGGCATGTAGCCTTCGAAGCTCTTCGACGCCTCGTAAAAACAGCTGCGCGCAAGGCGGTTGAACACGTTGGTCAAAAGCGCGCCCTCTTTCAGCACCGGATCGGCGACGCGGGGGTCGCAGCGCTTCTGCTCGTCGGGGTCGAAGGGCTTGGGCTTGAATCCGACCGATTTCTGGTCGAGACCCAACCCGAGCCAATGGGCCCGCAGCTGGTCGACCGTGTAATGCTCGAGCAGCTCGTCGGCCGAAGGAGGCTTGACGGCGCCCGACGAAGAGGCCTTGGTCTTGCCGAACAGGATGTGGTGGTTCGCGATCAGGCGCGTCTGCTGCAGCTGCCCTTCGGCGGGGTGCGCCTGCATGGCATCGCCCGCTTCCAAGCCCACCCACAAAGCAGGCTGGGCCACGCCGTAGAAATACAGGTTATCCTGGCCGATGAACTGATACACCTGCGCGTCGTCCGAACACCACCAGTCGCGTACGGACTCGATGCCGCATCCGCGGCCTTCGAGCGCGGCGGCGGAAAAGCTGATGGGAGCCCACAGGCTTTCAGGCCAGCACCACACGGTCAGGCCGTCGACGCCGTCCATCTCGGGCACGGGAACGCCCCACTCAACGTTGCCCGAAATGCGAAACGGCACCAAAGCCTTGCCCGTGCGGAAGCGCACGCCTGCGGAAAACAGCACGTCACGCGCGGCGTCGCGGTCCTCGATGCTCGCGAACTCGATTTCGAACGACTGCTTGCCCTTCTCGGCCGCGTGGAACTCATGAGCGGGAAGCGACGCGGCGACGCGGCGGTAGTCCTCTTCCAGCTCGTTTTTGATATACATGACGGGCGGCACCAAAAACTCCTCGGCACCCTTCACGACGACGGGACGCACCTCTTCGTCGGCGCGCAGGCCCGCGGCGAGCTCTTTGAGCTGCGCGCGGAAATCCGGCAGGTCGAAATACCAGTTGCGCACAGGACGCATCTCGGGCGCTTTGCCCGACAGCGTCGATACCGGATGGATCAGATCCTCGGGATTGAACTGATGACCCAGGTCGCACTCATCGGCATAGGCCTTCTCGGACTTGCATCCCTGCACGGGGCAGCGGCCCACCACCTGGCGGCCGTTCAGAAACACGCCCGCCTCGGTATCGTAGAACTGCAGGGTTTCCATGATCTGCAGATGGCCGTTCTCATGAAGACGGCGCAGCACGGCATCGGTCACCAGGCGATGCACCTTGCCCGCGCGGCCCAGCCCGCTTCCCTCGTAGATGGAAAGCGAAATGCCGTAGGCGTCGAGCGTGGCTTTCTGCGCGTCGTGATTGCGGCGCACGTAATCTTCGATCGTGCCCTCGAAGCCCTCGTTTTCGCAGGCCTTGCGATAGCCCTCCTGAATGGGCGATCCGTAGCAGTCGGTTCCCGAAACGAACAAGACGTTGTCGGCGCCCAAGCGGTCACGCAAAAAGCGCGCATAGGCGTCGGCGGGAACGAACACGCCCGCGACATGGCCGAAATGAAGCTTCTTATTGCCGTAAGGCATGCCCGCCGTCACGACGGCGCGCTTCGGCCACGATACCGTGCTTACATAGCTCACGAGAGAACACCCTCCTGTTTCAACAATCCGATAAGCTCTTCGGCCGCCTTCGACGACGCGGAAGAGCCGAGCAAATCCATCAGCGCGCCGAATTCGTCGGGCGCAGCGTTCAGCTTCACCACGTCGTAGGGCGCTCCTTCTTCGATATCGTACTCGATGCCGCCCAATTCCGCAGCTTTTTCGACGGCGGCATCGTAGATGCCCACTTCGTCGGCAAGGCCGTTTTCCACCGCCGTGGTGCCCGCGAACTGCATGCCCGTGGCCAGCGCGCGCACGTCCTCGACGGACATGCGGCGTCCCTCGGACACGTTGCGGATGAAGGTCTCGTTGATGGTATTCACCAGCTCCTGGTAATACGCGCGTTCTTCATCGGTCAACGGACGCGTGCCGTAGCTGGAGTCCTTCGACTCGGCCGAGGCGATGTTTTCGACCGAAATGCCCAGCATGTCCATCAAGCCCGACAGATCGGTGGTCTGCATGATCGTGCCGATGGCGCCGATGGCCGTGGTCTCGTTCACGAAAATATAGTCGGCCTGGCTCGATATCTCATAGGCGGCGCTGCAATTCATCGAAGCGCTCGATACCACGACGGGTTTGGAGAAATCGCGCACGTATGCGGCCATTTCCTCGCCCGCCGTCGCCACGCCGCCGCCCGAATCGACGCGCAGCACGACCGCTTTGATATCGGGGTTCGCCTCGGCCTGATCGAGCAGCTCGGACAAACCTTCGGGGCTGCAGGCCGTGCCGTCGTACTGGATGGTCCCGACGACGTCGATCACGCCGACGGCGTCGCCCGCAGTCACCGCCCCCGCATCGGCCCCGGCCGCCGACACGTCGGAGAACATGCGCGAGCACGACAAGGCGCCGACCATGAACATGAACACGACGACGAACAAGAACACGCCGCCGACGATCCAGCCGGCCTTGCTTTTCCTGGGAGCCTGCGCCGCCGCGCAGGCCGCCGCGTACGCTTGCTGCTGGGCATAAGCCTGCTGCTGGGTTGCCTGCTGGTAGGCATAGGCCTGCTGGCGGCCGTAGGCTCCGGACGCCTGCTGCTCGGCGCCGTCGGAGAAAGACTGCGCCGATCCAGGGGGCACCGGCGCGTGCGGTTGCTGATTCTGGTCCGTCATACGAACCCTCCTTCGCATGAATGCGCCCATCGAACGGCGTCGTGCGGACGCTGGGGACATGATGAAGACATGGTAGCGGAAAGCGTTTCGCGCCGCGACGGCGGGGATGCTTTTGTTACAATCGCCAGCCATGAAACCATCTCGTGCAGCATACGGCGCCGAAGCGTCGCCCAGGCGCTTTGCAGCGCGCATCCTCGCATGGGCCGCCGTCGCGGCCATGGCCGCCTTCATCTTCTGGATGAGCGCCAAAGACGGCACGACCCTCGATACGGGATCGGGCCTCGTGTCCCGCGCGAAAGCATGGCTCGCCGCGTATCTGAGCGGCATCGCGGGCGCTCCGGTGGATGTGTCGCCCCTGGGCCACTTCTTCGAATACCTCGTTTTCGGCGGGCTTCTCGCCAATGCCCTGCGCTACGAAATGCCCCGTGCGCGCGCGGCGTGGGCAGCCCCGCTGGCGGCAAGCCTCTACGGCATAAGCGACGAAATACATCAGATATTCGTCCCCCTGCGCGCATGCGACCCGGCCGATTGGGCGGTCGATACCGTCGCCGCGATCCTAGGAAGCGCCGCAGTCATCGCCTGGCTTGTCGGACGCAGCCGGCGACGCGGAGCGCAAGACCCGCATTCCTAGCATTCGACGAAAGGGCCGCCGCCTTTGCGCGACGGCCCTTTTCATGCGCGAACGCCAGCGAAAGCCTTCCTACAATGCCACCTTGAAGACCGCTTTTCGCACCGGGCGAGGTTCGCCGTCGGCGATGCCGGGCTTATGGGCGTCCTCGGGAAAACATGCGACGAACGTGCCCGGAGTCATCAGAACCGATGCCGCCGCAGCGCCGTCGAGGAACATATTGTCCGCCTCTTCGTCGAACGGCTCCGCCTCAAGCGAGGCGACCTGCTGGATTTCAATGCGTTCGGCGCCTTCGAGAACCATCTGCACATCGATATAGCGATGATGCGCCTCGAAGCGGCAATCCTCGAGCGCGCGCGTCTCGTACGCGCACGCGTTGATGAACAAATCGTCGCCGTCGACCTCGTTGCGCCCGGGAACAAGCGCATCCATGTCGTGAGTGCGCGCGTATTCGATCGCGCGACGCACGCCTTCGTGTCCGACGGTCTCCAGGTCGATCGTATCGATATGGCCGAAAATCATGGGGTTCCTTTCGTCGTCTTGGTGTGAAACGGAATGCGCGGCGCCGTATGCGGCGGCGCGCCGCTATGCCAAAAGCTCGCGCGCGGCTGCCTCGAGCGCATCGAGCAGGCGCATCGCGGCCTCCGACGTGGCCTCCTTCGCGAACACATAGGCCTTGATCTTGGGCTCGGTGCCGCTCGGACGCACGATGAGCTTGCAGCCGCCCTCCAGGTCGAACTCGACCACGTTCGCGCGCGGCAGCATTTGCGGCGCTTCGTCGGCGCCTCCGATGACGGGCATCGCGGCGGCCTTGTCGTAATCCACGACGCCGCGCACTTCCAAATCGCCGATGCGCTCGTGAGCGCCCGTGCGCAACGCCTCCATGATACGGGCCATCTTCGCCGCACCGTCGGCGCCGGGATAGCTCAGCGACACCGTGCGGTTGTAGCAATAGCCGAAACGCTCGTACAGCGCTTCCATCGCCTGCGCCAGGTTCATGCCGCGCGCGCGGTAAAAGCGCGCCATCTGGCAGATCAGCATGCTCGCCACCACGGCGTCTTTATCGCGCACGTGCGTGCCTGCGAGATAGCCGTAGCTTTCCTCGAATCCGAACATGAAGCGGTCGGCCTCGCCGCGCTTTTCAAGCAGGCCGATCTGCTCGCCGATGTATTTGAAACCCGTCAGCGTGCGACGCAGCTCGAAGCCGTACGCACGCGCCAAATCGTCGGCCATGGCGGACGACACGATCGTCGTGACGACGATGCCGCGCGAGAGGTCTTCGCCGCGCTGTTCGCGCATGCGCGCCAGGTAATCGATGAGCAAAATGCCCATCTCGTTGCCCGTGATAAGCGCGTAGTCATCTCCCGACGCGCACGCCACGCCGACGCGATCGGCATCGGGATCGGTGGCCAGCAGCAAATCGTACGGCGCGCCCGCATCCGCCGCACGGCGGCACTGCGCGATTCCCTCGGCCAGCGCGGCACGCTCCTCAGGATTAGGATATGCGCACGTGGGAAAATCGCCGTCCGGCTCGCCCTGGGAAGACACCACGTCGACGCGCTCGACGCCGATGCGCTCCAAAACCGCCGACACGCACTCGAGACCGGTGCCGCACAGCGGCGTGTACAGCAAAGAAAGCGGCTGGGAGGCGGCATCGCCGCGTTCCTGGGACTGCGCGAGCACCGCCTCGACGAATCGCTCGATCGTATCGTCGCCGATCCACGAGATCAGCCCCCGCTCGCATGCCTCGTCGAAATCGACGAGCGAAGCGTGCGCCCCGTCCGCGTCGAAATAGCCCAGGCGCGCGATGCGCTCCGATATGGCACGCGCCGCTTCGCTGGTGATCTGGCACCCGTCGGCGCCGTATACCTTGTAACCGTTGTAAGCCGCGGGATTATGGCTCGCCGTCATGTTGATGCCCGCAGAGCATCCCAGATCGCGCACGGCGAACGACAAGGCCGGCGTGGGCTCGACGCGCGGATACACGAGCGACTCGACGCCGTTGGCGGCGAGCACCCGCGCGGCGGTGCGCACGAACAGCTCGCCTTTATGGCGCGAGTCGCGCGCGATGGCCACGCGGGGGTGCTCGAAATGCTCGTTCAGATAATCGGCCAGGCCTTGCGTCGCACGCGCGACCGTGTAGATGTTCATGCGGTTGGTGCCCGCCCCTATCACGCCGCGCAAGCCGGCCGTTCCGAATTCGAGTTCCTGGAAAAACGCGTCGCTGACCTTCGCGTCTTCGGCATTCGCAAGGTCGGCCAGCTCTGCAGAAAGCTCGGCATCGGCCACGTTAGCGGTCCAATGCGCAAGAGCGGCGCGCACGTCGATTTCGCCCATAATGAATCCTTTTGCGTAAGACCGCCTGCGCGGCATGCGACGCAGGCGGCGCGGTTGAGTATGCATTCCGATTCTACCGGCGTGCGACGCGCAATGCGCCGACGCACAAGGAAAGCGTAGGCGGGCGGCACCCTGCCGTTCGCCGAAAAGCGACAGCGATATTCCCCACCTGCATAGGTAAACGGGCCTCGCGCCGATTCGCAATCGTAAATTCATTGACAAACTCAAAAAATACCCGTACACGCCCTTGACCGAGCGTGCGGGTATGGTATCCTCGCCTCGATGTCGGGGCGGCATCCCGGCACACGAAGCACGAACGCCTCGAAACGAGAAAGGGGGCATTCCCATGATGAATGCCTATCTTATCGCCGCAAAAGCAAACGCTTGGGAAGTTTCCCAGCATGTCGGGCATGCGATCGAAGCGCACCAGCCCGAATACCTGACCGATGCTCAGGGCCGCGGAGCAGGCTGCGACCTGCGCACCAAGCGCAAGGTCATGACCAGGCCTCGCCTGTTCAAAGATCTCTTCCGCATGGCGCACGACACCGTCGCCTAGCATCGAAACCGCAACGGCACTTCTTTTGACATCAAGGCGTCGGAATGATTCCGGCGCCTTTTTCGTGCGCTCGCTCGCACAACCGCCCGCAGCGCACCGGACCGAGGCGGAGCGCAGGCCGCTCCCCCGCCCATCGCACCTTTACCGCATCGCCGCGTCACCGCATCGCATGCGATCGTCCGCCCGCATGGACGCGACGCAGGCGATAATGGCCTCAGCGATCCGCATCGAGGAATATCTTGCGCGTGACGAAATTCCACACCATGACGACGGCCGTCGCAAAAATCTTCACGATCAGATAATGCAAGCCGAGCAGCTCGACGCCCGCCCACATGCAGGCATTGTTGATGAGCAGGCCGATGATCGACAGCACGACGAAGATGACGAACTCCCGGCGCCTGCTCATATCCTCTTTATGGGTGAACACGTAACGCATGGACGCCGCATAGTTGAACACCACCGACGCCGTGAACGATATCGTGGCGCTGACGAGATAATTCACGCCGAATATCTCGGTCAGCGCCGCAAGCAGCCCGTAATCGATGACGAAAGCGACGGCGCCCACCGCGCCGAACTTCATAATTTGAGCGATCAGCTTATTCATGACGGCCTTCCGTGACGCGACGAGCGGCGTGCGCTACGTCCAGAATTGCAGGGTTTCGAGCAACGCCTGATGGGCCCACGGATAGGCGTCGCTCCACCAGCCCGATTCGGCGACCAGGCACAAAAGCGCCGTGTACGCCAATCCCGCGAACACGGCCACGGGCAGCACGCGCAGCATCAGCGCATGCATCGACCCGCCCGGCGTCATATTCTCATTGAGAATGAACACCACCAGCACCGCTGCCATGAGGAACATGATGCTGAAGTCGGCGAAGTAACGCTGGAGAATGCCCGCCACCTCGGCATCCGCGATGCCGATGATGACGCCCGACGCAACGAGCACGATGACGACCCCGGCGATCGTGCGCGTCTTGCGCTGCGCGATGCGCATCTTCAGGGCCGAAACGGCGAACGGAAGCACCCACAGAAGCGGCAGGCAGGCGAAGATTCCGCCGAACGTGGGTTCTTTGACCGTCTGTCCCAGATACGTCGTATCGAACGGCGCGGGCTGCAGGTAGGGAAAGACGCCGCTTGCCGCGGGCGGCTGGAAGAAATACGCGAACAGCGCCGGCGCGATGCGACCCGCCGCCATGCCGCGCTTGGTCATGTCGTTCACCGTCAGATTGTAATTCGCCCCGAAATCGAGCAGCGAGCCGAAACGGGCATAGTTGTAGCCCATGATGGCGGCGCATACGAGCACATACGGCGCGATCAAGCATACGAATTGACGGGCGCCGGCGCCGGTCCTGATATGGCCTTCGGTAATGAACATGCGCCAGAACAGAGGGAATGCCAAAAAGCTCAGCATGACCATCTGGGGACGGCATCCCACCACCAGCGCCATGCACAGCGACCCCGCGAAATACAAGACCTCGGGTCGGCGCTTTCCGCGACCCAGCATCCAGAAATACAAGCCCCACACCGAAAACGCCAAAGCCAGCATGATGGGAAGCGAATAGAAGGTCGGAAACTTCAACAGGTACATCGTGCCGCAGCATCCGACGACCGCCATCTGCAGCAACAGATACAGCCCGACGCTCACGCGCTTGAAGTGATAGCGCGCAAAACGGTCGAGCAGAGCGGACACGCCCGCGATGAACGCCGCCATGCCGATCAGCACGCCGACGGCCGTGGGGAAATTGGCGCCGGTGGCAAGATAGAACGGCAGGTAGAACAGCACGACGGGCACCACGCCGAAATACACGTAATAGTGGCCGTCGTAATACGCCACGTCCCAAAGGTAATTCTCGCCCGTCTCCTTCACCAGCTGGTCGCGCGCGCCGCGGTCGTAAGGATCTTCCATATTCTGCAGCCAGTTGGGCGGTTCTTCTTCGAGGTACAGCTTGCCGTGGGCCATGCTTTTGGCGAGCTCGGCGTATTGCTGCGCATTGTCGCCGCCCGCCTCGAACGTGTTGACCAGGCTCACGCCGTTCCACGATCCCGCGTTGTACGAAGACGTGGCCACCCCTACCAGGTTCGATCCCATGAAAAGAAACGACGAGCACAGCCATATCTCGACGACGACGATGCCGATGGCGGCGCATTTCGAACGATGGGGGTGTTCTTTGATGAAGATGCGATACAACCCGCTGCGCGGACGGAAGGCATAGGCGAAGGCCATGATGGCGGCCGCGATGCCGAAGCGCAGCGTGCTGAACGAAAACGGCTCGGGCGCGTTGATGGAAACGCCGTCTATGTAGAGCGGATAGACCGTGTCCTCCCCGCCTATGGCGATGCGCATCTTGCCCATATCGCCCGATGAATTCAGGTTCAGATATTCGCTTTCGTCGCAGTTCGTCGCCACATGCACGATAGGCACGCCCGTCGTGTATTCGGTATCGTCGAAATAGGTCGAATGGGCGTCGTCGGTGAACCACAGCTTCACGGGAACGCTTTGCGCGCCCTGATTCCAGCTGAAATCGATGCGCACGTTATGCACGGGCACGCCGAGGTGGTCGAATTCTATGTCGTTATCGACCGTCGACACCCTGAAGCGCCCGTCGGCGGCCTGCGGCAGGTCGATCCGGGAATCGAGCGTCACCGTTTCCCAAGAAAGGCTGCGCCAATGGTTGAAATTGAAGACCGCGACTTCAAGGATGACGGCGCACAGCACGATGGCGCTCGCCACTTTGAAGACATGGCGTATTTGAGGATGGTGGGTGGCTACGAAATCACGCAGCAATGTCATGAATGCACGCATGGAGGCTATTATAGCCGACAACGACCGCTCCCGAAGCGGCCGCCGCCACGCGCGGCGAGCAGGAACGCGCACCGCCGCGCTGCCATCGGACACAACGCTTCGACCCTCCCCATCCGCCCTCATGACGCAGGCGCGGGCGGATGGACGGCGCATCTCGAAAGGAGCGCAGAAAAAAAGCGGACGGGGAAACCCGTCCGCTTCTCGTTGGCGCGAAAACCGCAGGCGCCTACAGGCCCAGCAGAACTTTCACGTCGGCGTACACCTCGTCGACCGGACGATCGCCGTCGACGGCCTTCAGCAGGCTTTTGCCCTTGTAGTAGTCGATCAAGGGGCTGGTGCTCTTCTCGTAGACATCGAGACGGTTGCGCACCGTTGCCTCGTTGTCGTCATCGCGCTGATACATCTCGCCGCCGCATTTCGGGCATGCCACATCGGCCGCCGTGCCGATGTAGCCGCATTCCTTGCAGCAACGACGCGCGGTCAAGCGGCCGACGATGACCTCGGAATCAACGTCGACGAGCAAGGCGGCGTCGAGCGGACGCTCGAGGCGGGCCAGCATGTCGTCGAGAGCGACGGCCTGGGCCGTGGTGCGAGGGAAGCCGTCCAGGATGAAGCCGGCCGCGGCATCGGGCTCCTGCAGGCGCTCGTTCATCAAATCGATGATGAGGCTGTCGGGAACCAGGTCGCCGGCGTCCATGAAGGATTTCGCCTTTTTACCCAGCTCCGTCTGGTTTTTCACGGCGGCGCGCAGGATGTCTCCCGTGGAGATATGCGGCGTGCCGTACTCCTCGACCAGCTTGGCGGCCTGGGTGCCCTTGCCGGCGCCGGGAGCGCCCAACAATACGATGTTCATGCGAACTTCCTTTCATCAAAACGTGCCGTCATTGTATCAGTGCGCCGCCGATCGGGACGGCGACGAAACCGCGAACGCGCGAAACCGACGTTTCTTCGCGCTCGAACGCATCGGAAAAACGCCTTACGCGTTGCGGCGATGCAGGTCCCACAGACCTTTGAGCAGCAGGTCGGGGTCGTGCACCACGTAGCGCCTGCAGGCCGGCACGATCAGGCGCGATATGCCGCCTGTCGCTATGGCGAGCACAGGACCGTCCAACTCGTCGGATATGCGGTCGACAAGGCCGTCCATCATGGCCGCATTGGCGTAGATGACGCCCGAGCGCATGCAATCCACCGTATCGCGCCCGATGAGATTCTTGGGCTTTTCGAACTTGATGAAAGGCAGAGCCGAGGCCTTGGCCGTCAACGCGTCTTGCGAGATGACCACGCCCGGCATGATGATGGAGCCGAGATACACGCGCTGCGCGCTGACCACCGAGCACGTCGTGGCGGTTCCCATATCGAAAATGGCCAGGTTGCCCTCGTAATCGTTGATAGCGCCCGCCGCGTCGGCGATCATATCGACGCCGAGCTTTTCGGGGGTGTCCATGTCGATGGAAAAGCCGAGGTCCATCGTATGGTTCACCACCAGCGGATCTTCGCCCGTCTTGGCGCGCACCGACGCGACGACCGAATCGGTGAGCTCGGGCACCACCGAACTCACGATGGCGCCGTCCACGTTGGAGAAATCGAAGCCGTGCATGGCCACGAGGGCCTCGAAGCCCTCCATGAACTCCTCGACGGTACGACGCTTGTCGGTCGGGAAGCGCAGGTTGGACGCAAGGACGCCACGCTCGGGCATAAGCCCCATGACCACGTTGGTGTTACCGATATCGACAGTCAGAAGCACGCCTACACCTCTTTCGCTTCAAGCGAGAACAGCTCGGTCAAAAGCCGATCGGCGGCGCAGGCCTTGTCCATCATGGGCAGATCGACTTCGCGGGCGCGGCTGATCAGCGTAAGGTGGTTGGTGGCGCTGCCGAAGCCCGCGCCGTCTTCTTTCAAGCAGTTCGCGCAGATCATATCGACGTTTTTACGCTCCAGCTTGGCGCGCGAGTTCTCCAGCACGTCGCGCGTCTCCATGGAGAACCCGCACAAGCGCTGGCCGGGCATGCGATGCGCGCCGAGCCACGCGAGAATATCGACCGTGCGCTCGAGTTCGATAGCCATGTCGCCGTCTTTTTTCTTCATCTTGTCGTCGGCCGCATGCTTGGGGCGGTAATCGGCGACCGCCGCCGCTTTGATGACCGCGTCGCACGAGCCGTAGCGATCGCGCACGGCCTCGAACATATCCTGCGCGCTGACGACGTCGACCACCTCGACGCCCTCGGGCGGCGTCAGGGCCGTCTTGCCGGAAACCAGCACCACATCGGCGCCGCGTTCGCACGCCCGACGGGCAATGGCATAACCCATGCGCCCCGTGGAGTGATTGGTGATATACCTGACCGGATCGATCGCCTCCTGCGTCGGGCCGGCCGTGACCAGAATGCGCTTCCCCGCAAGGTCGCGCGCGAAAGCATCCGCCGACGATGCGGACGCCGCGTTTTCGTTCATTGGAATTCCCATCTCTTTTTCAAGCACGATCGCGCCTGCGGCCGAACCGCGGCCGCGGCTGCGCAGGCGATGCGGACAAGTCTATCGAAAAAACGAGGCCGCGTCGCGCAGGCGCTACAGGGCGTACGGAACGCAGCCCGCGCCCACCAACAGCACGGCAGCGGCCACCGATGCCAGAAACAGCGAATCGCACCGATCGAGGATACCGCCGTGGCCGGGCATGATGGTGCCCGAATCCTTCACGCCCGAATTGCGCTTGATGCGGCTTTCCGCCAGATCGCCCAAGACGCCCGCAAGGCCGCACACCAATCCGAAACAGGCGGCCTGCCCCAACCCCATGGAGACGCCGGGGATATACGACATGGCGCACCAGATGACGACCGACCCCGCCAAGCCGCCGGCAAAGCCCTCCCAGCTTTTCTTAGGCGAGATGCGCGGCGCCAGCTTATGCTTGCCGAACTTGCTTCCGACCAGATAGGCGAACGAATCGTTGGCCCACACGCTGCAGAACACGCCGATGACGAGCACGCCGCCCCACAGCCCCGGCACCGATTCGCGCACCACGATCAGGCTCGAAAGCAGCAGGCCCGTATACGCCGCACCGAAAAACGAAACGCCGACGTCGCCGACGCGGGCGCGCGACCAGAAGACGTACCACACCAGCAGAGCCACCAGCAAAGCGCCGGTCACGATGAGGGCGCCTTGCAATCCCAGCTGCCACACGCTGAGCGGATAGGCCACCGCGGCCAGGATGCCTAAAAGCTCGTTGGGAAGCTTCGCATCGCTGCGCAGCATGTAGAAGAACTCCCCCGCCGCTATGCCCGCCAGCACGCACAGCAGAAGCACCGTGCTGATTTCGCTGGCAAGCACGCAGACGATGGAAACGCTCACGTACACGAAGCCCGTGCGGAACCGCACCTGCAAATCGCTCGCATGCTTGAGCTTCTCGGGCGTTTTGTCGTACATGAAGCGCTTCGCAGCCGCGCGTTTGCCCGCAGCCGTGCTTTTGGCCGACTCGTAGACCTGATGGGCCTGCTCTTTCACATCGTGTTTATCGCTCACGCCGACACCGCCCCGAAACGTCGATCGCGCGCCTGATAGTCGAGCAGGGCGCGCAAGAAATCGTAACGGTCGAAATCGGGCCACAGCACATCGGTACAGTAGAACTCGGCATAGGCCATCTGCCACAGCAGGAAATTCGAGACGCGCATTTCGCCCGACGTGCGGATGACCAGATCGGGGTCGGGCATGCCGGCGGTATACAGGCCGCGCTCGAACAGCGCTTCGTCCACTGCGGGGATCGGCCTTCCATCGCGCGCCGCGCTCACGGCGTCGCGCACGATGGCCTCGACGCTGTGCAGCATCTCCTGGCGCGATCCGTAGTTGACCGCCACCTGCAGCGTCATGCCCTCGTTGTACATGGTCTTGCGCCACGCCTCGTCGAAAGCGTCGCGCGTTTCACGCGGCAAGGCGGACAAATCGCCGATCGTGCGCACGCGCACGTGCTCTTCGTGCAATCCGTCCACTTCGGCCAGCATGGTCTTGGCGAACAGGTGCATAAGCCCGTCGACCTCGTCTTCCGGGCGTTTCCAGTTCTCGGTCGAAAACGAATAGATGGTGAGGCACTTCACGCCGGCGTCGCTTGCGCAGCGGATGGTCTCGCGCACGGCCTCGATGCCCGCCTTGTGCCCTTTGAGGCGGTTCAGGGCGCGCTTTTTGGCCCAACGGCCGTTGCCGTCCATGATGACCGCCACATGCTCGGGCACGCGCTCGGGCATCAGCGCATGGGGGTCGAGACCGGCGGGCGGATTCGGAAATATGACGTCGAGAGGTTTGTTGAACATGGGCATCCCTCCTTTGGACACGAGCCGCCATGTCGGGCTCGGGCTGGAAATACGCCGAAAAAAGCGAGCGCCGCCCGCTGAAGACGAGCGGCCTGCCCGGCGCATTTCCAGCCCGGCCGCCCGTCTGAGACGGACGGCGCGGACGGCGTTTTCGAAAGCGGCGTGGAAACGCTAGATTTCCATGACCTCCGCCTCTTTTTTCTTCAGCATCTCGTCGACCGTGGCGACGTATTTATCGGTGAGCTTTTGCACCTGCTCTTCGGCGCGACGAGCACCGTCTTCGGAGATTTCGGAGTCTTTTTTCTTGCGCTCGATCTTCGCGTTGGCATCGCGGCGGGCGTTGCGCACGGCGACGCGGGCTTCCTCGGCGTAGCCTTTGCACTCCTTGGCCATCTCCTTGCGGCGCTCCTCGGTCAGCGCAGGAATGGGAAGGCGGATGACGGCGCCGTCGTTCGAGGGCGTGATGCCCAGATCGGAAGCCTGGATAGCCGCTTCGATGGCGCGCAGGACCGACTTGTCCCACGGCTCGATGACCAGCATATGGGCATCGGGGGTCTTGACGGCGGCCATCTGGTTGACCGGCGTGGGAACGCCGTAGTAATCGACGCGGATCTTGTCGAGCATCATAGGATTGGCACGGCCGGTGCGCACGCCGGCGAACGCCTCCTTCAGGTTGCCGAGGGCTTTTTCCATGTTCCCTTCGGCTGCGGTCATGATTTCAGCGGTCATAGCGGATCTCCCTTCTACCCCGGAGCGGAACTCAGCCGCCCGGGCCCCTTTTCATACGAAACGCGTCCGACGGGACGCCTTGCAGCGACGCCTAGTACACCAGCGTGCCGACGTTTTCGCCCTTCAGGATGCGTTCGATGTTGCCCTGCTTGGTCATGTCGAACACGAGCAGCGGCATCTCGTTGTCTTTGCACAGCGAGATAGCCGCGGCATCCATCACGTTGAGCTCTTTGGTGAGCACGTCGAGATAGCTGATCTTGTCGAAGCGCTGCGCGTCCGGATTGGTCTTGGGGTCGCTGTCGTAGATGCCGTCCACCTTGGTGGCCTTCATCATGCAATCGGCGTCGATCTCGCATGCGCGCAACGCCGCCGTGGTATCGGTGGTGAAATACGGATTGCCGGTGCCCGCTGCGAAAATGACGACACGGCCCTTTTCCATGTGGCGGATGGCGCGCAGGCGGATGTAGGTTTCGGCCACCTGGTGCATCTCGATCGCAGACTGGACGCGCGAAGAGACGCCGTGGCGCTCGAGGCCGTCCTGGAGGGCCAGCGCGTTCATGACGGTGGCGAGCATGCCGATGTAATCGGCCTGGGCGCGATCCATGCCGTCGGCGCTTCCCGCGACGCCGCGGAAGATGTTGCCGCCGCCGACCGTGATGGCCACCTGCACTCCGTCTTCGACGATGTCCTTGATCTGCTCGGCGAGCTCGTCGATGACCTTCGGGTCGATGCCGTAGCCGGCATCTCCCATCAAGGCTTCGCCGGAAAGCTTCAGGAGCACGCGGTTGTACTTATAACCCTCAGCAGGCATGAATTCCCCTTTCGAATGAATCATGGTATCCGCGTTATTGTACGATACAAAAACGGCCGCCCCTTCAAAGGAGCGGCCGTTTTTCTCATGTTCACCGAAATTGCGGCAAGCGAAGACGCGCGGTTCCAAGCGCCGCCGCTTAGTATCCGTAGCCGAACAGGCCCTCCAGGCCGCGATGCGGATCGACGCCGCCGCCCTGGCGAGGCGCGTTCATGCCCGACAAGGCGTTCTCGTCGGAGCCGAGCGTCACCGACAGCGTCTGCTCCGCGCCGTCGCGGTTCACGACCACGTCCACGGTATCGCCGGGATTCTTCTCACGCACCATGAGCTGCAGATCGGACGGAGAGGCGACGGGCTTGCCGTCGAACGCCGTGATGATATCGCCGCGCTGCAAGCCTCCGTCGGCCGCGCCCGTTCCCTCATACACATTGGCGACGTAGACGCCCGAGTCGGTGGCAAGGCCGTAGTAGCGCGCCATCTGGGGATCGATCTGGGCCATCGACACGCCGAGCTGCGCATGCGTCGGCGTTTTGCCGTCGATGATCTGCTGGGCGAGGTTCATGGCGTAATCGACGGGAATCGCGAAGCCGACGCCCGAGCTGGACCCGGAAGCGGACTGGATCATCGAGTTGATGCCGATCAGCTTGCCGTCGGCATCGACCAGCGCGCCGCCCGAATTGCCGGGGTTGATGGTGGCGTCGGTCTGGATCATGTTGGGATAGATGACGGTTTCGCCGGTCGCCTCGTCCTGCATGGTCGTAGAGCGCTGCAAAGCGCTGACGATGCCTTCAGAGACCGAGTTCTCAAGGCCGAAGGGACTGCCGAGACTCATCACCCACTCGCCGACCTGCAGATCGGACGAAGATCCGATTTCGATCGGCGTAAGACCCGTCGCGTCGGCCTTGATCACCGCGATATCGCTCGACGCGTCGCTGCCGACCACCTGCGCGTCGTATTCCTGTCCGTTGACCGTCACCTTCAACGCGTCGGCGCCTTCGACCACGTGGTTGTTGGTGATGATGTAGCCGTCTTCGGAGATGACCACGCCCGAACCGAGCGAAGCCTGCTGCAACGCGCCGTCGGCCCCCGCGCCCGGCACCTCGAAGCCGAAGCCCGACTGGGCAGACGACGAAGCGCGCTGATACACGTCGATGCTCACGATGGACGGCAGCGCCTTGGCTGCCACCGCCTCAGCCAACGTGGGATCGGTATCCGACGCCGACACGTTCGTGGAAGACGCGGCCCCGAGGCCGGCGGGCTGCGCACCGCCCGTCATCGCCTTGAATCCCGCGATGCCGCCGACGCCGATGACCAGGGCCAAAGCCGCGCCGGCGAATCCTGCCGCGAACGTCTTGGCGAACGTCTTTTTCGACGAAGGCGCCGAGGGCGCGACGTGCTGCGGGCCGTTCTGGCTCGCGTACGCCTGATAGACCTGCTGCTGGTAGGCGGCCTGCTGACGGTAGGTCTCGGGGCGCGACGAAGCCGCCTGGGGCTGATGCGGCGGGGTCGGCGACGGAGCGGCGCCTGGATCGAAAACGTTCTTGCTCTCTTCGTTCATATCCGTTTCTCGCTTTCACTTCGCAGGAATAGTGGCTCGTTTCGCAGTGAACTCTATCATCGTCGCTTTTTTTGGGAAGAGGATCCGCGCGTTCGTCATCGCCGCGTTGCCCTTTATACGTCGATAAGCGTAGCTGCGACACATTGCGCACACATTCGGCGTGCGGCGCACGCGGCCGGCGCGGGGGCATGGCTCGCCGAAATGCCCCTGGGCAGGAGCGGTTCACCCGTCCTGCTACAGGAGCCTTTGCGGAAGCGGAAAGCGATTCGATCCGAACAAGTCGCATCGAGCGATACGCAGGCGCCGCCGTCTATCGAGATGCGATGAATGCGCGGGCGACGTCGCGGGCCCATGCATCCGCCTCGTCGAGCTGCTCGAGGCTCTCGACGCGTTGCACGCCCTGCTTCTCGTGGAGCTCCATCGCATGTTCGACGCACGCATCGATGTCGAGATAACCGCACGCATCGGCAAGAAACGCGGCGACGGCCACCTCGTTCGCCGCATTCATGACGCACGGAAGCGTGCCGCCTGCGACGCCCGCATGACGCGCCAGCGCAAGGCATCGGAACGTATCGGTATCGGGCGGATAGAACTCGAGCGATCCCAGACGGGTGAAATCGAGCGGCTCGACCGGCGCATCCCAACGATCGGGATAGCTCAAGGCGAACTGGATGGGAATACGCATATCGGTCGTTCCCAGGTGCGCCTTCACGCTGCCGTCCGTGAACTCGACCATCGAATGGATGGCGCTTTGCGGCTGCACCACCACCTTGATCTTGTCGTAATCCATGGCGAACAGATGGTGCGCCTCGATGACCTCGAGGCCCTTGTTCATCAGCGTCGAAGAATCGATCGTAATCTTCGGCCCCATCTTCCACGTGGGATGCGCGAGCGCCTGCTTGGCGGTCATGCCGGCAAGCTGCGCGCGCGTCATGCCGCGAAACGGACCGCCCGATGCCGTGACCCAGAGCGCCGACACCTCGTCATGACGCTCCCCCAGCAGGCATTGGTAGATGGCCCCGTGTTCGGAATCGATCGGCATCAAAGCCCCCGCGGGCCCCTGATGCGAAGCGATGCCCTGCTCGACGCGCGCCGCATCGACCTGCGCGGCCAGCGGCATGATCAAATCGCCCGCCACCACGAGGCTTTCCTTGTTGGCCAATGCGAGCTGCTTGCCGCACGCGAGGGTCTCATACGACGCGCGCATGCCGGCGGCGCCGACGAGCGCATTGACCACCACGTCGACTTCCTCCGAGCGCACCAGGTCCACGATGCCCTGCGCGCCGAACCCCACCGACACGCCGCCATGGGCGTGCGCGAGCATGGGATTTTCCCTCAAGCGCTCGTCCCCGAACGCAATGGCGCGCACCTTGAACTCATGCGCCTGCGCGATCACCTCTTTGACGCTGGTATTGGCGGCGAGCGCCACGATCTCGAGTTCATCGGCATGGCGACGGGCCACATCGAGCGTCTGCAGGCCGATCGACCCAGTAGACCCCAGGACCGCGACCCTCTTACGCTGCCTGCTTTCTTTCATCATGAAAACCCTCTTCCGTGAAGCGTTACTGACGACCATTGTAGCCGTTGCGGAAAGGATGCGCCCTCCTACGAGCAAGGCCCCCCGCATGATGCGAGGGGCCTTGCGGCGAACGCGGTCCGCGCGTGCGACGCGCCGTACGCGAACATTCGATCGAAACTTTGAAGGACTATTTGAAGAAGCCTTCGTAGTTGTGCATCTTAAGCTGCGACTCGATCTTCGACATGGTATCCAGCGCGACGCCGATCATGATGAGGATGGACGTGCCGCCGAATGCCTGAATGAGCTGGTTGCCCGTGAAGTAGAACAGAATCGAGGGAACCACGGCGATAAGGGCGATGAACAAGCCGCCCGGCAACGTGATGCGATTGATCACGCGCTTGATATAATCGGTGGTAGCCGAACCGGGACGCACGCCCGGAATGAAACCGCCCTGCTTGCGCAGATTGTCGCTGGTCTCTTCGGGATTGAACACCATGGAGGTGTAGAAATACGCGAAGAAGACCACCAGCGCCAACGTCAGCAGCCAGTTGATCCAGCCGGAGCTCATGGCGTTAGCCGCCGCGGTGAGCCATTCGATATTGAACAGCGCCGCGAGCTGAGCCGGGAAATAGATCAGGCAGCTTGCGAAGATGATGGGGATGACGCCCGCCGCATTCACCTTCAGGGGAATGTAGGTGGACTGGCCGCCCATCATGCGACGACCCTGAACGCGTTTGGCGTAGTTCACGGGGATGCGACGCTGCGCACGCTCGACGAAGATGATAGCCGGGATGCAAAGCAGAACCACGGCCACGATGACCAGGGTGATGACGATGCCCATGCCCATATCGGACTGCAGGTTCACGCTGCTGAAGATCGCCGAGGGAACACCCGAGATGATCGAGGTGAAGATGATCAACGACATGCCGTTGCCGATACCGCGCTGCGTGATGAGCTCGCCCATCCACATGATGAACGCGGTACCTGCCACCAACGTGAAGACCACGATGACGTCGGTGACGATTTCCGGAACCTCGCTCGAGAACACCACGCCGTACTGGCTGCTCTTGAACAAGAACAGATAGCCGATCGCGTTGATCAGACCGAGACCGAGCGTCAGGAAACGCGTAACCTGCGTGATCTTCTTGCGACCCGTCTCGCCCTCCCTCGACCAGCGGCCTACGGCAGGAATGACGCCCTGCATAAGCTGCATGATGATGGATGCGGTGATGTAAGGCATGATGCCCAGCGAGAACACCGAGAAGTGCGAAAGAGCACCGCCGGTGAACAGGTCGAGCATGACCATGCTTACGCCGCTCGTCGCGAACGCATTCGCGAATTCGTTGAAGGGGATGCCGGGCACCGGCACGTATGCGCCGAAGCGATACAGTGCCAGGATGCCCAAGGTGAACAGGATCTTATTCCTAAGCTCCGGCACCTTGAACGCATCGATGATGGTTCTTAGCAAGACTGCTCGACCTTTCCTCCGGCCGCTTCGATCTTGGCAACGGCGCTCGCGGAAACCTTATCGACCTTGACGGTCAGAGCCTTGGTGATCTCGCCATCGCCGAGAACCTTGACCAAGGTGTCGACGCTCTTGATGATGCCCTTGGCAACCAGAGCCTCGTGATCGACCACGTCGCCGGCCTCGAACTTGAGGTCGAGACGAGCAACGTTGACCGGAGCGTACTCGACGCGGTTCACGTTGCGGAAGCCGGGAAGCTTAGGCAGACGCATAGCCAGCGGAGTCTGGCCGCCCTCGAAGCCGGGGCGCTTGCCGCCGCCGGAGCGGGACTTCTGGCCGTTCATGCCGCGGCCGGCGGTCTTGCCGGTGCCGGAAGCGGGACCGCGACCGACGCGCTTGCGGTTCTTCGTAGAGCCCTCTGCGGGCACCAAGTCTTTGAGTTCCATGATGTTCCTTTCGCTTTTTTCGGGCCAAGGCGGCCCTCAGCCGACAGCTCGCTCGTCGGCTTACTTCTTCTGCGCCTGATTCCGGCCTTCGAGGCTTTGAAAACAAGCTTTCCCAGAATACACGCAAACAGCGGCGGCGGCTAGTAGAAAACGGGCCGAAATGGGCCCGTTCAAAAAAGCAGCGGAAATAGCCATGATGCCTGTGGCGGCGCCCGACGCACAAGCCATAGCGCCACGATGCAGCAGAACGCCGCCCCGCATGAAAAAAGCCGCCCATGC
>JAUNBA010000003.1 GCA_030527325.1 Slackia sp.
TGGCTCAGTTGGTAGAGCACAACCTTGCCAAGGTTGGGGTCGCGGGTTCGAGCCACGTTGTCCGCTCCAGCGTATTCGGCCGGATGGGTTTCCATCCGGCTTTTTGTTTTAGCGGGCTTCGGCGCCAAGCGTCGCTCGGGGGCCCGCGCGGCGGCGCGCCTATCTTTTATAATGACGGAAACGCAAGACGCATATCATGGAAAGCGGAGATCAGCCTTATGTCCGAATCGCTTTACAGGAAGTATCGCCCGCAGACGTTCGACGACGTGGTGGGGCAGACCCATATCGAACGCACGCTGAAAAACGCGATCGAATCCGACAAGGTGAGTCACGCCTACCTTTTCTGCGGCCCGCGCGGAACGGGCAAGACCACCACGGCGCGCCTGCTTTCCAAGGCGTTGCTATGCGAATGCGGCCCCACGCCGTCTCCCGATGGAACGTGCGAGCAGTGCCGCGCGATCGCCCAGGGAACGCACCCCGATGTCAATGAGCTCGACGCCGCAAGCCGTACGGGCGTCGATAACGTGCGCGAGGAAATCATCAGCCGCGTGCATTACGCGCCGACGCTCGGTCGATACAAGGTGTACATCATCGACGAGGTGCATATGCTCTCGACGGCGGCATTCAACGCCTTGCTGAAAACGCTCGAAGAGCCGCCCGATCACGTGGTGTTCATCTTATGCACCACCGATCCCCAGCGGGTTCCCGACACCATTTTGTCGCGATGCCAGCGTTTCGACTTCCATAGCATCTCGAACGAGGAGATCGTCTCGCGTCTGAGCGCGGTATGCACGTCGGAGGGCGTCGAATTCGACCCCGACGCGCTTTCTTTGATAGCGTTGCGTGCCCAGGGCGGCATGCGCGATGCGCTGACATCGCTCGAACAGCTGATCGCGTTCGGCGAGGGGCGCGTGACGCTCGAAGTGGCGCAAAGCGTGCTGGGGTCGGTCGATGCCGATGATATGGGGGCGGTCGTACGCGCGTTGTGCGATCGCGACGCCGCAGCGTGTTTCGCTTGGGTCGCCCGCTATGTCGAGACGGGCGCCGATCTGGCGCGATTCGCGCGCGATTTGGCGTCGTATGTACGGGATTTGTACGTGCTGGCGGCGACGGGCGGCGCGGTTGCCGTCTCGGCTCCCGAATCCGCGCGTCCCGCCATGGCCGAGCAGGCGTCGGCTTTCGGCGTCGACAGGCTTGCGTATGCGCTGCGCGTTTTGGGCGATACGATCACCGAATTGCGCACGGCGGCCAATCCCCGTCTTTGCTTCGAGATAGCTCTGACGCGCATGGTTCGTCCGGAAAGCGAATTGACGCTCGAGTCGCTGGCGGCGCGCGTTGCCGCGCTTGAATCGGCCGTGGCGTCGGGTGTCTCATGCGTTTCCACGCCCGGCGGCGCAGGTCGTCCCGAAGGCGCATCGGGCGAGATGACGGCTGCGCCCCGCTCTTTCGCGCCCGCTGCCGAGGCGGTTTCGATTGCACAGGATCCTGCCGGGGTTTCGAGTGCTGCCGCTGCGCCCGCCAGGCCGTCCGCGCCTGTTCGGCCCGAAGCGCCCGCCGCTGCGGACGGCTCGGGACGGAGCGCTTCGTTTACTCCTCCTGCTGCGGTTTCGCAGGCGGTCGCGGCCATGGATAAGGCCCAGGCGTTTCGCGAGCAGCTCGCCCGCCGCCGCGCGGCATCCCCTCAGGGCGTGCGCGCATCCGCGCCCGCTCCTGCTTCCGATGCGCGACCTTTGCGCGCGCCGCAGTCTGCGCGCGACGAACCCCGTGCCGCGATGTCCGATGCGCACGAGGCGCCGGAGGCGTCCGAGGACGTGCGCGCGAAGATAGCCGACGAATCGCTCCTTCAGCGGGGGTGGCAGGCGGCGCTTGCCGATCTTAAGCAGCGCCGTGCCGCATACGGGGCTTTGATGCTGTCGGCTCGCATCGCGGCGGCGCCCGATGCTGCAGGCGTCGTCATCGAGTTCGCGCGCGAGAACACCTTCGCGTTTGCCGCGGCCCGCAAGCCCGATATCGCCGCTGCGATCGCCGATGCATTGCACGCCGCGTTCGGGGGAGCCGTTCCGTTCGAGATAACGCAGGCGACGGACGCATCGTCTTCCGCGTCTGTTCCCGTTTCCGCCGCCGTTGTCGCCTCTGCCGCCGTTGCGCGTTCTGCGCGCGCGGCCGAGCCTGCGGTCAAGCGGGGGGAGGATGACGCCTTCGCGCGTCGTTCGGTGCGGCCGCCGCAGGCACCGTGCGTCTGCGATGACGACGTCGTGCCGTATTCCGATGCCGACGCGGTTCCGTATTCCGACGCCGATGCCGCATCGTATGCCCCGTGGGACGACTCGTTCGCCGAGCCCGTTTCGCAGCCGCCCGCCGTATCGGCGCCGGCCGTGCAGGCGGAAGTCGTCGCGGCGGATGCGCCCGCGCCTGACGGGTCGAAGGGTTCCGAGATGCGCCCCGCTTCTCCTGCGTCGGACGAAGCGGACCTCGCCGTTTCATCCGACGGCGCGCCTGCGCCTTGCGTGCTCACGGTGGACGGCCCCGATCCCGTCGATCCGTACGAGGTGGGCAAGCGTCTCGGATTCGATTCGATGCCCGATCCGCGCAAGAAAACGAAAGGCCTGCTCAAGCCAGTAGGATGGCCGGGCTTTATCGACGGCGGCGCGCCTACGCCGTCGCCCGCTTCCGCGGGTGCCTCGGCGTCCGACGAGTCGCCTCGCACGAAGCCCGCGCCCCCCGCTCGCGACGTCGCGGCTTCTGCGTCCCCTGATCTTGAGGCGGAAGCTCTGCGTGCAGCCCCCTCGCAGGATAATCCGTTCGCAAGCCGTCGCACGCCCGCGTCATCCGATGCGTCGTTCGATCGCCATTCGGCAAAGACGGATCCTCCTGCGCAAGACGCCATGAGCGCGGCCGATATTTTCGCGTCGTTCGGCGTGGCGCCCGATCGCGTGCGCGAAGAGCGGTAGAGGCCTTTCGGTTCCTCCTGTCGCGTTGCGTGCATCGTGTTCCAGCGGCGGGTGTGCGCCGGCGCGTGCGCGCTCGGCGGTGCTGCTTTCATGATGCGCCGCGGCCGCACATGAGGTTATGGTAGGCTTTTCCGATATGCATACAGTCCGCCGCGCGGCGTCTTTACGTGTCGCGCGGCGCAAGAAAAGGAGATTCACATGGATATGAAAGCTATGATGCGCCAGGCGCAGAAGATGCAGGCGGAGCTCGCCAAGGCTCAGGAGGAGATCAAGACCATGACGGCCGAGGCCACGGCGGGAGGCGGCATGGTGAAGGTCGTCGCCCAGGGCGATATGACCATCCAGTCCATCGCCATCGACCCTGCGGCTGTCGATCCCGACGATGTCGATATGCTGCAGGATATCGTGACGGCTGCTGTCAACGAGGCGTTGCGTGCCGTTTCCGCGCAGGGTTCCCAGCGCATCAGCGCCGCTACCGGCGGTATGAACATTCCCGGTTTGATGTAGCGCATGGATTCGGCGCCCGCTATACAAAGTCTCCTCGACGAGCTGGAGCGCATGCCGGGCATCGGCCCGAAAAGCGCCCAGCGTATCGCGTATTGGATTCTCAATTCCGACTGGGAAACCGCGATGCGTCTTTCCGATGCGATCGTCGGCGTGAAGGATACGGTGCATTTTTGCCCCCGCTGCTTCAACTATGCGCAAGGGGAGCTGTGCGACATATGCGCATCGCGTCGCCGCGATGAGTCGAAGATATGCGTGGTGGCCGAACCGCGCGACGTGTCGGCTATCGAACGCACGGCGGCGTATGCGGGACTGTATCACGTGCTCGGAGGCGTTATTTCTCCTTTGGACGGCGTCGGTCCCGACGATCTGCGCGTGGCCGAATTGCTCGCTCGTCTTGCCGACGAGCCGGTTGCCGAGGTCGTTTTGGCCACGAATCCCAATATCGAGGGAGAAACGACGGCTGCGTATCTTGCGCGTCTGATTAAACCGCTCGGTATCGAGGTGACGCGCTTGGCCAGCGGGCTTCCCGTCGGCGGCGATCTCGAATTCGCCGACGAAGTGACGCTCGGTCGTTCGATCGAACAGCGTCGTACGCTGTGAAACGCAGCGCGCTTCACCTGCGAAGGCCGGCTTTCCGGGAAGGGAGGCCGGCCTTCGTCGTTTCCGAGCGTCAGGGCGCCGTCGCGATCGCCGTCGTGCATTTCAGCGACGATGGGAGAGTGGTGTTTTTCGTTGCTGCCCGCGCTATCGCCTGCGGTTTGAGAGGCGGCTTCTCGTACGCGTCCATGCTCCTGGTTTTGGAGAAATGGTATCTTTTTCGTGATGGAAGCGCTACAATGGCCGTGTTACAGAGGCGACAAGCTTCGGTAAGGATAAGGGCTCTGTCAATAGGAGGGGAACAGGGCCCTTTCTTTATGCCGGAGCTTTTTTTTCATGCCTGCTTTTCTTCGCTTCGAGTTCTTTCGCGGCCGTTTCTCGCACGTTTCCGTATTATTTTCGAGAGCGTAGGGCGCTTTCGGGCGTTTTATGCGTGCGCTTCGTTGCGGTGATACCGTTCGCTGTTTACTGCGCACCGCTTACAATATGTTATTGAAATAATAGCAATTATTCGATTCGAGACGGTGAAATCAGGGTATTTTTCAGTGCATATTTATGAATAGGTATTCTGAAATATGAAGATAATTAGTTTATAAATGCATAAATTCTTATTTTTACGGCAAATAGGGTAATATCGAGGAAAAGTAACGCGATTAGATATGCATATATTCATATAGAGGGCTTCTCTATGCATGAAGCGATCGATATCGCGGCGATTTTCTTGCGAAATGGGGGCGTATTTCGGCTGATATAAAAAAGCTGATTCAAATTTCCGCGATTTAATGCAGTATCTCCAACGAAACAGAGTTGCTTTTGGATAAATGGAAACGAAGATGCAATAAATTGAGTTTATCCAGGTAATAGGCTTAAAAAAACATCTTGCATTTTTCTTTCAAGGCGGGGATGATGGGCGTGTCGGATTTGGGAAGACCGACACGAGAGAGGAAAAAAGGAGGCTCACATGAAGGGTATTCATGTAACGAGCGAAATCGGTAAGCTGAAGAAGGTTTGCCTGCACCGTCCTGGCGACGAGCTGCTGAACCTTCCTCCCGACGAGCTCGAGCGTCTGCTGTTCGACGACGTGCCGTTCCTGGAAGTTGCCCAGGCAGAGCACGATCGCTTCGCTGAAATCCTGCGCGAGCAGGGCGTCGAGGTTCTTTACCTCGAGCAGCTCGTCGCGGAGGCTTTCAAGGCCAACCCGGGTGCTCGCGAGGAATTCCTCGATGAGTACATCCAGGAGGCCGGTATCAAGGGCCAGGCTATGCCCGGCATCGTTCGCGATTACCTCAACTCCATCGAGGACGACCTGGAGTTCGTGAAGAAGACCATGGCCGGTGTCGCCAAGAGCGAAATCGACGTTCCCCATGCATCTTCCGCGACTCTGGACGATCTCGTGAGCGCACATAGCGACAAGGAGAGCGACCTCATCATCGACCCGATGCCCAACCTGTACTTCACGCGCGATCCCTTCGCGACGGTCGGCACCGGTGTCAGCTTGAATCGTATGTACTCCGTCACGCGTAATCGCGAGACCCTGTACGGCAAGTACGTCTTCAAGTATCACCCTGATTACGCTGAGACCCCGTTGTGGTTCCGTCGCGATGCGGCGTCTCACATCGAGGGCGGCGACATCCTGAACCTGAGCAACAAGGCTTTGGCTGTCGGCATCTCCCAGCGTACCCAGGCTGCTGCCATCGATATCCTCGCCCAGAACATTTTCTGGAAGACCGAGGGCTGCGAGATCGAGAAGATCTTCGCGTTCGATATCCCGAACTGCCGTGCATTCATGCATCTTGACACGGTGTTCACCCAGATCGATGTCGATAAGTTCACCATTCACCCGGCCATCATGGGCACCCTGCGCGTCTTCGAGATGACCAAGGGCGCTACCGAGGGCGAAGTCGACATCAAGGAGCACACCGACTCCCTCGAGAAGATTCTCGAGTACGCAACCGGCGTCGACGGCATCAAGCTCATTCCCTGCGGCGGCGGCGATCCCATCGCTGCAGCTCGCGAGCAGTGGAATGACGGCTCCAACACGCTGTGCGTCGAGCCTGGCACCATCGTGGTGTACCAGCGCAACAACGTCACCAATGACGTTCTTTACAAAGAAGGCCTCAATCTCCTGGTCATGCCTTCTGCCGAGCTGTCCCGTGGTCGTGGCGGCCCGCGTTGCATGAGCATGCCCTTCCAGCGCGAGGATCTCTAAGCTTTTTCTCGCGGCCCCGCCCGTTTCAAGCGGGGCCGCCCGTTTCTATTCTTCATTGCCATTATGGGAATCGATGTATGGGTTCGATTCCTAGGAAGAAAGGATAACAACATGGGTGTCAATCTCAGCGGTCGCAACTTCCTGAGGCTCCTCGACTTCTCCACCGAGGAGATCGAGTACCTGCTCAAGCTCTCCAAGAACTTCAAGGATATGAAGCGCGCAGGTGTGCCCCACCGTTACCTCGAGGGCAAGAACATCGTTCTGCTCTTCCAGAAGACTTCCACCCGTACCCGTTGCGCATTCGAGGTCGGCGCCATGGATCTCGGCATGGGCGTGACCTACCTCGATCCGGGCAGCTCCCAGATGGGCAAGAAGGAGTCCATCGAGGACACCGCTCGCGTTCTCGGCCGCTTCTATGATGGCATCGAGTTCCGCGGCTTCGCTCAGACCGACGTCGAGGACCTCGGCGCGAATGCGGGCGTTCCTGTGTGGAACGGCCTGACCACCGAGTGGCATCCCACCCAGATGCTCGCTGACATCCTGACCGTTCAGGAGAACTTCAACTACGACATCAAGGGCCGCACCCTGGTCTTCATGGGCGACTGCAAGAACAACGTTGCTCGCTCCCTGATGGTCGTGTGCGCCAAGCTCGGCATGAACTTCGTGGCTTGCGGTCCTAAGGACGACATGCCCGCCGACGACGTGCTGGACGCTTGCAAGCCCATCGCTGCCGAGAACGGCTGCACCATCACGCTGACCGAGGACGTCAAGGAGGCCTGCACCGGCGCCGACGTCATCTACACCGACGTTTGGGTTTCCATGGGCGAGCCCGACGAGGTCTGGGCTGAGCGCATCGAGCGCCTGAAGGCCTACCGCGTCACCAAGGAAGTCATGGCTATGGCGAAGCCCGAGGCTATCTTCCTGCACTGCCTGCCCGCCTTCCACGATACCAACACCACCATCGGCGCAGAGAAGGCCGAGCAGTTCGGCATCACCGAGATGGAGGTCGAGGACGAGGTCTTCGAGTCCAAGCAGTCCAAGGTCTTCGACGAGGCCGAGAACCGCATGCACACCATCAAGGCCGTCATGTACGCAACCTTGAAGTAAGTAGACGGGGGTATTTGAAATGGCTAACAAGCGTCTCGTGATTGCCCTGGGCGGCAACGCCCTGGGCAATACCCCCGAAGAGCAGCTCGAGTTGGTTCACAACACGGCTGCCCCCATCGTCGACCTTATCGAAGAGGGCTACGACGTCATCGTTACCCACGGCAATGGCCCCCAGGTCGGTATGATCAAGGTTGCCACCGACAACTCTGCAACGAAGGTCGGCGGCACCCCTTCCATCCCGTTCCCTGAGTGCGGCGCCATGAGCCAGGGTTACATCGGCTACCATCTGCAGCAGGCCATGCAGCGTGAGTTCGCTCGCCGCGGCATGGACAAGGCATGCGCTTCCATCGTCACCCAGACGGTTGTCGACGCGGCCGATCCTGCGTTCGAGAATCCCACGAAGCCTGTCGGCGCATTCTTCACCGAAGAAGAGGCCGCCAAGCTCATGGAGGAGACGGGCAACAAGTACGTCGAGGATGCGGGCCGTGGTTGGCGTTGGGTCGTCGCTTCTCCCGCTCCGAAGCGCATCGTCGAGCTTCCTCTGATCAGCAATCTGGTCGATGCGGGCATGTGCGTCATCTCCACTGGTGGCGGCGGCATTCCCGTGGTCGAGGAAGACGGCGGCTACAAGGGCGTTCCTGCCGTTATCGACAAGGACCGTTCCGCCGCGCTGCTCGCCGGCGAGGCAGGTGCCGACATGCTGGTCATCTTGACCGCCGTCGATCGCGTCTGCATCAACTTCAACAAGCCTGATCAGGAAGAACTTGCTTCCATGACCATCGCTGAGGCTGAGAAGTACATGGAGGAAGGCCAGTTCGCCAAGGGTTCTATGCTTCCCAAGGTCGAGGCTTGCCTCACCTTCGTGAAGGCCAACCCGAACGGCAAGGCCCTCATCACTTCTCTCGAGCGCGCCAAAGAAGCGCTCGCTGGTGAGACCGGCACGGTCATCACTGCATAGTTTTGGGTACAAAGTCCCGTCGGGGGTAGGGGTGCCTCCGGCGGGACTCTATGCGTTATAGGGGAAGAGCTATAACGCATGGGGAGACCCGTTGAAAGGGGAATAATCATGGCTGACAAAGCGAAAAAGAAGAAGGAGCCGATCAGTTCTTTCAGCATCCTTCTTATCTTGCTGGTCGTGCTGGCTGCGGTCTCGTGGGTCGCATCCATGGCAACCGGCGGCACTGTAACCGGTGCATCTCTCTCCAACATCTTGACCGCTCCCGTCTATGGCTTTACCGGTGCGCCTGACGGCATCGTCGAATCTGCGGCGAATCCGGATACCTTCCCGGGCGGTGCGCTCGAAGTTTGCTTCTTCGTTATGATTCTGGGCGGATTCTTGGGCGTTATGACCAAGACCGGCGCGCTCGATAACGGCATCGCCGTTCTGGTGAAGAAGCTTCATGGCAATGAGCTTGTCCTCATTCCCATTCTGATGATTCTGTTCTCCATCGGCGGTACCACGTACGGCATGTGCGAGGAGACCGTTCCCTTCTACGTTCTGCTTGCCGCTACCATGTATGCGGCAGGTTTCGATGCGATGGTCGGTTCTGCCGTCGTGCTGCTGGGTGCAGGCTGCGGCGTTCTCGGTTCTACCGTCAATCCCTTCGCGGTCGGTGCGGCGGTGTCCTCTTTGGTGGACGCCGGCATCCAGGTGAACCAGGGTACGATTATCGCGATCGGCGCCATTCTGTGGGTCGTTACGCTCGCTATTTCCATCGTGTATGTCATGAAGTATGCCGCCAAGGTCAAAAAAGACCATGGCTCCACGATCCTCTCCCTCCAGGAGCAGCAGGATGAGCAGGAGCACTTCGGCAAAGACGAGGCTGAGGGCGAGGTCGTGCTGACGGGTCGTCAGAAGGGCGCTCTGGTCGTTTTCGCGCTCGCATTCGTCATCATGGTTATCAGCTTCATTCCTTGGGAGGATTTCGGAATCACGATTTTCCTCGGTTGGTCCGAGGTCATTACCGGCCTTCCGCTTGGGCAGTGGTACTTCGTCGAGGCTGCCTGCTGGTTCTTCGTACTCGCTCTTATCATCGCGTTCGTGGGCGGCTTGTCTGAGTCCGAGACGGTGAAGGCGTTCATCGACGGCTGCGCCGACATGATGAGCGTTGTCATGATCATCGCATTGGCGCGCGGTATCTCCATTCTCATGGCTGAGACCGGCATGTCTGACTGGATTCTGCTGAACGCTTCCAACGCGCTGCAGGGCGTGTCCGCATTCATCTTCGCGCCTGCATCGTGGCTGCTGTACGTGGTCCTGTCGTTCTTGATTCCTTCGAGCTCGGGTATGGCTACGGTCTCTATGCCCATCATGGGTCCTCTGGCTGCGAATCTCGGCTTCTCCGTCGAGACCATGGTCATGATCTTCAGCTCCGCCAATGGTTTGGTGAATATGTTCACGCCTACCTGCGGCGCCATCATGGGTGGTCTTGCGGTTGCTCACGTTCAGTATGGAACGTGGCTGAAATGGGTTTGGAAGCTCATTCTTATTCTCGCGGTGGTCTGCCTTGTGGTGGTCACGGCGGCTATGATGATCTTGTAGGCTGGCGCATATTGTCCGAAGAGCCCGTCTTAAGGCGGGCTCTTCGTGCATGCAGGGTCGATTCGCTTTGCGCGATGCATACGTTGCGGGACCGTCTGTCATGCGGGCGGGATGCATCATGGGATTTTGCATCTCCTATTCCGAAAAAGCTCGTGACAAATCGCTTGCGATGTGTAAAATAAATAACTCATGGGCGATTGGCGCAGCGGGAGCGCAGGTGCCTTACAAGCACAAGGTCGGGGGTTCAAATCCCTCATCGCCCACCATATGAATTCAAAAGCCGAAGGCATGCGCCTTCGGCTTTTTCTTTTCCCTGTCGCATTGTTTGTGCCGCCTGTTTCGGGGTCAAAGCCGGATGAAGGCTTGATTCGGTCAAGGTTTCCCATGGCGATCTTCCGGATAAGGGAAAGATACGCCGTGCATGATGGTGCCTGTCTTCGAGGCGATTCGATTCGATGCCTTCGCTGTCCACGGTTTTTGTTTCCATCGCCTCGAAGGGTCAATGCTCGAGAGAGGAAATCATGCGTCAGAGAGCGAATTTGATTGCGGGAGCGATTTGCGGCGTCGTGTGCGTGGCATGTGTGCTCTCATATGCCTCCGATCTGCGGGCTGATGTCGAGGAGGAGCGTTCTGCCGCGCTTGCTCGCTATGGCGGCGAGCAGGTCGAGGTGTTCGTAGCGACCGACGATATCGCCCCAGGGGACATGCTGGATGCATCGAATTCTGAAAAACGACTATGGCTGAGCGAACTTATTCCCGAAGGCGCGCTTTTTGATGCGGCCGATTTGGAATCAACGCCCGCAACGAGCCCCATTTATGCGGGCGAGGTCATTTTGAAAAGTCGATTCGACGAGGAGGAGGACGTCGCCCTGCAGGTTCCTGACGGTAAGTGCGCGGTCAGCCTGCCGGCGGAGTCGGTATCGGCGGTCGGCGGATCGGTCGCTCCTGGATCGAGCGTGGATGTGTATGCGACATCGGGAGCGGCGACCGATCTGATTGCGGCGCGCGTTCTGGTTCTTTCGACGAGCACGACGGCGCTCGAGGAGGGCTCCAGCAAGAAAGACGTGACGTGGATAACGGTTGCGGTCAATCCTGAAGCGGTCGCGGAGCTGATTACCGCCTCGCAGAAAAGCGAGCTGTATTTCGCTCTTCCCTCCGAAGTTGCCGTTTCATCTGATGAAGCGGGCCGCACTGACGCCCAGGAGGCATCCGACGTCGATGGGGCATTCGAGGAAAACGAGAATCGCGACAGCGACAAGGACGATGCAGCTGAAGTATCCGGCGAGCCTGCTGCATAGAAGCATCACGAGCCGTGTGCGGCTTGAGGCCGAATGAGGCGTTGAAAGAGGTTTGACGATGAAAAAGGGCACCGTGCTGTTGTGCGCCGACGAACAATCGCTTCGCAACCCTGCATGTCTCGGGTTCGAGGAGGTCGATCCCTTCTCGCTTTCCTGGATCGCATGCGAAAGTTCTGCGGAAAAGGCGCGCGCTCGTGCTTTGGCCGATCAGGGGGTAGGCGAGGTGTGGGTCGTATCGTGCGATGACATGGAAGCGATCAATCTTGCTGCTGCAATCAAGAGCGACGATGCGAGCAAGCGGGTCTTTCTCGTGGCGGATAGGCAGAGCGGCTCATTTGCGAGTCGGGCGGCAACGGCGGGCGTGGATGCGCTGCTGTCTCAGGCATCCTTTTTGCGCCGTTTCGCGCAGGAACGTGCGAAACGGGCGCATGGCGCCGCCGCAAACGTGCGGCATTGCGCGGATTTCGATTCGGTCGTGCGTGCCTCTTGGGACGGCGACGATGCTTGCGCGGGTGGCGCGCAAGCGGACCTGAAGTCGTTTCGAGGCGATCTAGCGCCCGTTTTCTCCGGCGATTGCACCGATGCTTTGGATGATTCGTTCATCGGCGTCGATCGTGCTTATCAGGCTAAAGGCTCGCCGACGAAGGAGGGTCGCGGAACGCTGGTCGTGATGGCGGGCGGCAGCGGAGGATGCGGGAAAAGCACGATAGCGGCCCTGGCCGCATTGATCGCCGCGCGTGCGGGATTGCGCACGGCGGTGCTCGATGCCGACCTCCAGTTCGGTGACATGGACTATTTGCTCGGCGCGCAAGACCCGCTCCATATAGAAGAGGTGGTCGACGAGCCCGAAAGGCTTTCCGAACTCGATATGCGCGATAAGGGAAAGCTGCCTGCGTTGCTGGCTGCTCCGCGCAGGATCGAGGTTTCGGAGCTGGTGGCGCGCGAGGCGCCGTATATCGCCGCAGCTATGAGGGATGCGTTCGATGTCGTCGTGGTCAACACCGGCGCTTTATGGGCCGATGTGCATGCGGGCATGATCGAGGCTGCCGATACGGTGTGCTTCGTCATGGACAGCAGGCCGTCATCGCTGCGCGCGACCGTCCACGCGGTCGAGCTGTGTGCTCGGTTGGGTGCGGCGACGACGTCGTTTTCATTCGTTGTGAACAGGCATACGAAGACGAGTTTGCTCTCGGCGGTCGATGTGTCGTGTGCTTTGCGCGGTTCGCATGCATTCGAGTTTCCCGATGGCGGCCGCGACGTCGATGAGCTTATGGGCGCGGGGTATCCGGGGGAGCTGATCGAGTCGGGCAACGCGTTCGTTTCAGCCGTACGCGATGCTTTGTGCGAGATGCTGCCGCCGCAACGATGCGAGACGCTTCGTTCGCGAAACGACGAGACGCGCAAGAAGCGGGGTCTTTTCTTCGGCAGAGGAGGTAGACGATGACATTGATGGGTCGGGTGAAAACGGTTGAAGCCGAAAGCGGCGGCGCGACGCTCGACGCCGATGCCTGGATGCTCGATGAGTTGAAAGACGAAGTAGGGGCCATCATAGCGGGAGATGAGCTCGCATTGCTCGCCGTGGATAATCCGCGCCGCGCGCGCAGCGAATTGAGAAGCGCCATGCGTGCGGTGTTCGCCGAATCGAAATGGGCTGCCCGGTCGGGTGAGGCCAAGGAGCGTCTCGCGCGCGACCTGATGGATACGGTATTCGGCCTCGGTCCTTTGCAGGCCTTGGTCGAAGACCCCTCGATCACCGAAATCATGGTCAATGGGATCGACGCCGTATTCGTTGAACGTGAGGGAGTCGTCGAGGCGTATGGGGCTCTTTTCGCCAATGCGGCCCAGGTGCGTTCGTTGATCGATAGAATCCTCGCTCCTTTGGGACGCCGCGTCGATGAAAGCAGCCCGATGGTGGACGCCCGCCTTCCGAGCGGGCATCGCGTGAATGTGGTCATTCCTCCCATTGCGCTTGACGGACCTGTTGTGACTATTAGGAAATTCACGGAACGCGCCATGACGCTCGAGCAGATGGTGCGCGTCGGCTCGCTTGATGCGCGTGGCGCGATGCTTTTGCGGTGGGCCGTTGCAGCCCGTAAGAACGTGGCGGTATGCGGAGGCACGGGAAGCGGAAAGACCACCATGCTGAATGCGCTTTCGTGCTCGATTCCTTTCGACGAGCGCATTGTGACCATAGAAGATTCGGCTGAGCTGCGTTTTACCGAGCACCCCCATGTAGTGAGGATGGAATCGCGCGCCCGCAATGCCGAGGGCGTGGGGGAAGTGTCCATTCGGGATCTTGTTCGCAATGCGCTCCGCATGAGGCCCGATCGGATCATCGTTGGCGAATGCCGCGGGGCCGAGGCGCTCGATATGCTCGCGGCCATGAACACGGGCCATGACGGCTCGTTGACGACGCTGCACGCGAATTCTCCGCGCGATATGGTCATGCGTTTGGTGACCATGGTCCGATACGGCATGGATCTGCCGGTCGAGGTCATAGAGGGCAATATCGCCTCTGCGCTCGATGTGGTGGTCCAGGTCGAGCGCGGGCGCGACGGACGTCGTTTCGTGAGCGGCATCGCGTCGGTCGAACGCGGCGGGCGGCATGAGGCGTGCCGCATCGACGAGGTGTTCCGGCGTTCGGGATTCGACGAGCAGGGCGTGTGGGAAACGGTTCCGCCGTGGCTCGAAGAGGCTGTGGCGCATGGTGCGATAGACGGAGGGGAGGTGGCGGCGTGGAAGGCGGAGTGTTTCTAGCCGCTTCTTGTGCGGCGGGGTTCGCATGCGCCTTTTCCGCGGGATGTGCGCTGTGCGCCGATATGGCGCGCGTCTATGCCGCCGTTGTCGCGCAGGAGGAGCTTTCCGATGATGCGCGCTCGTTCGGTGTCGGGGGAATTATCGAATCTATGGCGCGTTATTACGCGAGAAACGGGGTGCCTGCGTGTTCCGCCGCTGCTCGCGCGATGGTTCGGGCGAGCAGATTTCGGCGCCTGTTCGATGACGCGGCGGGGATCATGCGCCGCCGCGGGTGGGATGCCACGGGCGAAAGCGTCGCGTCTCTTGTTTCGTTTGCGACGTGCTGCTCGTTCGTGGTGACGCTTGTCACGTCCAGGACGCTTATCGCGGCTTGCTTGGTTCCTCTCTGCGTCGTTTCCGCGGCAGTCGTCGCCGTATCGCAGGTGAAGGCGAAAGAGCAGGACCTTTTGCGCGATCAGGTTCCCGACGCGCTGCGATGCATGGAAGCATGCTTGCATGCGGGTCTTTCGCTGCCGCAGGCGTTCGCCGAGGTCGCATCCGAGGCCCGCGATCCGCTCAAAGAACTGTTCTTGCAGGTGACGCGCGATATCGATTTGGGGTTTTCGGTACAAGACGCCCTGTCGAGGTTTCGCCGCAATGCGGGCTTGGACGAATTGAAATTCGTCGCGATGGCGCTCGATGTCCAATATGCCTGCGGAGGCAGTGCGACGCCCGTGCTTCGCTCCGCCTTGCGCTCGTTGTCGGCGGGTGTCGATTTGAGACGCTCCCTTCGCGTCCAGACCGCTCAAGCGCGTCTGTCGGCGCAGGTGGTCAGCGTAATGCCTGTTTTTCTGCCTGCGATCTTATCGCTGGTAAGCCCCGGGTTTCTGGAGCCGTTTTTCGAGAGTTCCTATGGCATGGCGATGCTATGCGCGGCTTTGTGCATGCAGGTGGCGGGGGTCGTCATCGTGCGTCGCATGCTCGACGTCGGGATATAGGGCGTTCGGGGTCATCGATCGGAAGGTGCGTGGGTCATGGCGGTGGTTGCCGTATTGTGCGCCGGGTTGGCGGGGTCGTTCTTGTTTCGTGCGGCGACTTTGTGGGTCAAAGGTAAGAAGAACGAGCGTCGGGCGCGAGAGAGCGTGTTGGCGGCAGGAGACGCGTCCGAATTCTTGCGTTCGTCCGATGTTCCCCGCAAGAAAGGCGCTCGCCGGCGCGTTAAGGCGCAGCGGCGCCTGGCAGTGGAGCGCCATGTGCCCGAGATGGTGGATGCGATTGCATTAGGCATGCGGGCCGGGTTGTCGTTCGAGCATGCGTTCGGCCTGTATTGCGAGCGCTTCGACGATGAGCTCGCGCTTGCCTGTCGCAAAGCATGCAGGTCGTGGGAAAGCGGGCTTGTCTCGCGAGACGAAGCGCTTCGCTTGATGGCGGCATCCGAGAACGTCGCCTCCTTGACGAGCTTCGTGAACAACGCGACGAGATGTCTGCGTTTCGGAAGTCCCATGACGCATGTGCTCGACGTCATGGCCGATGAGGCTCGCAGTTGTTATCGGGCGAAGATGGAGGAGCTGGTGGCTAAAGCTCCCGTGAAGATGCTCATGCCTACGGCGGCATTGATTTTGCCGGCGATGCTGATCGTGGTTATGGGGCCCGTGCTGCTTGAATTTCTTTAGGGCGCGGGCGTGTGTGCAACGGCAAGGAGAGGAGTGCATATGGAAACGAAGACGATGCTGACGGTGGGCGACAAGGGCGTGACGGTTTACGAGACAGCGCATAAGGCGCCACGAAGCAAGGGCTTCCGAAAGACCGTGGAGGCTTTGCGCCGCAGGTCCCGCATGCGCATGGCGGCGTTTCATGCGAAGGCTTTATGCCGCAGCGGACAGGGAACGACGGAGTACGCGATTCTCGTGGGAGTCTTGGTCGTGATAGCGATTCTCGCCATCACGATGTTTCGTCCGAAGGTGGAGGAGCTGTGGAATGCCATTGCCAACGGAATCAACGGCCTGTGACGGGAAGCCGTCGCACGGCGCGGGGACATTCCGACGAATCTTCGTTCGCAGGGATTCCTCGACAGGGTCGGGGCAGGGAACGCTTGAATACGCGTTGCTGATCGTTGCCTTCATGGCTCTTGCAGCGGGTTGTTTCGCCTTGTGGAAGTGCGCTTCTTCGGGCGTATTCGCCGATCGTGCGACAGAAGGGTTGGCGTATAGGCTCGCTAAAGGAGTTATCGATGCGGCGCTGTTTTGATGCATCGGCGCATGCGAATCCGCCCGCGCGAAGCGTGTCGTCGAAGCCCTGTTCCGTACGCCGTTCGCGGGGTCTGCGTTCGCATGCGATGTCGTTCGAAAAATCGCGCCCCGTCGTTGCGCGGGGGCGATCGGGGCAGGCGACGCTTGAAGCGGCGCTCATGATGCCCGTGCTGTTGACGGGTTTTCTCTTGCTGCTGCAGCCCTGCATCTTGCTCTACGACCGCGCTGTCATGCAGGCGGCGGCATCGCATGCGTGCCGCCTTGCGGAGACGTCGCTTGCAAGCGAGCGCGAGGTTGCGGCATTCGTGGAGCGCAGGCTCTCTTCCATTCCCGAAACGGATGCGTTTCATACGGGAGCGTGGGAAGTGCACGTTCAAGGCGGGGAGGGCAGCGAGCGCGTGTCCGTGGAAATCGCGCATACGGTCACGCCGTTGCCGGTAGTCGGCGCGTTCGTGCGGGCCCTCGGTTCGGGCGGGCGGTATAGACAGGAGGTGTCATGCAGCGCGTCTCCGCATGACGAATGGCTTACGGCTTCGGAAGAAGGACCCGATCCCGAGGCCTGGATGCGCCGCTGGGAAGAACGGGCCTGATGCGGGAGGAAGGAGGATCGCATGGGCGCGAAGGAGTCGCGTAAGAGCGTGCGCTCGGTTCGACGGATGGTCGCGGACAGGTTTCGTACGCGTTTTCCCCATGCGCCGCGGTATGCGACCGAGGTATTTTCCAGAAACGGCGGATTCACGACGGTCGGAACGGCGTGTGCCCTGCTTGCCGCATGCGGCTTGGTTTTCGCGGGCGCGTTCGCGTTGCGTTCGCAATCGCGCGCCGCAGGCGTGCAGGCGGTCGCCGATACTGCCGCGCTTGCCGCCCAAAACGAGGTGGCTGAATTCGTCATCGCGGCGCGCGTGGCCGACGCTTCCTTGCTTAGCATGTCGTTGACGGGGCTTTCGTTGGTGGGCGCGGGAACGGTGTGCTGTTGCGTTCCTCCTGCCGCGGCGGCGGGCAAGACTATGATCGAGACGGGTCGCGCGCTCATCGCGAAGCGCGATGAGATGGCGAAGACGGCGACGCGCCTTTTATCGGGTCTGCAAGACGCTCTTCCTGCGGCGGCGGCTTTGCAGGCGCAGGGCGTGATATCGGAAAACGCGGACGCATTGCATGGGGCTGCGATAGGCCATGTCGAATTGGTCCCTCGAGAGGGCGAGCCGCTGGAATGCGCCCCCTCGAAGGCGTCGCAGGAGGCGGCGGATGCCGCTGCGAGCGCAAGCGATGAAATAGCGGCCGCAGCGCAGGAGGCGGCGCGGGCGCGCGAGGATGCCGATGCCGCTTTGCGCGAGGGATTCCTCCATGATTGCGGCAACGCTCCCGGGTATTGCATGTACGAGCGCGCCGACGTCCTCGCCTCTCTCCCTGCTTCGCAAAATCCGCTGTATCACAGTGCGGGCGCCTGGTCGTTCTCGGTCGCGTTGAAGCGTGCGCAGGCGTATTACCCTGCACGCGCGGCCGTCGAGTCTCCGCAGGATGCCAGCGTCGAAGAGCAGGCGCGAAGCGCCTTGCGCAAGCGCTTTTACGAATACGCCTCCCGCGAGGTGGCGAAGGGGTATGCGCACGACGACGGGAAGACGGCGCCCGATATATCGCTTCCGATGCTTCCGCGCAATACCGAGGAGATGAAGAAAACGACCCTGTATACCGACGCGTGCTTTCCCGTTGCAGGCGGCGTATTGCATGCCTGGGAGGGATGCCCCGGCGCATCTTCGGGCGCGAGCGGGACAGGGTCTTTGGCCGAGCAGGATGCGGGAGCGTACGGGACATGTGCCGAGTGCGGGCTCGATGCCGTCGCCATGGGCAAAGTGGCGGCCGCATCGTCTTCCATAGAGAACGGGTTCGAATACCACTACCGCATCGTCGCCCAGGCGGCGCGCACCTATTGCGATGCCATGGCTCGCGCCCTTCCTGCCGAGGAGGGTGCCAAGGAGGCGTCCCAGGGCGTTTTCGACGGAATCGTCGCGGCGCTCGAAGAGGTCGGTTCGAGCCGAATCGAGGCGTTTCCGCCTGGCAGGTACGGTTCGCTCTGCGCCGTCGCTTTCGACGCCGAGGGCGAAGGCGATGTTTCGTTCGCGCGCACGCCGCAGCAGCTTGGGTCGTTCGCGTCGGTTTCGTCGGCCGTGCTTGCCGAAGATGCTCAAGAGGATGTCTTATCGTCTCTGCTCGATGGCGTGGTCGATCGCATCGGCCCGCCGCTTTCCGATGCGGGACCTGCGGTTCTCGGCGTGTGGTCTTCCATGGTGAAAGCGTATTCGTCGGGAGCGGAGGGGCTGTGCGAGGGACTGGAGGGATTGTTGTCGTCGGTGCCGCTGCTCGGATCGGACCGTTTGGGCTCGTGGGCGTCGGATACGTTGATGGAGATGATGGAAGCGGCTGGATTGGAACCTGCGGACGTCGATGCGCCGAAGCCGTTCATCGCGAACAGCGAGCATGTCGCCCGTCGTGGAGACGGCCCTGTGGCCGAGGCGGTGTGCGCGTTGAAAGGAAAGCTGCGATGAATAATCGTCTCAAGCGGCATGCGCCGCGTGTCGGATGTGGCGCATGCCTGCGACGTTCCGAATCGTCGCAATCGGGCCGTCGAGCACAGGCGGGTCAGATGACGGTCGAGCTCGCGGTTCTTCTGCCCGTCATCGCGGCGGTCGCCTTCATAGCGACGATGGGCATGACGTTCGCGGGTGAGTGCACGGCATTCGATATCGCCTTTCGCGAATCCGTGCGCCTTCAAGCCGATGACGGATGGGAGAGCGATTCGGCTCTGCAAGTCGAGACCGAACTCGCAGAGCGCCTCCCCTCGTTGCACGGGTCGGTGTCGGTTTCGTGTGAACGTGCAGGCGTCGGACATGCGCGCTACAAGGGCGTTTTGACATTCGAGCCGCCTTTCTTGCGTGGCGTGAGCGTCTTCGGCGTCGCCGTGCCCGCGTTGCGCCACGAGGTCGAATTCACAGTGAGTCCCTATAGGAAGGGAGTGTTGGTATGAGCGCGAATGTGTTGGAGGACAAGCCGCTTTTGCAATCCGTCTGCGAGTTGGATTCGAATTCTCCGTCATCTACGCCTGCTGGCGCAGACGCCTCGCCGCATGACAGATCGGTTTTATTGCGTCCCGTCGAACGCGGCGAGGCCGATCCGCCGCGCATGGTGGTGTTGTCGGGGGTTTGCGAGCGATTGAGAGGATTGAAGCGCCGCGATCTGATGGGCACGCGGGATTGCGTCGTGCTCGTGCCTTGCCGCGATGTGCACACATTCGGCATGGACGAGGCGATCGATGTGGCCTTCGTCGATGCGAACGGATCGGTCGTGCGGGTGCATCGCGGCGTGGCCGCAGGGCGTCGTTTGCGTTGTCCTCTCGCCCGTATGGCAGTGGAGCGCTTTGCTCGGGAAGGGCGGTGGCTCGAGGTGGGGGACGGCATTTTCGCGGTTCCTCCCTCCGAAGGGCGGGATTGAGCCGCTGCACGCCCGGTCGCGGCGTCGGCGATCGAACGCTGTATGCGTGCGCGCCGCGTGAACTGCGCGGTTGTGCGATGCCGTTTATTCGAATGCGAAAGGAAAGAGGTCGATGGCCATGAAGGTATGTCCCGTATGCTCCGCTCGCTGCTTCGACGATATGTCGGTGTGCTACGGATGCTTGCATGATTTTTCGCGAGAGCCCGAAGAGTCGCCGGCTTGCGTGCTCGACTCTGCCGCGGTGCCGACATGCGGCGACCCATGTATCGAGGACGATGCCGCATCGATCGGCTTCGATGAGTCGATCGATCCCGATGAGCCGCCTGATCGTATGACGGTGCAGAAAGCGCCGTCGCGCGTGTCGGACGATCCGCCGTGGTTCGATCTGCCGTGCCCCTTCGCCGATGACGTGCGGGAGGATTCGCTCGATTCGAGGGAGTGCTCGAAGGCGGATTGTTCGTTCGAAGGACAAGGGCGTAGCGCTGCGCCTGAGTCGATGGCCATTCCCATGCTGACGGTCGTGCGGTCACCGCGCGCAAACGCGCGGGTTTCGTCTGATGTCGACGGAGGGCAGGCGTCGTTCGTCGTGCGCATTCCTGCGGGAACCAGGCTCGTCGTGCAGGCTGTGCCGTGATGCCTCTTTGCTGCCTGTGCTCCCCCATTAAAAGTTACCTTTGACTTTCTTTTGCCGCATATACGTGATATGGTACCTGAAGTTATCTTTGGGTTACTTGAAAGGCGGTTCGTATGGGCATGGCTGTCGCGCTGCGTGGGATTTTCGACAGAGGTTCGCGTCGCGTGTGCGATTGCGATCGGAATACGGGTCTTTCGCGGAACGACGAGTCTTTCGAGGATGCCGGTCGCGAGGTTGCCGCGCGCGATGGCGAGCGTGCGTCCTGCGGGCCATGCGCGCCGTTGATGTGTCTCGACGAAGGTGCCGAAGGCGTTGTCGCTTCCGTGCGCGGCGCGGCCGAGATGCGCCGTCATCTGGAAACCCTCGGCTTTGTCGAAGGCGCTCGCATACGTATGGCAAACGTGGCGGCGGGCAGTCTGGTGGTCGAGGTGAAAGGCGCCAGGATCGCGCTCGACCAGCGCGCGGCGGCGAAAGTGTCGGTATATAGGTAGGATCGATATGCGGCGCGCTTCGTGCGCCGCATGCGGCAAGGAGGAGAGCATGGAGCAGGTCGAAAAACCGATGACGCTCAAAGACGTTCCTGTGGGAAAAAGCGCCGTCGTGCGCCGCCTTCGGGGCGAAGGGGCCGTGAAGCGCCACATCATGGATATGGGCATCACCAAAGGCGTCGATGTGTTCGTGCGCAAGGTGGCGCCTTTAGGCGATCCGATCGAGGTGACGGTGCGCGGCTACGAGCTTTCGCTTCGGAAAAGCGAAGCCGAAAGCGTTCTGGTCGACGCGTGCCATCGATAGCGTTTCGGTCGAAACCGCGGAAGCGGTTCTTTTTTCGTCGATGGGTTAGTCAAGGTAAACTTTAAGAAAGGACGATGATGGCGATTCGCATTGCGCTTGCGGGCAATCCCAATTGCGGCAAGACGACCCTGTTCAATGGTTTGACGGGGTCGTCTCAGTACGTCGGCAATTGGCCCGGCGTCACGGTCGAGAAAAAAGAGGGCGCATACACGCGCGACGCAGAGGTGACGATTACCGACCTGCCGGGCATCTACTCGCTCTCTCCGTATTCCCCCGAAGAAATCGTGACGAGGGATTATCTGATAACGGAACGGCCCGATGTCGTGGTGAATATCGTCGATGCGACCAACCTCGAACGCAATCTTTATCTGACGACGCAGATTCTCGACCTGGGTCTTCCCGTGACAGTCGCCTTGAACATGGCCGACATCCTCGAGAAAAACGGCGACGCCATCGACCTCGACGGCCTCTCGAAAAAACTGGGCTGCCCCGTCGTCGCTATAAGCGCGCTGAAGGGGTCGGGCATCGACGAGCTGATGCGCGTTGCGATCGATGCCGCCGCCACGGGCGCCGCTCCGCATTCCTCGGTGCGTTTCGATGCCGCGGTCGAACGAGGCGTCGATCGGATCGAGCGTGCGTTGGCGGGGTCGGCTCCGCCTGCGTTGTCTCGTTGGTACGCCATCAAGATGCTCGAGGGGGAGCGACGCTCGATCGACGAGATTTCCGCGCCCGCCGCGGCTTCTTCGTGCGCCGACGAGGTGCGCGATGAGCTCGAATCCATGATGGACGACGATGCAGAAAGCATCGTCACGTCCGAGCGCTACGACGCCATAGCCCATGTGGTCGCCGACACCGTCCGCCGCTCGAGCAAGGGCATGACGCTTACGCAGAAGATCGACCGCGTGGTCACGAACCGCTGGCTGGGCCTTCCCCTGTTCGCGCTGGTCATGACGCTCGTCTATTTCGTTTCCGTATCGACGGTCGGCACGGTGGCGACCGATTGGGCCAACGACGGCGTGTTCGGCGACGGATGGCTGTATACGGGCACCGAGGAGTTCAAGCAGGCCGAGGCCGATTATCAGGACGAGCAGGCGAAGCTCGAAGCGTATGTCACAGGGCTGTATGGCGCGGATTCCGCGGGCGTTGCAAGCGATCGCGCGCAGCAGGTGCTCGACGCGCTCGCGGTCGCGCCTCCCGAAGATGCCGCCGATGAGCAGGCGGCCGCCGATTACGCCGCGTCGCAGGAAATCGTCGCGGCATTCGACGCCGACGCGCGCGCCGCGGGATTCGTGGCATCGCACGAGGCCGCCGAGTCCGATGGGTCGACGGCTCAAGAAGACGTGACGTTCGCCGATTACGAGCACGCCAGGGCCGCCGCCGCGCCCGATCCTGCCGATTTCGGCCTCTATATCCCGGGTATTCCGACGTATATCGATGCATGGCTGACCTCCATCGGATGCGCCTCGTGGCTGCATTCGCTGATCGTCGACGGCATCGTGGCGGGCGTCGGCGCGGTCTTGGGCTTCATCCCGCAGATGATCGTGCTGTTTTTGATGCTGTCGTTTCTCGAGGCGTGCGGATACATGGCCCGCGTCGCTTTCATCATGGACCGCGTGTTCCGCAAATTCGGCCTTTCGGGCAAAAGCTTCATTCCCATGCTGATAGCGTCGGGTTGCGGCGTTCCCGCCATCATGGCGACGAAGACCATCGAAAACGAACGCGACCGTCGCATGACGGTCATGACCGCCACGATGATTCCCTGCGGCGCGAAGCTTCCGATCATCGCTTTGGTGTTCGGCGCGCTTGCGGGCCAGACGACCGAAGGCGTATGGTGGGTGGCGCCGTTGTTCTACTTCCTGGGCGTGGCCGCCGTCGTGATCTCGGGCATCATGCTGCGTAAAACGCGGATGTTTGCAGGAGAGGCGACGCCGTTCATCATGGAGCTGCCGCAGTACCGCATGCCCGCCGCGCGCACGGTGCTCATGGCCGCCTTCGAGCGCGTCAAGGGCTTCGTCGTCAAGGCGGGAACCGTGATCTTCTTGGCGTCGATCGTCATCTGGGCCCTGTTGAACCTCGGGTTCCACGACGGGACCTTCGGCCTGCTCGATACCGAGGCGCCGGGGTATCTCGACCAGAGCCTCATGGCGATGCTCGCGGGCGCGATCGCTCCGCTGTTCGCGCCGTTGGGCTTCGGCGACTGGCAGTCGGTCGCCACGTCCGTCACGGGGCTGGTCGCCAAAGAGAACGTGGTCTCGACGGTCGGCATCATCACGAGTCTGGGCGATGCGGGCGAGACCGACGCTTCCATGTGGCAGGCATTCTCCGCGATGTTCGCGGGAAGCGCGCCGGCGATCATGGCGTTTTGCGCGTTCAACTTGCTGTGCGCTCCGTGTTTCGCCGCTATCGGCACCATTCGCCGGCAGATGGCCTCGGCGAAATGGACGTGGTTCGCCATCGGGTACATGACGGCGTTCGCCTATGCGGTGGCGTTGGTGATCTATCAGTTCGGCACGTTGCTTGCAGGCGGCGGCTTCGGTCCGGGGACGATCGCGGCCTGTCTGGTGCTTGCGGCCTTGCTGTTCCAGCTCGTGCGCCCCATGCCCGATTTTTCCAAGAAATCGTCCGATGGAACTCGCGCGTCGGCGTAGGCGCGCCGACACGCACCGCCCGGTCGGGGCGCCCGCGCCGGTGCGGCGTGCGAAGAAAGGGGTTCGGTATGAATGCTGCAACGATCGTCGTGCTTGCGGCGGTGATCGCGTGCGTCTGTCTCGCGATACGCTCGTTTCGAAAAAAAGGCATGTGCGGATGCAAGGAGGGATGCTCGGGCTGTTCGCATTCGTCGGGATGCCCGTCGTGCTCTGCTGCCGTCGATATGAGCGAGGCCGCCGCGCGCGCCGCAGAGCGGGAGATGCCGCCGCGCTCGTGATCTTCGCCGTCCGCCGCGCCCGCCTGCGTTTTTCGACGCGGGCGGGCGTTGTGGTATGGTAGGGGCGAAATGAGGTGCATCGCATGAATATCGCCGCCTTGGGCATACTCGTTCTGGCTATCGTATCCGTCGCGCTCGTCATCGTCCGCATCGTGCGCAAGGGGACCGACAGCGGCCTGCCGCGTTGTTCGACATGCTCGACGGGGTATACGGGATGCCCGTGCGATAGGCCTGCGACTCGCGCGCCCGATACCGACGAGGAGGACGAAGATGCCTGACCTTCGAACCGAGACCATGCTCGAATCGCGCTCCCACGAGGCGCTGAGCCATTCGCTCGAGGATTACCTCGAGGCCATCGCCGATCTGGCGGGCGAGCGCAATGAACCCGTGCGTGCGGTGGACGTCGCTTCCAAGCTGGGGGTTTCCAAGGCGTCGGTATCCAAGGCCGTGTCCAATCTCAAAGAAAAAGGCTATGTCGAGCAGCCGTATTACGGCGATATCACCATGACCGACGAAGGGTTCGCTTACGGCATGGATATCTGGATGCGCCACAATCTGCTGTTCCGCTTTCTGACCGAGAAGATCGGCATCGACGAGGAAACGGCCAACTACGAGGCCTGCCAGCTCGAGCACGGCATCAGCCGCGCGTCGTTTCGGCTTTGGAAGGCGTACTTCGCTTCGATCGGTATCGAGGCCCGTCGCTGATCGAAGCGTTGGTTCGGTCGAATCGGCCGAATTCGCCTGGGCGGCCCCTTTCTTTCCACTATGATGAAGCGATGTCTGCGAAAAGAAAGGGGGAGCCGATGCAAGTCGAGCTTCTGTATCATACGCCCGATCCCGAGCGCGCCATCGCTACGGCGGCGCGCCTGTGCTATGCCCCGGTGGGGGCTTCCGAACTGATGGAGACCATGCCGCCCGAGCGTGTCGAAAGCGTGCTGTCCACCATCATGAAAAGCGGCCACTTCTCGACTCTCGAGCATGCGAGCTACACGTTCGCGGTCGACGGCGTCTCGCGCGCGTTGACCCATCAGCTGGTGCGTCATCGTCTGGCCAGCTTCAACCAGCAGTCGCAGCGCTACGTCAAGTTCGAAGACGGCCTCGCCACGGTTAAGCCCGCCACCGTAGCGGACGGCGCGGACGCCGAGCGCATCTTCGACGAGGCGGTGCAGGCGGCCTACGATGCCTACTGCAAGCTTTTGGAGGCGGGGGTTCCCGCCGAAGACGCGCGCTATCTTCTGCCCAACGCGGCGGAAACGAAAATCGTGATCACGATGAATGTGCGCGAGCTGCTTCATTTCTTCGAGCTGCGTTGCTGCAATCGCGCGCAATGGGAAATCCGCGACCTCGCGTGGAAGATGCTCGAACTGGTGCGGCCCACTGCGCCGTACGTCTTCATGGACGCCGGCCCCTCATGCGTGCGCGGTCGCTGCAGCGAAGGTAAGATGACCTGCGGAAATCCCTATCCGAAAGCGGTGCGTTCCTAGTGGGCGCCAAGCAAAGCGAACTCAAGCGCGCATTCGCCGAGGACGGCGCGCATAAAACCCATGTGGGCGGCCAGGCCTTGATCGAGGGCGTCATGATGCGCGGCAAGTACAACTGGGCCGCGGCGGTGCGCGAACCTTCGGGCGCGGTGTACGTCGAGGAACATGAACTGGCCAGCGGGCGCGCCCGCCATGCCTGGCTGTATTGGCCTATCGTGCGCGGATGCCGCGCTTTCGTGGAAAGCCTCGTGCTCGGCTATAAGGCGCTCGAGGTCGCCGCCCTGCATGCGTTCGGCGACGAGGAATCCCAGGCGGAGAAAAACGACGTCGACGTCGCGCGTGCAGCCGCCGGCAACGCGTCCGCTGCATCGTGCGAAGTCGATGCCGCCGCCGAGACGGCGAGCTCGCCCGACGCTTCGGCGGATGAGAATGCGTCGTCGGGGTTCGGCAAAAAGGAGATGGCCTTCTCTATGGCGCTCGGCCTCGCCCTCGGCGTCGTGCTGTTCATCGTGGCTCCCGCCCTGATCGCGAATCTGCTGGTGGGCGAGTACGACGAGCATACGTTGGCGTGGAACATCGTGGACGGTCTCGTACGCGTGGCCGTATTCGTCTTCTATATCTGGCTGATAGGCCGCATGGAGGACATCAAGCGCATGTTCGGCTACCACGGAGCCGAACACAAGACCATCCATTGCTTCGAACACGGTTTGCCGCTCACGCCCGATAACGCCCGCGCGTTTCCCCGCTTGCACGTGCGCTGCGGCACGGCGTTTCTCATCATGGTGATGCTGATCGCCATCATGGTGTATACCGTGACGCCCTTGAACGCGCTGATCGCCGCATGGGGCGTGCCCGACGGCCCGGCGAAGCTCGCCTTGGTCATCGCCGCGCGCATCCTCCTGATGCCTCTCATCGCAGGCATCAGTTACGAGATCACGGTGAAGTGGGCTGGAAGCCATCCGGAAAATCCCCTGGTCAAGGTAATCTTGTGGCCGGGTATGCAAATGCAGAAGCTGACGACGCGCGAGCCCGACGACGGGCAGATCGAGTGCGCCATAGCCGCTATGCAGAAGGTGCTCGAGCGCGAACGGGCGCAAGCGCAGGCGGCCGAAGCGTAGCGTCGCCGCAGCCATACGGACGTCTTGAGGAAGGCGGCTCTTCGTTAGAAGGGCCGCCTTCGTGCATCTTAATGCAATCTTAATGCGGCGGGCGCTTTCCCTAACATCGCGTTAACGGGAACTTCCATATCGTATGCAGGCGAGCCGAGGGGCGCATGCGCGCATCACTCGGCTCGCTTGCGCGAGGCGGGCTTTCCCTTGGCCGCCTCGCCGCCCGAAGGCGGATCGATGCGCAAGCGGGCTCTACCGCGACGGGCGAACCCGTCATGCGAAGAAAGGACGATATCCATGGAAGTCGTAACGGGATGCGTCGGCGCTTTAGGCGTCGTCGCAGCTCTTTACTTGTTCTACGTGCTGCTTCAGGGAGGGGATGAAAGGTGATCGATGAAATCACTGAATATGCCGTATATGTGGCTTTTCTTGTTGCATGCGCGATACCTCTTTCAGCGTACATCAACAAGGTGATGGCGGGCGAGAAGCATCTTTTGAGCTGCATTGTCGCGCCTGTCGAGCGTTTCGCATGCCGCATCATGGGCATCGACGCTTCCGAGCAGATGAATTGGAAGACCTATCTGGCGACCGCGCTCATCTTCTCGATCATTTCCTTCGTGGCCTTGATGGCCATACTGATGCTTCAGGGCGTGCTTCCTTTCAACCCCGAGGGCCTCGCGGGCCTTTCGTGGGATCTCGCGTTCAATACCACGGCGAGCTTCGTGACCAACACGAACTGGCAGTCGTATTCGGGCGAATCCGCGCTGAGCTACTTCTCTCAGGCCATCGGTTTGACCGTCCAGAATTTCGTGACGCCCGCCGTGGGCATGGCGGTGCTGTTCGCGCTGTTCCGCGGCCTGGTCGCGCAGAATAGCGAAGGTCTCGGCTCGTTTTGGACCGATGTCGTCCGCGCGCTTTTGGGCGTCTTGCTCCCGTTGTCGCTCGTGCTCGCGGTCGTCGATGTGTGGCAGGGGTCTCCCCAGAACGTCGATGAGTATCAGACCACGCAGCTCGTCGAGCCGGTCGGCTTGACGGCCGACGGCGATATCGTCGATGCCGACGACCCCGAGGCCGTCAGCGTGGTCGATGAAATGGCTGTGCCTATGGGGCCGCAGGCGAGCCAGGTCGCCATCAAGCAGCTCGGCACCAACGGCGGCGGCTACAACGGCGTGAATTCGGCGAGCCCGCTGGAGAACCCGACGCCTTTGACCAACCTGCTGCAGTGCGTGAGCCTGCTGCTGATCCCCGTCGCTTTGGTGTTCTCGTTCGGCCGCTTCGTCAACGACCGCCGACAGGGCCGCGCGATCTTCTTCTCGATGTTCGCGGTGTTTTTGGTCGCGCTGTTCACGGTCGGCTATTTCGAGCTGGCGGGCACGCCGCAGCTCGCGCAAAACGGCGCCGTCTATATGGGCCAGGAGGGCCAGTCGGGCGGCAATATGGAAGGCAAGGAAGTGCGCTTCGGCGTGACCGATTCGGCGCTGTGGGCAACGTTCACCACGGCCGCGTCCAACGGCTCGGTCAACTCCATGCATGACTCCTACACGCCGATCGGCGGCATGGTTCCCATGATCCTCATGCAGCTCGGCGAGATCATCTTCGGCGGCATCGGCTGCGGTCTGTATTCCATGATCGGATTCGTCATCCTGACCGTGTTCATCGCAGGCTTGATGGTGGGTCGCACGCCCGAGTATCTGGGTAAGAAGATCGGACCCAAGGAGATGCGCATGGCGGTCGTGCTGGCCATCTGCACGCCGGTGGTCATTTTGGTGGGCGCGGCGGCTTTGTGCCTCGACCCCGCGACGCAGGCCAGTTTGAACAACGGCGGCCCGCACGGATTCTCCGAGGTCTTGTATGTGGCGACGTCCGCGGGCGGCAATAACGGCTCGGCTTTCGCGGGTATGAACTGCAACACGCCGTTTATCAACACGGTGCTCGGCCTTGAGATGCTGGCGAATCGCTTCGTTCCTATGGCGGCCGCCTTGTGTTTGGCGGGAAGCCTGGCGTCGCGTCAGAAGGTCGCGGCCTCGGCCGGCACGCTTTCCACGTCGAACGGCATGTTCGTGTTCCTGCTCATTCTGATCGTGGTGCTGGTCGCTGCGCTGTCCATGTTCCCGGCGTTGGCTCTCGGTCCTATCGCCGAGCAGCTCCAGATGGTTTTGTAAAGAAAGGGTGTGACGTAAAGGTGCAATCCGTTTCCAAGACGGCCGACGACCCGCGCGCTCAGGCGAAGCGCGCCATCTCGGGAGCCTTCGCCAAGCTCGCGTTTCGCGAACAGGCGAAAAACCCTGTCATGCTGATGGTGTACATCTCGGCCATTTTGACTACGGTCCTGTTCGGCCTGAGCCTGTTCGGCGTGGCCGATTCGAAGCCCGGCTACATTTGCGCGATCGCCGTCGTCTTGTGGCTGACCGTGCTGTTCGCGAATTTCGCCGAGTCGCTGGCCGAAGGCCGCGGCAAGGCGCAGGCCGACAGCCTGCGCGCGGCTAAAAAGGACGTCGTGGCCCGCAAGCTCAACGACGGCCTTGCCGCCCGCGGCAGCCACGAGGCCGACCCCGCCGCGTTCTACGAGCGCGAGGCCGTGGAGATGGCGTCGAGCGAGCTGGGCCGCGAGGACGTGGTGTTCGTGCGCGCCGGCGACCAGATTCCCGCTGACGGCGAGGTTATCGTAGGCGCCGCATCGGTCGACGAATCGGCTATCACGGGCGAGTCGGCTCCGGTCATCCGCGAATCGGGCGGAGACCGCTCCAGCGTCACGGGCGGCACCACGGTGCTTTCCGACTGGCTGGTCGTGCGCGTGACCCAGGAGCGCGGCAAAAGCTTCCTCGACCAGATGATATCCATGGTCGAGGCGGCTTCCCGCAAGCGTACCCCCAACGAGATCGCCTTGCAGATCCTGCTGGTGGCGCTGACCATCGTGTTTCTGCTGGTCACCATGTCTTTGTTCACGTTCAGCGATTTCGGCGCCCAGTTGGCCGATATGTCCAACCCGACCACGATCACCAGCCTGGTCGCCCTGTTCGTCTGCCTTGCTCCCACCACCATCGGCGCGCTGCTGTCCGCCATCGGCATCGCAGGCATGAGCCGCCTCAACCGCGCCAACGTGCTTGCGATGAGCGGTCGCGCCGTCGAGGCCGCAGGCGACGTCGACATTCTGATGCTCGACAAGACCGGCACCATCACCTTGGGCAATCGCCAGGCGTGCGAGTTCGTTGCGGTGGACGGCGCGACCGAGGAAGAGCTGGCCGACGCGGCGCAGCTCGCCAGCTTGACCGACGAGACTCCCGAAGGCCGCTCGGTCGTGGTGCTCGCCAAGGAGCGTTTCGGCATCCGCGGCCGCGATCTTGCCGGTGCGGGCATGGAGAGCATTCCGTTCACGGCCCAGACGCGCATGAGCGGCGTGAACTTCGACGGCCATGAGATCCGCAAGGGCGCGGCCGACGCCGTCTGCGCCTACGTGGAATCCTACGGCGGCACCTACAGCGAAGAATGCCGCCGCGCCGTCGAGGAGATATCGCGTGCGGGCGGCACGCCGCTTCTGGTGGCGCGCGACCATGTGATCTTGGGCGTGATCTACCTCAAGGACATCGTGAAGCAGGGCATCAAGGAGAATTTCGCCAGCCTGCGCAAGATGGGCATCAAGACCATCATGATCACGGGCGACAATCCCATGACGGCCGCCGCGATCGCCGCGGAGGCGGGCGTGGACGACTTTTTGGCCGAAGCGACGCCCGAAAGCAAGCTCGCGGCCATCCGCCAGTACCAGGCCGAGGGCCATATGGTGGCCATGACCGGCGACGGCACCAACGATGCGCCGGCGCTTGCGCAGGCCGACGTGGCCGTGGCGATGAACTCCGGCACCCAGGCCGCCAAAGAGGCGGGCAACATGGTGGACTTGGATTCCAATCCCACCAAGCTGATCGACGTGGTGCGCATCGGCAAGCAGCTGCTCATGACGCGCGGCAGCCTGACGACGTTTTCCATCGCCAACGACTTGGCCAAGTACTTCGCCATCATCCCGGCGCTGTTCGTGGGCCTGTATCCGCAGCTCGACGTGCTCAACATCATGCATCTGGCGAGCCCTGAATCGGCCATCTTGTCCGCGATCATCTATAACGCCCTCATCATCGTGGTCTTGATCCCGCTGGCACTGAAGGGCGTGAAGTACCGCGAGGTGTCCTCCGGCAAGCTGCTTTCGCACAATTTGCTGGTGTACGGCTTGGGCGGCATCATTCTTCCCTTTATCGCCATCAAGGTCATCGACGTGATCCTCGTGGCATTGGGTTTGGCGTAGGCGAAAGGACGTGCGTATCATGAAAAGCATGGCTCATTGGGCGAAGGGTCTGGCGCTGTTCGCGGCCGCTACGTTGGTGTGCGGCGTCGCCTACACCGCGGCGGTCACCGTGGTGGCGCAGGTCGCCTTCCCGTATCAGGCCAACGGCAGCTTCGTCGAAGGGTCCGACGGCAACCGCTACAGCATGCTGATCGGCCAGTCGTATGCCGACGACGACCATATGTGGGGCCGCGTGCAGAACTACAACGCCGAGACGTTCGTCGACGAAGACGGCTCCGTGCGTCTGTGGGCCGGTCCCTCCAACATCAGCCCTGCCAGCGAGGACTTCGAGGCATCGGTGGCCGAGCGCGTCGCCGCAGTGCGCGCCGCGCATCCCGAGCACGCTTCCGACCCCGTGCCGAGCGATCTGGTGACCTGCTCGGGTTCGGGCCTCGATCCCCACATTTCCCCTGCGGCGGCCGAGTATCAGGTCGAGCGTCTCGCGGCTCATACCGGCAAGTCGGAAGGCGAGATTCGCGCCATCATCGACGAATGCACCGAGCGTCCCCAGTTCGGAATCCTGGGCGACGAAGCGGTGAACGTCCTGAAGGTCAACCTTATGTTGGATGGCGTTCTGTAATATTCGCAAGAGCGGATGTCGAAGCGGGCAGGCACGGCGCCTGCCCCTTCGCGTTTCACGATGAAAGCGAGGTCCGGTGGAATTGGACGGCTTGCGGCGCAACCCCGACGACCTGTTGCGGCGCATCAAGCAGGACGAGGAAAGCGAGAACGCGACGTTCGCGCGCCTCAAGATCTTTTTCGGTTACGCGGCGGGCGTGGGTAAGACGTACGCCATGCTGGAGGCGGCCCATGACGCGCTCGCCCAGGGCTTCGACGTGACGGTGGGCTACGTCGAGCCGCATCAGCGTCCGGCGACGCTGGCACTGCTCGACGGGCTCGAAAGCGTCGCGCCCATGCAGGTGCGCCATAAGGGCATCGTGCTCAACGAATTCGACTTGGATGCCACGCTTGCGCGCCATCCTCAGATCGTGCTGGTCGACGAGCTGGCGCACACCAACGCCGAGGAATGCCGCCATAAGAAGCGCTACCAAGATGTCGAAGAACTGCTGCGCGCGGGCATCAACGTCTACACCACGATGAACGTGCAACACCTCGAAAGCCTGAACGACAAGGTTGCGGCCATCACGCAGGTGATGGTGCGCGAGCGCGTGCCCGATCGCATTTTCGACCAGGCTTCGTCGGTCGAGTTGATCGATATCGAGCCCGAGGACCTGATCGATCGCCTGAATGCGGGCAAGATCTACCGCGACGAGCAGGCGTCGCGCGCTCTGTCGAACTTCTTCACGAAGAAGAACCTCGCCGCCTTGCGCGAAATCGCGTTGCGTCGCACGGCGGACAGGCTCAACAGGAATCCGCGTGCCGCGGGTCTCGACGTGGGCGATAGGGCGGCGGGCGCGGGCGAGGACGTGCTGCTGTATGTGACCGATCGCGCGGGAGACGTGCGCGCCATCCGGGCGGCGGCCAATATGGCGCAGGCCTACCATGGTGACCTGGTGGCGCTCGTGGTGGAGTCCTCGTCGGCGCAGCGCGCCATGAACGCCAAGGACAAGGAGGCCTTGCGTTCGAACGTGTCTCTCGCCGAGGAATTGGGCGCGAAAACCGTGGTGGTGCAAGGTGACGATCCTGCGGTGCAGATAGCCCAATACGCGCCTGCCGCGGGCATCGGCCGCGTGGTCATGGGGTCGGCGGGCAACGAGGGCCGGTATTTCGGCTTCGGCGAAAGCTTGGTGAGCAGGCTCATGAAGCTTTCGCCCGGGCTTTCGGTGTCGCTCGTGCCCGAGCGCAACGTGCCGCGTAAGATGACGCGTCGCCTGCAATCGTCGGTGCTGCGTTTCTCGCTGCCCGACGTGTGGCTTGCGATGGGCGCCACGGCCGCTTCGTGCGTGATCGGCATGTTCGCGTTCGAAACGGGATTCGGCGCGTCGGTCGTGCCGATGGTGTTCCTGTTGTCCATCATCGTGGCGGCGCGGTTCGCGGGCACGGTCACGTACAGCCTGGCCGCCGCGTTGGCGGGTATGCTGGCGTACAACTTCTTTTTCACCTATCCGCGTTTCACGTTCATGGCGAACGGATTGAGCTATCCGCTCATTTTCGTCTGTCTGGCTTTGGGCGGCTTTGTCATCTCGTTTCTGACGGTGCGCATGAAGACGCAGTCGGCCCAGGTGGCGCGTCGCGCTTACCGCACGGAGGTCCTTATCGAATCAAGCAGGAGCCTGCGGCGCGCCACGACGGCCGATGAATGCCTCGCGATCGCGGCGGGCCAGGCGATGAAACTTTTGAACCGCCCAATCGTGATGTACGCGGTGGACGGGTCGGGGCGTATCGGCGCGCCCGCGCTGTTCGATATTCCCGGCACCGAAGGCAGCGAGACCGCGGCCACGCTGACCTGCGAGCGTGAACGCGGCGTGGCCGCCTGGGTCGCGGCCAACGACGAACGCGCGGGTGCGACGACGAACACGCTGGTCGATTCGAAATGCCTCTATCTGCCTATTCGCGGCGAGGCGTGCGTGCACGGCGTCGCGGGCGTGGCGTTGGCGCCCGACGAGGACGAGTTCGGCTCGTTCGAGAAAAACCTCCTCGGCGCCATTCTCGACGAGGCGGGCCAGACGCTCGACCGCATCCGTCTGTTCCAAGAGACCCAGGCGATGAAGGTGAAGGCCGAAACCGAGTCGTTGCGCTCGAATCTGCTGCGATCGGTGAGCCATGATCTGCGCACGCCGTTGACGAGCATTTCGGGCAACGCCGAGGTGCTCATGGAAAGCGGCGCGCGGCTGAGCGACGCCCAGCGCGCCGCGCTCTACCGCGATATCCGCGATGATTCGCTGTGGCTGGTCGACCTGGTCGAGAACCTTTTGGCGGTCACGCGCGCCGAAGAGGGCAGGCTCGACCTGCATATCCAGCCCGAGGTGGTTTCCGATGTGGTCGAGGAGGCCGTGCGTCATTGCGAGCGGCACGCCGAAGGCCATACGATCGCGGTCGATTACGCCGACGATTTGATGCTCGCGTCGATGGACGCCCGTCTGGTGGTTCAGGTTCTGGTGAATCTGGTGGGCAATGCGGTCACGTACACGCCCGAAGGAAGTGCTGTGCGGGTATCGGTTCGCAGGCATGGGGGCCGCATCCGCATCGACGTCGCCGACAACGGACCGGGCATCGCCGATGACGAGAAGGCGCATGTGTTCGACATGTTCTACAACGGATCGCAGGAACGCAGCGATCATCGGCGGGGGATGGGCTTGGGTCTGGCGTTGTGCAAATCGATCGTCGAGGCGCACGGCGGGCGCATCGGCGTGCGCGACGCCAGGCCGCACGGGTGCGTGTTCTGGTTCACGTTGCCTGCCGTCGATGTGGAGAATGTCGCGTGATGCCCGCTTGACGGACGCGTAGCGTCGGGCACGCGCTCGAAGCGCGCTAAGATACGGTCGGTGTCTGCCGCATGCGGGCGCCGACCGTTTCGCGTCGTGCGGCGCATTCGCCGCGCTGCAAGACGCATTCGACGGCCCGCCACGGCGCGGGCCCATGGGAAAGGAAGGGATCTGTGGCCGCACCATCGGAAAACGCGCGGTTTTGCGTGCTGGTGATCGAGGACGATGCCGCCGTGCGCAACCTCATGACGATGACCCTCGATTTGCAGGGGTATCGTGTCGAGCAGGCCGATCGTGGCGCCGTGGGATTGATGGCTGCGGCTTCGGCCCGTCCCGACCTGGTCATTCTCGACCTCGGTCTGCCCGATATGGACGGGTCGGACGTCATTCGCAAGCTTCGCTCGTGGTCGCAGGTGCCTATTTTGGTGGTGTCCGCGCGTCTCGAGGATTCCGACAAGGTGGCCGCGCTCGATGCCGGGGCCGACGATTATATCGTCAAGCCGTTTTCCGTCGATGAACTGCTCGCGCGCATCAGGGTCGCGCTGCGCCGCGTCGAACGCGAACGGGCGAGCGTAAGCGATACGCCGGTCGATTGCTACGACAACGACGGGCTGCATATCGATTACGCGGCGGCCCGCGTCACGCGCGACGGCGAGGAAGTGCATCTCACGCCTATGGAATACAAGCTGCTGTGCGTGTTGGCGCGCAATGCGGGCAAGGTGCTCACGCACAACTATATATTGAAAGAGGTGTGGGGCACGGCGCTGTCGTCCGACATGGCGAGCCTGCGCGTGTTCATGGCCACGTTGCGCAAGAAGATCGAAACCGACCCTTCGCATCCGAAATACATCCAGACGCACGTGGGCATCGGGTATCGCATGTCGTAGCCGGCTGCCGCCTCGAATGCGCTTCGCCGCGCACGCGGGCCGGGCGACGGCGCCATGCTCGCCCGCCGGGCTCGAGGCTATCGCGTCAGCGGGGCGATGGCGCGCACCACCGCATCGATGGCCAGGCCCGTTTTGGACGAGTCCTCGATGCGCATGATGATTTTTCCCCTGAATCCGTATTCGGTGACTTCGCCGAAAAACACCTTGGGCTCCTGGGTGACGGGCGATACCTCTTCGGCCGCCGCCTTCGCCACGCGCGCCAGCTCGTCGGCCACATCGTCCATCGGGCGCGAATCGTCGGTGATGGCGAACGGCACCGAGATCTGGTTCACGGGAGGCAGATGCACGAGCGCGGTTTTCGAGATGATCGAATTGGGGATGATCACGCGTTCGCCGCGATTGTTGGTGATGGTGGTGTGACGCCAGCTGACGTCTTCGACGACGCCGCAATCGCCGCCCACGTTGATGTTGTCGCCCGGGCGCACGATGCCCATGAAGGTCACCTGGATGCCGCCGATCAGATTGGAAAGCGTGTCCTGGAAGCCCAGCGAGATGGCGATACCGCCGACGCCGAGGGCGGTGATGAGCGCGTTGGGATTGATGCCGAAGCACGAATCGAGGATGATGCTGCCGCCGATGATCCATATGACGGCGCGGGCTATGTTGACGATGATGCTCGACGAAGGCAAAGGGTTGCTGTCGCGGTTGAGAAACGCCCTCAGGCCTTTCACCACGACGTGCGATATGCCGAAGGTGGCGGCTCCGAGCGCGATGGTCCAGAAGATGTCGCGCACCCATTCTTGGGATGCTATGTCGATGAGTTGTGAGAGCAAGGCGTCCATGGGTCTCCTGTTCGCGCGCCGCATCGGCGCATCGGGCGGGACGTGTCGCCGACAAGCATACCATGCCCGCCGAGCCGCGCCCTGCCGCCGCGACGTGCCGTTTCTCCATGGCGGAGCGCGTTCGTTCTCGCATATGCCGGGGTCTTGGAAGGAATTCTTGCAAAAAGCGTGGAACGACGCGCGCGAAGCAGGCTTCCTCGGGTCTGAAAAAGAGCTGCTGTGATACAATGCAACGGCTTATCGGCGACGGCCGGAAGCCCCGTCTCGAATCCGCGAGCGGGTAGATAATTGTAGGCCCCCGAGACATGTTGAATTAACCACCATGACGAAGGGTCCCCCGTGCTTGAAAGGGGTCCGTTTTGACCGAAATCAAGAACACGTCCGTCATCGACTTCGAGGACATCTCCGACGACCTGATGAACGAGATGATCGATGGCACCCTGACCGACTTCGACGAAGGCGATCTGGTCAAGGGCACTGTCGTGAAGCTCGAGCATGACGAGGTTCTGCTCGACATCGGGTTCAAGAGCGAAGGCGTTATTCCTTCCCGCGAACTCTCCATCCGCAAGGATGCCGATCCTTCCGATATCGTCGCTCTCGGCGACGAGATCGAGGCCCTGGTGCTTCAGAAGGAAGATAAAGACGGTCGTCTGATCCTGTCCAAGAAGCGTGCCGAGTACGAGCGCGCCTGGATCCAGGTCGAAGAGAAGTTCAAGGCCGGCGAGGTCGTTACCGGCGAGGTCATCGAAGTCGTCAAGGGCGGCCTCATCCTCGACATCGGCCTGCGCGGCTTCTTGCCCGCATCCCTGGTCGACCTTCGTCGCGTCAAGGATCTGGATATGTACCTGGGCACCGAGATCGAGGCCCGCGTCATCGAGATGGATCGCAACCGCAACAACGTCGTGCTTTCCCGCCGCGTGCTGCTGGAGGAGGGCCGCAAGAACGAGCGCGCCGAAATCCTCTCCAAGCTCGCCAAGGGCATGCGCCTCAAGGGCACCGTTTCCTCCATCGTGGACTTCGGCGCCTTCGTCGACCTGGGCGGTATCGACGGTCTGGTTCACATCTCCGAGCTGTCCTGGAATCACGTCAATCACCCCTCCGAGGTCGTCAAAGTCGGCGACGAGGTGGAGGTCGAGGTTCTCGACGTCGACCTGCAGCGTGAGCGCATCTCGCTCGGCCTGAAGCAGACCACCGAGGATCCCTGGCTGAAGCTCGTCGAGTCCTATCCCGTGGGCTCCATCGTCGACGGCAAGGTCACCAAGATCGTTCCGTTCGGCGCCTTCATCGAGCTGGGCAGCAACGTCGAGGGCCTGGTGCACATCTCCGAGATGGCTGCCAAGCACATCGACACCCCGGCTCAGGTCGTCAAGGTCGGCCAGGAGGTCAAGGTCAAGGTCATGGAGATTAACCCCGACCGTCGTCGCATCAGCCTGTCCATGAAGGCTGCTGCCGATGAGCTGGGCTTCGAGATCGAAGTCGACGAGACCATCCAGGCTCCCGAGCCCCGTCAGCCCAAGAAGAAGGCTGAGAAGGCTGCTGACGCCGAATAGCACGGCGTTCGCGCAACGGAGATAGGCGCTTCATGCGTCCGATGCTTCGCAGGAAAGCGACCCCTTCAGGGGTCGCTTTTTTACGCTCGCAGGCCCTTGCGTCGCGTTCGTCGGATAAATGATACCTATTGTGTAGGAAATAGTGCGCCCTCCATGGAGAACGGATTAATCCGGAGCGCGGCGCAAAGCCGCGGCGCGCTCTGTGCTATCCTCGTTCTTTCTTTGCCGTATCTCGGCAAACGGTATGAAAACTAGAGCGAACGGAGCTCGTTTTCGAAGGAGTGTGGCATGGATCAGGCATGGGAAGGCTTCGTCGGGGGAACGTGGCAAGGCGAAGTGGATGTGCGCGATTTCATCCAGCGCAACTACACCCCCTACGAAGGCGACGAATCGTTTCTCGCGGGGCCGACGCCGCGTACCGAACGCCTTTGGAACAAGGTGCTGAGCCTTTTCAAGGAGGAACGTGCGCGCGGGGGCGTGTTGAACATGGACACCGATGTGGTGACCGGCATCACGGCGCATGAGCCGGGCTACATCGATCGCGAGGACGAGACCATCGTCGGACTGCAGACCGATGAGCCGCTCAAGCGCGCACTGCATGTCAACGGCGGCATCCGCATCGCCGTGCAGGCGTGCGAGCAGCACGGCTACCGCGTCGATCCCGCCATCGTCGATACGTATGCCACGAAACGCAAGACGCACAACGCGGGCGTTTTCGACGCGTATACGCCCGAGATGCGCGCCTGCCGTTCGGCGCACATCATCACCGGCCTGCCCGACGGGTATGGGCGCGGCCGCATCATCGGCGACTACCGTCGTGTCGCGCTGTACGGCGTCGATTTCCTTATCCGCGACAAAGAGGCACAGAAGGCCTCGACGCCCAAGGTGATGACCGAGGGCAATATCCGCGATCGCGAAGAGCTCTCCGAGCAGATTCGCGCGCTGCGCCAGCTTATCGAGCTGGGCCGTCAATACGGCTTCGACATCGCGCGCCCCGCGCGCAACACCCAAGAGGCCATTCAGTGGATGTATCTGGGGTATCTCGCCGCCGTCAAGGAACAGAACGGCGCGGCGATGTCGATGGGCCGCACGTCCTCCTTCATCGATGTGTACGCCGAGCGCGATCTGGCGCGCGGCGTGTTTTCCGAAGAGCAGATCCAGGAGTTCGTCGATCATTTCGTGATGAAGCTGCGCATGGTGAAGTTCGCGCGCACGCCCGAATACCAAAGCCTGTTCTCGGGCGATCCCCAATGGGTCACCGAGGCGATCGGCGGCATGGGCGTCGATGGGCGCACGCTGGTGACGAAAACGGCGTTCCGCTACCTGCATACGCTGGAAACCATGGGAACGAGCCCCGAACCCAATCTGACGGTGCTGTGGTCGACGTCGTTGCCTGCGGCGTTCAAGGAGTTTTGTGCGAAGACCTCCATCGCCAGCTCGTCCATCCAGTACGAGAACGATGATTTGATGCGCGTCTACCATGGCGACGATTACGCCATCGCATGCTGTGTGAGCTCGATGCGCATCGGCAAGGAGATGCAGTTCTTCGGCGCCCGCGCCAATCTGGCGAAGTGCCTTCTGTACGCGATCAACGGCGGCGTCGACGAGGTGACGGGCGTCCAGGTGGGACCGAAATACCGCCCGGCCGAAGGCGACGTGCTCGATTACGACGACGTCATGGAGAAGTATCTCGCCATGATGGAGTGGCTGGCGGGCGTATACGTCAATTCGCTCAATATCATTCACTATATGCATGACAAGTATTGCTACGAGGCGCTTCAGATGGCGCTGCATGACAAGCATGTGCACCGCTGGTTCGCCACGGGCATCGCGGGGCTGTCCGTGGTGGCCGATTCGCTTTCGGCGATCAAGTACGCCACGGTGCGTCCCGTGCGCAACGAGGCGGGCGTCGTCGTCGATTTCGAGATCGACGGGACGTTTCCCGCGTACGGCAACGACGACGATCGGGTCGATTCCATCGCGCATGACGTGGTGCATCGCTTCATGGAATTCATCCGTATGAACGACACCTATCGCAATTCGGTGCCGACCACGTCGGTTCTGACCATCACGTCGAACGTGGTCTACGGAAAGAAGACGGGCGCCACGCCCGATGGACGCGCCGCCGGCGTGCCGTTCGCGCCGGGGGCCAATCCCATGCACCATCGCGATACGCGCGGCGCGGTCGCTTCGCTGGCCAGCGTGTCGAAGCTGCCGTTCCGCGATGCGCAGGACGGCATTTCCAATACGTTTTCCATCGTTCCCGCCGCGCTGGGCAAAGACGACGCCTTCGTCGACGGCTTCGATTGGACCGCGGTGGAAGACGACATCTCGATTCACATGAGGGCGTGCGGGGCCTGCTGCGACGATGCAGCGGCGCCCGATACGGCCATCGACGGACGATAGCGGCCCTGTGGGGCCTGCGAAGGAGGATGCTATGAAGGTGAGCGAAGTATCGCGCGCGCAGGCGCGCAATCTGGTGAGCATGCTGGATGCGTACGCCGAGCAGGGCGGGCATCACTTGAACGTGAACGTGTTCGACAGGGAGACCCTCGTGGACGCCAAGGCGCATCCTGAAAAATATCCGCAGCTCACCGTACGTGTTTCGGGCTATGCGGTGAATTTCAACAACCTGACCGCCGAGCAGCAAGACGAGGTCATCGCACGCACCTTCCACGAGCGATAGGCGGGTTGGCGAAAGGGTTCGGGCGTCGTGCCGCGCGGCGCGACGCGAGGAAGGGAGGCGTGCGTGGAAAACGAGTGCGATGCTTGTTCGTGCGGCGGCCGCCACGCGTTCGATGACGCGCGCGGCGCATCTTCGCGCGTCTGCTCGTCGTCGGCATGGCGCGATGACGGCGGCCGTTCGGGCCGTATTCATTCCGTCGAGTCTTTCGGCACGGTGGACGGCCCCGGCGTGCGTTTCGTCGTGTTCATGCAGGGCTGCCCGCTGCGTTGCGCGTATTGCCATAATCCTGACACCTGGGATATGCGCGGCGGATCATGCGTCGAGGTCGACGAGCTGATGGCCGATTTCGAGCGCAATGCGGCTTTCTACCGCACGGGCGGCATCACGGTGTCGGGCGGCGAACCGCTGATGCAGGCCGCATTCGTGCATCGCTTGTTCGCGGCCGCCCACAGGCGCGAGCAAGGGCGCGTGCATACCTGCCTCGACACGAGCGGATTCGGCTTTTCCGGTGCGAAATCCGCGGTTATAGGCGCCATGCTCGACGAATGCGACCTGGTGTTGCTTGACGTGAAGCATCCCGACCCCGACGCGTGCGAGCGTTTGACGGGCGCGCCCTTGCGCAGCATGCTGGCTTTCGGCGACGAGCTCGCACGTCGAGGCGTCGCCACGGTGATCCGCCACGTCGTCGTGCCCGGGTCGACCGATTCCGAGGAATCGTGCGAGCGGCTGGGGCGCCTGATCGCGCCGTGGCGCAACGTGGTCGGCCTCGAGTTGCTGCCGTATCATCGCATGGGCGTGCATAAGTATGCCGAAGCGGGCATCGCGTATCCCCTTGAAGATGTCGCCGCTATGGATGCGACGCGCCTGCCTGCGTTGCGCGCTGCGGTCGCGCGGGGTGTGCGGGCGGCGCGCGCTTCGTCGTCGTAAGGGGCCGTCGCGCGTCGTGCCGTTCGCCGACGTTTTCGACCGGGCCCGTGCCGCCCGCCGCTCGCAGACGGCCGTCTCCCTGTTGGTTGGCGGCCGTTCGGGCGCGCTCACTATACTTTCCCCGTTCATTTCTATCGTGTTAACGCCGCCTGTCGGCGCGTGTCGGCTTATGCCTTCGGCGCGCGACGACGGCTCGGCAGAGGGGAAATCGTTCGATGAATACCAGGAAATTCGGCAACGTCGTCGCGGCATCGCTTTTGGCGACGACTATGACGGTGACGGCCGTTCCCGCATTCGCCGTCGAAGAGGCGGCCGCGCCGTCGTCGGCGCAGGTCGAGACGCCCGCCGCCGCGGCATCGGTGCTTTCGGCGAGCACGCGCGCGTTGCAGGGGCAGACGGTCGCGCAGCCGTTCGTCGCGGGCCAGACGGGCACGAGCCAGCATTTTCGCATTCCTTCCATTTTGACGCTGGACAACGGATGGCTGCTCGCGGGCGCCGACGCCCGTTGGAATTCGTACGGCGATTCTCCCAACAACCTCGACGGATTGGTGAGCCTGTCCAAAGACGGCGGCGCTACCTGGGAGTGGCAGCTGGTCAACGAATTCGTGGATTGCGCGAGCTCGAATGCGGGCGGCAACAACAACCAGAGCGCATCGTTTATCGATCCCACCTTCATCCAGGATTCCTCGGGCACGATCTACATGGTGGCCGACGCATGGCCTGCCAACGCGGGCATCTGGGGTACGGGCGGCGGACGCTGCGATATCACCGGCTTCGATGAGAACGGTAACTTCCTGCTGGCGAAAGGCCAGGCGAACACGATCGCCACGCTGGACGGGTCGGCCTATACGTACTACGCCGACGCCGCCGCCGCGCGCGAATACACTGTCGACGGCAAGCAGGTGCGCCTGCTGCCGATCAAAGACGCACAAGGCGTCGAGACGGGTTCGTGGATCGACGTCTATTACGACCTCTACGAGGTGAAAGACGGCGTGGCGTCCGCCTCGATGACCACGCAGCAGGGAACCGGCGCTCCCATCCAGAACAACGTGTTCTACAAGCAGAGCGAGTTCAAGGCCTATCCGACGTGCTATCTGTGGCTTGTGACCGGCAAGGTGACCGGCGACGGCATCGCATGGAGCGATCCGACCGTGCTGAACGTGAAGCGTCCCGACGACCAGCCGTTCACGGGCATCTGCCCGGGCCGCGGCCTGGTGGTGCCGCTTGAAAACGGCGGCGAGCGCGTGATGTTCCAGGTCTACGAGAGCAAGCAGGGCGGCCACGAGGCGGCGAGCGCCATCTGGACCGACGACGGCGGCGCCACCTGGCAGCGCGGCGGTCGTGCCGACCAGTTCAACGGCGCAGGCAAGTCGAGCGAATCGCAGACGGTGCTGCTGCCCAACGGCGACGTGCGCATGTACTCGCGCAACGCCGCGGGCTATATCAGCTATTGCGACAGCAAGGACGGCGGCGCCACGTGGGGTCCCTACACGCTCGATAAGGAGCTCGCCTACACGAGCAACTGCATGGTGTCCTTCATCAACGTGGACGGCGCGCTGATCGGCCCCGATGGGCGCGTTTACGATAACCTGATCGCCGCGTCGTACCCCAAGACGTCGGGCCGTCAGGACGGTGTGATCCGCATCGGCTCGATCGACGCCGCCACCAACAAGGTGACCTGGCTCAATCCCGCCACCGTGAAATACCCGGGCAAGTATCTGTACTCCTGCCTGACGCAGACCGACGAGGGTCTTGCGCTGGTATATGAGAACCAGAGCGCCAACGACGGCAGCAAGGACGTCGTCTTCGAGCGCTTCGCGATCGCCGATGTGATGGGCGAGGGTTGGACGCATACCGCGGCCGCGCCCGATGTGCGCCTGTCGGTCGACGATCTGGCTATCGACGCCGGCGAAAGCGCGCCCGTTTCCCTGAATGTCGAGGGCATCGAGAATGCCGCCGTGCGCTGGTCGCTGAAATCCGACACGCCGGTCGAGGTCGCGCGCCTCGATCGCGAGCAGACCGCGGCCGGCGAGGCCGTGACGGTGACGGGTGTGGCCACGGGCAAGGCGACGTTGATCGCATCGGTGGACGCCGTCATCGACGGCACCTCGTTCACCCTGACCGATAGCGCGCGCGTGTACGTGTCGGCCGACGGCGTCGTGGTACTGCCCGACGAGTACGACAAGCCCATCACGGCCGATCCGTTCGATGCCTATGTGGTGCAAGAAGAGCAGATCGCCGACGGCGATTACCTGGTGTACAGCGACAAGGCGCCCGACGGCGCGGGCCGCATTCTGTACCTGCATACCGGATCGACCACCGATCGTTTGAAGTCTTCCATCGACCAAGGTTGCATTCTGCCCGATCAGGGCGGCAAGTTCCCGCTCGAGCGCCAGCAGTGGCATTTCCAGAAGACCGATGCGGGCTACACGGTGAAAAACGTGGGCGGCAACGTCTATCTGAACGTGACGGGGGCGCATGCGGCCGGCTTGCCGTATAGCGAGACCCCGACGTACTTCTCGCTCGAGAAGGGCCAAAACGGCCGCTGGTTGATGTCCGCCGATGTCGACGGCACGCGCTACTACGTGGGCCAGGAGACGGCCAGGGGCAACTTCGTCGCCACGGCCGAGAAAAACGACGGCATCGTCTTGGGCCTGTCTTCGCAGGCGTATACGGTGCAGGCTCCCGGTCTCGAAGCGCTGTTGCATGATGCGGCCGCGCTGACCGACGAGCAGACGTACACGCCCGAAACCTGGCAGGCGTTCGCGCAGGCTCGCGACGAGGCGCAGGCCGTCTACGACGAACAGGTCGGACGCCATAATGCCAAGGCCGACGCCGATGCTGCCGTGGCCGCGCTTTCCGACGCGCGCGAGTCGCTGTATCGCGCCATGCAGGACCTGCTGCCCCGCTCCGAGGTCGAATACACGCTGACGCTGAAGATCGAGGGGTCGTACTTCACGGACGACGTCTACGAGCCTTTGCACCTGCGCATGGGCGAAAAGATCGAACTGCCCGCCGCCGTGGCGCATGAAGGTTACGAGTTCGACGGCTGGTCCGGCGTGCCCGAAGACGGCTTGATGCCCGAAGGCGACCTGGTCGTCGTCGGATCGTACTCCAAGGCCGCAGTCGTGCCGCCTGCGGAAAACCCGACCCCGCAGGAGCCCGAGGGCACGACGCCCGCGCCGAATCCCGTGCCTGCCGACCCGAACGGATCGTCTGCTGCGCCGACGACGCCTGCGCCTTCCGCATCCGCCCAGCAAGGTGCCGCATTCGCCAAGACCGGCGACACCGTCGCCGTGCTGGCGGGATTCGCAGGCGTCATCGCGGCATGCGCCGCGGGGCTTGCATGGGCCGCGCGCCGTTTGTCTCGCAGGTCTTAACCGTCCGTGTCGCATGCGCGGCATGGCGCCATCGCGTATCGAGGCGGCCTTCGGGCCGCCTTTTTTCGGTACGAACCGGGCGATATCCCGCCTTTTCGCATCGCGGTCGCGCGAATTGCCGGGAATATGCGCACGTACGGCCGCGTTCGGCGATCTTGCTTTAGAATAGCGGCCGTGATTTCATTCGGAGAACATATCAACGCCGCGCCCGGTGCGCGGGTGGCCGTCGGCATGAGCGGCGGCGTCGATTCGTCGGTCACGGCGCTCATGCTGATGGAGGCGGGTTTCGAGGTGTGCGGGGTCACCTGCCTGTTCGCTGACGACGCCCATGCGCATGCCGCCGTGCATGATGCGCGCGCGGTAGCCGCATCGCTGGGCATCGCGCACGAGACGCGCGATTGCACGCAGGCGTTTTCGTGCAACGTGGTGGACGCGTTCGTCGATTCCTACGCTCGCGGTCTTACGCCGAGTCCGTGCGTCGTCTGCAACAAGACGTGCAAGATTCCCTCGCTTATCGCCGCCGCCGATGATCTGGGCTGCGATTTCGTCGCGACGGGCCATTATGCGCGCGTGGTATCGCGCGCGGGCCGCCTCGCCGCGGCGCGTGCCGCTTATGCGCCCAAAGACCAGTCGTACATGCTCTCCATGCTTGCGCAAGACCAGCTGGCGCGCCTTATGCTTCCGCTCGGGTCGTTGCGTGAAGGCAAGCCCGAGGTGCGCGCTATCGCGGCCCGTCACGGGCTTGCGGTCGCCTCCAAATCGGACAGCCAGGATATCTGTTTCATCCACGGTTCGCATCTCGATTTTCTCGAAGAGCGGGGCGTCGTGGCGCATCCGGGCGATATCGTCGATTTGCAGGGCCGCCGCGTGGGGCGCCATGCGGGGCTGTTCCGCTATACCATCGGGCAGCGCAAAGGGCTGGATATAGGCGGCGCTCCCGAACCGTACTACGTGGTGGCCAAGCGTCCCGAGGAAAACGAGCTCGTGGTGGCGTTCGCTCGCGACGCCGCCATCGACGGCGTGGTCGTCGGCGGGGTGCGCTGGCAAGGCGCGTCGCCCGACGCCGCCGCTCGCTTGTGTGCGGACGGGAACGCGATGCCGTGCGCCGTCAAGCTGCGCTATCGCCAGCAGGCGACGGCATGTTGCATTGCGCCCGCGGATGCGCAGGGCCGCGCCATGCCGTTCGCCGGCCGATCGGATGTGCGCCGCGAAGCGGGCTTGATCGCGGCGATGCTCGATGCGCCCCAGCCCACGACGGCGCCCGGCCAGTTCGCGGTGTTCTACGACGACGACGTCGTCATGTGCGCGGGCGTCATCGAACAGGTCGTGCGGTGTGCAGATCGTTCGCATCGCGCATGAGGAAAGGCGGATCCGTGGCGACGTACGCTTTGATCGGCGGTATAGGATCGGGCAAGTCGACCGTGTGCGAGCTGTTCGCCCGACACGGGGCGGCCATTGTGAAGCTCGACGACATAGGTCATGATATCTTGGCGTTTCCCGAGGTCGTCGCCCGTTTGCGTGCCGCATTCGGCGACGGTGTCTGCGATGCTGCCGGCCGCGTCGTGCGCGCCCGTCTGGCCGCGGCGGCCTTCGATTCCGACGAGCACACCGCGATGCTCGACGCCATCACTCATCCCGCCATCATGCAGGAGGCCGCCCGCCGCATCCGCGCCTGCGCCGCATACCCCGCCGTCATCGTGGAGGTGACGGCGGGCGAGATGACGCGCGCGGCGCTCGCCTGGGCCGACGGCATCATCGCGGTGAGCGCGCCCGAGGAGGTGCGCGTGCGCCGCGCCCTTGCGCGCGGCGGCCAAAGCGAACAGGACGTACGTGCCCGCATCGCCCGTCAGCCGCGCGATGCGCAGCGCGCGGCCGTGGCCGACTACGTGATCGACAACGGGGCCGACCTTTCAAGCGTCGCCGCGCACGTCGATGCCGTCTGGCGCGCCATCGCGCGCGGCGCTTGACGCGTCGTGTGCGCGGCCTGCGACGAATCGGTGCCGAATCGGTGACATCGCCGCTGGCCGTGCTGCATCCGCGTGTTTGCGGATAGAATGCCTCTGTATGCAGCCCGCGATCATGCAGGCGGGCTCGGATCGATTCGCGGAGGCGTCATGGATATCGATGCGTGTCTTGAAACGATGACCACGGCCGAGAAGGCCCGTCTGCTCGCGGGGGCCGATCATTGGACGACGTGCGCCGACGAAGCGCACGGCATTTTCGCCACGGTGTTTTCCGACGGGCCGCATGGTCTGCGCAAGCAAGAGGGCGGCTGCGACCATCTGGGGATAGAGCGCAGCGTTCCCGCCACCTGCTTTCCCACGGCGAGCGCGCTGGCCTGCTCGTTCGACGAATCGCTGATCGAAGAGGTGGGCGCCGCTATCGGCGAGGAGGCGCGCGACCAGGGCGTCGACGTGGTGCTCGGTCCCGGCGTCAATATGAAGCGCAGCCCGCTGTGCGGCCGCAATTTCGAGTATTTCAGCGAAGATCCGCTGGTGGCGGGCGTATTGGGCGCCGCGATGGTGCGCGGCATCCAAAGCCGCGGCGTCGGCGCGTGCGTGAAGCATTTCGCGGGCAACAATCAGGAGCATGCGCGCATGGTGTCCGATTCCGTGATCGACGAGCGCGCTTTACGCGAGGTCTATCTTTCCGCTTTCGAGCGCGTGGTGCGCGAGGCGCGCCCCTGGGCCGTCATGACGGGATACAACAGGCTCAATGGAACGTATTGCTCGGAAAACCTGCTGCTTTTGCGCGACATCCTGCGTGACGAGTGGGGTTTCGACGGGGCGACGGTGACCGATTGGGGCGCTATGAGCTCGAGCGCGGCCTCGGTGGCGGCGGGGCTCGATATCTGCATGCCGGGGCCGCGTGCCGATCATGCGCGCGCGATCGAGCGGGCGGTGGTCGCGGGCACGCTGTCGAGGGAAGCCGTCGATGCCGCGGCGCGCAGGGTGATCGAGCTTTCGCTGCGGGCGCGCCGAGGCCGCTCGATTCCGTATGCGTGCGATTACGGCCGCCATGCCGATGTGGCGTATCGCGCCGCGTGCGAAAGCGCGGTGCTGCTGGAAAACGACGGGCTGCTTCCGCTTGCGGGCACCGAACGGATCGCGGTCATCGGTTCGTTCGCGCTGCTGCCTCGCTACCAGGGGGCCGGCTCGTCGCGCATCGAGCCGGTGTGCCTCGACGATCCATGGAGCGCGTTTTGCAACGCGGGCGTCGAAGCGACGTATGCGCGCGGATACGACCCCGTTTCGGGCGAAGCCGACGAGGAGGCCCTCGATGAGGCGGCGCGCGTCGCCGCCGGGGCCGATGTGGCCGTGGTGTTCGCGGGATTGCCCGACAGGTTCGAGTCCGAAGGGTTCGACCGCAAGCTCATGGTGATGCCGCGCGGGCATCGCGCGCTCATCGAGCGCGTCTGCGCCGCCAATCCCCGCACCGTCGTGGTGCTGCAGGGCGGCTCTCCGATGGAAATGCCCTGGCGCCGCCTTCCGGCCGCCATCGTGCTGATGCATCTTTCGGGTTGCCAGGGCGGCCGTGCGGCGGTCGATTTGCTCATGGGCCGGGCGAATCCGTGCGGCAAGCTTGCCGAAACCTGGCCCGAGCGGCTTGAAGACACGGCGCTGGGGCGGCGTTTCCCCGATACCGATCGCGAGGTCCTGTATCGCGAGAGCATCTATGTCGGCTACCGGTATTTCGACGCGGCCGGCGTGCAGCCCGCCTATCCGTTCGGTTTCGGACGTTCGTATACGACGTTTTCCTATGCCGATCCCGAGGTGCATATCGAAGACGGGGGATACGTCGTGTCCTGCGCGGTGACGAATACGGGTGCGCGCGCGGGAAGCGAGACGGTGCAGCTGTATACGGCGCTTCCCGAAAGCCGAGACGTGCGCGAACCGCGTCGGCTTGCGGCGTTTTCCAAAGTCGCGCTCGATCCGGGGGAAAGCGCGCGTGTTGCGATGCGCATCGACGAACGGGCGTTTCGCGTGTGGGATCGCGCCTGCGGGTCGTGGCGCGTCGACGAAGGCGACTACGAGCTGGCGATCGGCGCCTCGAGCCGTGACGCGCGCCTGGTGCTTCGTCTGCCCGTGACGCGCGGCGCGGCGCCGTTCGCGGTATCCGGCCCGTGCGATCGCGCGTCCGGGATGATCCCCGAAGCCTATCTGCATCCGAGCAGCGCAGGATTCGACGATACGGCGTTCGCGGCGTGGTATGGCGGGCCTTTGCCGACTCGCCGTCCCGTACGTCCTTTCACGCCCGATTCTCCAGTGAGCGATATGGGGTCCACGTTCGTGGGACGCCAGGCGTTTCGCATCGTCGATATGCTGATGGCCAAAACGGTCGCCCGCATGAGCGACGACATGCGGGCCATGATGGACGAGATAGCGGCCGATATGCCGCTGCGCTCGTTTACCTCGGGAGGGGTCTCGTTCGGCGTGGTCGAGGGACTGGTAGACGTCTTGAACGGGCACGGCGTGCGCGGCATGGCGAAGATTGCCCGCGGGCTCCCGAAAAGCGACGTGTTCCGGTGATGGGCGAAGAAATAATACGAACATATGTTCATAAAAACCGCGTTATGGTAGGCTGAAGGCACCGTCGAATAGCCGTGCGGGCGCCGATGGCGCCGCCCGATGCGAAAGGAGAGCCCGTGTCGTCTCACTTGCAGAATCTGGAAGGCGTCTCCATGGAAGGCAAGCTTCCCGAGGTCAGGCTTGCTTCCGCGCCGTTTCGCGTGGAAAGCCCCTACGAGCCCGCAGGCGATCAGCCGCAGGCTATCGAAGCGCTTGCCGACGGCGTGCGCCGCGGCCTGCGCTATCAGAACCTTCTGGGCGTCACGGGCTCGGGCAAGACGTTCACTATGGCCAAGGTCATAGAGGCGGTGCAAAAGCCCACGCTGGTGATGGCGCCCAATAAAACGCTCGCCGCCCAATTGGCCTCGGAGCTCAAGGAGTTCTTTCCGCACAATGCCGTGGTGTATTTCGTGAGCTACTACGACTACTACCAGCCGGAGGCCTATGTGCCCTCGACCGATACCTTCATCGAGAAGGACGCCTCGATCAACGAAGAGGTGGAAAAGCTGCGCCACGCCGCCACATCCAGTCTGCTCTCGCGTCGCGATATTATCGTGGTCGCGTCGGTGAGCTGCATTTACGGCATCGGCTCGCCGATGGATTACGCGGGCATGGCGGTGTTCCTCGATAAGGAGAAGCCCGCCGAGCGCGACGACGTCATCCACGAGCTCATCGACATCCAATACGACCGCAACGATTACGAACTCAAGCGCGGCACGTTTCGCGTGCGCGGCGATGCGCTCGACGTGTTCCCCCCGTATGCCGATAATCCCGTGCGCGTCGAATTCTGGGGGGATGAAATCGAAAGCATCCGCGAAATCGACGCCGTCACCGGCGAGGCGCTCAACGAATACGAGGCGCTGCCCGTATGGCCCGCATCGCATTACGTCACGGCGCGGCCCAAGATGGACAAGGCCATCGCGAGCATCCGCGACGAGTTGCGCGATCGCTTGGCCCAATTCAAAGCCGAAGGCAAGCTGCTCGAGGCGCAAAGGCTCGAGATGCGCGTGAGCTACGATCTCGAGATGCTTGAAACCATGGGTTTTTGCAGCGGCATCGAGAACTACTCGCGTCATCTCGACGGTCGTGCGCCGGGCGAACCCGCATACACGCTGCTGGATTATTTCCCTGACGACTTTCTTTGCATCATCGACGAGAGCCATGTCACGGTGCCGCAGATCCGCGGCATGCACGAGGGCGACCGTAGCCGCAAGGTCACGCTGGCCGAGCACGGCTTCCGTCTTCCGAGCTGTCTGGACAACCGTCCGTTGCGCTTCGACGAATTCGAGCAGCGCGTGCCCCAGTTCATCTACGTGTCGGCGACGCCGGGCGATTACGAAGAGCGGGTCACGCAGAACAAGGTCGAGCAGATCATCCGTCCGACAGGCCTGCTCGATCCCGAAATAGCCGTGCGTCCCATCGCGAGTCAGATTGACGACATCATCGAGGAGGCGAAAGAATGCGCCGCGCGCGACGAGCGCGTGCTTATCACCACGTTGACGAAGAAGATGGCGGAGGATTTGACCGACCATCTGCTCGACCAGGGAATCAAAGCGCGCTATATGCATTCCGACATCGCCACGCTCGAACGCGTCGAGATTCTGACGGCTTTGCGCAAAGGCGAATTCGACGTGCTCGTCGGCATCAATCTGCTGCGCGAGGGGCTCGATCTGCCCGAAGTGGGCTTGGTCGCCATTCTCGACGCCGACAAAGAGGGCTTTTTGCGCAATCGCCGCAGTCTCATCCAGACCATCGGCCGTGCCGCGCGTAATGCTTCGGGGCGCGTCGTCATGTATGCCGACAAGATGACCGATTCCATGGAGGCCGCCATATCGGAGACGCGCCGTCGCCGCGCTTTGCAGATGCGCTACAACGAAGAGCACGGCATCGTGCCGCGTACCGTGCGCAAAGCTATCAACGACGCCATGGGCTTCATGTCCGATGCCGACGGAGGCGAGGTGGGCAGCGCACAGGATGTGAACAAGGCGCTCGCCGAGCTTTCCCGTGCAGAGGTGATGCGCATCATTTCCGGCATGGAGGAGGATATGGCGGCGGCGTCGGCGAAGATGGATTTCGAGGAAGCCGCCCGCTTGCGCGACGAGGTGGTGCGCCTGCGCGCGCAGGTCGAAGGCGTCGACGAGCAGGATGTGCTGGCCGATCTGAAAAAGACGGCGCGCAAGGGCAGCGCGTTCGCGGCGGGGCGTGCGGCTGCGTACGGCGGAGGGCGCAAGGCGTAGCGCTCGGCACGATCATCGCCTTTCTGCGCCTGGGCTGCAGGTCTCGGTGTTGCTCGGGTTATGGGCTGTGGGCGAGCCCGTCGCGCTGTCGCGTCGGAGGATTATTCATCCGGCGCGGCATACCGGTCGCATTTGCCGCACCCGTTGCGAAATGGAGGAAGCCTGGAATCCGCGTCATCCGTCGCGGGCGGCATGGCTGCAGGCGGCATGCCTTGATACCATCGTGACGAAATCATATCGAGCGAGAAGCGCGGGGAGGGCGTATGAGCATCGACGAAAAACGCAAGGACGCTGCGGCGCGGGAGGAAGCGGCCGATGCGGGCGCGAACGGCGTCGAGCTGCCGCATAGCTGGAAGCGCATCGTTATCACCATCTGGATAGGCCAGGCGTTTTCCATCCTCACCGCATATGCGTCCATGTATGCGGGCGTCTGGTATGTCACCGAGACCACCGATTCGGCGTTTATGCTGGCCATCGCTTCGCTGTGTTCCATGCTGCCGCAGGGCCTGCTTTCTCCGATCGGCGGCGTGGTGGCCGACCGCTTCAATAGGAAATACGTGCTCATGGCGGCCGATGCGTTCGTCGGCGCCATGGCGCTCATCATGGGCATGATCGTGTTCATGGGGCACGTGTCGGTCGGGCTCGTGCTGGTGATGAGCGCGTTGCGCAGCGTCGGCCAGGCGTTCCATATGCCCGCTATGGAATCCACCATGCCGCTGCTCGTTCCCAAGCGTCATCTGGTGCGCATCAACACCCTCAACCAAAGCCTGTGGTCGATGGCCCTTATCGTGGGTCCCGTGTTCGGCATTTTCCTGTATACGACGATCGGCTTCGAGATGGTGCTGTTCCTGAACGCGCTGGGATGCACGTTGGCTGTCTTGACGCTCGCCACGGCGAAGATCCCCGATTTCCACGATACGAGCGACGAAGCGCGTCATCCCTTGAAGAGCCTCAAGGCTGGATTCGCCACGCTGAACGCCGATCGCGGCTTGCTGGTGATGGCAGGCATCGTCATGCTGGTCATGGCCATGTACGCGGGTATCAACTCGCTGTTTCCCCTGATGACATACGATCAGTTCAATGGCGACGGCTACATGGCGTCGGTCGTTGAGGCTGCCTATGGCGTCACGTCGCTGGTCGGCATGGGCATCCTGTTCGCATGGGGCGGTGGGCGCAGGCTTTTGCGTCTCGTGGCGCTTTCCGGTTTCGGCGCCGGCGTCCTGTTGATCCTCACGGGCTTGCTTACGCCGGAGATGTTCGTGTTCTTCGTGGTGCTGACGGGCATTTCGGGCGTGGTCGAGGCGTTTTTCAACGGGCCGCTTCTGGCGGTTCTGCAAAAGCGCGTCCCCCCTGAAAAGATGGGTCGCGTCATGGGGCTGTTCACGACGGTCACGGCGCTGTCGTCGCCGATCGGCCTTGCGCTGGCAGGCGCGTGCGCCGAGTTCACGGGCGTGGCCAATTGGTTCATCATCGCAGGCGTCGTGGTGTCGGCGGGCGGCGTGCTTCTGGGCGCGCTGCCCATCCTGCGCACGCTCGATAAGGAAGTGGCGGCCACCTTCGACGAGCCGCATGTGGTTAAGCACGCCGCGCGCGGCGGTGCCGACGAGGCGTAGGCGCCGCGGTTTTTCGTATCGCGTCGCGAAAGGGGCTGCATGGCGAATCGCATATTCATCACGGGCGACACGCACGGCCCGCGCGAGATATCCCGTATCGGCCGCGCATTCAGGTCCGTCGAGGGCCTCGACAAAAGCGACTACCTCATCGTGCTCGGCGATTTCGGCCTGGTGTGGGCCGATCGTTCCGCATATACCTATTGGCTGCGCTGGTTGGAGAAAAAACCTTTCACCACGCTGTTCATTGACGGCAATCACGAGAATTTCGATATGCTCGACGCCTTGCCGGTCGAATGCTGGCACGGCGGTGCGGTGCATCGGGTGAACGATTCGGTGCTGCATCTCATGCGCGGCCAGGTGTTCGATATCGCCGGGCGTTCGTTTTTCTGCATGGGCGGCGCGCGCTCGGTCGATCGGGCGCGGCGCACGCCTCACATAAGCTGGTGGCCCCGCGAGATGCCCGATGCCGCGGAGCGCGAGCGCGCCTATGCGGCTTTGCAGCAGCGCGCATGGCGCGTCGATTACGCGCTGAGCCACTGCGCGCCGGCCGCGGCGCAGCGGCGTTTGAATCCCGCGTACGAACAGGACGACCTCACGCTGTTTTTGGACGGCATCGAGCGGCGTCTGGAATATCGCCACTGGTTTTTCGGGCATTATCACGCCGATCGCGCCGCGGGCGAGGCGCAGACGGCGGTGTTCGAGCGGATGTTCGAGCTGCGCCGTCGCGATGACCGAATCGATGAAATCGTTTGCGCGTTCGAGGCGTGAGCGCCTGTGCCGCCGGCATGCGCGATCAGTACAGCGGAAGCGATCCGGTGAGCGGGTCGATTTGAGCGGGGTAGAGCGGTTCGAACGCGAGGCAGGTGTAGGTGGGCTCGCCGTGGAATTCGGTGTGTCCCGCATCCTGAATGAGGGCCACGACGAATCCTGCCTCTTTCCCGCGCGCGGCAAGCTCGAGCAGTTCGTCCTCCGAATCCACGTAGACGCAGATCTTCGCCACGCCATCGGCGAACCACGCGCGCAAAGGCGTGCGTTCGCGTCCCGTTTCGGCGCTTTCGGAATCGGCCGCGTCGTCGAGCACGACGTTTCCGTCTTGCACCCGTATGGCGTTCAGGCGTTCTTCGCGCGCCAGCGCCGCAAGCACGGCTTCGACGCAGGCGTGCCCCGATTGGGCTGCTATTTTTCCTTTGCGCATTTTCAAATCGCGTCTGACGACGATGACCTGCTTGGCGGTGTGCATGGCTTCCTTTCATCGAAATCGTGCGGGCGCGCCGCGCTCGGCGGCGGCGCTGTTGTGCGGTAGGCAGGGTAGCATGCCGCGCGTGTCCTGAAACGCCGGACGATGGCGCTTCGTCGCTTCTATCGTGCGTCGCGATGCTACAATAGCGCGGATTGTCAATGGCCGTGATGGAGGCGTCATGACGCGGCGGGCGTGTGCCCGTCAGGGGAAATCGGGGTGGAAATCCCCGGCTATGCCAGTAACCGTGAATCGCGCAGCGATAAGTCGGAACACCCGCCATCGTTTCATAAGGCCCTGGAAAAGAAAGGTGTCCGCATGCACGGAACCGCATTACGCGCGCCCGAAACGGACAAGCGGAGCATGGCGCAACGCATAGGCGCGCTTTGCTTGTCGTTCGTTTTGGCCGTATCGCTCACCCCGAGCGCCGCATGGGCGTTCGAACCCGAAGAACAGCAAACGCCCCCTGAGGCGCTCGAGCATCAGGATGCCTCCGACGGCGTATCCGATGCCGTCGATGCTTCCTCGCACGGTGATTCGTCCGATAGCGAGCAGGCGGCCGACGCCGCGCCTGCAGCGCCGTCGGATGCGACCGCGAGCGCTCCCGAAGCGCCCGCCGCTAACGCGGCGATGCCCGTCGCTTCTGCGCAAACCGTCGCCGCCGCGCCTGCCGCCTCGCAGGCGGCCGATCCTCAGGCGCACGTGGATGCCGCGGTCAAGGCGCTCGAAAGCCTGTCGTTTTACAAGGTGAAGCCGCGCTACGGCGTCGATAGCAACATCAATGACGTACTCGAAGCCAAGCTCGTCGAGCTGGGATTCGCGGATGTCGATGTGCGCACGGCGAAGGCCGAGCCCTCGCGCGTCGATGAAAACTTCACCGCGGGTATCTCGACCGCTTCCGACGAGACGAACGGCCGCATCACCTATGCGTCGTACGATCCGGGCGTGTTCTCGTCGTGGTCGCTTGCGCAGTATTGCTCGTTCGCCATGGAGTTCGACCTGTCCTATCGGGGCGCGTATGCCCGATGGGCGCAGGACGGCAATACCGTGCTTCCGTGGGATGACGAAGCATGCAAAACGTATCTCGAGCAGTATGCGTCGGGCGTGGCCGTCGGCTTCGCGCAAGGCGATTCCGCCGATGCGGTGACGGCCGATATGACGCTTCCGTACAAGGCGTGCTCTTCCGATGGGACGAAGCTTTCGTGGTCGGAGGTGCGCTGGTCGTCTTCCGATGAAAGCGTCGTAAAGCTCGCCGACGGCGGATACCGCGATTATCGCGGCATCGTCACGCGTCCTTCGTCCGACACGCAGGTCGTTCTGACGGCTTCTTTGCGCGTCGTCACGTCGGGCGGCCCGTCGGTTGCGGTCGAGCGCTCGTTCCCGATCACGGTGAGCGGCGATGCCGATAAGGTGGAGCAGGCCACCCGCGAGCTTCAGGAGAAAATCGATGCGGGCTTTTCGGTCGACGCGCTGAAGTACAGCGAGGGCGGCTCGAAGGTCGATGCCTCTGCCCTTACGGGAGACATCCAGCTGCCGACGCCGCACAAGCTCGGCGTCGACGGCAAATACACCGCTATCGCCTATAGCTGCGATACGGATGCCGTGCAGGTGAACGGATACCGCGGCAACGTGCATCGCGGCCTGCCGGGCTCGCAACCTGCGCCCGCCCGCATCACCGTGACGGCCACCGATAAGGCGAACCCCGAGATCACGGCGAGCAAGACCATCGATGTGGCGGTGGCTCCGCTTTCGGCCGAGGCGGTCGAAGCCGAGCTCAAGCTGATGGATGAAGCCGCGGCAGGTTTCGCTGCGGCCATTCTCGATGGCCAGCAGGCCGACGCGGTGGCGTCCGATCTGCATGCCTTCCAGAAGGCGTATCGTGCGGAAGACGGCAGTCTGGCCTGGTCGTACAGGGCGTCGGATGCCGTCGGTGCGGGTATCGTGCCCGTCGAGCTTCCCGGCGCGTCCGAATCGGCGGGATACCGTCTGTTCCGCTCGAGCGATCCGTCGGTGATCGCGCACGAGAACCTGCTCGTCTCTCAGCCCGAATACAACACGCGCGTCACCGTCACGGCGCGTTTGGCGAGCGAGCAGTTCGCCCGCTATGCCGCCGATTACGCGGACGACCCCGTGTGGGGCTCCTCGTTCGCGCAGCTCGCGGGTCGCGACGTGTCCGTCGATGTGACGGTCAAGGGCGCCTCCGGCCTCGATAATCCGCGCGTGTCCGCGACGCTGTCCGTCATAGGCGTCGATGAGGCGGGCGCGGCGCAGGTGTGGGCCGCGGCCGATACGTTCGTGTTCGATGCGGGCGCCACGGCGGCCGATCTGTCCGAGACCGCATTTGCCGCCGCCGGCCTTACCGCCGATTACGGCGTGGGCGACTACGGCTGGTATCTCAACACCATCGCGTCTCCTTTCGACGGCCGCGTGCTCGGCTGGGATGACGCGACGCAGAAGTACTGGCAGCTCTTCGTCAACGGCGTCGCCGCCGAATCCGGCGCAAGCGGCATCACGCTGCAGCCTGGCGATTCGGTGACCTGGTATTACTCGGCATTCGGCGATGCGCTTCCCGAAGAGGGGGCCATGGCGGTCTCGGGCGCGGTCTACGGCGTCAACGCCGCCGGCGCGCGCGAGCTGTGGGCGCCTTCGACGAAACTTTCCATGCAGGAGGGCGCCACGGCGGCCGACTTCTCCGAGGCGCTCTTCAAGGAGGCGGGCCTTACCGCCGATTATTCGACCGGCCAATACGGTTGGTTCCTCAACACCATCACGTCTCCCTTCGACGGTCGCGTGCTCGGCTGGGATGACGCGACCAAGCAGTACTGGCAGCTCTTCGTCAACGGCGAGTATTCGCAGGTGGGAGCAGGAAGTGTCACGCTGAAGCCCGGCGACCGCGTTGAGTGGCTGTATGCAGCCGACGGCGCGCAGCTCCCCGATGCGGACGACATTGTGGCGAATCCCGCGGCGCCGCATCCCGACGTCGAAAGCACGTGGCCCGGCTTCATGACGGGCAATTCCGCCATCGAGATCCCCGGCGGCTCGACCGGCACGGCCACCGATACGACCGAGACGTCGTGGCAGTCCGACTTCTCCCAGGACGGCGGCTACGTCAGCGAGCCGATCATCGTGGGCGATGCGGTGTTCGTGGCGGCGGGTTCCATGCTGTACGCGAAAGACGCCAAGACCGGAGCGCAGCTTTCCGCCACGCCGTTGGCCGCTCCGATCGACTCGATCGCGCGCATGGTGTACGTCAAGGGCATGGTGATCGTGCCGCTTTCGGGCGGACGTTTGCAGGCCGTGGCGGCGACCGGTGCACAGGGTGCGCCTCTTGCGACGATATGGCTGACTGAGCAGCTGCCTTCGACGACGACCGAGTGGGGGGATCTGACGCAACAGTCTCTTACCACGTTGACGGTCGACGGCGATCGCCTGTACTACGGCACGACCGACGGCGAGGCTCCGAATAAGGGCTATCTGCTGTGCATCGACGTGAACACCGGCGCGGTGGTGTGGAAGAACGAATCGGCCGACGCGGGCTTTTACTGGAGCGGCGTGGGCATCGCGGGCGATTTCGCCGTCATAGGCGATGACGCGGGCGATCTGCATGCGATCTCCAAGGCCGACGGCTCGATCGTTTCCACGGTGCATCTGTCGAGCGCTCCCATTCGTTCCACCACGGTGATTTCCCCCGACGGGTCGACGGCGTATGTCGCTGCGCGCGACGGCGTGCTGCATAAGGTCTCCATCGGGGAGGATGGCGCCTTGACGGCTGCGGGCAGCGTGAAATTCGCGGCTTCCAGTTCGTCGACGCCCACCTTGTCCGACGGCAAGATCTTCGTGGGCGGCCAGTCCGAGAAGTTCGATCCCGTCGGCAAGTACATGAAGTACCGCTATGCGGTGCTCGCGGTGATCGATGCCGATACGTTGGCCATCGAACACGCGATCGATTCGACGCTCGACGGCGCGCATATCGGCGGTGCCGACGGCAACGGCGGCGGAGCCATGGGCGATGTGAAGTCCATGCCGCTCGTGGTGAAGCAGAACGGCCAGACGTACGTGTACTTCACGAGCAATATGCGCCCGGGCGGCGTGTACTGCTACCGTTTGGGCGATGCGGGCGCGACGCTTCTGTACACGCCTGCTTCCGACAAGCAGCAGTACACCATGTCTTCGATCGTCGTGGGGCCTGACGGCATGCTGTACTACATCAATGACTCCAAGACGCTGTTCGCGCTCGCCGGCGGCGCGCAGACCGCGCCCGAGCCCGAGCCGCAGCCGCAGCCGCAACCTGAACCGCACCCGCAGCCCGAACCCGAGCCTCAGCCTGCGCCGCAGCCTGATCCTGCGCCGCAGCTGCCCGGTTCTTCTTCCGGCGCCGAGGCGGTCCATCCCGGCGTTCAGGCCGCTCCCGCGGTTCCTGCCGCATCCGCTATCGCGCCCGCGAAGCGTCCCGTGGCTCAAGACGGCGAAGCCGCCCGCGGCGTCGCGGCCGATAAGGCGGTCGCATCCGTTGCTTCCGATTCCTCAGTCGAGGGGGCGCCGGGGGCCGTGGCCATGGCGAAGGCCATGAACGCCGAACCCGCCGCCGAAACCGCGGCGTCGCAGGCGCCCGAGACGTCTTCCCGCTCTTTGCCCGTCGCGGCTCTGGTCGGCATCGGCATCGGCGCACTCGGCCTGATCGGCGCGCTGGTCTGGGCATTGCTCCTTCGTCGCAAGAACAGGGGGTAGCATGATGGAGCCGAAGGATGATCTGCGGCCCGATTCGGCCGCATCCGCAGCGCTCAGAGTCGATTCCGACGGCGGCGCGTCCGATACCCATGCGAAGAAGACCTTCGCATCGCGCCGGCAGCGCTTCGCCGTCGGCGCGCTGGCGCTCGTTTCGGCGCTTGTGCTGGGCGTGTCCGCATGGGGCCTCGCGTCGTCGGGTGTATTCGGCACCGGTTCGGCCGATCTGCTGACAACCGTGGTTCCTGCCGAATCGGACGCCGGCGACGAAGCGGCCGAGACCGATGTTCCGTCTGATTCCGCCGCGTCCGCCGACGAGGCGGCCGGCGAATCGTCCGGCGCTTCGGATGCCGCGAATGCAGACGGCATTGCGGGCGCCGATTCGGCCGGCGCTGCGAACGGCGCTGCGACGCAGTCTGCCGCGAAGGGCGCCGAAACGGCGCCCGCGGCCGGCGCATCGGGGTCTTCGGCGCAGCCTCAGGCTCAGGCGGGGTCTTCGGCGCCCGGTTCTTCGGGCGCAGCATCCGCCCCTACGGCGCCGCAGGCTCCCGCGCCGGATGTTCCCGGTCAGAATGAGGCGCCTGCGCCTGCGACGATACGGGTGTCCGTTTCGCTTACGTCGGCCGCGGTGGGCAACCCCGTATCGGCGGCGGGAACGTACACGTTCGAGCGCGGCGCGACGGCGTACGACGCGCTGTGCGCGCTCGGTTTGTCGGTGAACGCCCGCCAAAGCCCGATGGGCTTGTACGTGGCCGCTATCGGCGGTTTGGCCGAAAAGCAGCATGGCAGCGGAAGCGGATGGAAGTATGCCGTCAACGGCGTCGATCCGCAGGTTTCGTGCGCCGCATACGAACTGCATGACGGCGATACCGTTGCGTGGCGATACGTGACTTCGATCAACGGATAGCGCAGAGCGGAAGATGCAATGCAAGACGGGAGGCGCGAGTCTCCCGTCGTTCGTTTCGGGACGCGAAGCGTCCGAAAGGCGATGGAAAGGAGGACGCGGCCGTCATGGACCATGTGTTCGCTTCGTATCATCCTGCCGTGGCGTTTTCGTTCATCGTGTGCGCCGCCGGGCTGACGATGGCGGCGCAGCATCCCGTCTACGGGGTGCTTTCGCTCGTCGGCGCGCTTGCGACGTCGGTCGTTGTGCGCGGCGCGCGCCCGACGCTGCATTCGCTTGCCTGGGCGGTGCCGATGTGCGCGATCGTGGCGTGCGCCAACCCGTTGTTCTCGGCGTCGGGTTCGACCGAGCTGTTCTGTATCGGCAGTATCGCGGTCTATGCGGAATCGCTCGCATACGGCCTGTGCTCGGGCGCCATGTTCGCGTCGGTGTTTCTCTGGTTCGCCTCGTATGCCCGCTGTATGGACAGCGAGAATTCCCTGGCGCTGCTCGGCAATGCGGCGCCGGTGGTCACGTTGATGACGTCGCAGGTGCTGCGTCTGGTCCCACAGTTCGTCGCGCGCGGGCGCACGGTGGCCGCCGCACACGATGCGGCGAGTGCCGCCGCGCCGCGCGATGCTTCCGAGAAGGCGCGGGGGCGTTTCCGTATCGTTTCGGTGCTGATGGAGTGGGGGATGGAAGACGGCCTCGCCCGCACCGACGCCATGCGCGCTCGCGGCTATGACTGCGGTGCGCGCCGCACCACGTATCGGAGGTATCGCTTCGGGCGCGTCGATGCCGCGCTCGTGGGGTCTATCGCGGCGCTTGCCGCGCTCAATGCGTTTCTCGTGGCGACGGCCTGCGCGCAATACGAGTTTTATCCCGTGATGAGCCGCTTGACGCCGTGGTGGGGCTACGGCGCGTATGCGGCGTTTCTGGCTTTGCCCGTCGTGCTGCGGATCAAGGAGTGGTGGCAGTGGCATTCGTTGAAGTAAGCGGCTATTCGTTCGCATACCCTTGCGCATCCGAGGATGCGCGCGCGAACGAAGAGCCTTCGTGGTCGGTGCGCGATGCGAGCCTGTCGGTCGAGGAGGGGGCCTTCTGCGTGGTGGTGGGGCGCACGGGGTGCGGCAAGACCACGCTGCTGCGCAGCATGAAGCCCGAGCTTGCGCCGGCGGGCCGCCGCATGGGCTCGATTCGCGTCATGGGCCGCGCCGTGGTGCAAGACGGCGTGCGCGTCGACGACATGTCGCCGCGCGAGAGCGCGGCGGGCATCGGGTACGTGATGCAGGACCCCGGCGCCCAGATCGTATGCGACACCGTATGGCACGAATTGGCGTTCGGCCTGGAAAACCTTGGTATTCCGCAAAACGAGATGCGCAGGCGCGTGGCCGAGGTGGCGCACTTTTTCGGCATAGAGCCGTGGATCCACGCTTCGACCGCATCGCTTTCGGGCGGCCGCCAGCAGATCGTCAACCTCGCCGCGGTGCTGGCGTTGCGCCCGCGCCTTCTGCTCCTCGACGAACCCACCGCGCAGCTCGATCCGAACGCGCTCAAGCAGTTTTTGTTCATGCTGGGCCGCGTGAACAGGGAGCTTGGCATCACGGTCATCGTGGCCACGCACGCTCCCGAGGACATGGTTTCGTACGCCACGCAGACAGTCGAGCTCGATGCGGGATTCGCGCCCGCTTCCTGCGAACAGGCGAAGCACGTCATGGAGCCGCGCTGGAAGCGGCGTGCCGCGTCGATGGCCGAGCAACCCGACCTCATCGCGGTCGACGAGGCGTTCGTGCGCTACGAGCGAAGCGAGCCGTGGGTGTTGCGCGGCATCGATGCGCGCGTGCGTCGAGGGAGCGTGCATGCGTTCGTCGGCGGCAACGGCTGCGGCAAGTCGACGCTGCTCAAGGTCATGGCGGGCATCATGAGCCCGCAGCGGGGCCGCGTGCGCAATGCGTCTTCGTCTTCGCAGGCGTTGCTTCCCCAAGATCCCAAGACGCTGTTCGTGTGCGACACGGTCGCCGACGAGCTGCACGAGTGGAGCGCTCGGTGCGGATACGGCGCGGCCGAAGAGCGGGAGGCGTTGCGCCGTGCGGGCCTTGCGCCCTGCGGCGATCGGCATCCGTACGATCTGTCGGGCGGCCAGCAGCAGAAGCTTGCGCTGGCCAAGCTGCTGCTGACGGGAGCGCGGCTGTTGTTTTTGGACGAGCCCACCAAGGGCCTCGATCCTCAGGCGTGCGCGGAGGTGTCGGGCATCGTGCGCGCGCTTGCCGACGAGGGGCGCACGGTGGTCATGGTGACTCACGACCTCGATTTCGCGTTGGTCACGGCCGACGAGGTCTCCATGCTGTTCGACGGCGAGACGGCCTGCACCGAGCCTGTCGCCGAGTTCTTCGAGAACAATCTGGTGTATCGCCCGAATGCCGCCTCCCGTTTGTTCGGGGCGATATAGATGGCGCGCGGGTCTTTTTCGCCGTCGCGCGCGGCGGCTTCGGCGGCCGAGTTCGTCGCGGTGTGCGCGGTGCCTGCGGCGCTCGCGTATTGCGCCGCGATGCAGGTCGAGCAGACCGCCTTGCTGAGCATGGCCGTGGTGGCCTGCGCGCTGCTGGTGTTCTTCATCGGCTACGAGCGCCATCGCCCGCGCCTGCGCGACATCATGCCCGTCGCGGTTTTGGCCGCGCTGGCGGCGGCGGGGCGCATCCTGTTCGCTCCGTTTCCCAGCTTCAAGCCGGTGTCGGCCATCGCCATCATCGCGGGCGTGGTCTTCGGGCGCCGTGCGGGATTCATGGTGGGAGCGCTTGCGGCGCTCGCGTCGAATTTCTTCTTCGGCCAAGGGCCGTGGACGCCGTGGCAGATGTATGCTTGGGGCATGGTCGGCTACGGCGCCGGATTGCTGGCGCAGGCATGCTCGGCCCCGCCGCGTCTGTCCGTCGTGTGCGCGTACGGGTTCGCGTCGGGCTTCGGCTACGGGTTCATCTTGAACCTTTGGAGCATCGTGGGGTTTTTCCATCCGCAGGATGCCGTGCAGCTGGCGGCGGTGTATGCGGCCGCGCTGCCCTTCGATGCCATGCATGCGGTCGCGACGGTCGCGTTTCTCGCGGCCTTGTACACGCCGTGGCGCCGCAAGCTGGCGCGCATACGGCGCAAATACGCCTTGATCGATGGGGGAGAAGAGGGAGTTTCATGACGGAGATCGTTATCGGCGGATTCGTGGCCGCGGCATGCCTGGTGTCGGCGGTCGTGTTGTTTTCGGGCCGCGGCGTATTCATGGTCGCCACGCTGAATAGGATGGACCCCGATGAACGCGAGCGTCTTTACGACGTGCCCGAAGCCTGCCGGGCGACGGGCGGGTTCGCGGCTGCGGCCGCCGCGTCGGTGTTCGTGTTCGTCGTGCTGAAATACATCGCGCTCACGCAGGGCCTGCCCGGTTTCGTGCTGCCCGCCTATACCGTGCTCATGATCGTCGTGATCATCGGGTCGCTGGTCTACAGCACGTCCTATATCGAAAAGCGCTGCAAAAAGGAAGCGCCGCGCCGCGCATCGGGCAAGGCCCGCGTGAAATAGCCTCGCCCGCGCCTTTGAAGACGCGAGGCGCGTCGCGAATCGTACCGATGAATAGAACGACCCTTGGATGCACGATTGTGCGATATTCGCGGGCAATATCGCGCTTTAGTGTGCTAAACTACCGTCGATACAGGGGCGTGTCCGCACGCAACGCATGAAGAATCGCCTTCGGGCGATTTTTCATGCGCGCATCCGTTATCGACGCGTATGCGGCGCGGCTCCTCGTTTCGTTCATCGTATTCGCCGCGCGAGAAAGGATTTCCCGTGTCATCGGAATCGGAAGCCATGAGCTTCGAGGCGGAAAGCCTGCATGTCGACGAATCGCAGCGTAAGGGCATAGGGCCGCTCACCGTCATCTGGATCAGCAACGCCTTCAACGTCTCCACGTTGATGACCGGCGCCGCGCTCGGCGCCGCATTGACGCTCGGCGACAGCCTTATCGCCGCGTTCACGGGCTTCGGCATCATTTCCGCCTATATGGTGCTGGTCGCCATGCAGGCGTGCGACCTGGGTCTTCCCACGTCGGCCATGTCGACGGCCGCGCTCGGCAAGAAAGGCGGACGCTACCTGATCAGCCTGGTGGTGGGTTTGGCCCTTATCGGATGGTTCGGCGTGCAGGCGGCCGTATGCGGCTCGTCGTTTTCCATCGCTTTGGAGCAGATAGCCGGTGTGCACATGCCTGTCTGGCTTTCTTCCGTGCTGCTCGGCGGCTTGATGCTCGCTACGGCGGTTTTCGGCTTCGACGGCGTCAAATGGGTCAATTACGTGGCGCTTCCGCTGCTGTTCGCCATTTGCATGTACGGCCTGGCCGTTTCGGTGGCCGATGCGGGCGCCTCCCGTCTGTTCGATTACGTGCCTGTCGAAAGCATGGGCCTGGTCGCGGGCGTCAATATATCGGTCGGACTGTTCGCGCTGGGCGGGGCGACGATAGGCGATTTCACGCGGTACGCGAAAAGCAGGCGCGACGCCGCCGTTTCGTCGGTAGCGGGCGTGTGGCCCGCGAACGTGGCGGTCATGATGATCGGCGCCGCGCTGGCGATCGCGGTTCCCGAATCGGGCGGCGATATAACGCTGGTCATGGCGGGTCTCGGCCTGGCTGTCGTCGGCATGGCGGCGCTGGTGGCGAGTACCTGGACGGTCAACGTGAGCAATGCGTATTCCGCAGGCCTCGCATTCGCCGTCATGCTGGGTCGCGGCGAGCGCGGCTACAAGGCGTCCACGTTGGTCGCAGGCGCGATCGGCATTCTGATGGCGGCGGCGGGCATCATGGATCATTTCACGTTCTTCCTCACGTTGCTTTCGGCGATGATCCCCGCTTTGGCGGGCACGATGATCGCCGATTATTGGATCATCCGCAAGGGTCGCCCCGAGAACTTCAAGCCGCTTGACGGCGTGTCGCTGCCGGGCATGGCGAGTTTTGCCGCGGGCGCGCTTGCGGCCATGGTCACGGGCGGCACGTTCGCGGGTACGGCGCTGGCGTTTCTCGATGTGCCGTTTCTGCTGGGCCCTGTGAACGGCATCGTGATATCGATGGTCGTGTATATCGCTATGTATAAGGCGATGCGCCTGCCGTCGTTTGCGGGCCCCGTACAGTGGAAGACCCCGCGCCGCGAGGCATAGGCACGCCGCGCGGCGCCGTTTGCGCGAATGATGCGTCCCGAGGGGCGCGAAGGAGAAAGGATATCGGTGTGCGCACGATAGGTTTGGAAGACATCGAGGACATCGCGCTCGGCTCGTCGCTGCTCGGGTCGGGCGGCGGGGGAGACCCGTATATGGGCAAGCTCGAAGCCATTGCGGCCATCAAGGAGCACGGGCCTGTCACGGTGCTCGACGTCGACGAGGTCGGCGACGAATGGACGGTGGCGCCCATCTGCGGCGTCGGCGCTCCGAGCGTATCGCTTGAGAAGGGGACCAACGGCATCGAGTACGAGAAGGTGCGCGCCATGATGGAGCGCATGCTGGGCGCGAAGCTCGACGCGTTTCTGCTTTCCGAGGCGGGCGGGCTCAACTCGATGGTTCCCATCAGCGCGGCGGCGCGGGCCGGCTTGCCCCTGATCGACGCCGACGGCATGGGCCGTGCGTTTCCCGGCATCCAGCAGGACACGTTCACGCTTAACGGCGTTTCCACCGATCCGTTCGTCATCGCCGACGAAAAGGGCAATTGCACGGTCCTCTACACCGTTGACAACGACTGGACCGAGACGATCGGCCGTGCTGTCACCTCCGCATGCGGCGGCCAGGTGATCACGCTCGCCTCGCCGATGTCGGGCGCCAAGATGAAGACGAGCGTCGTCGTAGGAACGCTGTCGTACGCGCAAAGGCTCGGCCGCGTCATCCGCACGGCGGCATCGGCGCACGGTGAATCCCCCGAGTCGTTTTTCCTGCGTGAGAGCGGCGCCTATCGCTTTTTCAAGGGGAAGATATCCGACGTGCTGCGCGAGACGCGCGACGGGTTCAACTTCGGCCGCGTGCGCCTCGACGGCATCGGGGACGACAAGGGGTCGCAGGCCGTGGTCGAGTTTCAAAATGAGAACGTCTACGCCGAAGTGGACGGCGCCATCGTGGCGACGGTGCCCGATTTGATCTGCCTGGTCGACTCCGAGACGTTCGTTCCCGTGACGACGGAAAACCTCAAATACGGCAAGCGCGTGCTGCTCGTCGGCCTGCCGTGCGACGCCGCCTGGCGCACGCCCGCGGGGCTTGAGCTCGCGGGTCCGCGTTGGTTCGGCGTCGACGTGGAGTACCGCCCGCTGGAGGAGTGCTACGCGGCGTTCGCGCAGGCTCGCCGCGCATAGATTCGCGCGAAAGAGCGCATCGAAATGCGCGATGGGTATCGAGGCTATCGAGGAATCGCATCGGGCGCCGCTTTGCCGGGCGTGCGGCGGGGGATTCGCGGGAGCAAGCTCGCGGCCGCCGTCGCATGCCGTCGATTGCGGGCCGTATTCGATAAGGAGGAGCAATGTACAAACTCGGCATAGACGTCGGAGGCACGAACACCGATGCGGTGTTGATCGACGACGCTTTGCAGGTGACGGCCGCCGTCAAATATCCGACTTCGGACGATATCTACGGCGGCATCACGGGGGCCGTCGATGCGGTGCTCGCCGCAAGCGGCGTCGACCCGGCGTCGATCGGCCAGGCGATGCTGGGCACCACGCAATGCACGAACGCCATCGTCGAGCGCCGCGGCCTGGCGCCGATCGCCATCCTGCGCATCGGCGCGCCCGCCTCGGTGGGCATCCCTCCCATGGTCGATTGGGCGGACGATATCGCGGCGGTGGCTGTGGACAGCGCCATCATCGCGGGCGGTTTCGAATACGACGGCTCGCGCATCGCGCCCTTCGACGAATCTGCGTGCCGGGCGTTTTTCGAGGGCGTGAAGGGCAAGGTGGCGGCTGTGGCCGTCAGCTGCGTGTTCTCGACAGTGCGCAATGACGACGAACTGGCGGCGGCCCGCATCGCCCGCGAGGTGCTCGGGCAGGACGTATGCGTGTCGATCTCGTCGGAGATCGGATCGATGGGCTTGATCGAGCGCGAAAACGCCACCATTCTGAATGCGGCTTTGCACGATGTGGCGCGCCGTTTCACCGAAGGCTTCGCGCAAAGCCTCGAGGAGCGCGGTATCGTCAACGCCTCCGTCTACCTGTCCCAAAACGACGGCACGCTCATGACCATCGAGCACGCGCGCCGCTATCCGATCCTCACCATCGCATGCGGCCCCACCAACTCCATTCGCGGTGCGAGTTACCTGTCGAAGACCGATGACGCGGTCGTGATCGACGTCGGCGGCACGACGACGGATCTGGGCGTTTTGCAGAACGGCTTTCCGCGCGAGAGCGGTATCGCCGTCACCATCGGCGGCGTGCGCACCAATTTCCGCATGCCCGATGTGGTCTCCATCGGATTGGGCGGCGGCTCCATCGTACGCGTCGGCGACGACGGCGAGGTGACGGTCGGCCCCGATTCGGTGGGCTATCGGATCGCCGAGCGCGCGCTCGTGTTCGGCGGCGACACCGTGACCGCCACCGACGTGGCGGTCCGTCTGGGCCTGGCCGAGGTGGGCGATGTTTCCAAGGTCGCATCGCTCGATTACGGCGTGGCCGAGCGCGCCATGGCGGTCATGCGCGCCATGGTGGAGGAGGCGATCGACATGATGAAGGTCTCCAGCGACGACATCGATGTCGTTTTGGTCGGCGGCGGCTGCGTGATCTTGCCGACCGACCTGGCGGGAACGGCGCGCTGTTTCAAGCCCGAGCGCTCGGGATGCGCCAACGCCATCGGTTCTGCCATATCGAAGGTGAGCGGCACCTATGAGGCGCTGGTCGATTACGATGCCGTGCCGCGCGAGGAGGCCTTGCGCGTCGCCCGCGCCGCGGCCGTCGAGGCCGCTGTCGCGGCGGGCGCGCTGCCCGACACGGTCGAAATCGTCGACTCGGAAGATGTGCCGCTGCAGTATTATCCCGGTCGCACGAATCGCGTGAAGGTGCGCGCGGCGGGAGATCTGTCCTGCTGATCGCGCGCCGTCGTCCGAATCGCGCGCGTGTGACGAACGGATGACGAACGGCGCGGCCCGCCTTCGCCGAGCGGCGAGGGCGGAGTATCATGCGAAGCCGACGATGCGCCCCGAGCGCTGAAAGCGAGGTTGTCATGAAGCAGACCGATACGATAGACAAGACCGCCGCCGCCTTGACGGCGGGCAAACCGGCGGTGTTTCCCACCGATACGGTGTACGGCATCGGCGTCGCCGTCGGCTTGGCGAAAACGCCCCAGGTGCTGTTCGATATCAAGCGCCGCGACGCCCAGAAGGCCATTCCGTGGCTCGTGGGCAAAAAGAGCGCCCTTTCGCTGTACGGCCGCGACGTGCCCGCGTACGCGCAGGCTGCGGCCGATGCGTTCTGGCCCGGTCCTTTGACGCTCATCGTGAAGGCGGGCGACAACGTGCCCGAGGCGTTTCGGGCCGAAAACGGCACCATCGCCTTGCGCATGCCCGACGACGAAGTGGCCTTGGCCCTGATCGAGCGCGTCGGGTTCCCGCTCGCCACGTCGAGTGCCAATTTCCAAGGGGAGCCTCCGGCGCATACCTTCGACGAGGTCGATTGCGAGCTGCTCGGCATGGTGGCGGCGGCGCTGGGAGACGGCGGCGCCCGCAGCGGCGTCTCTTCGACGGTCGTCGATTGCACGGGGGCACGTCCTGTGATGCTGCGCCGCGGCGCAGTGACCGAGAAAGACCTGCTGGCGCTGATGTAGCCCGGCAGGTTCCCCTATCGCCGCCGGATGCGTGCCGGGTCCTGGCGCGCATCCGGCCGGCGCATGCTTCGAGGTGCCCCGGCGCGCGGACCGATACGCGCCGGGGCGTTTTGCCATGATGGGGGCATGACCGATGCGTTCGACATAGTGCCCCTGCTCGCTGCCCCTGCGCCATGGCGCGCCGTCGCCGCATCGGTCGTGTGCGCGGCGCTCGTCGTGCTGTCCGCGATCGACGTGCGCCGCCGTATCGTGGCACCTGGATTCGTGGGCGCCTTATGCGCCTTGTGGGCGGTGCTGGGGATCGCGTGCGCCATGCGTTCGGGTGCGGTTTTCGCGTGGCATTGGGCCTGCGCGGGCCTTGCGGGCGCTGTCGCGGGCGCAGGATGTGCGCTTGCGTGCTCCTTCGCCTGCAAGAGCTCTTCTGCGGACGAGCCTCTCGGCATGGGAGATGTGAAGCTGTTGTTCGCGCTCGGGCTTTACGGCGGGCCGGCGTTCGTGCTTGCTTGCCTGGGCGCGGCGTGCCTGCTCGCGCTCGTCTACGCGGCGGCGCGTGCGGCGTTCGATGCGACGCGTCGCCGCGTCACGCCCTGTCGAGCGTTCGATTCCTTCGACGGCACGTTCGCCTTCGTTCCGTTTCTTTCCGTCGCGTTTTGCGCTCTCATGCTGTTCGCGATGCGATAGCGGTCCGATCGCCCGTCGCGGCGCGCGTTTCTCGTTTGCCGCGCGCGTGCGCCTTGATCCGGGGTATGCTTGAAGTTCGAACTCGGGGAGGGGCATCTATGAGGACTCAACGTTTGGGCTATGCGAGCAGCGACGGCGCGACGCGCATCCATGCGCTGTTGTGGCAGCCCGACAAACAGCGCATCGCGCCGCGCGGCATCATCCAGATCGTGCATGGCATGGCCGAGCATATCGGCCGTTACGAATCGTTCGCGCGGCGTTTGACCGACGAGGGCTTCGTCGTATGCGCGAACGATCATGTGGGCCATGGCGCCAGCATATGCGACGAATCGGATCTGGGCCATATACCGCTTGAGGGCGGGGCCGATATCGTGCTCGACGACGTGCACGAACTGCGTATGCTGGCGGCGTCGCGCTATGCCAGCACGGTTCCGTATATCCTGTTCGGGCACTCGATGGGCAGCTTCGTCGTGCGTTCCTATATCGCGCGGCGCGGCGAAGGGCTTGCAGCGGCGATTCTTTGCGGTACGGGGCAGCAGCCGCGCGCGCTGTCGCGTGCGGGCAATCTGGCATGCAGGGTCATCGCGGCCTGCAAGGGCGAACGCTATCGCAGCAGGCTGGTCGATTCGTTCGGGGCGGGCTCGTTCGCCAAGGACGTCGACGATGCCCGCACGGATGTCGATTGGCTATGCACCGATCCTGCGGTGGTCGACGCCTATCGGGCCGATCCCGCCTGCGGCGCGATGTTTTCTGTGGGCGGCTATGCAGCCTTGACGTCGTTGACGCTGGAGGCGACCGATGAGGCGTGTGCGCGCAAGGTGCCGCCTGCGCTGCCGTTGCTGTTCGTGGCAGGCGGCGAAGACTCCGTGGGCGAGCATGGCGCCGCGGTACGCCGCGCGGCCGAGCAGTATCGCCGTGCGGGGGTCGAAACGGTCGACCTGCGCCTGTACGAGGGCATGCGTCACGAAATCCTGAACGAGCCGGGTCGTGCGGCGGTGTACGACGACGTCGTGGCATGGCTTGCGAAAAGGGGCATCTAAGGCGCATGCGCGCATGAGAAAGGCCGCGACGGATGTCGCGGCCTTTCTCATGCCGTCGGCGCATGGGTTGGAAGTGAAAGCGGAAGGGTGCGCCGAGGGTTTCGGGTGGTTATGCGAAGGGGCGGCGGATCGGGTCCGCCGCCCGTCATGCGTCGCGTCGAAATGCGCTAGGCGATTTCGCTTGCGACGGTTTCGGCCATGATGTAGCCGTAGTTCATAGCGGCATCGAAGCCCATGCCGTACTGCTTGCCGTCTTTCTCCTCGATCGAGCCGCAGACGTCGCCTGCGGCGTACAGGCCGGGGATCACGGTGTCGTCGTCTTTGAGGACGTGGGCGGAGGTGTCGATCTTCAGACCGCCGGTGGTCAGGTAGAAGGTCGGCTCGACGCCGCACACCCAGATGCCGTCATGGGTGTCGATGTAGGGGAGCTTGGAGCGCTTCCACTCGTCTTCCTCGCCTGCCAGGGCATGCTGGTTGTGCTTCTCGAGGGTGGCGGCCAGGTTGGTGCAGCCGGTTGCCTCGACGGCTTCCTCGATGGTGTCGTAGTGCACCATGTCGCCGCGCTCGAACAGCGCCTTGTAGGTGTCGAAGCCCCAGGCGAGGTTGTTCATCGTGGTCACCGCGCCGGATTCGTCGGTGATGTAGAAGAACTTGCCGCCGTTGGCCTCTTCGTCGCACAGCGCGGCGCCGATGACGAAGTGGTTGGCCTTCATGATGTTGCCGAACTGGTCGCCGTGGGCGTTGACCATGATGCCCGGGGTGGTCTGGTACATGAAGGCGATCTCCATGCGGGAGCCGGCCTGCGAGGTGGTGGACATGTAAGCGCCCAGCTCGCGGCCCATGCACTCGATGCCCGCGCCGACCTTCTGGCCGAGCACGATGCCTTCGCCCTGGGATGCGGGGCAGCAGTTGAAGGAACGGCCCTTGTACTGCGGATAGTACTCGTCGACCATTTCCTGGTTGGCGCCGAAGCCGCCGGATGCGAGCAGCACGGCCTTTGCGGTGGCGGTGTAGGTGGAACCGTCCTTGCCTTCGGCCACAAGGCCGGTGGCGCGGTCGCCGTCCATGGTGATGTCGGTCACCTTGGCGCCGTAGATGATGGTGCCGCCCAGAGCCGTCACGTGGTCGGCCAGATATTCCATGGCCTGGCCGCAGCCGCCTTCGTAGCAGCCGGGAGCGAGGTACGGGGTGATGCCGTACGACTTGTTCACGCCCATGCTGTAGAAGCCGACGCCGATTTCATGCAGCCAGTCGACCAGCGGACCCGAGGTGTCGTACATCGCATGGTCGTAGGGCATCGCGCCGTTGAAGCGGTCGAACTCGGGGTTGACGTACTTGGAGAGGATGCCGATCATGGCGTCTTTGTTGTAGTTCGGGTTGTCGTCGAAGCGGCCCTGCGAGTAGTTGGCCTGCAGCTTGCTGCCTGCGGCGGCGACACCGGAGTAGGTCATGGACATAGATCCGCCGGGGATGTCCTGCTTCTCGAACAGGGTGACCTTCAGGCCTTTTTCGAGCAGGCGGTTGGCTGCCACCAGACCCGCGGTGCCGGCGCCCATGATGATGACGTCGGTGTCGATGGTCTGAGCGGTGCCGCCGGTGAGCTCTTCGGGGCCCTTCTGGAATTCGGACGCGTCGACGCCCGCGTTATTGAGGCACTCGATCGCGGCGTTCTTGATGCCCATGCACGTGGTGGTCGCGCCGGTGATGGCGTCGACGTCGAGATTCTGGGTCTCGAGCACCTTGGCGGGCCACATCTGCGCGGCGAGGCTGCCGATGCCCGGGGTCTCGTCGTGAGAGAGCACGCGCAGGCTTGCGATCGCGCCGTCTTTGACGACGGTCTCTACGAAGATGTAGTTCTCATGGCCCATGGCCTTGGCGACGTATTTGCCGTCCGTGGCCTCGTCCATCTTCTTGTATGCGGTTTCGTTGGGGCTTTTGACCTCGGCGGCGGACTCGTCAGAGCCCTTCTTGCCGTCTTCCGCCGGTGCGGCGGGCGCACAGCCGACGCCCATCGTTGCCACGGCGCCCAAAGCGCCGACGACGCCTGCGCCTTTCAGAAAGTCGCGGCGGTTCAGATCCATTGCCATGGTGTTCCTCCTCCTGATGTTCCTCCCATATCGACGCCGCCGCGCGCGCTTCGGCCGACGGCGAGGGAGGGGCCTCGCATCGGTCGCCGTGCGCCGCGCATCGCGGCATCGAAGACGCCTCCGAAGGTACGCGTAGGCTGTATTCCTGTCTTCACCGAGTATCGGTGAAATTGCCGTAATGCCTGTTCGCGGCTACGCTATTTGATGCGATGGCGGGCTTTTGCGTATGCGTCGCCATCCGGGGCCATCCGTGCCGCGCGGGTCGGCGGTTTGGCGATACAATAGGGCGATATTGCTCAGGGGGAGGGTGTATGCGCGCATTTGCTTCGAATGTCGGGGTCGTTTCCGCGTGGGGCTTCGGGCTGTCGAAGGCGGCGACGTCGATCGGATATCTTTCGGCCATGGGGTCGGTTTCGCACAATATCGGATTCGTCACGGAATTGTGGTTCATGGCCGCAAGCGAGGTCGTTTCGTTCGCCATGGCGGTCGTGGTGGGCATGCTGGCGGCACGCGGGCGTCTGGCCATGCGCGGGCTGCCTGCGTGGCCTGCTCCGCTTGCATTGATGGCGGGTTTTCTGCTGAGCTCGACCGATGCGCTTTCGTTCATGCCGTCTCCTGCGCAGGCGGGCGTTCTCGGCATGCTCTACGGCGTGTCGTCGTTTCTGTTCTGTCTTATATGGATAGAGGAGTTCGCGTATCAGGAGCCGCGTCGCTCCCATGTGGCCATGGTGGCGGGCCTCGTCATCCAGATGGCCGTCGTGGCGCTGGTCTCGCTGCTTCCGACATCCGCGCTGACGCCCGTGATCGTCTTCTTCACGATCATCGCGGTGCTCTGCCATGACCAGGCGGGTCGTATAGCGGGTTCGGCGGGTCGCGCCGCAGCCTCGGATGCGTTCGAGCCTATGACGGCCCGCGCGTTCGTGGCGCAGTACGGCACGGCGTTCGCCTGTCTTTTCGTGCTGGTGGGCGTCGTGGGCATCCTGCATACGTCGGTGCTGGGCTCGTCGTTCGAGCATATCGTCGGCGGCGTCTCCATGTGGGTTCCGCTCGCCGTGGCGACGCTTGTCACGGCGGCCGTGGCTATGGCCGCCTTGCGCAGCCCCGATCCGACGTCGGTGTATAAAGCCGTGCTTCCGGTGATGCTTGTGCTGCTGTCCCTTCTGCCGTTCATCGGCGATTTCCTCGGTTCGCTTGCGGGCGGCGTGATGATCGCCTGCTACGACGTGTGCGGCATGCTGTTCTTGTTCTTCATCGTGGATGCGGCGTATTGCCATAACCGCCAAAGCTATCTGTTGTCCAGCGTGTACATGGGAGGGTCGAACGCGTTTCTCACGTTGGGCCTGGCCATCGGGCTTTTGCTGAACTATTTGAGCGGCGATTACGGATTGTCGCTTCTGACCCTGCTGGCGTTCGCCGCCATCTATCCGCTTTGCATCGCGTCCGTCATGGTCATGCGCCGCAGCATGAGGGGCATGCGTCCTCAGGGCGCGCCTGAGGCGGCGCCCGTCGTCCACGTTTCGCGCGCCGGCGACAAGACGACTCCTGTCGCGGCGTCTTCTGCGCCCATCGAGGCCGATGCCGAAGCGCCCAAGTCCGCCTCCGAACCCGATTGGGAGGAGGCCTTGCATGCGTTCGCCGATCGCTACGGCCTGACCAGGCGCGAAACCGAGATATGCTCGTATCTGGTGCGCGGCCGCTCGGCCAAGCATATCGCCGAGGAGCTGTTCATATCGGAGAATACGGTATGGACGCATACCAAGAACATCTATGCCAAGACGAAGGTCTCGGGCAAAGACAACCTGATGAATCTTTTCGAAGACGAGGCGAAGGGCCGCCAGGGATCGTGAGGATCCTTTGGCGCTCGCGCGCGGGCGTTACAATGAAAGGATGGATTTCGGCGGGCGCCCGGCGCCCCTGCGAAAGGAGATCATCTATGAAACGCCTGACTTCCCGTGCCGCGGACGGATCGGCATCCGTCGATCCCGATCGCCTCGACGAGGCCGTGCGCCGCCTTGCAGCGTACGAAGATATGCACGATGACTTGGAGGCCCGCCTGGCCGACATCGACGAGCTCATCGCCGATCTGAGCGCGCAAGGCGAATCCGACGCTGCGCAGGCGAATAGGCTTATCGCCCAGAAGGTGGCCCTGAAGACCACCGTCGGCATGTTCGCCGTCTACGGCATCGAATAAGGGGCTCGTCGTGACACGCTACGTCATGGCTCTCGATCAGGGCACCACGTCTTCGCGGGCGATCATCTTCGACGAGAACGGCCGCATGCGCGGATCGGCCCAGCATCCCCTCCGGCAGATCTACCCCCATCCCGGTTGGGTGGAGCACGATCCGCGCGAAATAGCATCGTCGCAGCTCGGCGTTATGGTCGAGGCCATGGTGGCGGCGGGGGTCAAGCCCGATGAGATCGATTCGATCGGTATCACCAACCAGCGCGAGACCACGCTCGTGTGGAATAGGCGCACGGGCGAGCCTCTGTGCAATGCCATCGTGTGGCAGTGCCGACGCACGGCCGATATGGTCGAGCGCCTGTGCTCCGACGCCGATGCGGCCGCCATGGTGCGCGCCAAGACGGGGCTTGTGCCCGACGCGTATTTCTCGGCGAGCAAGATCAGGTGGATCCTCGACAACGTGCAAGGCGCGCGCGAGCTGGCCGAGGCGGGGGATTTGGCTTTCGGCACGGTCGACAGCTGGCTTATCTGGTGTTTGACGGCGGGGGCCGTGCACGCCACCGACATCACCAACGCCAGCCGCACCATGCTGTTCGACATCCATCGCGGCTGTTGGGACGACGAGCTGCTCGATCTGTTCGGCGTGCCCGCGTCGGTGCTGCCCGAAGTGCGTCCTTCTTCGGCCGATTACGGCGTGACGGCCTATCCCGGCCTGCCTTTGGGCATCCCCATTCGCGGCGTGGCAGGCGATCAGCAGGCGGCGTTGTTCGGTCAGTGCTGCTTTCATGCCGGTGAGGCGAAAAACACCTACGGCACGGGCTGCTTTCTTTTGATGCATACCGGGCGGCGCGCGGTGGAGTCGTCGCACGGCCTGGTGACCACGGTGGCGGCCAGCGCGCCTGGCGCGGGCGGTATCGAATACGCCCTCGAGGGCAGTGTGTTCGTGGCGGGGGCTCTCATCCAATGGCTGCGCGACGAGCTGGGCATCATCGACACGGCCGCGGAAAGCGAGACGCTTGCCGCGACGGTCGACGACGCGGCGGGCGTCTACGTGGTGCCAGCGTTCACGGGCCTGGGCGCGCCGTATTGGGACGCGCAGGCGCGCGGCGCCGTATTCGGTCTGACGCGCGGGGCGACGAAGGCCCACATCGCGCGCGCGGCGCTCGAATCGCTGGCGTTTCAGGTGGCCGACGTGGCCCGCACGATGGAGCAGGATGCCGGCATGCGCATAGACCGGCTCAACGTGGACGGCGGCGCTTCGTCCAATGATTTGCTGATGCAGTTTCAGGCCGATATCCTCGACGCATGCGTGAGCAGGCCCGCAGTGACCGAAAGCACGGCGTTGGGCGCGGCGTTTCTGGCCGGGTTGCAAACGGGGTTTTGGACGGATGTCGACCAGATCGCCTCGTTGCGCGAAGAAGGGGAGCGCTTCGAGTCGCACATGGATGCATCGACGCGCTGCGAGCGCATGGCCGGATGGCATGATGCGGTATCCCGGGTACTGACGCGTCGCTGAGCGGCGGCGTTTTTATGCGCATATCCCGTGCATGCGGATCGTACGCGCGTTCGCCGGTATCATCGGGCCATCGACCGAAGGCGGAGGCATGCGGCCTCTCGTCGCAACGAAAGGACAACCATGATCATCTCTATCGCAAGCGATCACGCGGGCTTCGAGCAGAAGCAGCTTCTGGCCGCGTATCTGAAAGAGTGCGGCCACGAGGTCGTCGACCGAGGCCCCGATAGCGACGACCGCGTCGACTACCCCGATTTCGCGGCGCTCGTCGGCAACGACGTGGCGCAGGGACGCGCCGAGCGCGGCGTGCTGGTGTGCGGCACCGGCATCGGCATGGCGCTTGCGGCCGATAAGATCGCGGGATGCCGTGCCGCCAACATCATCAACGTGCAATTCGCCGAGCTGTGCCGCCAGCACAACGATGCCAACATCGTCACGCTTTCCGGCCGTTTCGTCGACGTCGAGGAGAACAAGCGCATTCTCGACGCGTTTCTTTCCACGCCTTTCGAGGGCGGCCGCCATGCCGGGCGCGTAGCCAAGATCATGGAACTCGACTAGCTCGTCGGCGTTTATCGCGCATAACGTAAAATCGGCCGCATCGACGGCCGATTTTACGTTTCGGCATCGCGCGTGGCAAAACATGCCGTCTGCTTGTTTTTCCGACGGCATCGCGCGCGACGGTGGTAGGATGGGGCATCCCGTCAGCTCGCCGGGTTCGCACGAACCCTCTGGAAGAAAGGAAGCATCCATGCCTTTTGCTTATGTGGACCGAGACCCTCAGGTGGCCGCCGCTCTTTCCGCTGAGCTCTCCCGCCAGCGCGACTCCATCGAGCTGATCGCGTCAGAGAACTTCACGAGCCCCGCGGTCATGGAGGCCATGGGAAGCGTTCTTACCAATAAATACGCCGAAGGCTATCCCGGCAAGCGCTATTACGGCGGCTGCGAGAAGGTCGATATCGTCGAGGATATCGCCCGCGATCGCGCCAAGCAGCTGTTCGGCGCGAAGTTCGCCAACGTGCAGCCTCATAGCGGCGCGAACGCCAACCTCGCGGCGTATTTCGCGCTCATCCAGCCGGGCGATACGGTGCTCGGCATGAGCCTCGACAACGGCGGCCATCTCACGCACGGCTCGCCGGTCAACTTCAGCGGCAAGCTCTATGATTTCCACGGCTACGGCCTCACCGAGGACGAGACCATCGATTACGACGCCATCGAGCGCATGGCCGCCGAACTCCAGCCGAAGCTCATCGTGGGCGGCGCATCGGCGTATCCGCGCACGATCGATTTCGAGCGCATGGCCGATATCGCGCACCGTCACGGCGCGTACTTCATGGTCGACATGGCCCATATCGCAGGTCTGGTCGCCACGGGCGCCCATCCGAGCCCCGTTCCGTACGCCGATGTGGTCACCACCACGACGCACAAGACCCTGCGCGGCCCGCGCGGCGGCTTGATCTTGTGCAACGACGAAGCCATCGCCAAAAAGATCGACAAGGCGGTGTTCCCCGGCAGCCAGGGCGGCCCGCTCATGCACGTCATCGCCGGCAAGGCCGTCGCGTTCGGCGAAGCGCTCCAGCCCGAATTCAAGACCTACATCGATGATGTGGTCGCCAATTGCGCGGCCATGGCCGAAGGCTTGACCGCAGGCGGGCTTCGTCTCGTTTCCGGCGGCACCGACAACCATCTGTGCCTGGTCGATCTGACGGCCGCCGACGTGACCGGCAAAGACGCCGAGAAGCTGCTCGAGGGCGTGGGCATCACGGTGAACAAGAACTCCATTCCCAACGAGCCCCGTTCTCCCTTCGTCACGAGCGGCATCCGCGTCGGATCCGCCGCCGCCACGACGCGCGGCCTGGACGCCGCCGATTTCCGTCGCGTGGGCGAACTGATCGCCGCCACGGTGTTCGCTGCGGGCGACGAGGCCAAGCTGGCCGCCATCGCGGCCGATGTGCGCGCCATTCTGGATGCGCATCCGCTCTATCCCGAGTATGATTTCTAATCGAACAGGCTGCGCCGTCGCATAAGGCGGCGCAGCGGCGCGATGCCCGGCAGGCCGGGCATCGCAGGGGCATTCGTTCGGAAGAACGCTTGTGAAGCGCGCATGCCGTAGGGCGGCGCGCTTTCGCTGCAAGGAGGATTTTCATGGCATTCGAGAACAACAGCCGCGTCGTCGTGGTCGACCATCCCATGGTCCAGCACAAGCTCGCCATTCTGCGCGACCGCACGACGTCGTCGAAGCAATTCCGCGAGCTGGTGCGCGAGCTGGCGATGTTCGAGGCGTACGAGGCCACGCGCGACCTTCCGCTCGAGGAGGTCATGGTGGAGACGCCCGTCGCCGAGGCGACCTGCAACATCATCAAGGGCCGCAAGATGGCGATCGTGCCCATTCTGCGCGCGGGTCTCGGCATGGTGGAAGGCGTGCTCGACCTGATCCCCGCCGCCAGGGTGGGGCATCTCGGCATGTACCGCGACGAGGAAACGCACGTTCCGCACGAGTACTACGCGAAGATGCCCGAGGATATCGCCGAGCGCGACGTGCTGGTGGTCGATCCCATGCTCGCCACGGGCGGCAGCTCGGCGGCGGCTATCGAATACCTGCGCGCCCAGGGCGTCAAGCGCCTCAAGCTCATGGTGCTCGTGGCGGCTCCCGAGGGCGTGCAGGCTGTGCTCGACGCCGATCCCGACGTCATGCTGTACACCTGCGCCGTGGACGAACGCCTCAACGAGGCCGCCTACATCGTCCCCGGTCTGGGCGATGCGGGGGACCGCATTTTCGGAACGAAGTAGCTCCTCGCATGTTTTCCGGTAGGTACAACGCGTAATCCGGTATTTTGTCGCATCGCCGAAATCACCTCGGCGGTGCGATTTTTCATATCGTCCGTTCTTCTATAATGCTCGGGCATTCCATCATACGAAGGAGGCGGCCGTGGCGGCTCGTCATATCGAGCGTCCCTCGTGGGACGAATACTTCATCCATCTTGCGTTCGAGGTCGCGAAGCGTTCGACCTGCTTGCGTCGCGCGGTAGGCGCCGTCATCGTCAAGGACCGCCGCATTCTGGCCACGGGATACAACGGCGTTCCGTCGGGGTTGCGCCATTGCGAGGAAACCGGCTGCCTGCGCGAGCAGTTGGGCATTCCTTCGGGGCAGCGCCATGAAATCTGCCGCGGTTTGCATGCCGAGCAAAACGCCATCATCCAGGCGGCGCGCTACGGCATCGATATCGACGGGTCGTCTATCTATATAACGACCGAGCCGTGTTCGGTGTGCGCGAAAATGCTCATCAACGCGGGCATTCGCGAAATCGTCTTCGCCAACCCGTACCCCGATGCCTTGTCGCAGGAATTGTTGTCTGAAACGGACATATTGATACGTCGTGTCGACGCGGCGGAATAACGTCGCATAAACGTAATTCATTTGCGCGATTTTTTCTATATTTCTGTTTCTGATGCGTAAACGGTGCGTATTTTTTGCTAGAGTAAATGCTGTTTTGGCCGTTTTTCGGCCCGCTTGCATATGATTTGAGGAGAGTGACCGACGCGATATGCTCATTGTGCTGGGAATCTTGACCGGAGTCCTCGGGTTCCTGCCCCTGTTCCTTTCGTTGAGGCTATCTCGTCGCTCCACTTCCACGCAAGCGCTGACGCTCGGTCTGTACGGGCTCGCCGGCGTTGCCGTTTCTCTAGTCGTGCTGATCGCCGGCCTGCTTGCATGCGCGTTTCTCGCGCGTGACGGCTTGGTCTCGTTCGTCGTCGCCGAAGGTGTCGTGTTCTTGGGCTGCACCATCGTCTACGTCGTATACAAGAACGTGCTCGCTAAGCGCAAGCGCGTCGAATAGGAACCATGTAAGGAAGGAATCTCATGGGCGAAGCTCTCAACCAGTTCGTCTCCGAGGCGCAGGGCCTCGCGGCGCACTTCGATCCCACGACGGTGTTCAGCATCGGCGGCTGGGAAGTCACCCAATACGTTATCTGGCTGTTCATCGCACTTGCCGTGACGCTTGCCGTCGTTCTCATTTCCGCGAAGAAGCTCCAGCTCATTCCTACCAACAAGTTCTTCAACACGGTGGAATACGGCTATGAGTTCGTGAACAAGAGCATCGCCGAAGACGTTATCGGCAACGGCTTCAAGCAGCATGTGCCGTTTTTGGCCACGATGTTCTTCTTCATCCTGATCTGCAACATCCTCGGCCTCATCCCCGGCTTCAAGACCGCGACCGGCGCCATCTCCTGCACCTGGGCGCTTGCGGCCATCTCGTTCGTCTACTTCAACTACTACGGCCTGAAGAAGTTCGGCTTTCTGGGCTACTTCAAAAACCTCTGCCCGAGCGGCGTGCCCGCTCCCATGGTTCCGGTCATTTGGTTCCTCGAGCTGTTCTCCATGGTCATCCGCGTTCTCACGCTGGCCGTCCGTCTTTACGGCAACATGCTCGCAGGCCATATGATGCTCGCCATCTTCGGCATCGCTACGACGTGCTTCATCCAGCAGGCGCTGTTCGCCGGCTCCATGGACCTGATCGCGGGCCTGCCTTCGATCGCATGGTTCGTGCTGCTGGTGCTCATGTACGCCATGGAGTGCCTGGTCGCATTCATCCAGGCGTTCGTGTTCGCCATTCTTTCGGCATCGTACGTCAACACCGCCACCCACGCGCACTAGGCGCATCGCCGCGCCGTCCGCGGCTAAACCACCCAGGTGTCACAGCTGCACCACTCAGCTGGCAATATAGGCAAGAAACCCCGATTAAAAGGCATGGGGTTCGACAAAGGAGGAAACTGTGGAAATCACTGTCGCACTCGCCGCACTGAAGGTCGTCGGCTACGGCCTGGCCGCCATCGGCCCTGGCATCGGCATCGGTATCGCTACCTACGGTCTGTGCGTCGCTGCTGCTCGCCAGCCCGAGATGAAGGGTCAGCTCATGGGCTACTTCTTCATCGGTGCTGCAATGTCTGAGGCGTTGGCACTGCTCGGCTTGGTTCTGTTCTTCATCGGTTAATCACCACGATTCACTGCATGATTTTCACGAGAAAAGAACAGGAGGCAAGCGAGTTGAAAGCGTACACACCCAAGGCTGGCAAGATCGGCGCTCTGGTTGCAACCGCAGCTACGGCCGCTTTGTGCTGCCCCGCGTATGCATTCGCTTCTGAGGCCGGTGGCGTCGAGGCCATCCTGCCTAAGATGAATGAATTCATCCCCATGCTCGTCGCCTTCATCATCCTGTGGGTCGTCCTCGCCAAGTTCGGCTGGCCCGTGTTCGATCGCATGCTCGAAAAGCGTTCGAACACCATTCGCGATGATCTGAAGAATGCCGAAGATGCCCGCCAGGAAAGCGAGCGTCTGCTTGAGGAATACAAGCAGCAGCTCGCCGAGGCCAAGGCCGAGGCTTCCCGTATCGTCGCCGACGCGAAGAAGACCGGCGAAGATGTGAAGGCCGACATCACGGCTAAGGCGCATCAGGAGGCTGCCGATATGATCGAGAAGGCCCATGCGGCCATCGAGGCGGAGAAGAAGGCGGCCGTGTCCGACCTGCAGTCTTCCGTCGCCGATCTTTCGGTCGCCGTGGCTGCCAAGCTCATCGGCAACGATCTGTCCGACGAACAGCATCGCGCTATGATCAAGCGCTACGTCGAAGAGGCAGGTAGTTTCAATGCCAACTAACCGTCTGCTTGCTAAAGAAGAAGTCGCCGCTTACGTGAACCTGCTTCTCGAAGCCGCCTCCAACGAGGGCGGACAGAAGCGTGTGCTCGAGGTGCGCGACCAGCTGGGCCTCGTGCTTTCGAGCTATCGCGGCAACGCCGATCTGCGCGAAGCGCTCAACGACCCGGCATATTCCCCTGAGCAGCGTGGACGTTTGGCCGCCAATGTGTTCGAGGGAGTAGACCCCTTGGTCAACAGCGTGATCGCCATCATGGCGGAGCGTGGCAACCTCGGCATGCTCTCGGCGGTCGTCTCTTCGTTCGAAGAGACTTCCGAAGAGAAGCTGGGCGTTTGCGTCGTCGACGTGACCACCGTGGTCGCGCTCGATGACGAGCTTCGCACGGTTATCACCGAAAAGCTTTCCAAGGATCTGGGCAAAGACGTCGTGCTGCGCGAGCACATCGACGCGTCCATCCTGGGCGGCATTATCATGAGTACCCATGGAAAACGCATCGACGCGAGCGTGGCTTCTCAGCTGGAGCACACTCGCAACGTGCTTACGGAATCTAACGATGGAGGTGAATGCTAGTGACAGAAATCACCGCAAAGTCTATCGACGAAGCATTGCGCAAGCAGCTGGAATCTCTCGAGACCAGCGTCGATGCCCGTGAGGTCGGTACGGTCGTCCAGGTTGGCGACGGTATCGCTCGCGTCGATGGCCTGAAGGGCGCTATGGCAGGCGAGCTTCTCGAATTCCTCGGCGAGGGCGGCAAGACCGTGTACGGTCTGGCTCAGAACCTCGAGGAAGACGAGGTCGGCGCCGTGCTCCTCGGCGATGTCACCGCAATTCGAGAAAACGACCAGGTTCGCACCACCGGCAAGATCATGGAAGTGCCTTCGGGCAAAGGCTTGCTCGGTCGCGTCGTGAACCCGCTCGGCATGCCTATCGACGGCAAGGGCCCCATCAAGGCCGAGGGCACCCGCCCTGTCGAGTTCAAGGCTCCCGGCGTTATCAGCCGCAAGCCCGTCCACGAGCCCATGCAGACCGGCATCATCGCCGTCGACGCCATGGTGCCCATCGGACGCGGCCAGCGCGAGCTGATCATCGGCGACCGCCAGACCGGCAAGACCGCTATCGCCATCGACGCCATCATCAACCAGAAGAACACCGACATCCTCTGCATCTACGTCGCTGTCGGTCAGAAGGCTTCCACGGTTGCAGGCGTCATGGAGACCCTCGAGAAGCACGGCGTGATGGACAAGACCATCATCGTCGCCGCGAACGCTTCCGATAGCGCTCCTCTGCAGTACATCGCTCCTATGGCGGGTGCTGCTATGGGCGAGTACTTCGTCTACACGGGCGAAGACGGAAAGCCCGCCGGCCCCGAGAATCACGGCCGTCACGTGCTGATCATCTACGACGACCTGTCCAAGCAGGCTGTCGCGTATCGTCAGATGTCGCTGACGCTGCGCCGTCCGCCGGGACGCGAGGCATACCCCGGCGACATCTTCTACCTGCATTCTCGCCTGCTCGAGCGCGCAGTGAAGATGTCCGACGAGTACGGCTGCGGCTCCATGACGGCTCTGCCGATCATCGAGACGCAGGCAGGCGACGTGTCCGCCTACATTCCGACCAACGTGATCTCGATCACCGACGGCCAGATCTTCCTGGTGACCGACCTGTTCTATCAGGGTCAGCGCCCGGCTATCGACGTCGGCATTTCGGTTTCCCGCGTCGGCGGCTCCGCTCAGACCAAGGCCGTCAAGTCCGTTTCCGGCACCCTGCGCCTCGACCTGGCCGCGTATCGCGAGCTCCAGGCCTTCACGCAGTTCGGTTCCGACCTGGACAAGTCCACGCAGGACCAGCTTAACCGCGGTGCCCGCATGACCGAGCTTCTGAAGCAGAACCGCTACAACCCGTTGGCGTTCGAGGAAGAGGCCGTGGCCGTGTACTGCGGCGGCAAGGGCCTGCTCGACGACATCGAGGTCAAAGACGTCGTCCGCTTCCGCGACGAGCTCATCGAGTTCTTGCGCGCAAGCCATGCCGACGTGCTGAAGAAGATTCACGAGGATGCGAAGTTCACGCCTGAAAGCGAAGAGGCGCTCAATGCCGCCATCGCCGCTTTCAAGAAGCAATTCGCGGCGTAAAGGAAGGCCTGAACATGCCTAACCTGCACGACATTGAAAAGCGCATCAAGTCGGTTTCTTCGACCAAGCAGATTACGCGCACCATGGAGATGGTCGCAGGCGCCAAGGTGAAGCACGCCACCGAGCGTATCGTCACCGCCACGCCGTACGCCGAATCCATGACCGAGATGCTCCAGGGCGTCGCGGCGCGCGTGCAGGCCAGCGAGAATCCCTTGCTGGAAAAACGTTCGGATGTGAAACGCATGCTGGTAGTGGCCGTGGTCTCCGACCGCGGCCTCGCCGGCGGCTTCAACTCCAACGTGCTGCGCACGGTCGAGAAGATGATTCGCGCGAAAAAGGCGCAGGGTGTCGAAGTCGATGTTATCGCTTGCGGCAAGAAGGCTGTTGGATTTTTCAAGTACCGCAATATCGTGCCCGTGCTTGATTTCAAGGATCTTTCCGCCGACCCTACGCTCGAAGAGGCGAATGCCATCGCCGATTACGCTGTCAAAGCGTATGAAGAAGGCAGTGTCGACGAGGTGGTGCTGGTGTACAACCACGCGAAGAATGCCGCCGAACAGGTGCTTCGCGAGGAAGTCATTCTGCCCGTCGATACGCAAGCTGTCATGGCCGCTGCCGCCGATACGGCGGAAGCTGCAACCGATAGCGTTCCCGCCGGCATCGAATTCGAGCCGGAGCCGGCCGATGTGCTGGCGCGCCTTCTGCCCGCCTACCTGCGCACGTCGATCTATCATGCGTTGATCGATTCCGCCGCAGGCGAGCAGTCCGCTCGTCGCTCCGCAATGCACTCGGCTACCGAGAACGCCAATGAGATGGTGGAAACGCTGTCCAGGTTGTATAACCGTGTACGTCAAGGTGCCATCACCACTGAGATCTCCGAGATCGTGGGTGGCGCTGCAGCTTTGGAGGAATAAATGGCTGACGAGAAAATGCTTACCAAAGCGGAGCTTGAAGCCAGCAAAGGCGCTACGGGACGCATTGTGCGTATCGTCGGCCCTGTTGTTGACGTCGAGTTCCCTGCGGATCAGCTGCCGGCGATTTACAACGCGCTGACGGTTGATGCGACTACTCCTGTCGGCGAGATCCACGTGGTTCTGGAAGTCGAAACCATGCTTCCCGGCAACCTCGTGCGTTCCGTCGCCATGAGCTCTACCGACGGCCTGGTGCGTGGCGCCGAAGTCGTCGACACGGGTCATCCCATCATGATGCCCGTCGGTCCCGAGACCCTGGGCCGCATCTGGAACGTCGTCGGCGAGCCCGTCGACGAGAAGCCCATGCCCGAGGTTTCCGGCTACATGCCGATCCATCGTCCCGCTCCCGAGTACGATAGCCTCATCACGAAGACCGAGATCTTCGAGACGGGCATCAAGGCTATCGACCTGATCGAGCCCTTCATCAAGGGCGGCAAGACCGGTCTGTTCGGCGGCGCAGGCGTCGGCAAGACGGTTATCATCCAGGAGCTCATCAACAACCTCGCTCAGGAGCACGGCGGCACGTCCGTCTTCACCGGCGTCGGCGAGCGTACCCGCGAGGGTACCGACCTGTACCTGGAGATGAGCGAGTCCGGCGTTATCAACAAGACCTGCTTGGTCTACGGCCAGATGAACGAGCCGCCGGGAGCGCGTCTGCGCGTCGGCTTGGCCGGTCTGACCGAGGCGGAGTACTTCCGTGACCAGGGTCAGGACGTTCTGTTGTTCGTCGACAACATCTTCCGCTTCACCCAGGCAGGCTCCGAGGTGTCCGCACTTCTCGGCCGTATGCCTTCCGCCGTCGGCTACCAGCCCACGCTGGCTACCGAGATGGGCGACCTGCAGGAGCGCATCACGTCTACCACCACCGGTTCCATCACCTCGGTGCAGGCCGTGTACGTTCCCGCCGACGACCTGACCGACCCCGCGCCGGCCACGACGTTCACCCACCTCGACGCCAAGACGGTTCTTTCCCGTTCCATCGCCGAGCTGGGCATTTACCCTGCAGTCGATCCGCTGGAGTCCACCTCTCGCGCACTCGAGCCTGCAATCGTCGGCGAGGAGCACTACCGCGTCGCAACCGGTATCCAGGAGCTACTGCAGAACTACAAGGACCTGCAGGACATCATCGCTATTCTGGGTATGGACGAGCTCACCGAAGAGCAGAAGCTCACCGTGTCTCGCGCACGTAAGGCTCAGCAGTTCTTCGGCCAGTGCTTCCATGTTGCAACGCAGTTCACCGGCTTGCCCGGCAAGTACGTCAAGATGGAGGACACCGTCCGTTCCTTCGCCGCGATTCTCGACGGCGAGTGCGACGAGATTCCCGAGCAGTGCTTCCGCCTGAAGGGCTCTATCGACGACGTGTACGCCGAGTACGAGGCCATGAAGAAGAACGAGGCATAAGCTATGGCGAAATTCACCTGCGATATCGTGACGCCTGAAGCGAAGTGCTACACCGGCGAAGTTCACTTCGTCGTGGTGCCCGGCACCGAAGGCGAGATGGGCTTCTTGTCCGGTCATGTGCCCCTGGTGTCCACGCTGAGCGACGGCTTGGTCCGCGTTCAGGAGGACGAGGGCGCTTCGTTCAAGGAGTTCGCCATCGAGGGTGGCTACGTGCAGGTCAGCGGCACGAAGGTCATCATCTTGGCCGACAAAGCCGAGCAGCGCTAAGCGATAGGCGTCTGCATATTCCGCTTGAAAAGGGCGGTCCCGCATTGCGCGGGGCCGCCCTTTGTCGTTGTTCGCTCGTGCCGCTTTTTGTCTCTACGCGCGCATTTACGCACTGTTTACGGGGATTTCGAATATGAACATGCTATCGGGAGTCGATGGAAGGTGTCTATTTCCAGGCGAAAGGCGCGCAATATGTGGTTCACTGATGCATAAAGAACGCTACGGATGCACAGGAGGATTCGTGAAGCAAGCGAGAAACGTCATAGCGGCAGGCATGTCCCTGTCGCTTGCATTGGGGGCGCTTCCGCCGACGGCATTCGCCGCAGGCGAAGCGGATGCGTCTGCCCGTGCGGCGGCCTCCGTCGCTTCGGCGCAGCATGATGCGTCTGCTGCGCCTGCAGTCGCCGACGGGTTGCCCGAAAGCGATTACGACAAGGCCGATTTCTACAGCGCGCCGGACGAGGACGACGCGGCGCCCCGTGCGCTGCTTGCGGCCCGCGCGACGGTCGAGCCGCGCGTCATATCGAAGGATATGCTGTATTTCGGCGCGTACGAAGGCGGAAGCTATGACCGCACCTTCAGCTACGGCGACGGCTACCATGCCATGGGTTATTACCAGTTCGACCATCGCTACGGGCTGAAGGATTTCCTTTTGGCTTGCTACGACTACGATCCCGCGACGTATGCGATGTTCGCCCGCTTCGCGGCCGTGTCCGACGCCGAGTTCGAAGCGGATGACGCCATTCGTAAAAACGGCGCGTTCACGCCTTTGGGCCGCAGCCTCATCGATGCGTGGGAGGCTGCGTATGCGGCCGATGCGTACGAGTTCTCGCGCCTGCAAGACGATTGGGCCTACACCCACTATTACCTGCCGGCCGAACGCTATCTCGCCGGCCGCGGCATCCACATCGCCGATCGCAACGATGCCGTCAAGGGGCTGTGCTGGGGGCTGACCAACCTTTTCGGCGCCACGGGCTGGCATAAGTTCGTGGGCGGCGTGTCCGACGGCTACGACTGGAATGGCGTCTACCACTATTTGAGCGAGAACTACGATTGGCCGGGGTGCGGCCTGCGCGACGACATGTCCGATGTCGAATTCGTCACGGTTCTGTGCAATTACGTGGTGGACAATGTGGCGGTGTTTTACGCGGGCCAGCCCGAATATCACGAGGGCTGGCAGAACCGCTACCGCAAGGAGCTCGCGCAGTGCTTGGCCATCATCGAGCGCACGGGGGATACCCATGCGCCGTCTTCGGGCGATGACGGCTTGCAGGACGGCGGGGAGGGCGCGCCTGAAAACGGCGGTGCGCAGCCCGAATCTCCGCAGCAGCCCGACCAGACGCCCGTCGAACCGCAGCCCGCGCCCGAGCCCGATCCTCAACCGTCGCCCGACCCCGATCAGGGATCGACGACGCCTCCTGCGCCTTCTCCGTCGCCCGCTCCTCAGCCTGCGCCTAAGCCCGACGCGCCCGAGGCGAACGGCCCGCAGGATGCGCCCGCCATGCCGCAGGGCGATTCGACGCTGCCTGCCTTGCCGCTCGTGCCGCCGCTTGCACCTCCTGCTGCGCCGCAGCTGCCCGACGCGAACGCTCCCCATGAGGATGCGGCGCCGACGCCCGATGGCGATGCCGGCCATGGTGCCGACGGGCAGGTTCCCGGCGGCGAATCGGAAGGCGACGATGCTCCCTCCGGCGACGACGCGGCGCAGGAGCAGGACGACGCGACGAGTGGTCAGAACGACGCGGGGGATACCCAGACGCCGCCCGCATCCGATGATGCACACGGCGATGACGGTACGCATGCCGGCTCGGACGAGTCGGATACTCAGACGGGCGTGACGCATCAGGAAGGTGCCGCGTCCGCTCCTGCAGCGCCCGAGGCCGTCCAGCAGGGCGCGTTCGCGCAGACGGCCGCCGCCGATGCCGATCAGCAGGCCCGCGCGGCGCAGTCGGGCATTCTGTCGCAGACCAATGACGGCACGCGTGCGGCTCTTGTCGGCGCGGTGGTGGCCATACTGGTCGCCGTCGTCGGCACCGTGGTGGCGCTGCGCCTGCGTCATCGCCGCTAGCACGGCCGCGCATCGCGAGTCGCGTGCGAATCGAACGAGGCTTCCGTGCCCGTATGATCCCTTTCGGGGCATATGCGGGCACGGAAGCCTTTTCTTTTCTCATGGGGGCGTCTGGCTCGCTTCGCCCGGCGCGCGGCGTGCGTGCTTCGCTTCGCGGGCGGCAGTCTTCGACGCATCGGATACGCGCGATGCCATGCGGGCTCGCGTCCGGGCCGCAGTGCGCTGCATCGCGAATCACGATAACGGAAAGGGGCCGCTCCCGAAGGAACGGCCCCTTTCGCATGAGATATGGCGACCGCCGTTAAAGGCGATGGGGAAGTCGGCTATGCGCCCACCATGACTTGGACGACCAGCAGGGCTCCGCCGAAGACGAGCAGGAATCCTACCATGGGAAGCACGAACTTCAACCAGTGCGTGTACTTCATGTCCAACATGGTCAGTGTTGCCATGACCAGGCCTGTCGGCGCCAGGTACAGCATCGCGTACTGACCCCAGTTGTAGGCGGAAACGATGACCGAGCGGTCGATGCCGACGGTGTCGGCGAGAGGCGCCAGAATGGGCATTGCCAAAACGGCCAGGCCCGAAGAGGACGGCACGATGAAGCCCAGCAGGAAGAAGATGAACATCATCATGACGATGAAGACGGCGCCTTCCATGCCCTGGACCGCATTGGATGCCCAGTACAGCAGGGTGTCGGAGATCAGGCCCTCTTCCATGATCAGGTTGACGCCGCGCGCCAGGCCGATGATCAGGGACACGCCGACGAGGCTCGAAGCGCCGTTGATGAAGGCGTCCACGACGGTCTTCTCGTCAAGGCCGGTCAGGAAGATGCAGATGATGGCGATGAACAGGAAGGAAGCTGCCATCTGCGGGAACCACCAGTGCAGGTTCACGACGCCGTAGATCATGATGACGAACGCGGAGACGAACAGCACCAGGATGAGCTTGCGACGCCAGTCGAACGCGGGGATGGTGTTGGAGTGCGAGTCATGCACGCTGAAGAGCTTCGCGAAATGCTCGCGGTCCTCGTAGGTGTAGGAGGCCTCGGGGTTCTTCTTGATCTTCTTGCAGTACCAGTACAGGTACGAGATCACGACGATAGCGCCCACGACGCAGCCCACGACGCGCCATTCGATGCCCTCGGTCCAGGCGACGCCTGCGGCGTTGGATGCGATGACGACGGAGAAGGGGTTGATCGTGGAGAACGTGGTGCCCATGGAGCCGGCGAGGAAGATGGCGCCGACGCAGACGATGGAGTCATATCCCAACGCGAGGAATATAGGCACCAGAATGGGATAGAAGGCCACCGCTTCCTCTTCGAGGCCGCAGGTGGTGCCGCCGAGCACCATGAGCGCGCTGACGAGGAATACCAAGAGGAATTCGCGACCCTTGGTCTTCTTCGTCAAGGCAACCAGGCCCGACTCGAAAGCGCCCGATGCGTTGACGACGCCGATCAAGCCGCCCAGAACAAGGATGAACACCATGATGTCGACGCCGTTGATGGTGCCGTTGACCATGGCCTTGGTGACGTCGAAGACGCCCTTGGGCTGCTGAGGCAGCTCTTCATAGGTGCCGGGGACGGAGATGGGCTTGGTGATGGAGCCGTCGAGGAACTTGTTGACGTCGACCTTCATGTCCTGCAGCTCGGGATCTGCGCGGAAGGCCTCTTCGGTTGCCGGTATCGTGCGAACGTCGCCGTTAGGCTCGGTGATTTGGAATTCCGAGGAATCCGGCAGGTATGCCAGCTTGGAATAGGCGCCTGCGGGGATGAACCACGTGGCGATGACCGCCAGGATGGTGATCACGAACAGGATCGTGAACGCGGTAGGAACGCTGAATTTCTTCTTCTTTTTCGGCGGTGTTTCGACCGTCGCGGTCGGCGTTGCGACCGCTGCTTCTGCTGCCATGTTGCCTCCTTGCAGTAGTGTCGCCGCCCGGTGCGGGCGGCCCTTCTTCTATGGAAAAGCCGTTCTTCCCATACAGCTTTCATAGGACATGCGGGGCGCTTCGTGCGAGGCGCGCTCCCTTCGTCGAAGGGGCGGCGAACCGTGCGCAAATAGGGGTGGCGCGCGGTTCGCCTCTGGCTGTGCGAGTGCTGTGTGCATCTGGCACGGTATGCATCAGAGCGTAAAACGCGCCGGCGCTTGGCGGCGTCGGCGCGCACTGCTCTGTAGGTCTACTGTATGGCGGCGAGTCCGTTTTCAGTATATCTAAACTGGGTTGGAGGCGGGTTTAATTTGGGTGTAGAATAAGGTTTAGTCGATTACTCTTGTGCGTTTGCCCAGGTGCTGCGGCCGAAATATTACTCGGCTTCTCCGTATTCGCGAAATGGGGATCCTTGCATGGTTCTAACGATGTTGTTCTATTACACGCTGTTCATCCTGCTGATGAGCATCGTGGCGGCGGCGTTTTGCCTTTCGGGCTATCTGGTGTCTCGTCGCCGGGTGCTTGCGTTCGCCTGCGTGGGCTTTTTCGCCTACTTCCTCGATGTGGCCCTGGTCTTCGAGGATGACTTCCTGTTGCGCGGCGCGCTCGTCCAGGCGCAATCGTCGCCCGTCGCGCTCGATTCGGTGTACTTCGTCGGCTCGCAGCTTCCCTCCATCGTCACGGGCACGGGCATTCTGATGGCCCTGTGGCTGTGCGTCTGCGATTTCTTCGAGATAACGCGCAAAGGGCTCGTGGTGGCCCCGGGCATCGTGTTCGCGGCGGGAAGCCTCGCGCTGTTTTTGTTCTCGCCGGGCGGCCCTGTGGGATTGTTCTTGTTCTACGGCATGCGCTCGGCGGTCATGCTGTGGATGCTTTTGTACGTGGCGGCGCGCTACGTGGGTTCCACCGACGGCGCGGTGCGCGAGCGACTGTGGCGCTATCGCTGGTTTTATGCGGGTCTGTGGTTTTTCGCCATCGCCGTCGTGGTCGAAAACGCGGTGTTCATGTTCGTGATCGATCCGCGCATGGTGTCCAGCGGCTCGTTGCCCGTGTTTCCCGAGCGCAATTTCGCCGAGAACATGCTCATGCTCTGGTGCGCGGGCTTCGTGTGCGCCGCGTGCTGGCGCCTGTTCTCGCTGCACTTCAAAACGCCGCCCGCCGATGACGGGGAGAAGGCGCTCGATTATATCGAGCGCGGCCTGGCTTCCTATCAAAGCCGCTACGGCCTGTCGGCGCGCGAGACCGAAGTGCTGCGCGAGGTGCTCTCAGGCAAAGACAACCAGCGCATCGCGAGCGACATGAACCTGGCGCTTTCCACGGTGAAGGTGCACGTGCACAACATCCTGCACAAGACGGGGCAGGCGAACCGTCAGGACCTTATGCGCGATTTCCGTATGCGCTCGTGACGCACGCGCCCGCCCGGTATGATGGGTTGGTTTTTCGCGGCCGCGCCGCGCATCTTCGCGCGCATCGGGGCCGAGCCGTCCGTTGTCGGGCGGCTTGTTCGTTATGGGGTTCACCGGCATAGGCATCAAGGAGAAGGCACGTTATGGCATTCGTTCACCTGCATAACCACACCGAGTATTCCATGCTCGACGGCGCCACGAAAATCAAGGACATGGTGCGTCGCGCCGCCGATCTGGGCATGCCCGCGGTGGCTATCACCGACCACGGCGTCATGTGCGGCGTGCCCGAGCTGTGCGACGCGTGCGATGCCGTCGAAAAGGAGACGGGCGTTCGCGTCAAGCCCATCTACGGCTGCGAGGTCTATTTCACCGAAGACCCCGAAGTGGGTTCGAAGACCAAATCGCGCCTGTACCACATGGTGCTGCTGGCGAAGAACAACACGGGCTATCACAACCTGGTGCGCCTGGTGTCCGAATCGCACGTGGACAACTTCTACTACAAGCCGCGTACCACGTTCGACATGCTGCAGCGTTATTCCGAGGGCCTGATCGCCTCGTCGGCGTGCATCGCGGGCATCATTCCGCGCTGCATCGACGCGCGCGATATGGACGGCGCCCGCCGCTGGGCGCGCACGTTCGCCGATCTGTTCGCGCCGGGCGATTTCTACATCGAGCTGCAAGACCAAGGCATCACCACCAACGGCGGCATGACCCAGCACGACATGAACGTCGAGCTGACCGCCATCGCCCGCGAACTGGGCCTGAAAACCATCGCCACCAACGACTTCCACTACCTCACGCAGGAAGACGCCCGCGCGCAGGACATCATGCTGTGCATCGGCACGGGTTCTACCATGGACGACGAAAACCGCATGCGGTTCGCCAACGACCAGTTCTATATGAAGACCGAAGAGGAGATGCGCGCCGCGTTGCGTGATTTCCCCGAGGCGTGCGACAACACCGTGGAACTGGCCGAGAAGTGCAACGTCGAGCTTGAGCGCGACTCCATCCTGCCGCGTTTTCCTTTGCCCGAAGGCGAGACCGAGGAGAGCTGGTTTCGCAAGCGCGTCCAGGAGGGCCTGGTCAAGCGCTATGGCGATCCCGTGCCCGATGAAGTGCAGCAGCGCGCCGATTACGAGATGGGCGTCATCATCCAGCAGGGCTTTCCCGCCTACTTCCTCATCGTGCAGGAATACATCGAATGGGCCCGCAGCCAGGGCATCGGCGTAGGACCCGGCCGCGGTTCGGCCGCAGGCGCCATCGTCGCCTACGCGATGGGCATCACCGACCTCGATCCTTTGTCCAACGGCCTGCTGTTCGAGCGCTTCCTTTCGCCCGAGCGCGTGGAGATGCCCGATATCGACGTCGACTTCGAAGACGAGCGGCGCCAGGAAGTCATCGACCACATCAAAGACGTGTACGGCGAAGACCACGTGTCGGGCGTCATCACCTTCGGCAAGCTGCAGGCGAAAAATGCCATCCGCGACGCCGCGCGCGTGCTGGGGCATCCGTACGGCGTGGGCGACCGTTTGTGCAAGATGGTCGGCGACGAGCTGGGCATCACCATCGACAAGGCTCTCGCCACCAACCCCGATTTCAAGAAGGCCTACGACAACGAGCAGGAATCGCGCGAGGTCATCGATGCGGCGCGTTCCATCGAGGGCAACGTGCGCGGCGAGGGCGTGCATGCATGCGCCACCATCATCTGCCGCGATCCCATGGCCGACCACGTGCCGATGAAGCGCGACACCAAAGGCGGCGGCATTATCACGCAGTACGACGGCCATTACACGCCCGACCTGGGCCTTTTGAAGATGGACTTCTTGGGCCTGCGCACGTTGGGCGTGCTGTCGCGCGCCTGCCGCAACATCAAGGACCGCTTCGGCATCGAAATCATTCCCGAGGAAATCCCCACGGAGGACGAAAAGGCCTTCGAGCTCATGCAATCGGGTAACATGGACGGATTGTTCCAGGTCGAAGGCGCATTGTACGTGAGCCTGTTCGCGCGCCTGCCACCAAAGCGCTTTTCCGACATCGTGGCCTCGATCGCGCTGAACCGCCCGGGCCCGTTGGAATCCGGCATGGTCGAGGACTACATCAAGGTGGCAAGCGGCAAGACGCCCGTGCATTACTACGACGACCGTCTGCGCCCTCTGCTCGAAGAGACGTACGGCACCATGGTCTACCAAGAGCAGATCATGCAGATATCCATGGCCATGAGCGGTTTTTCCGCCGGCAAGGCCGACAAGCTGCGCAAGGCGATGGGCAAAAAGAAGCTCGACGTCATGATGAAGCTGAAAGACGACTGGTGCACGGGCGCCGTGGAAAACGGCTATTCGCTCGAGATCGCCGAGAAGATCTGGGAGGATGCCGAGAAGTTCGCGAAGTACGCGTTCAACAAGTCGCACTCGGCCGCATACGCCATCCTGGTTATGCGCACGGCCTACTTGAAGGCGTACTACCCGTACGAATACATGGCCGCGGTCTTGTCGAGCTACATGGGCAACGCCGACAAGCTCATCAAGTACATCGCGTCGTGCACGCACAGCGACATTCCCGTTTTGCCGCCGGATATCAATTCGTCGAACCTCGAGTTCACGCCGCTCGACGAAGGCATCCGCTTCGGTCTGGCGGGCGTGCGAGGCGTCGGCGGCGCGGTGGCCGAGGCCATCATCGCCGAGCGCAATGCGAACGGTCCGTATACGAGCCTGCACGATTTCGTGAACAGGCTCGATGCGAAGTGCTACAACCGCAAGACCCTCGAAGCGCTCATCAAGGCGGGCGCTTTCGACAGCACGGGCTACACGCGCAAGCAGCTCATGTACTTCATCGAGGAGACGACCATTCTCGAGAACGCCTCGAAACGTCAGCGCGATCGCGATGCCGGCCAGGTGAGCATGTTCGACATGTTCGCCGACGTGGACGATGCGGGCTTCAAGGAGGAAGTGCCTGCGCCCGACGGCGTGGAGTGGGATAAGCGCACGCTGCTGGCCTTCGAGAAGGAGATCCTCAAGATCTACGTCTCGGATCACCCGCTGCGTCCGTTCGAAGGGGCGTTGCGCCGCATTACCAAGTACCATTTGGGCGATCTGGCCGAGTATAAGGGCGATATCGCCAGCGGCGTGTTCGCCGGCCTCATCACCAGCGTGGGCGTGAAGCTGACCAAGAAGGGCAAGAAGATGGCGAACTTCGTGCTCGAAGACACCACCGGGCATGTGGAGGGCGTCTGCTTCAAGTACGACGACTTCCAAGACGCGCTCGAGGAAGACGCCATCGTGAAGATCAAGGGCAAGTTCGAGCATTCGGATCGCGGCGATCAGATCATGGCGTTCGAGGTGGAGCGCTTGGAGCTCGACGAAGCGCACGCCGGTCCGAGCAAGCTTGAAATCAAGCTGAACGCGTCCGACTTCAAGGCGGCCACGTCCTCGCAGCTGCAGCAGATTCTGCGCAGCCATCCCGGCCGCGACGCCGTGGTGCTGCGCGTGCAGCAGTCGGACGGCCGCAAGTTCCACGCCGAGCTTCCGATGACGGTGGACGTGACGAACAATCTGCTGTATTCGGAAATCCTCGATCTGTTCGGCCGCCCGGTCTGGAAGGCGGGATAGCCGGCCTCGCCGACAGCTTGCAAAGGCGGGTTGCTTAGGTCGGCAGGCCGAAAGCCCGCGCGGTCGCGCCGCGCGGCATGCGCGGGATAACCGCGCGCGAGCGGGGGCGGGGGCCGCAGGGTCTTCGCCCCCGCTGCTGCGCGGCCCGTCGGAGTATTCATCGGAGCGCGCGGCTGCGGCCGCGCGCGCACGCGGAGGTATGCGTCGTATGCGAATCGAAGAGGAAAACGAGATGAGCCGCACCATTGCTCTGGAGGTGGCGTACAACGGCGCGCCGTTCGCCGGGTTCGCCCGCCAGGCCGAGTCGCATGTGAAAACGGTGCAGGGCGAACTTGAGCAGGCGCTTGAGCTGCTGTACCGCCGCGAGGTGAAGACCGTGTGCGCCGGACGCACCGATGCGGGCGTGCATGCCCGCGGCCAGGTGGTCAGCTTCGACGTCAGCGACGCCGAATGGGAGCGCAAGACGCCGCGTTCGCTGCAGCGCTCGCTGAACGCCCTGGTGGACGAAGGCATCGCGATCGCGTCGGTCGCCGAGCGCCCGTATGGCTTCAGCGCTCGTTTCGACGCGCAATGGCGCGAGTATCACTACCATATCTGCGCGCAGAGCGCGCGTCCTGTGCTGGTGATGCCGCTCGTATGGCACCTCGGCGGCATGGATCTCGATGTGGAGGCCATGGGCCGCGCCGCCCGCCGCTTCGTGGGCGAGCACGATTTCAAGAGCTTCTGCATGGCTTCCTCGGCGCACCTGATCGAGGCCGACGGGCGTTCTACCTGCCGCAACGTCATCGCGTGCGAGGTGTATCCCGAAATACTCGTCGGCACCCCGGTCATCACGGTGCGCGTGGTGGGCAATGCGTTCCTGCACTCCATGGTGCGTACCATGGTGGGCACGCTCGTCGAGGTGGGGCGCGGTCGGCGCGATCCCGCCTGGATCGACGAGGTGCTGGCCGCCCGCGACCGCTCGGCGGCCGGCCAGAACGCGCCCGCGGCGGGTCTGACGTTTTGGCGCGTGGGCTACGAGCCTTACGCGCCCGAAAAGTGATACGCGTCGATGCATCCTGTGAGTGCCGCGCGCCGCATCCGCCGGGTCGGGCGGCCGTATGCGCGCGACGTCGTCGCGATGCCCGCGCCGTGCGGCGTATGGGCCCGGCGCGGTCGCGCATCTGCGCCGCCGCTCGTCGTTCGCTTGAAATTTTCCTAGTATGGGCTGGGCCGCTACGCTACAATAAAGCGCTATATTCCCGGAACGTCCGCCGATGCAAAAGTTTCGCGCCCTCGTGCTGCAAGACCGGGCGAGCGTGAGCCTTTTGGTTTCAGGCGGCGCGTTCCTTAAAGCCCGCGGGTTTCGCGCCCGCACGAACCGAAAGGAGCAACCATGGCAGATTCAGGTACCCCTACGCGCGCATCGTGGTCGGGCAAACTGGCATTCGTCCTGGCGGCTGCGGCGTCCGCGGTCGGTCTGGGCAGCATGTGGCGCTTCCCTTACTTGGCTGCTAAATACGGCGGAGGCACGTTCTTGTTCGTGTACCTCGTATTCGTATTCACGATCGGTCTTGCACTGCTCCTTCTCGAAACGGCTCTGGGCCGCAAAACCCAGCAGAGTTCCATCGGCGCATTCAGGGCGTTCGGCAAGAAGTACGCCTTCATCGGCATTTTCATGTCGGCGGTTCCGTTCATCATCGTGCCGTACTACTGCGTCATCGGCGGCTGGGTCACCAAGTACATGGTGGGCTACGTGGTCGAAGGCCCCGACGCTTTGGCCGACGGCGGCACCTTCTTCTCGAACTTCATCGCCAGCGGATCGGAGAGCATGGCGTTCATGCTGGTGTTCATGGCGCTGACCTATCTCATCGTGGCATTGGGCGTGAACAAGGGCATCGAGAAGGCCAACCTGGTCATGATGCCGCTTTTGATCGTGGTGGCGGCGGCCGTGGCCATCTATTCGCTCACGTTGCCTGGCGCTATGGACGGCCTGGCCTTCTACCTGCTGCCCGATCTGTCCGCTATTTCCCCCGAGTTGATCATCGCGGCTTTGGGGCAGACGTTCTTCACGTTGTCGCTGGCCATGGGCATCATGGTGACGTACGGCTCCTACCTGAAGAAGTCCGCGAAGCTCACGTCCAGCGTCACGCAGATCGCGGGCACCACGTTCGGCGTGTCGCTTCTGGCGGGTCTCATGATCATCCCCGCGACGTTCGCGGCGCTGGGTTCGGGCGAGGCCGTGGCCGAAAACTCCGGCCCGTCGCTGATGTTCATCATCCTGCCGCAGGTGTTCCAGAACATGGGCGGCATGGCGTCGGTGCTGGGCTTCGCCTTCTTCGTGCTGGTGCTGTTCGCCGCTATGACCAGCTCCATCTCGCTGGTCGAAACCTGCACCTCCATCATCGCCGACGGAACGAAGTGCACCCGTCGCCGCGCGCTGCTCATCGTCATCGTGTTCACCACCGTGATGGGCATCGTCGTCAACATGGGCTACAGCTCGCTGTCGTTCATCCAGCCTTTGGGCGAGGGCTCCTCGATTCTCGATTTGCTCGACTTCATTTCCAACTCGGTCATGATGCCGCTGGCCGCCTTGATGACGTGCATCTTCGTCGGCTGGATCATCGGCCCGAAGGTGGTCATCGACGAGGTGCGCGTCTCCGCCAAGTTCAAGCTGGCCAAGGTGTGGTCCGTTACGGTGAAGTACATCGCTCCCGTGGTGCTGGTGGCCATCCTGGTGGCGTACATCGCGCAGACGCTCGGCCTGTTCAGCATGTAGCGCACGCCTGCCCCCCCCGATGCCGCGCGCTCGGCGTTGCGGCGTCGGGGGGGGGTGCTCGTCGCCGCGGCGCTGGGACACCCGCCGCTGCGGACGGCGGTCCGCTTCGCTCGCGTCGCGCTCGCAGCGTACGCCGCGGCGGCCCGCTGCATGTGCGCCGGCTGCCGCGGCGAACGCGGATACGCATCCGCTTCCGTGCTTTTTCGACCCGCATCCCGCTTGGGGTGCGGGTTTTCTTTTGCCGCTTGCTTCGTTTGGTATCATGGAAACGACGTTTATTCGCATTCATCCGCTTCAAGGAGATATCCATGTCGCTTTCCATCGGTATCGTGGGCTTGCCCAACGTGGGCAAGTCTTCGCTGTTCACCGCTTTGACGAAGAAGAGCGGTTTCGCGGCGAATTATCCGTTCGCCACGATCGAACCCAACGTGGGCTTGGTGCCCGTGCCCGACGATCGCCTCGAAGCGCTGGCGACGCTCGACCATCCGACGAAGATCGTGCCGGCCACGGTGGAATTCGTCGACATCGCAGGTCTTGTGGCGGGCGCAAGCCAGGGCGAGGGCCTGGGCAACAAGTTTCTGGCCAATATCCGCGAAACCGACGCCATCTGCGAGGTCGTGCGCTTCTTCAGCGACCCCAACGTCGAGCATGTTTCCAAGAAGGTCGATCCTCAGTCCGACGTCGAAACCATCAAGACCGAGCTGATCTTGGCCGATATCGCCACGCTCGAAAAGGCCCTGCCGCGCCTTGAGAAAGAATCCAAGCGCGACAAAACGGCCGTGTTCAAGTTCGAAACCGCGAAAAGGGTGCTCGCCGGTCTCAACGAAGGCCATCGCGCGCTCACGCTGGGCTTGAGCGACGAGGAAATGGCGGCCATCAAGGATCTGTGCCTGCTTACCTGCAAGCCCATGCTCTACATCGCCAATGTCGATGAAGACCAGCTCAATGCCGAACTGCCCGAAATCGACGGCCAGATCCCCGTTCCCATTTGCGCGAAGACCGAGGCCGATCTGTCCGAGCTCGATTCCGAAGACGCCAAGATGTTCATGGAAGAGCTCGGATTGTCCGAAAGCGGCCTGGCGCGCCTGATCAAAGAGGCGTACAAGCTGCTCGGCCTGCAGAGCTACTTCACCAGCGGCGAGGTGGAAACGCGCGCGTGGACCATTCCCGTGGGAGCGAAGGCCCCTCAGGCGGCGGGCGTCATCCACTCCGATTTCGAGCGCGGCTTCATCAAGGCCGAAACCGCCAGCTTCGAAGACTATATGCAGTACGGCGGCGAAAAAGGCTGCCGCGATGCGGGCAAGCTGCGCCAGGAAGGCAAGGAATACGTGGTGCAGGACGGCGATGTCATGCACTTCAAGTTCAACGTCTAGGCCGAACCGAAAGCCCGCGGCTTGTGCGTCGGGCGCGCCATCGGCGCGTTCGGCGCACGGCCCGTTCTAGTTCGTTACGAGGAGTTATCGTGCTGTACCTCGGAATTCGCTTCCGGGGGGGGGCTTGTTCTGAGCGCTCTTTCCGAAAACGCGTTTCATGTTTCGTAGCGCATGTGCGTCGCCTGACAGGGCATCGCGCATGCATCGCCGCTTCAATAGCCCGCTGCGGCGGGCGCGCATGCGGCATCGGGGCGGGTGCATAGGCCATGCATTCGCACTTCTTCGACAATCGCGCTCATATTCTTAAAGACGACCTGGTCGCCGTGCTGAAAAAGGGCGACAAGATTTCCGTCGCTTCGTCGGTGTTTTCCATGTACGCCTACCGCGCGCTGCGCGAGCAGCTCGAGGACATCGATGAATTCAGATTCATTTTCACCTCGCCTGCATTCTTGGCCGAGCGCGCCTCCAAAGAGCAGCGCGAGTTCTATATTCCGCGCCTCGACCGCGAACGCGGCGTGTGCGGCACCGATCTTGAAATTCGCCTGCGCAACGAGATGACGCAGAAGGCCGTGGCCGCCGAATGCGCCGCATGGGTGAAGCGCAAGGCCCGTTTCAAATCGTTTCGCGACGAAGCCGGGCTTCCGCCCGTGTTGACGGCGGAAGTAACCGATGACGAAGGCCGCGCCGACGTGGTGTCGTATATGCCGTTCAACGGCTTTACCACTGTCGATCTGGGCATCGAACGCGCCGCCGATTCGTACGGCGTCACCGTGCGCCAGGAAACCGCTTCGTCGCGCCGGCTTCTGAGCACGTTCGAGCAAGCCTGGAATTCGGGCGATCTTGACGACGTCACCGACGCCGTGGTTGACAACATTGCGCAGATGTATCGCGAAAATGCTCCTGAACTGGTGTATTACGTGGCCCTCTACCGCATTTTCCACGAATTTCTCGACGATATCACGGCCGACGAGCTTCCTAAGGAAGGCGCGGGTTTTCGCGACAGCGTCATTTGGAACACGCTGTACGATTTTCAGCGCGACGCCGCGTTTTCCCTCATCAACAAGCTGCAGACCTACAACGGCTGCATCCTGGCCGATTCGGTGGGCTTGGGCAAAACGTTCACGGCGCTCGCCGTGGTGAAATACTACGAAAGCCTGAACCGCTCGGTGCTGGTGCTGTGCCCCAAAAAGCTCGGGGACAACTGGCTGATGTATCGTGCCAACCAGAGCAACAATCCTTTGGCCGCCGACCGGCTTCGCTACGACGTCTTGTACCATACCGACCTTTCGCGCACGCGCGGCAAATCGGCGACGGGCCTCGACCTCGAAACTGTCAATTGGGGCGCCTACGACCTCGTGGTCATCGACGAAAGCCATAATTTCCGCAACGGCCAGGATTCGGCCAAAAGGCCCAAAGACGGCGAAGAGGCGCGGGAAAACCGCTATCAGCGCCTGCTTGACAGGGTGGTGTGCGGCGGCGTGCCTACCAAGGTGCTCATGCTTTCCGCCACGCCGGTCAACAACCGCTTCCGCGATCTGCGCAATCAGCTGGCGCTGGCCTACCAGGGCGAATCGGAAGCGTGGTCGAAGCGTCTGGGCTTGGCGTCCGACGTCGAAAACGTCTTCCGCAACGCCCAGAAGGCCTTCAACGACTGGGCTGATCTGGATGCCGAAGAACGCACCACCGAGGCGCTCGTCTCGCGCCTCGACATGGATTTCTTCCGCGTGCTCGACCAGGTGACGGTGGCACGTTCGCGTCGCCATATCCAACGCTATTGCGACGCGAGCGTCATCGGGCCGTTCCCGCGTCGCAACAAGCCCGTTTCGCGCAGGCCCGATCTGTGCACGTTGCCAAGGGCGGCCACCTACGACTGGATAGCGGAACTTTTGTTCTCGCTCGAGCTTGCCATCTACGTGCCCATCAAGTACGTCCTGGAAAGCAAACGCGCACAATACCTGATGCATGACGGCAATCTTTCGGCCGAGGGGCGCGAGTGCGGCATCCGGCGCCTCATGGGCATCAATTTGCTCAAGCGCCTCGAAAGCTCGGTCGCGTCGTTTCGCATGACGCTTACGCGCGTATTGGAGGGCATGGAGTCAGCGCTCGCCGTCATTGAAGCCTTCGAGCGCGATAGCGCCCGGGATGCCGCGCCTGCGGTGCGCGGTGTCGATTTCGGCATCGATTTCGATTCCGATGACGCCGAGCGCCTCGAATTCGAGGTGGGCAGCAAGAAGGCACCCTACGATCTGCGCGACATGGATTGGAAAACATGGAAGCGCGCCATCGAGGCCGATGTGCTCATCGTCCGCGAGCTGCTCTGTTTAATCAGCGTCATCGACGCCGATTGCGACGCCAAGCTGGCCGATCTCAAGCGCGTCATATCCGATAAAATCGCCCGGCCCATCAACCCGGGCAACAAGAAGATCATCGTGTTCACGGCGTTCGCCGATACGGCGGATTACCTGTATGAGCAGCTCAAGCCGTTGGCGCAAAGCCTCGGTTTGGGCATGGCCGAAGTCACGGGGGCAAGCGGATGCCGGACCACGGTGTCCGGCGTGCGCGCCGATCTGTCCGAGGTGCTCACGTGCTTCAGTCCCGTATCCAAGGAGCGCGACAAAGCCTACGCGCGCCTGGCCGGCAAGGATATCGACCTGCTCATAGCCACGGATTGCATTTCCGAAGGCCAGAATTTGCAGGACGCCGATTTCCTCGTGAATTACGACATCCATTGGAATCCGACGCGCGTGGTTCAGCGTTTCGGCCGCGTGGATCGTATCGGGTCGCGCAACGACGTCATTCAGCTGGTGAACTACTGGCCGAATGTCGAGTTGGACAAATACATAAACCTGAAAGAACGCGTCGAGGATCGCATGCACGTCACGGTCATGTCGGCCACGGGCGATGACGATTACATCAACGAGAACGAAAAAGGCGATCTGGAATACCGCCGCGCGCAGCTTGAGCGGATGCAGGACGAGGTGGTCGATCTGGAGGATGTCGCAGGCGGCGTGTCCATCACCGACCTGGGCCTGAACGACTTCCGTATGGATCTGGTGGCGTACTACGAAGCGCATAAAGACATCGAACGCGTTCCCGCGGGCATCAATGCGGTGGTTGAAGGCGACGAGCCAGGCGTCGTTTTCGTGCTGCGCAATGTGAACCAGGCGCTCGATGCGGCCGCGCGCAACCCCGTGCACCCGTTCTACCTGGTGTACGTCAAAGACGACGGCGATGTGCTGCATGGATACCTGAATCCGAAAGAGACGCTGGATGCCATGCGGCGTTTGTGCCGCGGCAAATCGGAGCCCGATGCCGCGCTGTGCCGCGCATACAACCGCGCCACGAAAGACGGCCGCGACATGAGCCATGCGTCGCGCCTGCTTGAGGCGGCCGTGCGTTCGGTGGTGGCCGAGAAGCGCGAGGCCGACGTGGACAGCTTCTTCACTCCCGGCACCACGAGCTTTCTTGAAAACGACGTGGCGGGCCTCGATGATTTCGAGCTCGTGTGCTTTTTGGCGGTGAGGTAGGTGTATGGGCTGCCGAGCACCGTCACGGTGAACCAGCCGCTGCCGAAAAACGCGTTTTACCAGCGCTTATCGCTTTGCGCGGCGGTGAAAGACGAGTTCGTCTGCGGCATAGAAGAGCTGCGCGTGGTGGGCGCTATCAAGGAGGCATCCTGCGGCATTCCCGCCGCGGCGGGGGTGGATGAGATATCGGTTCTGCGCATTGCACTCAAGACGGACGAAGCGCCTTGCAGGGCGCTTGAGGCCATCGCGTCGGCCGTACCGCGCAAGCTGCTCATGGTGTGCTGCCATGATGGCTCCGCACAGCTTGCCGCAGTGCGCCATGGCGTGCGCGTCGGTGCGCGGCGGATTGCCGAAGATCAATTGCATATCGAGTTGAAAGGCGTCTCGCTTGCCGAGGTGTGGGATAGCCTGTGCGCGCAGGTGCTCTTCGACGATGCGGATGTCGAAGACGTGGATGCGCGCATGGCGCAAGAAAAAAGGATAGCCGAGCTTGAGAAAGAAGCCGTCAAGCTTGAGCGGAAGTATGCGAAGGAGGTTCAGCCCGCCAAGCGCAACGCCGCGTTCAAAGCGTACAAGCAGGCCCTGGCCGAACTTCGCGCTTTGAAAGGGGAATAGCCATGGAAAAAGTCAACCTTGCGACGGCGGATATCGCCGCGGAGAATGCCGCGAAGATCGCCGAGTTATTCCCCGATATCGTGACCGAAGTGCTGGATGAAGACGGCAATGTGCGCCATAGCATCGATGTCGAAGCGCTTAAGGCCCACGTGGGCGATGTCGCTGAGGACAAGCGCGAGCGCTACCAGTTCACCTGGCCTGGCAAGCAGAAGGCCCGCGCGGAAGCCATCCGCCAAATCGACAAGACTATGCGACCGTGTCCCGACGAGAGCGTGAACTGGGACACCACCGAGAACCTCTACATCGAGGGCGACAACCTGGATGCGTTGAAAATCCTGCGCGAGACCTATGCTGGCAAAATCAAGATGATTTACATAGACCCGCCGTACAACACGGGGCATGATTTCGTGTACAACGACATTTTCGCCCGCACCGCCGAGGAGGAGCGCGCGGAGAGCGGCGCCTTCGACGAGGAGGGGAATGTCCTCGATGCCGCCTACAGGGTAAACAATGAGTCCAACGGCAAGTTCCACTCCGACTGGTGTTCGATGATGTATCCCAGGCTCGTGCTGGCAAGGGATTTGCTGAGCGAGGACGGGGTTATCTTCATTTCAATTGATGATTCGGAACATATCAATCTGGTTAAGTTGATGGATGGTATTTTTGGTCCCAGTAATTACTTGACTAGCATTATCTGGAAAAGCAAAAGTGGCGGGGCGAACGATAGCGGCAACGTTGCGGTTGATCATGAGTACGTTGTTGCATACAGCAAGGAGAGGGAATCCAATTGCTTGCAGAACGATTTGTATGCAGTTGCTGCAACAAGATACAACCTTGAGGATGACAAAGGCAGATATGCTCTCCGAAGACTCGACCAGCAAAACCTGTCTTACTCCAAAGCACTTGACTACGATTTGATTGGTCCAGATGGCTCAGTATATAGGCTCGAGCATAAAGACCCGAATAATCCCAATGCTATTTGGCGCTGGTCGAAAGCGCGAGTCATGGAGCATATGGATGATCTTGTATTTAAAGACGGCCATGTGTATACGAAATTCTACGAGCAGAAGGGTTCAAAGCCAAGGTCGCTGTTTATTGATGACCGGTTCGGGCGATCCAGGAGTGGAAGCACCGAACTTCGGGCTTTGCTCGAAGGGGATTATTTTAGTAATCCGAAGCCGGTCAGTTTGATAAAGACATTGTTGGCGATGGGGTCAAATGATGATAGCGTGGTTCTAGATTTCTTTTCTGGTTCAGCGACCATGGCGGAAGCCGCAATGCGTTTGAATCTCGAAGACGACAGAAAGATAGCGACCGTGCTCGTTCAGTTGCCAGAAGCTACTGGGGCGGACAGCAAGGCTGCCAAGGCGGGCTATAAGAACATTTGTGAAATCGGCAAGGAGCGCATCCGTCGCGCGGGCAAGAAGATCGTCGACGAGTTGGAGCCTGGCCAGAAGGTCCCCGACGTCGGCTTCCGCGTGCTCAAAATCGATTCGTCCAACTTCGAGGACGTGAAGCGCACGCCCGACACTATCCAGCAGAGCCAGCTCTTCGGCTTGGCGGACAACCTGAAATCTGATCGCACGCCCGAAGACCTGCTGTTCCAGCTGCTGCCGAAGTTCGAGATTCCGTTTACGGCTCGCATCGAAAAGCTGAACATCTGCGGTAAAACTGCCTTCTCCGTCGATGACGATATGCTGCTCGCGTGCTTCGATCGCGAGGTGTCCGAGGACGTCATCCGCGCCATGGCCGATCGTCATCCGCTTCGCGCCGTGCTGCGCGACGTTTCCTTCATCGGCGATGACGCCCTGGCCAACTTCAAGGAGATCTTCAAAACCCTCAGCCCCGCAACCGAAACGAAAGTGGTGTAGCGCGGTGCTGCGCTTAGTCGATGAACGTGAGATTTTCGGTGCCGATGATCAGGACTTTCGGCATTATGCGGTCAGCCTTTCGTCGTATGGGGCTTCGGCCAGTTCGAAAATGAGCGGAGCGTTGTTGCGCAGGAACGCATCGAGCTTGGCGATTTCGACATCGGAGAAGCCGTCGACGTGGCTCCAGCGGTATGCGGGCATGACGCAACGGGCGGAGTCGAAATTCCAATCGCGGGCGCGTTCTACTGCGATGCGGAGCGTTCCGTCATCTTGCAGGTCGGAGTATGCGATCTGCGTTCCGTCGGGCAGCGTTGCATATGACCACATCATGAAAACAGCCTCCGTTACATCGTCGTTCCATTAGCGCCATTGTACTCAATGGCTTTTGTAGTGAGATAGGTGTTCCATGGAATTCAAATTTACCGTTCTCGATTACCAGACGCGCGCGTCCGATGCCGTGGTGAAGGTGTTCGACGGGCAGCCGAAAATCGACGCGCTGTCGTACGTGCGCGATATCGGCACGGGCAGGGTGGGCAAGCATGCCCAGGGCGCGTTCGATATGGTCGCATCGGACGGCGGCGTGATGGTCGATGACGGCGCGGGCTTTCGCAATGCGCCGTTGCAGCTGTCCTCCGACGAACTTTTCGACAATGTGAAGAAGGTTCAGCGTAAAAACGGCGTGCCGGTGTCCAGCGAGCTGCATCATAATTTGGGCGCCGTCGAAATCGACGTCGAAATGGAAACGGGCACGGGCAAAACCTACGTGTACACCCAGACCATGTTCGAGCTGAACGCGCGCTACGGCTGGTCGAAGTTCGTCATCGTGGTGCCCAGCGTCGCCATTCGCGAGGGCGTGGCCAAATCGCTCGAAATCACGGCGAAGCATTTCCACGAACGCTACGGCAAGCGCCTGTGGTCGTTCGTGTACAACTCCAGCCGTTTGAACGAAATCGATTCGTTTGCCAGCCGCGCGGATATTTCCGTCATGGTCATCAACATGCAGGCGTTCAACGCGTTCGACGAATCGAAGAGCAAAGAGGGCCGCGGCGGCGATAAAACGGCGCGCATCATGTTTTCGGAGCGCGACGATTTCGGCAGCCGCCGCCCGATCGACGTGCTTTCCGCCACCAATCCCATCCTCATCATCGACGAGCCGCAGAAGATGGGCAAAAAAACCGGCGCCACGCGCAAGGGCATGCAGCAGTTCAAGCCGCTGTTCAGCTTGAACTATTCCGCCACGCACAAAGAACGCCACAATGCCGTGTTCGAACTCGATCCGCTCGACGCCTACAACGAGCGCCTGGTGAAGCGCATCGAGGTCAAGGGCATCGAAATGGTGGGCATGCGCGGCACCGACGGGTACGTGTATCTGCAGGATATCCTGGTAAGCCCGAGCAAGCCGCCCGTGGCGGTGGTCGAATACAAGCGACAGCTTTCAGGCGGCAAGGTGACCAGGCATGTCGGCCGCTTCAACGAGGGCGACAACATCTATTACGCATCGAACGGGCTTGAGGCGTATGCGCGCGGCTATCGCATCCTGCGCATCGTTCCCGACCAAGGCGGGCAGGCCGGCTACGTGGAATTCGACGATCACGAGCGCCTGCATCGCGGTCAGGTCGCCAACGATTCTTCGGAAGAGGACGTGCGCCGCATCCAGATCCGCGAGACGATCGCGTCGCACCTGCAGAAGGAAGAAACGCTGTTCCGTCAGGGAATCAAGTGCCTCTCGCTGTTCTTCATCGACGAAGTGGCCAAGTACCGCGTGTACGACGAGGACGGATCCGAGGGCCTTGGCGAGTACGGCCGCATTTTCGAAGAGGAGTACGCGCGCGCCGTCGAGGCGCGCATCGCCGAGCTGACGCTCGATGACGCCTGCGATTCGCAATACGTCGCGTACCTGCGCGAATCGCTGAACCATAAGGTGCACGAGGGCTATTTCTCTATCGACAAGAAAGGCCGCAGCATAGATAGCAAGCTCAAACGCGGCAGCGAATTCGCCGAGGGCGAAGATGCCGTGGCGGCTTACGACCTCATTCTGCGCAACAAGGAGCAGCTGCTTTCCTTCGAAGAGCCGTGCCGCTTCATCTTCTCGCATTCCGCCTTGCGCGAAGGTTGGGACAATCCCAACGTGTTTCAGATCTGCACGCTCAAAGACGCGGGCGATTCCGACATATCCAAGCGCCAGGAAGTGGGCCGCGGCCTGCGTTTGTGCGTCGATCGCAACGGCACGCGCCAAGACGCCGCGCTGCTCGGGCGCGACGGCGTGCATCGCGTGAACCTGCTGACCGTCATCGCCTCCGAAGGCTACGACGGCTTCGTGAAATCGCTTCAGTCCGAAACGGCCAAAGAACTGCGCGAACGCCCCAAGAGGGTGGAGGAGAAACTCTTCGCCGGCTTCACCGTGACCGATGGCGCTATCGAATATCGGCTTACCGAGGAAGACGCGAGCGAAATCATGTACGTCTTAGTGCGCAACGGTCTGATCGATTCGAAGGGACGGCTTACCGACGAGTTCCGCGACGGCGGCCTTGGGGCGGTCGAGGCCGCCGAGATTCCCGAGCACCTCGGCGCCTACGTGGGGCAGATCGAAAACATCGTGCGCAGCGTCGAGGACGCCTCTGCGCTTGAAGGCATGATCGGCAATGCGCTTGAGAGCAAGGTGTCGCGCCTCGAACTGAATGACAATTTCCGCAAAAAGGAATTCCAGCAGCTGTGGGCGCGCATCAACCACAAGCATGCGTACACGGTCGAATTCGATTCCGACGAGCTGCGACGCAAGGCGGTGGCGAGCATCGACGCCAATCTGAGCGTGTCCACGCCGCGCTACCGTTTGAAGCGGGGCGTGCAGCATGCCGAGGCGACGCGCGAGCAGCTCGAGGGTGCGGAGGCCTTCAAGGCCGATGCCGCCAAAACGCTCGACGTCAACAGCGGCGTGGTGACCAATGTGGTATACGACCTGGTGGGAGAGGTGGCGAGCAAAGCGAGCATCACGCGCAGAAGCGCGGCGGCCATCCTGTCCGCGATAGCCCCCGACCGCTTTGCGATGTTCCGCGTGAACCCCGAAGAGTTCATCGTCAAGGCGGCGAAGCTTATCGTTGATGAAAAAGCGCGCATGGTGGTGGAGCACATTCGTTACAACCGCGTGGACGGCACCTACGATGCGGCCGAGATCTTCACCGAGGATATGCCCGAAAACTTGAGTCGCGCCTTGCCCACGGCGGGCAAGGGCGTGCAGGACTGGACCCTCGTCGATAGCGATACGGAACGTGCGTTCGCCCAAGATCTGGAAGATTCCGACGACGTGTGCGTGTTCGCGCACCTTCCGCGTTCGTTCAGGATTCCCACGCCCGTGGGCGATTACGCGCCCGACTGGGCGATCGCCTTCAACGAAGGCGCGGTCAAGCGCATCTACTTCGTCGCGGAAACGAAGGGCTCGCTGAGCACGCTGAACTTGAAAGGCGCCGAGAGCGCGAAGATCGAATGCGCCCGCAAGCTGTTCGAACAGCTCGGCGAAGGCGACGTGCGCTACGACTTCGTGCATACCTACGACGACCTGATGGACAAGGTGATGCAGTAGCCGCGCGCCGCGCAAAGCGTTGTGGGAAGGCCGCTTTCGCTGCAGGGCGAAGGCGGCCTTCGTGCGTCATGAGCCTGCTTCATCGCCTGCCGCCCGTCCGGAAAACTCCCATAGCCGCGCGCCGCCGTGTTGTACGCAAGCGGCGCCACGATTACAATACGGTTAATGAACACGGTGTCTATTAGTGGTCATAGTGTTCAAAATACCTGTTCAAACGAGTGTTTGTATGAAAGGAGCGGGTCGTGGGATCCACCTTGTCCGATATGCGCCCGCAGACGTGCGACGCATCCGCGTGGCAGTCGTCAGCTAAGCCTGCCGCAGGCAGGCGCGCCGTATCGTCCTGTCATGGCGATGCGCTCGCCGGCGCATGCGACCCCCGCATAGCCCGTTCGCGCGCCGCGCTGCGCGAGGCGCTCATCGAGCTTATGGAAGAGCGCGGCCTCGACGGCTTCACGGTGGGCGATCTGTGCGCGCAGGCGGGCCTGAACCGCGGCACGTTCTACAACCACTTCAAGGATAAAGACGACCTGCTGCAGACCTTCGAAGACGAAGTGCTGGCCGATCTGGATGTGTTCAGCCGCCGGATGCGCGATTGCTCGATCCGCGACCTCATCGGCTATCGCGTGCGCAAAAAGCCGTTCCCCGTTTTGGTCGACCTGTTCGACTACGTGCGCGAGGAGGGGCCGTTTTTCCATGCGGTGCTCGGTCCCGGGGGCGATATGCGTTTCGCGCCTCGCCTGCGCGCGGCCGTGTGCAACGAGTTCATCCTCTCGCTTCTGCACGAGCGCTATCGCGAGGATCCCACGCCGTTCGTCAACTATTACGTCGCCTATTTCGCAGGAGCCTATCTGTCGGTGATTCTGCGTTGGATCGAAACCGGCATGCACGAAAGCTCCGAAGAGATGGCGCTTATCGCCGTGCGCCTTTTTTTCATCAAGCCGGGCGAATCGATCACGCTGTAAGACAAGGAACCGTCATGACTCGGAAGGAGCGCATCATGCCCGCCGATATCGATACCACTACCGCGTCCGCCGCCAAAGCCGCGCCGCCGCAAGACGCATCGCCGCTGCACATCGGCATCGACGTCGGTTCCACCACGGTGAAGGTGGCCGTGCTCGACGACGCCCATGCCGTTTTGCATTCGTGCTACCGCCGCCACCACGCCGATATCCGCGCGACCATCGTGGAAGTGGTGGGCGAGGCGGCGCAGCGCTATCCCGCAACGCCCATGACCATCGCCATCACGGGCTCGGGCGGCCTGCTTTTGGCCCAATGGCTCGGCGTCGAGTTCGTACAGGAGGTCATCGCCTCGAAGACGGCGGTGGAAACCTTCATTCCCCGCACCGACGTGGTGATCGAGCTCGGCGGCGAAGACGCCAAGATCATTTATTTCGACAACGGCATCGAGCAGCGCATGAACGGCACCTGCGCGGGCGGCACGGGCGCCTTCATCGATCAGATGGCCGCATTGCTCGATACCGACGCGGGCGGCCTCAACGAGCTGGCGAAGGGATGCACCACCATCTATCCCATCGCCAGCCGCTGCGGCGTGTTCGCTAAAACAGACGTGCAGCCCCTCATCAACGAGGGCGCGCGCAAGGAGGACATCGCCGCGTCCATTTTCCAAGCCGTGGTGACGCAGACCATCTCGGGTCTTGCCTGCGGCCGTCCCATCAGGGGAAACGTCGCGCTTTTGGGTGGTCCTTTGCAGTATTTGTCCGAACTCGACAAGCGCTTCTGCGAAACGCTCGACCTCGATGACGAGCATGCCATCCGCCCCGAAAACGCGCATCTGTTCGTGGCGAGCGGTGCTGCGCTGTGCGGCGCGGCCTCGAAGCCCGAGCTTCTTTCCGACGTGCTCGAACGCCTGCGCAATCTGGGCGACGTGCAGGGCAGCGAGGTGGTGCGCCTCGACCCGCTGTTCGCTTCCCATGAGGAATTCGCCGAGTTCAAGGCGCGCCACGATAAAGAGAAGGTGGCGCGCGGCGATCTGATGGCCTATACGGGCACGGCCTATTTGGGCATCGACGCCGGATCCACTACGTTCAAAGCGGCGCTGATCGGCGAAGACGGCCAGCTTCTGTGGTCGTCGTACGCCAACAACAAAGGCGACGTGCTCGGCACCGCCAAGCGCGCGATCGCCGAGATGTACGGCGCGCTGCCCGTGGATGCGACCACCGGCAAGCCGTTCGTCACCATCGGGCATGCCACCGTGACGGGTTATGGCGAGGGTCTGCTTTTGGAGGCGCTGCGCGTCGATTCGGGCGAGATCGAAACCGTGGCGCATCTGCGCGGCGCGCAGGAGATGCTGCCGGGCGTCGAGTTCATCTTGGATATCGGCGGCCAGGACATGAAGTGCCTGCGCGTGCGCGACGGCGTGATCGACCACATCATGCTCAACGAGGCGTGCTCGTCGGGCTGCGGCAGCTTCATCGAAAGCTTCGCGAGCGGCTTGAATCTCGACGTGACGGAGTTCGCGCAAACCGCCAACGCGGCCGAGCATCCGGTCGATCTGGGCAGCCGCTGCACCGTGTTCATGAACAGCCGCGTGAAGCAGGCGCAGAAAGAAGGCGCCACGGTGGGCGACATCGCGGCGGGCCTGGCTATTTCGGTCATCAAGAACGCCCTGTTCAAAGTCATCAAGATACGCGACCCGCACGAGGTGGGCGAAAAAGTCATCGTGCAGGGAGGCACGTTTTTGAACGACGCGGTGCTGCGCGCTTTCGAGCAGCTGGCGGGCGTGCATGCCGTGCGTCCCGACATCGCGGGCACCATGGGCGCATACGGCGCGGCCCTGCTGGCGCGCGATCGTGCGCGCAAGGCTGGCGGCGTCTCGTCGCTGCTGTCGCTCGAGCAGATCCAGGCATTGGCGCCGACGCATAAGACCTTGCGTTGCAAGGCCTGCGGCAACCGCTGCCTTCTGACCGTCAACGATTTCGGCGTAGACGAGCGCACGGGCAAGCACCGCCGCTTCATCACGGGCAACCGCTGCGAGAAGGGCGCGGGCGTCTTGCACGAAGGCGCGGGCGTGCCCAATCTGTTCGAGTACAAGAACCATCGCCTGTTCGATTACGAGCCGCTTGCGGCTGACGCCGCGCCGCGCGGCACGGTGGGCATTCCGCGCGCGCTTAACATGTACGAGAACTATCCGTTCTGGTTCACGTTCTTCACGAACCTCGGCTACCGCGTGGTGCTGTCCGACCCGTCTTCCAAAAAGACCTACGAGGCGGGTATCGAAAGCATGCCGTCGGAAAGCGTGTGCTACCCGGCGAAGTTGTCGCACGGCCACGTGATGAATCTGCTGGATAAAGGCGTCGATTTCATCTGGATGCCCTGCGCGAAGTGGGAGCGCCAGGAAGACGCGGGCGCGGGCAATCACTTCAACTGCCCGATCGTGGCGAGCTATTCCGAGGCGCTGCGCCTGAACATTGACGAGCTGCGCACGTCTGAGACGAAGTTTTTAAATCCGTGGTTGCCCTACGACCAGAAAGAAAAGCTCAAAGACCGACTGTTCGTGGAGCTGTACGAGAACTTCGCCGAGGCGACCTGCCGTCATGCCGCCGCGCCGACGCGCGCCGAGGTGGCCCGCGCGGTGGACGCCGCCTGGGCCGAGGACGAATCCTTCAAAGACGACATCCGCGCCAAGGGCGAGGAAACGCTGCGTTGGATGGAGGAAACCGGCACGCACGGCATCGTGCTGGCGGGCCGTCCGTATCACAACGATCCTGAAATCAACCATGCCATTCCCGAGCTTCTGACCGGCTTCGGCCTGGCCGTGCTCACGGAGGATTCCATCGCGCATCTGGGCACGCTCGAGCGTCCCATTCGCGTGGTGGACCAGTGGATGTACCATACGCGCCTGTATGCGGCGGCCAAGGTGGCCACGCAGCGCGACGATCTGGACATGATCCAGCTGAACAGTTTCGGCTGCGGCTTGGATGCGCTGACCACCGACCAGGTGCAAGAGATCCTGGAGGCGTCGGGCAAGGTGTACACCGTGCTCAAGATAGACGAGGTGTCCAATCTGGGCGCCGCGCGCATTCGCGTGCGTTCGCTTTTGGCGGCGCTCAAGGACAAGGCGGACGAGCGCGCCGACGCCGCCCGCGTGCCTGCGGCGTGTCCCACGGTGGCCATGAACAAGCCGTACAGCACCGAAGCCGCCGTGCCCGAAGACGAGATGAAAGACCACGCGCGCCACGCCAAGATGCGCATGGATAACAAGACGGGCATGACCGAGGCCGAGGCCGCGCGCGTGGTGGCCCAGGCCGACGCGCTGATCAAGCAGCGCGCCTGCGCGTCGACCGAATTCGAGAAGGTGCAGTTCACCAAAGAGATGAAGGATGCGGGTTACACCATCCTGTGTCCGCAGATGGCGCCGATCCATTTCGATCTGCTGGTGGAGATCTTCCGCAAGCACGGCTACAACTTCGAGCTCCTGCCAAGCGTCGACCACGGCGCGGTGGACGCGGGCCTGAAATACGTGAACAACGATATCTGCTACCCGTCCATCCTGGTGACGGGCCAGATCATGGAGGCCGTGATGAGCGGCCGCTACGATACCGACAAGCTGGCCGTCATCATCACGCAGACGGGCGGCGGCTGCCGCGCCACCAACTACATCGCGCTCATCCGCAAGGCGCTCGCGGCGGCGGGGCTGGGGCATATCCCCGTCATTTCGCTGTCGTTCAAAAAGCTCGACGAGGTCAACCCCGGTTTCGAGGTGACGCCGCAGATGCTGCTGCAGGCCGTTTACGGCGTGCTCTACGGCGACCTGCTCATGATGTGCCTGTATCGCACGCGTCCCTACGAGGCGCAGCCGGGCGCCGCGCAGGCGCTGTTCGACCACTGGATGGCCGTGTGCAAAGGCCAGCTGGCGCAGGGTCTTTCGCGTGCCGAATGGAAGCGCACGGTGAAGGCCATCATCGAGGATTTCGATACGCTGCCGTTGGTGGGCGAAGGCACCAAGCCGCGCGTGGGCGTGGTAGGCGAGATCTTGGTGAAGTTCCATCCCACGGCCAACAACCAGGTGGTCGACGTCATCGAGCACGAGGGCTGCGAGGCCGTGGTGCCGGGTCTCACGGAGTTCTTCCTGTTCGGGCTCGCGGGCGCTATTTTCCAGAAAGACCCGCTGGGTCGCTCCGCCAAGGGCGCGTTGGGAAGCCGCATCGCGCTTGCCGCCATCGAGCGCTTCCGCAAGCCGCTCAACGATGCGCTGCGCGCTTCGCATCGTTTCGAGCCGCCGGCGAACATCTACGAGCTTGCCGGGTACGCGAGCGAAATCCTGAGCCTGTGCAATTCGATGGGCGAGGGTTGGCTTTTGACCGCCGAGATGGTGGAGCTGATCCGTTCGGGCGCGCCGAACGTGGTATGCGCGCAGCCGTTCGCGTGCCTGCCGAATCACGTGGTGGGCAAGGCGGTCATCAAGGAGCTGCGCCGCCGGTACCCCGAAAGCAACATCGTGGCGGTCGATTACGATCCGGGCGCGTCCGAGGTCAATCAACTCAACCGCATCAAGCTGATGATCAGCGTGGCGAAGGCGAACCTGGAAGAGAACGAAGCCGCGCGTCGGGCGCACGGTTTTGCACGGGAAACGGCTGCAGGCGGGGATTGCTGCGCCTGCTCGTGCGCCGCGCCTGAGCAGGCGGGCGCGCCGGATATCGAGCAAAGTCGCGTCGAGCGATAAAGTGCGCCGCCGGCTTCCGCGCTGAAGACGACGCGAAGCGCGGATAGATGGCGCGGATAGCGGGGCCGGCATCTTCGGATGCCGGCCCTTTTCGCGTTTGCGAATCGAGCTCGATGTAAGCACGAATATTTGCTAGAATGAGCCCATCAGCACAATCTGCGCGCTGACGGCGTCCTTATTCGAAGGGCGCGTTTATCTATGAACCCGTTTTCGAAATTCCAGATTGCATTGCTGCCGTAGCATTTGCTGCGGTGTTGCATCCTTCATTTATGCGCCGCCAAGGTGCATGCCTGGTCGTTTTCTGGGTTGCGTGCAACGAATACACCGCTGAAGAATTCAAAAATCGCCATATCGAATTTCGAGAGCATCCTTTTGTCGATGCCGTATCGGTTCGCTTCGCGACCGTTGCATCGTGCCGCTCGTTCGGTCGTCGCATACGCGGCGCGGGCATTGCGCGCCCGCTGCGGCGACGGCGCGCCAGCGGGCGAAGTGTTGCCGCGGGTTTTCCAGGATGTTTTCCGATGCATCGACGCAGGTCAACGTATCCATGAAGATGTCCGATGCGGGTTTTCCCGGGTGCTTCCCGATAGGTTCGCATGCTGCGGGTGCAGGCGTGTTTCGATGTCGTTTTTGAAGCTTGCTCCGCGGGCGTCGTGGTTGCGAGAGCAGGGGTCGCGTTGCCTTCGTCGCGCGGTATGCGCGTCGGCGCTTCGACGGGCGTAGGGAGTTGCGGCGGGTTCTCGGTCGTTAGGGCTGACGTTCTTGATGGGCGCGCGCAGAAAGGCACGCGGGATTTCTCCGAGGAAACCGATGAGGAAAGGGTTGGAGCATGAAAGACGAAGAGAATCGAAAAGCCGTCGATGGCGAGGCCGTCCACGAGGGAAACGGCGTCGGGGCCGACGAATCGCCCGTGCCGTTCGTCCCGCATGATGCCGGGCGTACGTCGGACGCGGCATCCGAGGTCGATGCGGAGCCCGAAGGCGATGTAACGCCTGGTAGCGAGGCGGCGCCTGAGGATGGCGCGGATCTCAAAGACGCGACGACGCCTGAAGGCGATGCTGCGCTTGACGATGAAACGGCGCCCGAGGTCGGCGCGGGCCGCAAGGACGGGGTAGCGTTCGAAGGCGATGCCGTGCTTGATGATGCGACGACGCCCGAAAGCGGAGCGGCGCCTGAAGCTGAGGCGAAATCCGAAAACGGGCCGGCGCCTGCGCCCGAAGCGGCCTTCGACGCTCCCGAATCCAAGCAGGCGAATGAGGCGGGCGGCCCGACGGCGTCTTCGTCGCGCGCGTCCTGGGCGAGCCGCATCGGGAAAAAGAAGCTGGCGATAGGGCTTGCTTCCGTCGCCGGCCTGATCGGTGCGGCCGCCGTGATCGTCGCGGTTTTGTTGGGGACCCATATCATCTGCTTCCACGAGCATATTTCCCGCGCCACGTGCACGCAGCCTTGCGTCTGCCTGGATTGCGGAAGGGTTCAGGGCGATGCTTTGGGCCATGACTTCAAGGCCGCTACGTGCGCGAAGCCGAAAACATGCACCCGATGCGGATACACCGAAGGGTCCAAGCTCGACCATACTCCCGAGGAATGGAAAGAACGCGTCGATATCGTGTCGGCCGAGCGCGTCAACTCCCAAAAGTGCACTGTGTGCGGCGCGCAGATCGATTCGCAGGCAACTCCGCTCGACGTCCTATACTCTTCCGGCGATTTCATTTTCAATTCATCGGAGTTCGCCCAGCGCATGGATGCAATGTTGGAAAAGGTCAATTCCGAATTCGGCGGGGAATACCGGGCCGCTGCCGGCGATTTGGATGGCAAGTCCGCCTGCGCCGTGCTCGATAAGAGGGGAAAGCAGATTGCCGGCATTATGCTTTTGGATGACGGCTCCACGGCCGTCTACGATGCGAATGCCGAAACGATTTCCGGACTTGTGTGCACGCAGTCGCGACCAGGTGATACGGATGATTTCGCCTATGTGGTAGTAGCCCTTCTTATGACCGTCGATCCTTCGCTCGATGTTGCCGAAGCCGCCGATATGGCTCTTGAAGTTATCGACAAGGCGGTTGTCAGCGATGTGCATCTTGCGAACGGCGTGAAATACGGCATGGAGAAGGACGGCGAGACCGTTTACGTGATGATCGCGTAGACGCGATTCCAGTGCCGCCGACTGCCGCGGGCATGGGCAAGGCCGAGCTCGCCAAGTTGTATAGGCGTGATTTCGGTGTCGTCGACCGCATAACGTCAGGGGCGTGTTTGCGCGCTTGCTGCGAGCGGGCGATCGCCGTGAGCGACGTTGCGAGCGATTGTCGCCGCGAGCAGTCGTCACGAGCAAGGGGCGGCCGAGGGCCGGGAAGCGTTCGCTTCCCGGCCCTTTCTCATGGTGCTCTCGTGCGTTTTCGGGACGCGTCCGACTGCGGCGCCCCGATTGCTCTTCGCATTCATAAAGTTAATTGATACTAACTTTATAGCAATGATGCGGTATCATGACGGCGAAATAAGAGAAGGAGCTGTCATGTCCGCCAAGAAACGCAAGAATGCCAAAGGGGAGCCGGCCGCGAAAAAGGCCGGCAAGCTTACGAAAAAGCAGGCGAAAAAGCAAGAGAAGGCCATCCGCAAAGCCGCGAAGAAATTGGCCGAAAGCCTTTCGCGCAACGACGGCAAGAAGGCCAAGTCCTCTTCCGTTCGAAACGGCGCCGCCGTGAAGACCGTGAAAGCGACGAAGGCTGCCGCGTCGAAGAAAGGCTCGAAGGGCGCCGGGGGCGTTTCTTTCGAGCTGAATTTGGGATCGTGTCCGTGCTGCGGCAAGCATTGTTCGCTCGCGAAGCCGAAATGCGGCAAAGGTCGCGCCGTCGCACGCAAGAAGCGCGCGCGGCTTTCGGGGGATATCGCCGCGTAACCGCGCGTTTTCGTTGCGCGGGCGCTGCGAGCCGACTGCGATTTTCGCAGGCCGCACCGTCGAAGCGATTGGTATGCGGGCTGCTCGGTCGGCGACGCCGTTTTATCGCGTGCGCTTCGGCGGTCTTTGCCGCCGCCGTGGCGAGTCGCCGCGTGTCCATATGGTACGATGCGCTGCGTCGTGCGCGGTGCGCGCCGACGTTCGCGCGCGAGAGCGGAGGACATCGCGATGGTATCGTGGTCGATGGAGTCGAAGAAGGTCGTCGCCATTGTGGCGGCAGTGGTGTTGTGCGTTGCATTCGCCCTGCTCATGGTGGGCGAGTGGATGCCTTCTATCGGTTATGTCGGCTTGCTGCGTCCGTTGTGCAGCGCAGCCGGGTTCGTGTTGTTCGGCATTTCATTCGTCTGCGTGGCCCTTATGATGGCGGCTTCGTCCCATCAGCGCAAGGCCGGTGCTCGTGTCGATTTCGGCGCTACGGTCGTAAAGCTTGTGCGCGAGGCGTTGCGCTTCGCCGTTTCGTGCGCGGCCTATGTCGGATCGGCGTTCGTGGCACTTGCCGTTATCGTCGCATTCGGCGAGGGCGCTCCGACGCCCGACCGCCTGCTGAAGCTGGTCGTCGTGCTGGCTGCATGCGTTGGCGTCGCGGTTTTGTACCGTCGGTATCGCAAAAAGCACCCTGTGTCATACGATATGCTCGGCGCAGCGGGCATCGTCGCGTTGTTCGCGCTGCTTACGCTTGGCGCATTTGCCGTGGGCGCTTCTCTTGCGAAGGATGTCGTGGCCGATGCGCTGCACGGCCCTCGTACCGAGTTGTGCTGGCTGGCCGAAGTGGACGAGAATCGCGCTACCGGTCGGTATAGTAGCTTGAGCCAGGATAAAATCGATATGACGTTCAAGACTTTCGATGAGCGTGAGATTCATATCAGCGTGGCCGAAAACGACCGCCCCGGGCTGTCCGATATCGTGGATGCCGAGGGCGTGGTGTGGCTGACGTATTTCCCCGAAAGCGGCGTGTACCTGTCGGCCGAACCGGGAATCGACGATTATCGCGCTGTCGGCGGCGAGTAGGTTTTTCGCCGCGTTCGTTTCATGCGGCATGGCGTGTATGTGCTGTCTGCCGCGCGTACGCTTCGCCGCCGTGTGCGCGTAGTGTATCTGCTCTTTGCGCTCGGCGAGGATGCCATATGCCAAATCGTGCGCTTGCCGCCTGAGCTTTTCCTGCGTCCCGTTTCGCGACTGATCAGAAGCTGCGCCGCGTCGCCCGCCGCCGCGTTTGCGCCGCGCTTTCTTCGCCTGTCGTATGCATCTCGCGCTCGCTATGAATCCTGTGCGTTCGCCGCGTGCATGTCGCGTTCGCCATGAACCCGGTGCGCCTGCCGTGTGCGTGTCGCGTTCGCCATGAACCCGGTGCGCCTGCCGCGTGCATGGCGTGTGACGTCCCGTTTGCGACCGATCCGAAGGCACTGCCGCGTCGTCCCCGCCGCGTCCACGCCCATGCACTGTTTACCCGCCGATTCAGACAAAAAATTGCGGTTGTGGCACGAAAGGCGCGGTTGTTTTCTCTGACGGGAAAAACTGACCTGGGGAAATGCGTGCGGTTGGCCCTGCGATGTCGTTTTTGGGCGGGTTTTGCGTCGTTTCGCGTGCCATACCCGTCAAAAACATCCACAAACGGCGAATCCGTGCCATGGTACGCTATTCAGGTCGGCGCGGCTCCGTGGCCTTGCGCGCACCGGCGTGCGTGGGCTCGGATCGGTGCTTGCGGCTTCATTCGCGACGAAGCGTTGCGGCATGCGATCCGGTGCGCACAAGGGCGTCCCGCGTGTACATATCTTGCCCGATTGCGCGCGACGCGATCGGTGCTCTTCTTTGATGTCGTTACGGGTTTGCGCCGATCGATGTCGCTTTATGTCCGACGCCGATCGGCATGTATGTCTGCGTCTGGCGCGCACGATTCCGACCGATGCTTTCCGCCGCTCGGCGCACGGCCCGCCGCTGATCGTGCGGCAGATTTTGCGCGCATGCTGCCGGCGTCGCGTACGCGCGACATTGTCCGGTGCGCCTTGCGCGCCGTCGCCGGTCAGCGCAAGGCCTTTCCGCGTACGCTGTCGGCGCTCCCGACGCTTGCGTTGTCGCCTTGCCGACGTTTTCTTATTGCGCTTCAACTGCGTTCGTGCGTCTTTCGGCCGCCTCGATTGCCGTCGTGTGTTCGGCGGCGTTCGCGTGGCTCGGATCGGCGCCGCCGGCGTCGAGGTCGACGGGCTTGGTTACCAGACTGACCAGCGGCACGATGATAAGCGATAAGACCATGGCCGCGGCGCCGCAGTTGATGGGGCTTTCGATCAGCGGCGATCCGAAAAAGCCCGCTACCATGTTGCCGGTCGTAAGGCCCACGCCCACGGCGAAACTCGCCCATACAGCCGCCTTGCTCACCCGTTTGCCGTAAAGCCCCCAGAAAAACGGGCCCAGAAACGCGCCCGCGAGCGCGCCCCAGCTGATGGACATGAGCTGGGCGATGAACGTGATCGAGCTGGCGTATTGCACAAGCGCTATCGCGGCGGAAATCGCCACGAACGCCACGAGCAGCCCGCGTATCCACAGAAGCTGTTGTCTCTCGCTCATATGCCTGATCACGTTGTCTTTCAAAAGGTCGAGCGTCAGCGTGGAAGACGAGGTGAGCACCAGCGAACTCAACGTGCTCATGGAAGCGGACAGCACCAGCACGATCACGAGTCCCACAAGGATGTCGGGCAGGCCCGAAAGCATGGTGGGGATGATCGAATCGTATACGGGAGCGCCGTTCGCCGCGTAGGCGATCTCGTCGCCGTAAAGGCGCCCGAAGCCTCCCAGGAAGTAACTTCCGCCTGCGACTACGGCGGCGAACAGCGTCGAGATGACGGCGCCTTTCGCGATGGCGTCGCCGCTTTTGATGGCGTAGAACTTCTGCACCATCTGCGGTAGGCCCCATGCGCCCAGGCTCGTGAGCACGACGACGCCTATGAGGTCGGGCAGGTCGGGGCCGAACATGCTCGTGAAAGCGCCGTGCATATCCGACCCTTCGGCGGGAATCTGCGAGAGTGCGACGACCGCTTCGCCGAAGCCGCCGTTGCCCGCGAGCACGGCGGCGATGACCGCCGCGATGCCGAACAGCATCACGATGCCTTGGACGAAGTCGTTCACCACGGTGGCCATGTAGCCGCCTGCTACCACGTAGATGCAGGTGATGAGCGCCATGCCGACGACGCACGCTTCGTACGGCAGGCCGAAGGCCATGCCGAACAGGCGCGAAAGCCCGTTGTAGACGCTGGCAGTGTAGGGAATCAGGAACACGAAGATGATTGCGGCCGCGGCGATGCGCAGCGCCTTGCTCCCGAAGCGCTTGCCGAAGAATTCCGGCATGGTGGACGCTTGAAGCCGCTGCGTCATCGCGCGGGTGCGCGCTCCGAGCACGCGCCAGGCCAAAAGGCTGCCCACGAGGGCGTTGCCGATGCCGATCCAGGTGGCGGCCATGCCGTATTTCCATCCGAATTGCCCGGCGTAGCCGACGAAGATGACGGCGCTGAAGTACGACGTCCCGAAGGCGAAGGCGGAAAGCCAGGGGCCGACGTCGCGGCCTCCGAGGATGAATCCGGATACGCTTCCTGCGTGTTTGCGGCAGAGGATGCCGATGCCGATGGCGATGGCTGCGAACAAGGCAACCATGAGCGTTTTTGCAAGCATGGGGTATTCCTATCGTGAAGTATCGCGTCGGTTCGCGCCCGCGCGCTGCGGCGGGCGTCGTCGATGGCGAGCGCGGGCGTCATGCGTTCGCGCTCGCCATCGCATACGAAGGCGCACACGGAGACGCGGCTGAGAGAGAGGAGGGCCGCGTCTGCCCGTGTGCTACAGATATCGATAGGAATATGCGGAGAAAAGGGATGCGAAAGGGCGATGCCCGCACGAAAGGCGGGCATCGCATGGGGTGAGATCGAACATGAAGGGGGAGCAACGATGGTTGCTGCAGACGGCTGGGGTAGCCGTGATATGTGCAGGACCGTTGCCCATGGCTGACTCCTTCTATGTCGCAGTGCCCATTATAGGTGCCCGCTGGGCACGGTCAATGCTCCAAGAAAAAGAAAGCCGAAGAATTGCGCGAGCGCACAAAAAGGAGCGGTGTAAGGATGCGCTTTCATCTTCGGATATGGTATTAAATAAGTAATGTATTGCGTTGTTTTTGCTCAAGCGTCCAAAAGAAGGACAGCGCGTCCGCTCGAAGGGGGCGGCGCCGCTGGGTTCGGGAGAGGCGGCATGGGGGTCGGTGCGTGGCCGTATGGCGTTTGCGCGCGAAACGGGCGCGTTACGTCTGCATGCGAAAGCCCAGCTTCCGTTTCGGCGGGCGCGCCGGCTCGAATCGCGTCTTCACTTTCGCGCGTTGCTCCGTCGCGAGACGCCTTCGCCGCAGCGCGCGGCATCGAATCGCTGCGTGATTCGGAAAATGGTAACGATTGCGTGACAGGCCGTGGGGGCTTTTCGTCGCCCTAGGTGGGCAAGTAAAATTAGCTTTTTGGACAAATGTTGAATATCTTCCAAAGGAGGAGCCTGTGCATAACGTTTGGCGTGTGTTCGTGCGCGATGTGAAACGTATTGCGAAAGTGCCCCAGGCATGGCTCGTCGTCTTGGTTCTCGCGGTCCTTCCCTCACTGTACACCTGGTTCAACGTGGCGGGTTTTTGGAACCCGTACGAGAACACGGGCTCTATTCCCGTATGCGTGGTGAACGAGGATGCGGGCGCGAACGACGAGATGCTCGGCGAGCTTCGTCTCGGTGATCAGGTGGTCGATCAGCTGCATGAGAACACCCAGCTCGGGTGGCAGTTCGTCGATCGCGACCAGGCCATGGAAGAGGTCGAATCGGGCCGAGCCTACGCGGCCTTCGTCATTCCCGAGGATTTCAGCGCCGACGTGGCGACGCTGGTGTCGGGGAATTTCGAGCGCCCTCAGCTCGAGTATTACGTCAACGAGAAGGCGGGTCCCGTGGCGCCGAAGATCACGGACACGGGCGCCACGACGCTCGATACCACGATCAACGACACGTTCGTGTCCACGGTCAGCTCCACGGTGGTCTCCGCCATCGACGAAGCGTTCGCGGCCGCGCACGCCGATCTGGCGGGCACGCGCGATAACGCGGTGGCGCGCCTCGAAGAGGCGTCGGGCGATATCGCCGATGCGCGCGCGTCGCTTTCCGAGCTCGCTTCCGCCGCCGACGGCGCGGTCGATAAGGCCGAGCAGGCGAAAGGCGCGCTGAGTCAGGCGAAAGATCAGATCGTGCTGCTTTCGGCGGGCCTCGCCGACGCCTCCGAGCTGGCGGCCGACGTCAATACGGGCATCGTGGAGTTTTCGGGCACGGCGGCGAGCGTGCTCGATCACGGCTCGGCGCTGCTGTCCCAGACGAGCTCCGGGGCGAATGCGGCCATAGGCGGCACGGCGGCGGGCATCGTCGCGGCGGCGGCCGACGTGGATGCGGCTCTGCAGCGCGCCCAGACGGTCGTCGACGAAAACACCCGGGTCATCGAGCTGTTGCGCGCGCTGCAGCAGGGCATTCCCGACGGCGCTCCCGGCAAGGCGGAGCTCGATTCCGTGATCGCGGCCCTCGAAGGGCGCAATGCCGAGGCCCGCGCCACGATAGAGAGCCTGCGCGGCCTGGCGGCGGGCACGTCCGATACGGCTTCGTCGGCTTCGTCGGCCGCCGACGCGTTGAACTCCTCCGTGCAGCAGACGCTGCAGAACGTGGACGGCTATCGTGAAACGCTCGCTTCGCAGACCATTCCGCAAGCGAGTTCGGGCTTGGCGCGCGTGGCTTCGGCGACGGGCGGCTTCAGCGGCGCGGTGGCGGGCCAGACGGTCCTGGTCGATCAGGCCGTCGGCGTGCTCGACCAGCTCAAGACCACGCTGTCGCTTTCCTCCGACGCCTTATCGCAGACCGATTCGCTGCTCGCCGACCTTCAGGCCGATTTCGACTCCGTGAAAACGGACGTGGCGGCGCTCGGGTCGTCGAGCGCCTTGGGATCGCTTTTCGACGAGGGCGACCTCGATCCTGCCAAGGTGGCCGATTTCATGATGTCGCCCACCCAGGTGGAAACGGAGAAGCTCTATCCCATCAACTCCTACGGCTCGGCCATGGCCCCGCTGTTCATCAATCTCACCTTGTGGATCGGCGTGTTCATGCTTATGGTCATCCTGCGCAACGAGGTGGACGACGAGGGCTTCGAGCGCCTGACCATCGCGCAGCGTTTCTTGGGCCGCGGGCTGCTTTTGGCCGTCATCGTGACGCTGCAGGCCGTCATCTGCTGCGCGGGCTGTTTGTTCATAGGCGTGCAAGCCGTCAACGTGCCGGCGTTTTTCGCGACGGCCGTCATGTGCTCGCTGGCGTATCTGGCTATCCAGTACACGCTGTCCACGACCTTGCAGCATATCGGCAAGGCCATCTGCGTGATCTTGGTGTTCGTGCAGATCCCCGGCGCGACGGGCCTGTATCCCATCGAGATGACGCCGAGCTTTTTCCAGGCGGTCTATCCGGCGTTCCCCTTCACGTACGGCATCAACGCCATCCGCGAGACCACGTGCGGGTTCTACGACGGAGCATGGCTTCAGAGCATGGGCGTGCTGCTGGCGTTTTTCGCGGCGTTTTTGGTCATCGGCCTGCTGGCCCGCCCGTATTTGACGAACCTGAACCGGCTGTTCGCGCGCCAGATCGAGGAAAGCGACATCATCAACGGCGAACAGGTGCAGCTGCCCGAGCGCCGCTACCGCATGGCCCAGCTGATCCGCGTGCTTTCCGATCGGGAGGAATACCGCAGCGCCATCGCCGCGCGCGCCGCCCGCTTCATGCGGCTGTATCCGAAGTTCAAGCGCGGCGCCGTGATCGTGGGCATCGTGGTTCCTGTGGCCGTCACGCTGGTGTGCGCCATCACCGAGACCGAGAAGGTGGTCATGCTCACGGCGTGGCTTATCTGGCTCGTCGTGATCGTGGCGTTTCTCATCATCGTGGAATACCTGCGCGACAACCTGAGTCGGCAGGTCCACCTCGAATCGATGAGCGACGAGGAAGTGCGCACGCTCTACGCGCGTCGCAACGCCGTCTGTCCGTCATGCGCGCCGCGCGCCCATCAGGCGGGATGGTGCGCTTCCGAGGCGTGCGACGCGACTGCCCCGACGCATGACGCCGGCGGATCGGGCGCAGGCGGCAGCGACGCCGCCGACGGCGGCGACGGCCCGTGCGACGGTACGAGCGTCGATGCCGCCTCTGCGGCGCGCGGGTATCGCCCGCTCGGCGCCCGCTTCGCGCCGCGCCATCGCGCAGGACGTTCGGATGAAGAGAAAGGAGGCCGTCGATGAAGAACATCTGGCTGCTTTTCACGGGCGATCTGAAGCGCCTGTGCCATAACACGGTCACGGTGATCATCGTCGCGGGCCTCATCGCCATTCCGTCGATTTTCTCGTGGTACAACCTCATCGCGTGCTGGAACGTGTTCGATAACACGGGCAATCTCACGGTGGCGGTTGCCAATTCCGATGCCGGCTACGAAAGCGACCTCGTGCCGCTCGAGGTGAACGTGGGCGACCAGGTGGTTTCCGCCTTGCGCGCGAACGACCAGCTGAAATGGAAGATTACCGACGAAGAGGACGCCATAGACGGCGCTCGTTCGGGCCGGTATTACGCCGCGGTGGTGATTCCTGAAAGCTTCAGCCGCGACATGATGACGTTTTACTCCGACGACGTCGAGCACGCCAAGATAGCCTATTACACCAACGAGAAGAAAAACGCCATCGCCCCGAAAGTCACCGATCGCGGCGCCGACGGCGTGTCGGCCCAGGTGAACCAGGTGTTCGCGGAAACGCTTTCGCAAGCGGCCCTCAGCATCGCCTCGGCGCTTGCCGAATACGCCGACGAAAGCGATCTCGACGGACGCATCGGCGAGCTTGCGGGCCATATCGGCGAAGTGGGCGACCGCATGGACAAGGCGGCGTCGGTTCTGTCCATGTACGGATCCGTGCTGGGCTCGGCCCAGACGCTCGTGTCCGATTCGGGCGACCTGCTGGGCGGCGTCAAAGGCGCGGCCGACGAGGTGGCGTCGTCGGTCGGCGAGATCAAGGGTGCCGCAGGCGATGTCGCGGGCGCCATGGACGGTTCGGCGTCGGCGCTTTCCGCAGCGTTGCAGCAAAGCGCGCAAGGCTACGGCGCCGTGGCCGATTCGGTGGACGCGGCGTTCGATTCCGCCGCCTCGTTGGCTTCGCAGTCGGCTTCGTCGTTGCGCGGCGCCGCGGGCAGCGTGGACGCGCAGATCGGGTCGTATCGCGATATCGTGGCGCAGCTGCAGGCCGTGCGCCCCTCGCTTCCTTCCCATATGCAGTCGGCCGTCGATACGCTCATCGCGCGTCTCGAGGCGTCCATCTCGCTGCAGGAGCAGCTGTGCGATTCGTTGAACGACGCTGCCGCGGGCATCGAGGAGGGAAGCGCCGATACCCAGGCGAAACGCGACGAGATCGCTTCGCTGGCCGCCCAGGCCGAAGCAAGCCTTTCGGGCGCCAAGGCCCACTACGACGAGCAGCTCAAGCCCGATATCGAGGCGCTGGCCGGCGTGGTGGAGCAGGCGAGCGCCTCGCTTTCCTCGACAGGCGAGCTGCTCGACGGCGCGAGCGCCGACTTGATCGGGGCCGCGGGGTCGGTCTCTTCGGGTATCGGGGATGCGAAGCAGAAAGTGGATGCCGCCGCGGGCGATTTGTCCCAGACGGCCCAGCGCCTGCATACGCTGGGCGCCGACATGGCTTCGGCGCTCGCGTCGGGCGACATCGACGCGCTGCGCGCGGTCATCGGCTCGGACCCTTCGGCGCTGGCGGAGGCTATTTCGGCTCCGGTGCAGCTCGATCGCCATGCGGTCTATCCGGTGGAAAACTTCGGCTCGGCGATGACGCCGTTGTACACCACGCTGGCCTTGTGGATCGGCGCGTTGCTGCTGATGGTGGCGCTTAAACCCGCCCCGTCGAAGCGCATTCTCGACCAGTTGGGCAACCCGCCTGCGTGGCAGCAGTTCATCGGACGTTTCGGCGTGGTCGGTCTGCTTTCGCTGCTGCAAAGCACGTGCGTGGCCGTGGGCAACATGGTGTTTCTGGGCGTGCAGACGGTGCATCCGGTGCTGTATCTGGTGTGTTACTGGGTCTCGGGCTTGGTATTCGCGTTCATCATCTACACGCTGGTGGTTTCGTTCGCCAATTTCGGCAAGGCGCTTGCGGTCTTTTTGCTCATCGCCCAGGTGTCGGGCGGCGGCGGCAGCTATCCTTTGCAGTCGCTTCCGTCGTTCGTGCAGGAAATCAGCCCGTATCTGCCTATCACGCATGCGGTCAACGCCATGCGTGCGGCCATGTTCGGCGTGTACAACGGCGATTTTTGGACGGAGATCGGCATCCTATTGCTGTTCGCGGTTCCCTTCGTCGTGCTGGGACTCGTGCTGCGCACGCCGCTGATCAAGGTGGTCTCGAAGTTCGTGGAGCGCGTGGAAAGCACGAAGGTCATGTAGGCGGCCGCCTGCCGCGGCGCAGGGCCGCGAAGCCGGTTGCCGTGTGCGGGCATGAAAACGCCCCCTGTCCGAAAGGCGTGCTGCTTTTCGGACAGGGGGCGTTGTGCGTTAAAGGGGCCTGTTTTCTTAGGCGGTTGCGGCGTTGCGGGCGCGCGCCGCCGTCTCACGGCCGATGCGGACGAATTCCATGAGATAGCGAACGAAGACGTAGCCCACCATGACGCATGCCAGCAGGGTCTCGATCGCTACGAGTGCGTGCAGGACGGAGGGGTACCCGATGCCCGCCTGCGCCAGCATCGTCAGCGTGCGGTCGAGCGCGGTGGCGGTGATGACGAAGGGGAAGGTCATGGCCGCATAGCTGGGGTAGAACTTCAGACGCAGCAGATGCGGCAGACGCACGAGCACGGCCACGAGCAGCAATTGCGCCAAAACGGCGAGGATGCAGGCGAATACGGGGTTGGGCAACGGCTCGCAGGCGAGATACCCCGCCAAAGACAGGCTCATGGGCGCCGTGTAGATGCAGAAAAGCGGGCGGGCCCCCTCGTCGACCGGATGCTTGGCGTAGCGCACGGTGACCACGACGAGCAGCACCAGATAGGCGGCGAATCCGAACCAGAAGACGACCGATCCGAGCGTCTGCAGGCCCCAGACAGGCGACGTGACCGACGCCACGACGATGCCGACGTAGCAGATGAAGAACGTGGGATAGACGTTGCGCAGGTCGAAGGCGCGCACGTGATGCGCGGTGAACCAGACGATGAGCGCGGCGTGGACGATCACGGCGCATGCCCATACGGCGAAGGCGGCCGTATGCGCGAACGGCTCGACGTAGGTGGCGAGCTGCATGACGGTCATCAGGAAGGTGGCGCTGACGCTTGCCAGGATGGGGTTCTCGAAATCCTGGCGTATGCCGGCCGAGTCGCTGACGAGACGCGCCGCCAACAGGGCGATCAGGGCGAACGAGCAGATGCCGCAGAAGGCGTAGGCGATCGGCGACAGCGGCTTGAGCAGGATGCCGAGTGCGGCGAGGCCCAAAGCGACGCCGCCTGTGGGAATGGGGATGTTCTTCAGGAATTCACGCATGGAAGGCTCCTTGGGATGATGGCTTCGTTCGTGTGGTGCGAGGCTATCTTGCGCCTTGTCTGCGATGAAGTAAACTTATGATTACTAATAGGTTCAGTAGTTTTTCTTATCGTTGGAGGTCGTCATGCTGGATGCCCGCGTCGAAACGTTTCTGACCGTGTGCCGCACGCTGAATTACACCCATGCGGCGCGCGAGCTCAACCTCACGCAATCGGCGGTTTCCCAGCATATGGCATGCCTCGAGCGCACCTACGGCGCCCCGCTGACGCGCATGGAGGGCAAGTCGATGCGCCTGACCGAAGAGGGCGTGCTGCTCAAGCGGGCGTTCCAGTCGTTCTCTCATGACGAAGCGCTGCTCAAGCGCCGCATCGCGCGCGCGGCCGACGACGACGCGATCCGTTTGAACGTGGGCACTACGCTGACGGCGGGCGAGTATATCGTCGCGCCCGCGCTGGCGCGTTATCTCGCGGCCTCGCCGCGCGTGCACGTGTCGGTGGTTTCGCGCAGCACCGCCGAGCTGCTCGACCTCATGGAGCGCGGCGCCATCGATTGCGCCTTCGTGGAGGGCTTTTTCGACGCGGCTTCGTTTTCCGCCGACCGTCTGTGCGAGCAGGAGCTGGTGTGCGTCGCCGCGCCGGGCCACCGCTTGGCGGGCGCTTCGGCGTGCGCCATGGAGGACTTGTTCGAAGAGCCCCTGATCGTGCGCGAGAAAGAGTCGGGCTCGCGGGCGGTGCTCGAACACGCTCTTCGCCGCCGGAATCTGGCGCTGTCGTCGTTTTCGCGTGTCGTGGAGGTGTCGAGCATCGGGATCATCAAATCGTTCGTCGAGGCGGGGCTCGGCGTCTCTTTCGTCTACGAGGCGGCGGTCGCGTGCGAGCTGGGCGAGAAAAGCCTGGCGCGCATCGAGGTGCGCGGCGAGCCGATCGTGCACGATATTTCGTTCGTCCGCCCGCGCGGCAGCGTGTTCGAGGATGACTTCGCGATGCTGTTCGAGGGCGTGCGCGACGAGTTCGAGCGGCGCGGCTTCGGGGCGTGAAACGGGATCGGGCTCGTATGCGCGCAAAGAAAAAGCCGAGCGCGCGGCTCGACCTAGAATAAGCGGATGGCGCCCCCGGCGGGATTCGAACCCACAACCATCGGATTAGAAGTCCGGTGCTCTATCCATTGAGCCACGGGGGCGTATGATGTCGCCGATGACGGCGGCGTCCGATGCGCCGCCTATTATAGCGGAAACAAAAAAAGAAAAATTGAAAAATAGTCTTGCAAAATGGGTGAGAGGTCTGTATATTAACCACTTGCACATTGCGTGCAACGTGGTGGGTGTGGCCTAGTTGGTTAGGGCGCCAGATTGTGGCTCTGGAGGTCGTCGGTTCGAATCCGATCACCCACCCCAGTTTTTTTAAATTGGCTCTTGCATAATGGCTCGCCATCGTGCACAATAGCCGAACGCGTTTCAGCCACGGAACGCAGAACCTTCACATATGCTTTTTCGGATCGTTAGCTTAGTTGGTAGAGCAGGGGACTCTTAATCCCAAGGTCCGGGGTTCGAGTCCCCGACGATCCACCAGTGCATATTTCAGCCGATTCATTTCGGCTTTCTTTCGGATCGTTAGCTTAGTTGGTAGAGCAGGGGACTCTTAATCCCAAGGTCCGGGGTTCGAGTCCCCGACGATCCACCAGTATATGACAGGGCTGAAGGCATACGCTTTCGGCCCTTTTTGTTTTATAGAACATCGTCCGCGAAGCGTCGGTTTCGCTCGCCATCCGGGGCGCTTTGTCGCCCGAGTCTTGCAAGAAGGGGCTTCGTGCGGGTAAAATCGCGCTTCGATCATGGGCGAAACGAATCGATGTCGAAGAGGCAGGAAAGGCAGGCGAGCAATGAGCGAACTGATGAGGTACAAAGGCAGGCGCTCCTTGATTACCGGCGTCAGCCTCGAACCGGGCGAGGTCTATCAGGTCAGTCCCCTCGATAGGAAATACGGCCGCGACGGCTTTTGGGTCGAGGTGAGCGACGGCAAGGATAAGTGCCGTTGTCCGTACGAGAGCAAAGAAGCCTTCCTGAATAATTGGGAAATGGCGAATGCAGGGGTGCTTTAGGCGCCCTTTTTTTATTGCGGCGTTTCGCCGCTCTTTTTCTGCCGTGATACCATGGGACTTCATTTCGCCTTAGGGCTGCGCCGCGTTATGCGGCTTTCGTTTTTCTGTCGTAGTGAGGGAGGCATATGCAAGCAACTAACAAGACGTCGTCGGGGGGCATGAGCCGCATGCAGCTGCTGATGCTGGGCGGCATGCTCTTTTCCATGTTTTTCGGCGCGGGCAACCTGATTCTGCCGCCGCTGCTCGGTTTGCAGGCGGGTGCCGATGCCGTGCCTGCGACGGCGGGCTTTCTGATCGCGGGCATCGGATTGCCGGTGCTCGGCATTATCGCGGTCGCCCTCGTCGGCGATATCCGTCAGCTCGCGGGCCGCGTGCATCCGCTGTTCGCCAGCATTTTCATCGCGCTGGTGTATTTGACTATCGGCCCGTTTCTGGCCATCCCCCGTACGTCGTCGACGGCGTACGAAATGCTCAAGCCGCTTATTCCCGGGGGCGATTCCTTCGTCATCGTGGCTGTGTTCTCCGTGGCGTTTTTCGCCATCGCCTTCTTTTTGGCCCTTCGTCCGGGCATGCTCTCCCGTATCCTGGGCAAGTTTTCGGCGCCGGCGTTGATCGTGCTGTTGGCGTTGGTCGTCGGTTCGGCCTTGCTGGGCGGCGCGGGCGATGTTCCCGCCGCGCAGGCGCCGTATGACGGCAATGCTGCCTCCGAGGGCTTTTTGGCGGGCTATCAGACCATGGATCTGCTTGCTGCGCTGTGCTTCGGCATCGTGGTGGCGGCCAATGTGCGCGATCAGGGCGTGACCGAGCCCAAGAAGGTGACGGCGGCCATCTCGGTCGCGGGAATCGTCGCCGGCCTGCTGATGGCGGCGGTGTACTGCGGCCTGTCGTTCGTGGGCGTTTCCATGGCCTCTTCTATGCCGGGGGCCACCAACGGCGCGGAAATCCTGGCGGCTTCGGCCAGCGTGCATTTCGGTCCCGTGGGGTCGGTCATCGTGGCCGCCATTTTCCTGCTTGCGTGCCTGAACGTGTGCACCGGCCTTATTTCGTGTTGCTCGGAGTATTTCTCCGAAGTGTGCCCGCGCGTTCCCTTGCCGGCATGGGCGGCGATTTTCGCGGTTTTCAGCTGCGGCGTCTCGTTGGTCGGCCTCGATTCCATTCTGGCGTTTTCGGCTCCGCTGCTCGGCGCTTTGTATCCTCCCGCCATCGCCATGATGGTTATGGGACTTGCACACAATGCGTGCGATAAGTTCTCGCGCATGTGGCCCTGGGTCGTGCTTTCGACCACCGTGGTCAGCGTTGTCGTGGCGCTGCGCGATGCGTTCGCTGCGGATATGTGGCTCTTTTTGGATGTTTTGCCGGGCGCCGATATGGGCCTGGGCTGGATATCGGTCGCGCTTTTGGCTGCTGTTGCGGGAGTCGTGCATTCGTCGATTGAGCGCAAACGGGCGGCATAAGGCTCGCCCGTCGTGCGTGTCGCATGGGTCGTCGTGGCGTGCCGCTCGTCTGCGCGTCACGGCGCTCGTGTACGCGGCGTCGGAGGGCGCTTCTGCACGCGCGAAAAATTTTTCAAAATTCCTCTTGGCATTTTGAAAAAGCTTCTGTATACTATCAACTCGTTGCAACGGCAACACACAACACGGGGTGTTAGCTCAGTTGGTTAGAGCGCCGGCCTGTCACGTCGGAGGTCGCGAGTTCGAGTCTCGTACATCCCGCCATCTGCATAGTAAAGAGTCGCTTCGGCGGCTCTTTTTCGTATGTCGCCGCTTTCGCGGCGATGCGTGGAACGAGGCTTGGCGGATAAAAGTGTGTCCGCTAAGCCCGGAACGAACGGCGTAGGCGATTTTCGTGGCGCGTTAAAGCCGCTTGGTCCGAATACGACGGCGCCCGGAAGACGAACGATGGCTTCCGGGCGCCGCTTGCGGTGTGCGCTTGCGCGTCAGCGCTGTTTGTAGTGGGCGAAGAAGTCGCGCATCTCGTCCATGGCCTCCGAAAGCACCTCGATGCGCGGCAGATACACGATGCGGAAGTGATCGGGCTCATGCCAGTTGAAGCCGCGGCCGCGCGTGATGAGGATCTTCTTTTGATGGAGCAGATCCAGGGCGAATTGCTCGTCGTCGGTCACGTTGAATTTCTTCACGTCGATCTTGGGGAAGATGTAGAACGCCGCCTTGGGCTTGACCACCGAAATGCCGTCGATATCCTTCAGGGCGTTGTAGACGAATTCTCGCTGCTCGTAGACGCGCCCGCCCGGCACGATGTAGTCGTTGACGCTTTGATGGCCGCCGAGTGCGGTCTGCACGATCGATTGCGCGGGAACGTTCGAGCACAGGCGCATGTTGGAGAGCATGTTGATGCCCAGCATGAAGTCGCGCGCGCAGCGCTTATTGCCCGACATGATCATCCATCCCACGCGGAATCCCGCGATCATATGCGATTTGGACAGCCCCGAAAACGTCACGCAGAACAGATCGGGCGCAAGCGACGCGATAGAGACGTGCTCTTCGCCGTCCATGACCAGGCGATCGTAGATTTCGTCGGAGAAGATCATCAGCTGATGTTTGCGGGCCACCTCGACGATCTCTTCGAGCACCGCACGCGGGTAGACGGCTCCGGTGGGGTTGTTGGGGTTGATGATGACGATGGCCTTCGTGCGGGGCGTCACTTTGCGTTCGATATCGGCGATATCGGGATACCATTCGGCCTCCTCGTCGCAGAGGTAGTGCACGGGCGTGCCTCCCGCGAGGGTCGCGCATGCGGTCCAAAGCGGATAGTCGGGGGAGGGGATAAGAATCTCGTCGCCCGTGTCGAGCAGGGCCTGCATGCACATCTGAATGAGTTCGGAGACGCCGTTGCCGGTGTAGATGGAGTCCATATCGACATGAGGGATCTTCTTGATCTGGGCGTACTGCATGATGGCCTTGCGCGCCGAGAACAGGCCGCGCGAATCGGAATATCCTTCGCATTCGGGGAGCTGCATGCGCATATCGGCGATCACTTCGTCGGGCGTGCGAAAGCCGAACGGCGCGGGGTTTCCTATATTCAGCTTGAGAATGTGCTGCCCTTCGCGCTCCATGCGCGCGGCTTCGTCGACCACCGGTCCGCGCACGTCGTAGAGCACGTTGTCGAGCTTGGAGGATTTTTTGAACTCACGCATGGGGGTGCTCCTTTCGGGCGAGGGGGAAGGCGAAAAGACGGGTGCATCCGTGCCGCCGTCATCGGCGTGCGCGATGCGCGCGCTTGCGCGAATCGTCGGAATCGTGCGCTCTTCAGGGCGTGCGGATGCGTTTTCGTCGTGTTCGCCCGCCGCGCCGATGAGCCGGTCGACATCCGTGTCGAGAAGCGATGCGATCAGCTCGGCGCTTTCGCGGCGCGGCATGGTCTTGCCTGCCACGTATTGGCTGATCTGGCTTTTGCCGAGACGCTCCCCGCGCTCTTCGGCGGCGCGTATCAGGTCTGCCTGCTTCATGCCCGCGTGGGTCATGGCTCGTTTCAGACGTTCGGCGAAGGTGTCGGCGGTCATAGGCGCTCCTTGGATTTCGATTGAACTAATTGAACTTTATCGCGCTTTCAAAGGGGTTTTTCTTCGAAAAGTTCAATTGAGCGCAGTCTAGCACAGATGCAAATTGAACTTATTGATAAAAAGTTCAATTTAAGGGAAGGAAGAAGCGCAGTCGGCGAGAGGGCCGGTATCGCTTCGAGCGCCTTGCATTCGTGCGCCTCGCGGCGCCGCCGCGTCCGAAAGAGAGCGAAAAAAAGACGCACGGTCGATGCCGTGCGTCCTTCGGTCTCGATGCGCGCTCGCGTCGTCGGTCGCGCTTAGACGAGCTTGCCTTTGCAATGGTCGATCATGTGCTGGATGATCTGGGCGGTCCAGCCCTGGAAGTCGGCCTTGCGCGCCTTGAGCGCGCCGTCGACGGGCTCTTCGTAGGACACCTTGATGCGGTCGAAGCGCGTGACGGCCGATTCCTCGTCGCGGGTCAGGCATCCTTCCGTCGTCTTGAACGCGTTCAAGCCCAGCAGCAGCTTGGGATTGTACATGATGTGCGGCGCATCCGCGTCGTCGAGGTAGGCGATGATGGCGCGCGTCGCTCCGATCTGGTTGGCGGCCAGGCAGGCCGCGCCCTCGGTGGCGGCCAGCGTGTCGAGCAGGTCCTGCGCGATGCCTGCGTCGTCGATGGTGGCCGCTTCGCACGGCTGGGACAGGACGGCTTCGTCTTTCACGAGCTCTTTGATCATGGGATATCCTTCGTTCGGGTTTTTCCGATGTCGGGTTATGGTATCACGCTCGCGTGCTCGTCGCGTGCTTCAGGAGGCTCCGCGTTCGCGCCATGCGCGCGCATCGGGCGCGCCCGCGCGCCGCGCATGAACGGTAGGGGCGTGGCGGTACGCGGCGCTTTCGGTAACGGTTGCGCGAAAGATGTTGACAGCGTTCGCTCCGGGCTTTCTAATGCGCAGCATGCAGCGCGGCTGCATCGCGGGAGAGGGGAAGAACTCCCGCGCATGACCGACGACGGGTGTCGTGAGGAAAGGTGAATAGATGGGTGACAATGTCGTACTGGCGCGCAATACCGAAGACGCGCCGAAGTGCCCGCTGAGCTCTCAGACCGTGGCCTTCTCGCACTACAACAACATCTCCGCGCAGCTGGGCATCGACCCGGCAACGGGAACGCTTGTGGAAGGCGGGGTGCTCGAGCAGGCGGCGCAGGCGTTCGAGAATCTCGAAACCATCGTCGAAAGCATCGGCCACGGCTTGAACGACGTGGCACGCCTGACGGTGTTCGTCAAGGATATCCGCGACATGGACGCCGTCGACGAGGTTCAGCAGGTGTTTTTCCCGACCTATGCGCCCGCGCGCACCGTCGCTGCCGTGAACGATTTGCCGTTCGGCGCCGCAGTGCAGATCGAGGCCTTGCTGACCAACGGCGAAGGCACCATCCCCGGCGAGCCGCAGGCGGGCGACTTGCTCAAGTATGTGAACAATACGCCTAACGCGCCGATGAGCGCCATGTCCACGCAGACCGTGGCCTTCTCGCACTACAACAACATCTCCGCGCAGCTGCCGATCGACCCCGTTACCGGCCAGGTGGTCGAAGGCGGCGTCAAGGCTCAGGCCGCCCAGTGCTTCAAGAACGTCAAGGCCATCCTGAACAGCATCGACGTGCCCTTCGACGATATCGTCAAAATCACGCTGTTCGTGCGCGACCTCGATGACGTGGCCGCGATCGACGAGGTCTACGCGACCTTCTTCCCCGATTCCGCCATCGCCCGCGCCGTGGCGTACGTGCCCGCCCGCACCGTGGTCGAAGTCGCCGATCTGCCCTTGCATGCGCGCGTGCAGGTCGAAGCCGTGGTGTCTCACGGAGACGGAACGCCTCCTCAGGCCGTCGAGGACCGTCACGGCCTGATTCTCGAGGCGAACAACACCGACGCGGCCCCGCGTTGCGCCATGTCCACGCAGACCGTGGCCTTCTCGCACTACAACAACATCTCCGCGCAGCTGGGCATCGACCCGGTAACGGGCGCGCTCGTGGAAGGCGGCGCGCGTGCCGAGGCCGTTCAGGCCCTGAAGAACATCAAGGCCATCATCGAATGCGTCGATCATGTGATGGAGGATGCGGTGAAGGTGAACATTTACGTGCAAGACCTCGCCGACATGGATGCCGTCAACGAGGCCTACCGGGAGTTTTTCCCCGAGGGCGTTCCCGCGCGCCGCGTGCTGGGCGTGAATCGTCTGCCGCTTGACGCGCGCGTGCAGATCGACGCCATCTTCGGCAACTTCGAGGGTACGCCCCCGATCGCCTAACGCCGTATCGTCTTCCGGCGCGCCGTCGAAGCGCATCGGATATGCACGACTCCATGCGGGCCGCGCTTTCGAATGCGGGCTTTATGCCTGCGTCGAAGCGCGGCCCGTCGCATATGGCGGGGCGCTTCAGCGCCGCGGCATGCTTTCGAGCATGTCGATGGCGAGGTCGAGCCCGATGGCGATGCACTCGTCGCAGGGAAGAAGGGCGCCGTGGCATTCGTTTTCCTTGATGTCGGCGCACCTGGTGGCTCCGACGCGTTCGCGAAAGCGCGTCACCATCGAAGCGGAGAGGGCGTACGTGTCCGCCTTGCTCGTGGGGTCGTGGTATCCGGCGCTGTTCGCGAGTCCTGCGACCATGGCGGCTCCTGCGAGCGCGCCGCAGGTTTCGCTGAAGCCGCCGAACCCGCCGCCGAGGCCCTCGGCGGCGCGAAAGGCCGTATCGGCGTCGATGCGCACGAACGGCGCGAGCGTGCAGGCCACGCACTGCGCGCAGTTGAAATTACGTTTATGCAGGTCGATGGCGTGTGCCCGCAGTGCTTCGCGGTCGAATGCGCGCTGTGCGCGCGGATGGCGGTCGTCGGTCATGGCTCCTCCTCGTCGTCGGTTTTCAACATGGCGCGATTGTAGCGCGCAATCCGTCTTGCCGGCGCGCAGCGCGCGTCCGCGTGCTCCGCGTGTGGACGCCTTCCGTATTTCGGAGGAAACTCGCAGGGATTACGCCCCTCTGTGACGAATGGGGTACAATAACCGGATGCTTGATTAACAACGAGCCGAAAGGACCGTCATGAGCGAAGAGTTGTATGTCGATGGATTGGGTCTTGCCCCGGGCGTTATGGAAACCATCGTTGCCATCGCCGCGAAAGAGGTCGAAGGCGTCGCGAGCGTAGGAGCTTCCACGTTTTCGGGCATCCGTTCGCGTTTCGTGTCCAACGCGGCGGCCCAGGGCATCGAAGTCAGCATGAACGACACCGAGGGCGTCGATATCGCGGTGCATATCGACGTGCGCTACGGCAGGCCCATTCCGGCGGTCGCCGCAGAGGTGCGCGAGGCCGTGGCCGATGCCGTGGTCACGCAGGTCGGCTTCAAGGTGTCGTCGGTCGACGTCTACGTGGACGGCATTCGTTTTTCGGCTTAAAGAACGTATAGGGATAGGGAATACATGAAACGTCACGAGCGTACGTTGGCGCGCCGCTGCGCGCTGCAGGTCTTGTACCAGGGCGAAATACTGAACAAGCCGGCCGACCAGGTTATCGAAGAGGGCCTGGTCCCCGATGAGGCCGGCATGGGCGATTACGCCCGTATGCTGGTCTTGGGCGTCTGCGCGCACCGATCCGAGCTCGACGGCCTTATCACGCGCAGCTCGCAGAATTGGTCGATCGACCGCATGCCGGTGGTCGACCGTTCCATCCTGCGCCTCGCGGCCTTCGAGATGGAATACGTCGACGATGTTCCCGTGTCCGTTTCCATCAACGAGGCGGTCGAGCTGGCCAAGGAGTTCGGCGGCGAAGACGACTCCCATCGATTCGTCAACGGCATTCTGGGACGCATCGCCCGCGACGGCGAGACCGCGGCATCGAACGAAGACGCCGGCCGGCCCTCCTGCGCCGATGCCTGCGACGAGGCGTCCGCCTAGCGTCCATGGTCGATCAGACGCATCGGAGCTTTTCCGATATTCGCGACCGTCTCGATGAAATCGCCGCGTGCGTGCGCGACGACGCCACTTCGCTCGACGCGGCTCTCGATCTATACGACGAGGCGGTCGAGCTGGGCATGCAGGCCGTAGAGCTCATCGAGGCGGCCGATGCAGAAAGCCGCGATCGCACTTCGCGCGGTGATGAATAGACGTTGCTACGAACCGCATGGCGGATTATCGCAAAGGCTGGATATATGGAAGACCGCATTCTCGACATGATAACGTCTCCCGCCGATCTCAAGCTCCTCACCGATGAGGAGCTTGCCATTCTGGCATCCGAGATACGCGAGCAGATCCTTGAGACCACCTCGAAAAACGGCGGGCATGTCGCTCCGAGCCTCGGCGTGGTCGAGCTTACGCTGGCATGCCACAGCCTGCTCGATTGCCCCAAAGACAAGCTTTTGTTCGACGTGGGCCATCAATCGTATGCGCACAAGCTGGTCACGGGTCGCCTGGATGCGTTCGACACCTTGCGTCAGTACAAGGGCATGTCGGGGTTTCCGAAGGCGGCCGAAAGCGTCTACGACGTGCATCCGTCGGGCCATGCGTCCGATTCGGTGTCGGTGGCGCTCGGCCTTGCCATGGCGCGCGATTTGCGCGGAACCGACGAGAAAATCGTCACCATCATCGGCGACGCGTCGCTGTCGGGCGGCATGGCGTTCGAGGCGCTCAACCATGCGGGCCAGCTGCAGACGCCCATGGTGGTCATCCTCAACGATAACGAGATGTCCATTTCGCGCAACGTGGGGGCGCTGGCCAAGTATCTGGGCCATAAACGCGCCTCGCACGAGTACACCCAGGCGCGCGACGGCATTCAAAGCGCGCTGGAGGCGCAGGGGGATTGGGGCCGCGGCCTGGTCGATTTCGGCCGCAACGTGAAAGACTCCATCAAACAGATGATCATTCCCGACGAGATGATCTTCGAGAAGCTCGGGTTTTTATGCACGGCTCCCGTTCCCGGGCACGACATCGCCGCGCTGAAGCATACGCTCGGCGTGGTCTTGGAGGCCGAGGTGCCCGTGCTGATGCATGTGGTCACCAAGAAGGGCATGGGCTACGAGCCCGCCGAACGTCGCCCCGATGTCTTCCACGGCGTGGGCCCGTTCGACCTGGCTACCGGCGAAGTGAAGAAATCGTCTTCCGGCGCGCCGAAATACACGAGCGTGTTCGGCAACGCGTTGCTGCGCGAGGCCGCCGCCGACGAGGATATCGTGGCCATCACGGCGGCCATGAAGGACGGCACGGGACTTGCGGCGTTCGCCGACAAGTACCCGAAGCGCTTCATCGATACGGGCATCGCCGAAGAACATGCCGTGGCGCTTGCCAGCGGTCTTGCCATCGGCGGCAAAAAGCCCGTCGTGGCCATCTACTCCACCTTCATGCAGCGCGCGGTCGATCAAATGGTCATCAACAACGCGCTGCCCGATCTTGATGTGGTGTTCTGTCTCGACCGCGCGGGCCTGGTGGGCGATGACGGCCCCACGCATCACGGCGTGTTCGATATCGTGTATACGCGTATGATTCCGCATATGAAGGTCATGGCGCCTTCCGACGAAGCCGAATTGGTGCATATGCTGCATACGGCCCTTTCGCTGCACGGCCCGGTCGCGTTGCGCTACCCGCGCGGCGAGGCCCGCGGCGTCGAACTGCCCGAAACCCCGCAGATTCTCGAAGTGGGTAAATCGCGCACCACGCGCGAAGGCCATGGTGCGGCCATCCTGGCGTTCGGCCGCATGGTGCAGGAGGCCGAGGGCGCATCCGACATCCTGGCCGCCGAAGGCATCGGCGTGCGCGTGGTGGACATGCGTTGGATCAAACCGTTCGACGAAGAAGCCGTGCGCGCCGCCGCCGAGGAGTGCCGTTTGGTATTGACGGCCGAAGAGGGCGTCGTCGAGGGCGGCGTCGGCCAGGGCATTCTCGAAGCGCTGGCCTCTGATCCTCCGGCGCATATGCCGCCGGTTTTGACGCTCGGCATTCCCGATCGTTTCGTCAGCCAGGGCAAAGTGCCTCTGCTGCACAAGGAAGTGGGCCTCGATGCCGAAAGCATGGCGAACCGCATTCGCGAAAAGCTCGCGTCCATGAAGCAGGCCTAGGGCGCCGAATACGGCATCGTGCCGCATTCGTTTCCTTCAGCATTACGAAGAAAGGTTCGCCGTGTCGAATCGTGAATCCAACGAAGCGGGTACGTCGCGTCTCGCGCGCAAGGCCAAGCCGAAGAAGCTGCGCCTCGACGACCTGTTGGTCGAGCTGGGCTATTTCGACGATCGCGGCCAGGCGCTGCGCGCCGTGCTGGCTCACGAGGTGCGCGTCGACGACGTGTATCCCACGAGCGCGGCCGTGATGGTGCGCGAGAACGCCGATGTGTTCGTGCGCAACAGGCGCGCGTTCGTCAGCCGCGGCGGACATAAGCTGCAAGGCGCCTTAGACGCCTTCGGGCAGAACGTGGAAGGCGCGCGCTGCATCGACATCGGCAGCTCGACGGGCGGCTTCACCGACTGCCTTTTGCAGGCGGGCGCGAAAAGCGTGGCGTGCGTCGATGTGAATTACGGGCAGCTTGCGTGGAAACTGCGCGAAGATCCGCGCGTTTCCGTGTTCGAGCGCACCAACATCAAGGCGGCTTCGCCCGAGGAATTGGGCGCGCCGTTCGACGTGCTGGCGGCCGATCTGTCGTTCATCGGCCTGGCGGGGCTGGCTCCTGTGTTCGCGGCGCTGTGTGCGCAGGGCAGCGTGGTGCTCGCGCTGATCAAGCCGCAGTTCGAAAGCGCCCACGACGAAACCGACCGCGGAATCGTGCGCGACGAGGCGGTGCGCCTGCGCGTGGTCGAAGAGGTGAAGGAGGCCTTTGCGGCGCAGGGCTTCGCTATCGCAGGCGTGGTGGAAAGCCCCATCAAGGGCGCTCAGGGCAATGTGGAATACATCGTGAAGGCCGTTTACGAAGGGCACGCTCCCGGCGGCGAATAGCGCGGCATTTCGCGTGCATGCTCCGGTCTTTTCGTATGCGATCGAACGCGCTTCCAAATAATCCTTGCATCGCTTACGGCGAATCGTATAATAGCGAAGTTTCTATATTTCACATGCTTGCGTGACTCGCCCACCGCGAGTGGCCGTCGAAAAAGGCTGCGGGGGCGGGGGTGACCGCAGGCAGAGGTTTAACGAATGGAGATTGCAATGGCGAAAGTCAGCATCAAGAGCCTGCTCGACGCAGGTGCTCATTTCGGTCATCAGACCCGTCGCTGGAACCCCAAGATGAAGCCCTACATCTTCGGCAACCGCGGCGACATCTACATCATCGACCTGAAGAAGACCCTGATCGGTCTCGACCAGTCCTACACCTTCGTTGAGAACGTCGCCAAGAAGGGCGGCACCGTGCTCTTCGTCGGTACCAAGAAGCAGGCTCAGGAAGCCATCGCCGCTCAGGCCGACCGCTGCGGCATGCCCTATGTGAACGCTCGTTGGCTCGGCGGCATGCTGACCAACTTCGTCACCATCCGCTCCCGCGTCGCCCGCATGGAAGAGCTGGAGGCCATGGAGGCCGACGGCCGCATGGAGGTCCTGCCCAAGAAGGAGCAGATCCTGCTGCGCAAGGAACTCGCCAAGCTGCAGACCAACCTCAACGGCATCCGCAACATGAAGACCATCCCCGATGCGATCTTCGTCGTCGACACCAACCGCGAGCAGCTCGCCATCCATGAGGCCAAGCGTCTCGGCATCCCCGTGGTCGGCACGCTCGACACCAACTGCGATCCCGACGACGTCGAGTACGGCATTCCCGCAAACGACGACGCTATCCGCTCCGTCGACCTGCTCTGCACCTTCGTGGCAGACGCCGTGATCGCCGCTACCGGCGCTCCGGTCATCGAGGAGCAGATGGCCGCCGAGGCCGAGGCTGCCGAGGCCGCTGCCGAGGCTGTCGCTGCCGAATAAGCCAGCTATCAGTGATACCGACGGTCTTTCAGGTCTTTCCTGGAAGACCGCCCTTGGATAGGAAGGAATTTCCCCATGGCTAACATTACCGCCGCTATGGTTAAAGAGCTCCGCGAGATGACCGGCGCAGGCATGATGGAGTGCAAGAAGGCCCTGGTCGAGGCCGAAGGCGATATGGACAAGGCCGTCGACGTGCTGCGCACCCGCGGTCTGGCTGCCGTCGCCAAGAAGGCCGGCCGTGCCACCAACGAGGGCACCGTCATGGCGCTCGTTTCCGACGACGCCACCACCGGCGCCGTGGTCGAGCTCAACTGCGAGACCGACTTCGTCGGCATGAACGAGAAGTTCAAGGCATATGCCGAGAAGGTCGCTCGCGCCGCGCTGGCCGCCAAGCCCGCCGACATGGACGCGCTCAAGGCCGCCGAGGTCGACGGCGAGACTGTCGAGGCCGTCGTCACCGACTGCATCCACGTGATGGGCGAGAACACCCAGCTGGCACGCTTCGCCGTCGTCGAGGCGGGCGCCGTGTCCTCCTACATCCACATGGGCGGCAAGATCGGCGTTCTGGTGTCCTTCGACATCGACGGCGTCGATGCTTCCTCCGACGAGTTCAAACAGTACGGCCGCGATGTCGCTATGCAGGTCGCCGCTGTCGCTCCCATCGCCGCTAACCGCGACCAGGTCGATCCTGCCGTCGTCGAGCATGAGATGGGCATCTACAAGGCTCAGGCCGCCGAGTCCGGCAAGCCCGAGGCCATCCAGGAGAAGATGGCTGCAGGCCGTCTGGAGAAGTTCTTCAAGGAGCAGTGCCTCACCGAGCAGGCATTCGTGAAGAACCCGGATCAGACCATCGCTCAGTACACCGACGAGGTCGCCAAGAAGCTCGGCGGCTCCATCAAGGTCGTCGACTTCAAGCGCTTCGCGCTGGGCGAGTAATCGCGTCGGCCGATCTGGTCGTGCGGACAAGCGCCCCGTGGCGCGTCCTGTGCGATCGGGTGTGTTTTTCGAGAGGGCTGAGGCCTTTTCGGCACTATGGTTTTATGGAAGGGTTGGGGCCGAAGGCTTCAACCCTTTCTTTGTTTTTGGGACAATGCTGCTGCATATTGTGCTACCGAGGCCGCGTACGCGGCTTCCGTTATAGAAAAGAGGAGCGACACCATGGCGAAAGAGATGATCGTCGTAGAGGGCGGCACGCCGCTTGCGGGCGAAGTGCGCGTTTCGGGCGCGAAGAATTCGGCCTTGAAGCTGATCGCGGCTTCCATCCTCGGCGCCGGCGAGAGCGTCATCCACAACGTGCCGCTTATTTCCGATATCGCGGTCATGGCGAAGGTGCTCGAAACGCTGGGCGCTCGCGTACAGCGCGACGACCATAGCCTGACCATCGACACCTCGTCGGTCGACACGTGGGAAACGCCGTACGAGCTTGTTTCGAAGATGCGCGCGTCCATCTCGGTGCTTGGTCCTTTGGTGGCGCGTTTCGGCCGTGCGCGCGTGGCCATGCCCGGCGGCTGCAATCTGGGCGCTCGCAAAATCGACATGCACATGGTGGGCATGGAGGCGCTGGGCGTCCATTTCGAGACCGATCACGGCTATATCGAGGCGAGCACGCCGCATGGCCTGCACGGCGCGTACGTGGCGCTCGATTTCCCCAGCGTGGGCGCGACCGAGAACACCATGATGTGCGCGGTGACCGCCCAGGGCGAGACGATCATCGAAAACGCCGCCCGCGAGCCGGAAATCGAAGATTTGGCCGACATGCTGAACGCTATGGGCGCCCGTATCAGCGGCGCGGGATCGCCGACGATCGTCGTCGAGGGCGTCGATCCTTCGGCGTTGCATCCGTGCGTGCATACCACGGTCGGCGACCGCATCGAAGCCGGCACGTTTTTGGTCGCCGGTGCCATGACGGGAGGCCCCGTCACGGTGCGCGGCATCGAGCCCGGCTTTTTGCGCATGGCTCTCATGAAGCTGCATGCCATGGGCTGCTCGATCGATATCGGCGATGATTCCATCACGCTTTCCCGCACGGAGCCGCTGCGCGCCATCGACATCCAGACATTGCCGCATCCCGGTTTCCCGACCGATTTGCAGGCGCAGTTCATGCTGCTCGCCGCCATCGCGCAGGGTAATTCGGTCATCACCGAGAATGTCTTTGAAAACCGCTTCATGTTCGCCGACGAGATCGGCCGCATGGGTGCGCGCGTGACCATCGAGGACCATCATGCCATCGTCGAGGGCGTCCCGTCGCTCGAGGGTACCGATGTGAAGGCGACCGATTTGCGCTGCGGCGCGGCTCTCGTGCTCGCGGGCATTTTCGCCGAAGGCACGACGCGCGTGCATAAGGTGTACCACATCGACCGCGGATACGAAGACTACGTCGGCAAGCTCGCTGCTCTCGGCGCCCGTCTGCATCGGGAAGTCGACGAGGATATCGACTGGTAGTTCGGAGCGGTTCATATGGTTACTCGTCGTCCGAGCAGCGCCCAATACAAGAAAACATCGAGGCAGATGCGCCGCGCCACGCTGGGAACGCATGTGGCGCGCGTTCCTAATCCGTTGCCGTCGCGTACGCGCGAACTGTCCAATCCGCGCCGTACACGCAAGGCCGAACGCGGCGAGATCCATCAGGTCTTGCCGAATACCTCCACGCGCGAAAGCCGTCGCGAATACGAAAATCGCATGAGCCAGCAGGCGTTCATAGAGCGTGCCGTGGCAAGCGGACGCCGCCGTCGCACGATCGCGGCCTGCGTTCTCGGCGCGCTTGCGCTGGCGATCGCGTGCGCGGCCGCCTGGCTCGTCTTCACGGGCGGCATCGATTCCCGTTTGCGCATCGAGGACTCCGCGCTCGCGGGTGTTTTGGCCGATGCGCCTCAAGACGGTCCCGCATACACGCTCCTGTCCGCGTCGTTCAACGACGGCGATGGCGGATCGGGGCCCGATGTCGCGCTGCTGGTGCGCACCGATCCCGCGGCGGCGAGCGCATCGATAGTCGTCATTCCCGGCAACGTCGAGACGAAGTTTTCCGATGGCAAGGTGCGCAAGCTGGGCGAGGCCTCCTCGTTCGGCGGCGATGCCGAAACGGCGCGCGCCGTCGAAAGCCTTGCCGGGGTGCAGCTGTCCCATTACGTTAAAACCGACGCCGACGGCTTCGTCGCGCTGGTCGACGCGCTCGGCGGCATCGAGGTCGACGTGCCTGAGCGCGTAGCCGACCCCGATGCGGGTTCCACGGTGTTGTCCGCCGGTCCGCAGAGGCTCGATGGAGCGCAGGCGTTGTTCATGTGCCGCGCCAACGATTTTCCCACGGCGGCCGAGCAGCATCGGGGCGTAAACGAGGCGTTGGTGGTCCGTTCGCTGTTCGAATCCTTCGTCGGCATGGACCGCTTCGCGTTCTATCGCTGCCTCGACACGCTGGCCGATTGCGCGCAGACCGACATGAACGTGAAAGGGGCGTACGCGTTCGTGTCGGCCCTGCAGGGTATCGCGCCTTCGTCGGTGACGGTCGGGGTCATGCCTACGTATACGACGATCGCAGAAGGGGTCGCCTACCAGTCGCCTATCGCCGACGAGTGGAAAGACATGATGGGTCGCTTCATCGCCGGCGAAGCTCCCCAGCAAGATAAGGCGTCCATCATCGGCGCGGTCGATCCGTCGTCGTTTTCCGTCACGGTCAACAACGGCGGCAGCGTCGAAGGCGCCGCCGCGGACGCTTCGTCGCTGCTCGAGGGCGCAGGATTCAAGGTCGATTCGGTCGGCAACGCCAACCAGGCGGTCTACGACACCACGCTGGTGGTGTATCAGAAAAGCGACGACGAAGCCAAGGCCGAGGCGATCGTGGCTACGCTGGGCGTCGGCCGCGCCGTGTTCGATTCGGTGAATTATTCGTTCGATACCGACATCCTGGTCGTGGTCGGCAAAGATTGGCAGGGCGTGCTCGACGCGCGTCAGGCTTCGGCCTGATGATGCGGGTAAGCGATGGGCCTGCGAAAAGAGGGGAAGAGAAAAGACGATGCTTAACGATCTGTACCAGATGCTCGATCCGGTGGCGTTTCAGATAGGGCCTTTGCAGGTGCGCTGGTACGGGCTTGCGTACGTCGCAGGCTTTCTGTGCGCGTTCGCGGTTCTGATGAACCTGTCGCGGCGCTGGCGCGTCCGCATCGACGAGGATTCGTTCTTCGTCATCGTGTTCTGCGTGGTCATCGGCGTCGTCGTAGGGGGTCGTCTCGGGTACGTTCTGTTCTACGGCGACGGCTATTATTTGCGTCATCCCGAAGACATCCTCGCATTCAATAAGGGGGGGATGAGCTTCCACGGCGGTTTGATCGGCGTGCTTGTCGGCGGTATCGTGGCGGCGAAAATCACCCATATCCCGTTTCTCACGCTTGCCGATATGGGGGCCGTGGGCGGCGCGATCGGCTTGTTTTTCGGGCGCTGCGCCAATTTCGTCAACGGGGAGCTGTGGGGCGCGCCGACCGACCTTCCGTGGGGCGTGGTTTTCGGCGGCGCCGCAGGATCGATGCCGCGGCATCCGTCGCAGCTGTACGAGGCGGTGCTCGAGGGCATCGTCATATTCTGCATCCTGTTCGCGCTTTCGCGCCGGTATCCGCCGCGCCCGCGCGGCACGTTTATCGGACTGTTCCTCGCTTTGTATGGAACGTTTCGCTTCACGGTCGAGTTCATCCGCGAACCCGACGTCCAACTGGGGTATCTGTGGGGCGGCTGGCTGACGATGGGGCAGCTGCTTTCGCTGCCGCTTATCGTAGCGGGCGTTGCATTGTTGATTTATGCGTATACCATGAAGCTACCTCAGAAGGGTCTTCCAGAAATGGAACAAAAACAGTAACATTTAGGACGTAAAACGAAAGCAAAAGGGGGTCCGATTATGGATATCAAGTTCTTCAAGTGCGAGCACTGCGGCAATATCGCCATCAAGATCGTCGAGGCGGGCGTTCCTCTGGTCTGCTGCGGCGAGAAGATGGTCGAGCTGGTTGCGGGCTCGGTCGACGCCGCGGTCGAAAAGCACGTGCCCGTGGTTTCCGTCGACGGCGCCCAGGTGCATGTGACGGTCGGCGAGGTCGAGCATCCCATGACCGAGGCTCATCTCATCCAGTTCATCGTTCTGGTCACCGAAAAGGGCTACCAGATCGCACAGCTCGATGCCGAAGATGCGCCTCAGGCCCGCTTCGTCGTGGCCGAGGGCGACAAGGCCGTCAAGGTCTACGAGTACTGCAACCTGCACGGCCTGTGGGTGAAAGAGCTCTAAATTCCGCTTATGTCGAAGCGCCGCTCGCAAGGGCGGCGCTTCTCGTGCGAGGGCGCCGCCGCACCGGGCCGTATTCCTGCTTTTATCCGCGCGTGCCCTGCGTTACAATCCGGTGCGCATCGTAGAGACGAACGAACGAAGGAGAACCGTCATGGCTATCGATAAAGAACAGGTGAGCCGCGTGCTCGACCTCATCCGTCCGAGCCTTCAGGCAGACGGCGGCGACGTCGCGCTGGTCGACGTGCAGGAAGACGGCGTGGTCGTCGTTGAGCTCCAGGGCGCTTGCAAAGGATGCCCCATGAGCCAGATGACGCTTGCCAACGGCGTCGAGCGCATTCTGAAAGAGCATGTTCCCGGCGTGACCAAGGTCGTTCCGGCGTAAGCAGGTTCTGATATTTCGCGCGAAGGCATCGGATTCCCGGTGCCTTTTTTCGGCGCATATACACGAACATTTGTTTGAATAAAGCTTCGCGTGCCTTCGTATTCGGATATAATGGAGCGACGAATCACGAACAAAAGGAGGCTTTCGGTGCGTACCGTGCTGTTTGCTCAGGCTGCACAGGCGCTGGCGTTTCGTCGCGCCCATGCGTCGGCGGACGACGCCCTCTCGTTCGGCACGGCGGTTTCGTCGGTGGGCGAATGGGTGGCCGCCACGTGGCGTTTGTGGGGCGACGGGCGCCCCCTCGCAAACGATGTGCAGCGCATCGCCGCGGCCACGGCCGCGTTGAAAGACCCGTCGCTTGCGGGCATCGCACGCACTGCGGGCATGGCGCGTCTTGTCGTGCGTCTGGCCGATGAAGTGCTCGGTTCGGCCGAATGGGATGCGCTTGTCGCAGGAGAAGTGTCTGTCGATGGCCGCCATGAACCGCTTGTGCGCGCATTGCGCATGTATGAATCCGCGCTCGGCGGCGCGGGCCTTATCGATGCGGGGCGTGCGTGCGCCGTGCTCGCGGCATCGCCGTATGCCCTTCGCCGCGGCGATGCCGTCGTGTATGACTGCCAGTTGTCGGCGGGGCGGAAAAGGCTCGTTCTCGCGTGGTTTTCGTCGCTCGAATATCGGGAAAGCGTCGAAGCGCGTATCGAACGCGCCCCCGAAGGCGTCGAGGTGCGCTTTGCGTTTCCTTCGGGCCGCTACGCCGAGCCGTTCGTCATCGTCGATGCCATCGAGCGGTTTCACGCCGACGGCCCCGTTTTGTTGACATCCGCCGATCCGCTGCGGCTTTATGACGACATAGCGTCCGCCTGCATGAAGCGGGGGCTGTCTCTTGCCGTGCGCGCCCGACGCGCATTCTACGAGAGCGATCTCGGCCGTGCGTTGCATGCCGCTTGCCGTATCGTGGACGCCGAAGCGGTCGATGCGCGCGCCTGCGCCGATTTTTTGCTCAATCCGTTTTCGGGTGTGACGCAAGGCGAAGCATACGCGTTCGACGCTGCGCTTCGCGCCGATCGTCTCGTCGACAAGAACAACTGCCTTGAACGTTTGCGAGCCGCATCTTCTGCGTTCGCCTCCTTCGAGGCCCTTGCGGCCATGGATGATGCATGCGAAGCCGCGCTCGCGCGCATCGAATCGTCCGTACGAACCATCGATGCCGACGAGGCGTACTATGCGGAACAGGAGGGCGCGCTCTCGTGCGTGCGTTCGTGTTTCGATGCTGCGCGCGCGATGGGGCTGACGCGTTTCGACGAGGCCCGTATGCTCGAATACGTTCGCTTCGATGTCTCTCGCACGCAAAACGCCCATCTCTGCGATGCGCTCATCGTCGATGCGCGGCGTGTCGAAGAGGCGTGGGCGCAACCGTGGGCGACGGTTTTCATGTGCGATATGGATAACAGGTCGTTTTCCGTGAAAAGCGCCGACGATGCGGCCTCGGCGCTTGCCGCCGCCCTGGGGGTTGCGCGCGACCGTCCCGTTCTGCTCGATTTGCGCCGGTCTTTCGTGGCCGCCTTGGCTCAGGCGCGTGTGCGCGTGGTTATCGAGCGCCGTCTCAACGACGAATCGGCCGATCCTACGTATCCCGCCGCCACGGTCGAGGAATTCGTCGATTGCTATAGAAACGACCCGACCGACGCTTCGGAGATAGACAACGCCTACGCGCTGCCTCCTTGTTTGATGGAAGGCCTGATCGAGCGCGGCGAAGAAGCGCTGTACGAAAATGCCGCCGTGCGCGATGAGCCGCAGCACATGCGTGCGCCCGTAAACGGGTCGCGCGCATCGGGGTCGTTTGTTTCCGGTGCGGCTGCCGGCTTGCTCGTGTTGCCGCGTGTGGGGCGCCGCGGCGTGCAGGTGAGCGATCCGTGCTTTTCCGCATCGCAGGTGGAAAGCTATCTGGAGTGTCCGCGCAAGTGGTTTTCTTTGCGGCGCTTGCGTCTCGACGAACTTGATGAGGGTTTCGGCGCGCTTGAAATGGGCGATTTCTCTCACGGCGTTCTCGAGGATTTCTATCGACGCTTTCAGCAGAGCGTGGCTCGTAAGGTCAGCGTCGATACCGAAGGCGAAGCTCGTTCGCTCATGCGCGAGGTGATACAAGAGCACGGGTGCGCGCAGTTCTCGAAATGTCCGTCGAGCGCGCGCCTCGTTCCCGTCACCGTGTTCGAGCAACGCGAGGTCGAAGAGCTTTCCGAAAAGCTCGTGGGATACCTTGATCGAGAGAAGGATCTGCTGCCCGAATTCGCCCCGTATGCGTTCGAGTATGAGATTCCTGTCGAAGGGGCCGTCGATTACGCCGGCTGCAAGCTCATGGGCAAAATAGACCGTATCGATGTCGATGGCCGGGGGCGTGCCGTCATCATCGATTACAAGAGCTCGCTTTCCGCCGATTACGATCTATATGAGCCGCAGAGTAAAGGTGGAGCGTTGCGCCAGGGCAAGGTGCAGACGCTTATGTACGCCCAGGCGATCAGGCGTCTTTTGGGTTTGGAGGTCGTCGGGGCGTTGTATGTGAGCTATGGACGTTCTCCGAAAGTCTCGGGCGCATTGTCATGCGAGGTCGAGCCGCTCCACGTTCCCGGTTTGCGCGCCGAGACCTGCGTGTATCGCGGCGATTACGGCCCCGGATTCCATGCGTTGCTCGACGGCGTGGAGCAGCGCATCGCCCAGGCGCTCGCGCGTCTGATGGACGGCTGCGTCGAAGCGGCCCCCGCCACGTCGCGCGCATGCTCCCATTGTCCTGCACTGTCGTGTCCGCAAAGAAAGGGCTGATCGATGGATTTCTCGCGTTTCAAGCCGGGCCAGCGCGCCTGCGTACAGACCCTCGATGCGCCCTTGGTGGTGTCGGCCGGCGCCGGAAGCGGTAAAACGTTCACGCTGACTCAGCGCATCGCATGGGCGCTCATGGAGGGTTCCGCCCCCGACGGCGGGGCGTTTCTCGACGGAATCGACCAGGTCATGGCCATCACGTTCACCGATAAAGCGGCGGGCGAAATCAAATCGCGCGTCAAAAGCACGCTGCGCGCCGAAGGCATGGCCGCCGAGGCTTTGAAGGTCGACGATGCGTGGATATCGACCATTCACGGCATGTGTTCGCGCATTTTGCGCACGCATGCCGTCGAACTCGGCATCGATCCTGCGTTCGAGGTGCTCGATCCCGCGCGCGCCGACGATCTGATGCGTGCTTCGGTGCAGCGCGCGCTTTCGACGGCGAACGAATTCGTCGCTCCAGGCGGCCTCGACGCGCTGTTCGCCGAATATCCCGGGCGCTCTTCGGGGTCGTTCGGTTCCGATTCTATCGAGGATATGCTGATCGTCTTGGTGCGCACGGCTTCGGCGAACCCGGCCGGATTCGCCTGCTTTCGCAAGCCTGCGCGATGCAGCGATATATCGGTGCTGGTGCGATGCGCGTGCGAGCTCATCGGCGAGGTGCGCGAGGGCGCCTCGGCGCAAAAGCCGGGCGCGCGTCGCGATACGTGGCTGCAGAAGGCCGATTCGTTCATCGAAGTCGCGCAGGAGGCGCTCTGTTCGCCGCGTGGGCTTTCCGCGAAGCGCGCGCTCAAGCTGTTCGACGCCTGCCCGTGGCCTTCGGCGGGGTTCGGCACGGCGGAATACAAGGCATTCGCGAAAGACGCTCAGGAAACATGCGCGCATATCGTGCAGGAGGCGCGCTATGCGGTAGCCGAACCTTTGCTCGACGACGTGTTGGGACTTGCTTCGGCGGTGTATGAAGACTACAAACGTGCCAAGCGAGAGCTCGGCGTTCTCGATAACGATGATTTGCTGCTTGAGGCGTCGCGCGCTTTGGCCGATCGCGAAGATATCGCGCAGGAGTACGCCCATAAATTCAAGCTCATCATGGTGGATGAATTCCAGGACACCGATCAGCTTCAGGTCGATATGATCAAGCGCATGGCGGGGCCGGGGGCGACGAGACTGTGCACGGTAGGCGATGCCCAACAGAGCATCTATCGATTCCGCGGGGCGGATGTCGAGGTGTACAAGCGCCATTTGGCCGATGTGGCCGTTCGCAACCCGCAGGGCCTGATCGAGCTTCCTGATAATTTCCGCAGCCACGGCGATGTGCTGAAGCTGGTCGATCGCATATTCGAGCAGCCCCATGTTTTCGGCAGCGAATTCATGTCGCTGGCGGCTTCGCGTTTCGAGTCGTCGGTCAAGCGTCCGTTTCTCGGGGGGCCGAGCCGCGTCGACGTGCTGGTGAGCACATATCCCGCTCGCTGCGGCATCGAGGGGCGTTCGGTCGCGCTGTTCGAGGCGCGCCGCATCGCGCGTCGTTTTTCCGAGCTGCGCGCATGCGGGCATACGGCGGGCGATATGGTCGTGCTGCTCGGCCGCATGACGAGAGCGGGGCTCTTCGCCCAGGCGTTGCGCGAAGAGGGGTTCGCCTGCGTCATCGCGGGCGGTTCCATCTTCTCGTCGGCTCCGGAAGTGCGCATCATGCAGCGTCTCGCCGAGGTCATCGCGAATCCGCATGCGACGGCCGCACTTTTCGAGGTGCTGTCGAGCGAGATGTTCCTGCTCGATGCCGATGACTTCATCGCATTGTCCACTTACAGAGACGAAGAGCGCGGCATCGCATGCCGTCGCGGCATCGATCGGGGAATCGAGGCGATGGCCGTTGCGGCGGGTTTGGCGCCGCAATGCGCCGAGGAGGAGGCTTCGGGCGACGGGGTCGATGCGCCGTGCGCGTTCGAAACGCGTTTGCGCGGGGAAAAGGAGGCCTATCCTGCTTCGGAGGCGTTGCTGCATGCGGTGGAAATCGTGCATACGGTCGCATCCTGCGCCGGGCGGATGCCCATGGCGCGCATCATGGAGTACGCGGTGCGCGAATCGGGTTGGCTTGCGCGACTCGAAGCGCGTGGCGCCGAAGGCCAGTCGGTCGCGGGCAACGTGCTGAAGGCGATCCGCCTGGTCGAAGATCTCGAGGCCGAAGGAGGGTCGGGCCCTTCGTCGGTCGCGCGGGCCATGGCGGCGCATATCGCCATCGCGAAAGAGGCGCCCGGCGCGCTTTCCGCCAAAGGCGGCGATTTCGTGCGCATCATGACGGTCCATGCGAGCAAAGGTCTCGAATTTCCCATTGTCGCACTGGCGGAGATGGGGTCGCAAAAGGGCAGGTCGTCATCGTTTTCGTGTACCTCGATCGATGGCGCGGCATACGTGAGCCTGCGTCCGAGCCGATCCGTGTCGGGCTTCTCGTCCTCATCTGCGGTCTCCAAAGCGGTCTCGAAGGAGTACCGTTTCTCCGTCGATGTCGCGCCCGATTCCTCCGAGGCGGCGGCGCGCATAGAGCGGGCGGAAACTCCCATGGAGCAAAAGGAGTTGCTCGATCGCTACGTCGAGGATCAAGAGCTGCAAGAGCGCCGTCGCCTGCTTTACGTGGGGTTGACGCGTGCGAAAGAGGCGCTGGTCGTCGCCATGACGAGCGCGCGTCCTTCGCGTGACGCAGCGGAGTCGGGCATCGGCCCCGCTTCGGGGGTGTATGACGATATTCGAAGCGCGCTGTTCGGATTCGACGATATCCCGCAGGGTGAATCCATGGTCGATTTCGGAGGCAGCGCCCCTGCTCGCGTGCATCGTATCGATGCCGATGAGGCAGATTTCGCCGAAGCGTCCGATTGTGCGAACGGCGCCGCCGCGTTGCAGGCCGTCTCTGCCGCATCTGAGCGCGAAGCCGCCGATGGCCCGCACGTCGATTTCGAGGAAGGTATTCCGCACATCGAGCCGTGTGGCGCCGCCGCCGCGGTGCCCGCGGGCGGTTTGCGCGATGACGTCGCAAGTTTCAGCGCGCTCATCCAAGCGGACCCCGAATCGACGCGCTACGCGTTCGACCGTCTCGGGTCCGCTCGGATGCCGGGCTACGATGCGCGTGCGAGCGTGCGCATCGGGTCGTCGCTCGTCGGCGGCGGCAGAAGCGATCCTGTCGATTTGGGGTCGGCGTTTCATATGTTGGCGCAACGGGCGGCGGATATGCGCGCCGTATGCGGCGGAGGGCTTGCGCGGCCCGATGGCGGCGTCGTCACGGCGGTCATGCGGGCGTGCGGGCTGTCGGCTTCGGTGCGCGGGCGGTTGACCGAAGCCTTCGATCGATGGCTGGCAAGCGATGCGGCGCGCGCATGCGAACGGGCGGCGCGCCTCGATTCCGAAATGCCGTTTTTCGTCGATGTGCGCCGCTCTGCGTCGGAAGCGCGCGTTCAGGATGCGTGTGCCGTGCCGGTCGTGCGCTATCTCGAAGGGTCGATCGATTTGTTCGCCGCGGGACTTTCGGACGCCTCTCCCGACGCGGCGCTGATCGTCGACTACAAGACGGGAGGCGCGCCGGGCGAAACCGTGGGCGAACTGTACGCAAAGCATGCCCTGCAGGCTGTCTGCTATGCGTATGCCGCCCTGCGCAGCGGATACGGGATGCTCGACGTTGCATTCGTCTATGTCGAACATCCCGGTCTTGCGTCCCCCGATGCCGCGTTGACGATCGACTACCGTTTCGAACGCGACGATATCGACCTGTTGGAGCGCATCATAAGGTCCGCATGTGCACGGCTTTCGGATGCCAGATCCGCGTAACGTATACATTTAGTGAACGCTGTTCGTTTTTTATGCACGCGCGACGGGGAGGGGCATATAATGCCGCCTATGAAAATTACGACTGAAAAACTCCTCCTCGTCGCCGGCATCGTTTGGATCATCGCCGGCGCCAATATCGGCAACATCGGCATCGGCGCGATCGCGCACGATAACCTGGTGTGGTGGGTGCTGCTCGGCACGCTCGTCGTCTTTTTGCTGTTCCATTTCATGGTGTTCCAGAAATTGGTCAAAAAGCATGCCGAGCGTATCCGCGGGTTCCAGGAAGACAAAAAGCAGATATGGCATTTCTTCGATAAGAAAGGCTATATCATCATGGCCGTCATGATGGGCGGCGGCATCGCTTTGCGTGCAAGCGGCGTATTGCCCGAGTGGTTCATCGCGTTTTTCTATAGCGGCCTCGGATGCGCGCTTACCGTGGCGGGTATTTCCTTCATCGTTTCGTACGTGAGAGGTGGCAGTGGGCGATAGGGTCGTATCGCGCCGCGCGCGCCGCATCGCTTCGGCGCCTTCATGTCGCATCCATGCGGCGCGCCGCGCTCAGGGGAAATCGGCCGGCGCACGCCGGGCATGCAAGAAAGGCCATACCGGCCTGTGGTACGTCGCCGTATCGCGGGAGCATCGCGTCTATATGCGTCCGTATGCGCGTATGACCCGCTGCATCCTGCGTGCCGCGCCGCAGACTCTTTGCGATGTGTCGCCTGCAGTGCGCAAGAGCATGCGCGGCAACAAAGGCAAAGATACCAAGCCCGAATTGCTGGTGCGCGAGCGTCTGCGCGATGCGGGCCTCACCGGGTATCGTCTGCAGTGGAAAGTTCCGGGGCGTCCCGATGTCGCCTATCCGGGCAAGAAGGTCTGCATCTTCATCAACGGATGCTTTTGGCATCGCTGCCCGCATTGCAACCCGTCCATGCCTAAGACGAACCTTTCGTATTGGGTGCCGAAATTCGAACGCAACGTCGAACGCGACGCGCGCAATATCCGTCTGCTCGAAGAAAGCGGCTGGCGCGTTCACGTCATCTGGGAGTGCGAGCTGAAAAAGAAAGCCATCGACCGCACGTTCGAGGCGCTGATCCCCGTCTTGAAAGAAGAGCTCGGCCGTCCGTAGCCGCTTCCTTCGCGCGTACGGCATTCGATCCCGCTGCCGGGCGTTGCGTCCCGGTCGGTTTCGGCGCCCGTATCCTGGGACGCCGGCGTGTGCGGCCGTTTGCCGAACGCATGACCCCCTGTATGGATTACGCTCGCGTACGCTAAAGCGCGGGCGCTACTATGAAACTCGTGTATTCAGTCTGAGCGACGAAGAGGCATGTGCCCGCCTGCGGGCGAAGGCCTGCTTCAAAGGAGTGCTGACATGACGAGAGAATTCAAATCCATGGACGGCAACAACGCCGCGGCGTACGTGTCGTATGCGTTTACCGAGGTTGCCGGGATTTACCCCATCACCCCCTCGAGTCCGATGGCCGATTTCGTCGACCAATGGTCCGCGCAAGGCAAGAAGAACATCTTCGGTACGCGCGTCAAGGTGTGCGAGATGCAATCCGAAGGCGGCGCTGCGGGCACCATGCACGGTTCGCTTGCGGCAGGCGCCCTCACCACGTCGTATACCGCTTCGCAGGGCTTGCTGCTGATGATTCCCAACATGTACAAGATGGCGGGCGAGCTGCTGCCGGGTGTTTTGCATGTCAGCGCGCGCACCGTGGCCACGCAGGCGCTCAATATCTTCGGCGATCATTCCGACGTCATGGCATGTCGCCAAACCGGATTCGCCATGCTTGCCGAAGGCAATGTCCAGGAGGTCATGGACCTTTCGGCGGTGGCGCATCTGTCGGCCATCAAGGGCCGCGTGCCGTTCATCAACTTCTTCGACGGCTTCCGTACCTCGCACGAGGTCCAGAAGGTGGCCGTGTGGGATTACGACGATCTGGCCGCTATGTGCGATATGGACGCCGTGCAGGCGTTCCGCGATCATGCGCTCAACCCCGAGCATCCCGCCATGCGCGGCAGCCATGAAAACGGCGATATCTTCTTCCAGCATCGCGAGGCATGCAACAGCTATTACGACGCGCTCCCCGATGTGGTCGAGGACTACATGCGTCAGGTGAATGAGAAGATCGGCACGAACTACGGGCTGTTCGACTACTACGGCGCCGAAGATGCCGAGCGCGTCATCGTCGCCATGGGCTCGGTGTGCGACGTCGCCGAAGAGGTCATCGATTACCTGAACGCGCGCGGCGAAAAGGTCGGCCTGGTGAAGGTGCGCCTGTATCGTCCGTTCGCGACGGACCGTTTCGTGGCGGCGCTTCCGAAGACGACGAAGAAGATCGCCGTGCTCGACCGCACGAAAGAACCCGGCGCGGTGGGCGAGCCGCTGTACATGGACGTGGTCAATGCGCTGGCTATCGAGGGTGTCTCCGGCATTACGGTGGTCGGCGGCCGTTACGGTCTGGGTTCCAAGGACACGCCGCCTTCGTCGATCTTCGCGGTGTACACCGAACTCGCTCGCGAGGCTCCGCGCCGAGAATTCACCATCGGCATCGTCGATGACGTCACAGGTCTTTCGCTGCCCGAAGATTCCGATTGCCCGAATACGGCGGCTCCGGGTACGATCGAATGCAAATTCTGGGGCCTCGGCGGCGATGGAACCGTGGGCGCCAACAAAAACTCGATCAAAATCATCGGCGACCATACCGATAAGTACGTGCAGGCGTATTTCCAGTACGACTCCAAGAAGACGGGCGGCGTCACGATCAGCCACCTGCGTTTCGGCGACGCCCCGATCCGCAGCGCATACTATGTGAACAAGGCCGATTTCGTGGCATGCCATAATCCTTCGTATGTCACCAAGGGCTTCCGCATGGTGAACGACGTCAAGCCCGGCGGAACCTTCCTGATCAACTGCCAGTGGACGCCCGAGGAACTCGAAGAGCACCTCAATGCCGAAGCGAAGCGCTATATAGCGCGTAACGATATCAAGCTCTATACCATCAACGCGATCGACCTGGCTATCGAAATCGGGATGGGCAAGCGCACGAACACTATTCTGCAGTCGGCCTTCTTCGCGCTGACGGGCGTGCTTCCCCAGGAGGACGCCTTGCGCTTCATGAAAGAGGCGGCCACCAAGTCCTATCTGAAGAAGGGTCAGGACGTCGTCGACACCAACCATCGTGCGATCGACGCAGGCGCCACCGCGTTCACGCGTATCGATGTGCCTGCGGCATGGGCCGATGCCGTCGATGGCGACCAGGATGTCGCGCTCGAGGGCAAACCCGAGCTCGTGAAGATGGTTTCGACCATCATGGAGCCTGTCGGCCGCATGGATGGCGACAGCCTGCCTGTTTCCGCATTCGTCGACCATGCGGACGGCCAGTTCGAGCAGGGGGCGTCGGCGTATGAGAAGCGCGGCATCGCCGTGTCGGTTCCCACGTGGGATGCATCCACCTGCATCCAGTGCAACCAGTGCGCCTTCGTGTGCCCGCATGCCACCATTCGTCCGTTCGCCTTGACCGAGGAAGAGGCCGCCTGCGCACCCGAAGCCGCCGTCATGATTCCCGCCAAGGGCAAAGCGGCCGCCGGATTGCAGTACACCCTTGCCATCTCGCCGCTCGACTGCATGGGCTGCAACGTGTGCGTGGTCCAGTGTCCGACGAATTCTTTGTCCATGGTGGCGGCGGAAAGCGAAATGGCCCAGCAGGATGTGTTCGACTACTGCGTTTCTTCCGTTTCCCGCAAGCCGGAGATCGAGGACGCTACGGTGAAGGGCAGCCAGTTCAAGCAGCCTTTGCTGGAGTTTTCGGGCGCTTGCGCGGGCTGTGCCCAGACGGCGTACGCCCGCCTGGTCACCCAGCTGTTCGGCGATCGCATGTACATTTCGAATGCGACCGGCTGCTCGTCTATCTGGGGCGGTCCCGCCGCGACTTCGCCGTATACGGTGGACAAGGACGGCCGCGGTCCCGCTTGGGCGAACTCTCTGTTCGAAGACAATGCCGAACACGGTCTCGGCATGCTGCTCGGCCATAACGCGGTGCGCGACAAGGCCATCGCAGCAAGCGAGCAGCTCGCCGCATCGTCGGACGACGAGGCGTTGTGCGCCGCCGCTCGCGCATGGCTCGATGCGCGCGACGATGCCGAGCAGAGCAAGGCGGCTTCCGCGGCGTACATCGTCGAGCTCGAGCGCGTCGCTGCGTCGGATGCTGATGAGGCACCTACGGCGGCGGCTGTTCTCGCCGACAAAGATTACCTGGTCAAAAAGTCGGTATGGATCTTCGGCGGCGACGGATGGGCGTATGACATCGGCTACGGCGGACTCGATCACGTGCTTGCGTCGGGCGAGGATGTCAACGTCTTCGTCTTCGACACCGAGGTGTATTCCAATACGGGCGGCCAGGCGTCGAAAGCGTCCAACATCGGCCAGGTCGCACAGTTCGCGGCAGCGGGCAAGGACATCAAGAAGAAGAGCCTTGCCGAAATCGCCATCGCGTACGGATACGTCTATGTGGCGCAGGTCGCCATGGGCGCCAAGCCCGCGCAGACCATGAAGGCCATCGCCGAGGCCGAAGCGTACCCCGGCCCCTCGTTGATCATCGGCTATTCGCCGTGCGAGATGCATGCCATCAAGGGCGGCATGGGCAATTGCATGGTCGAGATGGAAAAGGCCGTCGATTGCGGATACTGGAATCTGTATCGCTATAATCCCGCCGCGCCTGCCGGCAAGAAGTTCACGCTCGATTCCAAAGAGCCCAAGGGCGGCTACCAGGAGTTCTTGATGAACGAGGCGCGTTACAGCCGCTTGACCCGCGAGTTCCCCGAGCGTGCGGACGAGCTCTTCGAGCTCAATGAGAGGGCGGCCATGGACCGCTATGAGCATCTGCTCAAATTGAAGGAGATCTACGCCGAATCGTAGCGGCGCATCCATGACGACAGCGGCCCCGCACATGCGGGGCCGCTGTGTGTTACGGAGCTGTGCGGTTTAGGCCGGCGGGCGCTATCGCTCGTTGCGCAGCGCTTCGATGCTCGCCAGCTTGACGCAGCAGACGAACACCTTCATGGCCTGTTCGAGCTCGTCGAGCGGCGGCAGGGTGGGGGCTATGCGGATATTAGCGTCGCGCGGGTCGTTTTTGCGCGGCCAGGTCGCCCCTGCGCCCGTCATGGTGACGCCCGCCTGTCGAGCCAGCTCGACGGTTCGTTTCGCCGTGCCGGGCATGCCGTCGAAGCTGACGAAGTATCCGCCCACGGGCTTGCTCCATGACGCGCATCCCGTGTCGCCCAGACCTTCTTCGAGCATGCGTTCGACTAGCTCGAATTTCGGGCGCAGGATGGCCGCGTGTTTGGCCATGTGTTCGCGTACGCCCGACGCGTCGCGCAGGAAGCGCACGTGACGCAGTTGGTTGAGTTTGTCGTAGCCGACCGTTTGAATGGATACGCGCTGCTTGATTTCGGCTATATTGGCCTCGCTTGCCGCGACGGCCGCGATGCCCGCGCCCGGAAACGTCACCTTCGATGTGCTGGCGAATTTGAAATAGCGGTCGGGATGCCCTGCATCCTCGCATGCCTGCGCGATGTCGGCCACGTGTGCGGCTTGCGTTTCGTCGAGATGATGCACGCAGTATGCGTTGTCCCAGAAGATGCGGAAGTCATCCGCCGCGCACGGCATCGACGCGAGACGGCGTACCGTTTCGTCGTCGTAGGTGATGCCGCTCGGGTTGGAATACTGAGGAACGCACCAGATGCCTTTGACCGCGTCGTCGGATGCCGCGATACGTTCGACTTCGTCCATGTCGGGGCCGGTTTCGCCCAAGGCGACGGGAATCATCTCGATGCCGTATGATTCGGTGATGGCGAAGTGGCGGTCGTAGCCGGGAACCGGGCAGATCCATTTGACGCGCGGCAGCGTGCACCAGGGTGCCGACCCGCGATACCCGTGCAGCATGCCGCATGTGACCAGGTCGAACATGATATTGAGACTGGAATTTCCGAAGACGCAGGTGCGTTCGGGGCGATCGTCCATAATCGCGGCCATGAGCCGTTTGGCCTCGGTGATGCCGTCCATGGCTCCGTAGTTGCAGCAATCCGTTCCGTCTTCGGCATCGAGCAATGACGAAGACCCGATGCAGTCGAGCATCGGGCGGCTCAGTTCCAGCTGCTCTTTCGACGGCTTGCCTCGCGCCATGTTGAGGGCAAGGCCCTGGCTGCAATAGGCGGCGTATTCGTTGCGCAGATCCGCTTCTATCTGTTCGAGGCGGACGTCGGTCAAATCGGCATACGACATGGTTCCTCCTTATGTCGCGCGCCTCGTCGCATCGCTGCATCGGGACGCGTGCTCGTTTGCGATCCGGAAGCTACTTTAGCGCATCGAGCCCCGCTTGCCGCGTCCGAGTCGCTTCACGTCCGTCTGCGGCTTTCTATGGCGCTCGCCGAACCGGATCGTTTGCGGTGCACGGCTGTATCGCATTGCCGCGTCATCGGATCGTCTCATATATATAGATGGGACGATGGCGGGGGCGGACGGACTTCGACCCGCACGGCATCGCCTTGCCGTGCTCGGCCGTGCTTTTCGGCCGCAGCATGCCGCCGTCGGGGAAACGCGCGCGCCGCGTCGCGGTCTTTTGCCGCCTTGCTTACCGTATAATCTGCTGATGCTTTTCATGTCCGAACGATGAGAGGAGGGACGATGTCTTCAGACGACATCCAGGTTGTGCTCGCGATGGCTCTGTACTTCGTCGTCGTGCTCGCGGTGGGCTTTTTCTATCTGAAAAAGTCCAATGCAAGCTCTGAAAACTACTTTTTGGGCGGTCGCGGATTGGGGCCGTGGCTGACCGCGCTGTCCGCCGAGGCGTCCGATATGTCGGGATGGCTGCTTATGGGCCTGCCCGGCATCGCGTATTTCACCGGAGCATCCGATGCCATGTGGACGGCTATCGGCCTTGCCATCGGAACCTACCTGAACTGGAAGTTCGTTGCTAAACGCCTGCGTAAGTATTCCGAAGTGGCAGGCAATGCCATCACGCTGCCCGACTTTTTCAGCAATCGCTTCCACGACGAAAAGCGCGTGCTGATGAGCGTTGCGGCCGTCATCATCCTGCTGTTCTTCTGCATTTACTGCGGCAGCTGCTTCGTCACGTGCGGAAAACTGTTCGCGACGCTGTTCGGCCTCGACTACACCACCATGATGATCCTCGGCGCGCTCGTGGTATTCGTCTATACCTTCGTCGGCGGCTATCTGTCCGTGTGCACGACCGACCTCATCCAGGGCTCTCTTATGATCTGCGCCCTCGTGGTGGTCTTCGTGGGAAGCGTCGCCATGGCGGGCGGCGTCGACAGCACCGTCGCATTCTTGCAGTCTATTCCCGGGTTCTTGTCGGCCACCCATCAGGCTTCGCCGGTGCTCGACGAGGCCGGCATGCAGGTCGTCGAGGGCGGTATGCCGCTTTTCGGCGAAGCAGTGGTGTACGGCTCCGGCGCCATCACCATCATCAGCTGCCTTGCATGGGGCCTGGGCTACTTCGGTATGCCACAGGTGCTGGTCCGCTTCATGAGCGTGCGCCATTCCAGCGAAATCAAGAAGAGCCGCATCATCGCGGTTATCTGGGTGGTCGTTTCGCTTGCAAGCGCCGTGTGCATCGGCCTTGTGGGCCGCGCCGCCATTCCCGCGCAGTTCTTGACGGCGTCGGCGGCCGAGTCGGTCTTCGTCGTCTTGGCGCAGATCATGCTTCCGTCGTTTTTGTGCGGCCTGGTGGTTTCGGGCATTTTCGCCGCTACGATGTCGTCTTCGTCGAGTTACCTGCTCATCGCCGGTTCGGCTATTTCTCAGAACCTCTACAAGGGCCTTATCAACAAGAATGCGACCGAGGCCCAGATGATGTTCGTCTCCCGCGTTTCGCTGACGGTCATCTTGATCTTCGGGATCGTCATCGCGCTCGATCAAGACTCGTCGATCTTCCAGGTGGTTTCGTACGCATGGGCGGGCTTCGGCGCGAGCTTCGGCCCCTTGATGCTGTGCAGCCTGTATTGGCGCCGCACGAATCGTCAGGGCGCGCTGGCGGGCATGCTCACGGGTGCGGTCACCGTTATCGTGTGGAACTGGTTCGTCAAGCCGCTCGGCGGCGTTTTCGCGGTGTATGAGCTGCTTCCCGGCTTCATCCTGGCGCTTGTCGCCATCGTCGTCGTGTCCTTGCTGACCGAAAAACCGCCCCAGAAGGTGACCGACGAATTCGATCATTATATGGAAGCCGACGTATAACGTCGCGTTTTCCTCCGGCCCGTCGATGCGTTCGCTTCGGCGGGCTTTTTTACGTTCTTGCGCGAGGAGTGTTTGCTTGCGCGGAGGGCCGCTTTTGCGAATCGTCGTGCGTGTGGACGGATCGGGGCGGCAGGGTGGGCGTTCGTCGTCGAGAAAGGCCGCGTTGCCCGAAGGCGCGTGGGGCGTCTTGCGCGGTTTTCGCGCGCGTCCGTATGTCTGATTTCGGGCGGGAAGGCGGAGAATCCGAAAAAAATTTTTTTTGAGAAAAAACCGAGCATATCGCCTTCTTGTCAAATGGCGCGTATGAAAAATACCAGTTCAAATACTGAAAATAGGGGAGGAAAGTATAGATACGCCCGGGGGCGTGTAGACTGTTGACACGCTTCGGAGGCTAGCGTATTATGCACTTCGTTCGCGGCGCGGAAGCAAACTTCCAGCGAAACGAACAGCAGCTTGATAAGTACACATATCGCATCGAGCACCTTGATGAACTGGGCGTGTGCCCGAGTGGTTAAAGGGGACGGGCTGTAAACCCGTTAGCTATGCTTACCTAGGTTCGAATCCTAGCGCGCCCACCAGTTTGCCCGTGTAGCTCAGCAGGTAGAGCACTTCGTTGGTAACGAAGAGGTCACCGGTTCAAGTCCGGTCGCGGGCTCCATTACTTTATCTACTTAATGGAGCATCAGTTCTATAAAGTATATATGGCGGTGTAGCTCAGTTGGTTAGAGCACACGGTTCATACCCGTGGCGTCACTGGTTCGAATCCAGTCACCG